>JANOYV010000096.1:0-67888 GCA_031429105.1 Hyphomicrobiaceae bacterium | reverse complement strand
GCGAGCACAATCTTGGCTTCGTCATCGTGCGGCAGATAATTCAACGTCGAGACGATCGACCAACGATCCATCTGGCCTTGATTGATTTGCTGCGTGCCGTGGTAGAGACCAGACGTATCGCCGAGGCCGATGGTGTTGGTTGTCGCAAACAACCTGAAACTTGGATGGGGGCGGATCACCTTGCTCTGATCGAGCAGGGTCAACTTGCCGGATACCTCCAACACGCGCTGGATCACGAACATAACGTCTGGACGGCCAGCATCGTATTCGTCGAACACGATCGCCGTGTTGGACTGCAGGCAATATGGCAGAATGCCTTCCTTGAACTCGGTGACCTGCTTACCGTCCTTGAGGACAATGGCATCCTTGCCGACCAGATCAATGCGGCTAACATGACTGTCGAGGTTGACGCGCACGCACGGCCAGTTCAGCCGCGCCGCGACCTGCTCAATGTGCGTCGATTTGCCGGTGCCGTGGTAGCCCTGGATCATGACGCGGCGATTGTGTTTGAAGCCTGCCAGGATTGCGAGTGTCACGTCGCGATTGAACAGGTAGTCCGGATCGAAGTCAGGTACATGCTCATCCGACTTCAGATAGGCCGGGACCTCCATGTCGCTGTCGATGCCGAAAACTTCACGCACGGACAACTTAGTGTCCGGCAGGCCGGGGATACCGGCTTGGGTAGGGGCGCGCATAATCGTGTCGTGTCCGCGTTCGATTGTTGGATGGACCCCGGCACGATGGTGCACCGGCACGGTGTGTTTCAAAAGTTGACTGGACCTGACTGTCGTACTCAGCCAAGTCCTGCCTGTTTCAAAAGGTTATAGGCTTGGATGATCTCGCGCAACTTGTCCTCGGATGCCCGGTCGCCGCCGTTGACATCTGGATGATGCTGTTTGACGAGATCCTTGTACCGCGTTTTGACCTCTTTTTTGGTCGCAGACTCGGTTAAGTGCAGGGCATCCAGTGCTTTTTTCTCAAGCGGCTTGACGCGTCGGCTGGGTGAAGGCGCATCGCCGTCGCCCTGCTTTGCACGCCACGCATGGAAGTTCTGCGTTCGAGATGCTCTGGCATCGGCAAAGCGCTGGGCATCGGCGGCGGCGCGGCCAAGTTCCGCTCTGGCAGTTGCTGCGTTCGAGCCACTAGTCCACGTCGGGCGGTGACCATAGGCAGCGCCCTTCTGGAAATCGGCGACCGCCTTGTCGCTCATGCCATCAAAGTAATTGTATGAGGCATTGTATTGGCGGACGTGGTCGGCACAGAACTGAAAGAACTCACCGTCCTTGCCGCGACCCTTTGGCGCGCGGTGCGGACCTGGCTTGTCGCAGCCCTTCCATTCGCACGCCTGTACCGCCGGCTTGCGCTCGGCCTTCTCCGCGCCCTTCTTGGTGATGCGGATACTATCGAAGTATTTTGAGGTCAGTTTCATCGGTCGCAGACTATGATGTTGATTGGGCAAGTGTACAAGCAGTTGACACACGACCCAGGTTCAAAAGTTGTTAAACTGTGTCACGTGACTTAACTGAAGTCGCACTGCCAAAAGGACGGGTGGAATTCATGTCGGCTGAAGATCGAATGCGCACGGTTCTAATGGCATCACTGGCGCCGACACGCCTCGATATCATCAATGAGAGTGAGTTGCACGCTGGACATCGAGGCTCACCCGGAACCGGCGAAAGCCATTTCCGTGTTTTGGTGGTGTCGGCCCTGTTCGTTGGCAAATCGCGTGTCGATCGGCATAGAATGGTCAATGACTTGCTTGCTTCCGAGTTGAAGAAGAGTGTTCACGCCTTGGCGCTCGCAACGTACATCCCAGGGGATAAGATACCTCTATAGGCGCGAGCAGCGGACCGTGGCCCTGTGCGAAAGTCGGACTAGATCCAGCCCATCAGTTCGCGCCGCACCACGTGTTCGATCACGCGGATGCCACCCTCGCTGTCGTTGAGACATGGGACGTAAGTGAATTTCTCGCCACCGTTGTGAACAAAAATTTCACGGTTTTCAACGTCGAGTTCTTCCAGCGTTTCGAGACAATCGGCCGAGAAACCCGGCGCAATCATTGCCAATGATTTGACGCCCTTCTTTGCCAGGCCCGCAACTGTTTCATCGGTATACGGCTGCAGCCACTCATCTCGTCCAAAGCGCGATTGGAAGGTGACAACGTAGCGATCCTTTGGCCAGCCGAGCGCATCGCAAAGCAAGCGACCCGTTTTCAGGCATTGGCAGTGGTAGGGGTCGCCTTTCATCAAATACTTCTTTGGCATCCCGTGAAATGTTGCGAGCAGCACTTCGGGTTCAAAGTCCAGCGTTGCAAGATGACCGCGGATCGATTTGGCAAGAGCGTCGATGTAGACCGGATCGTCAGCCCAAGCTGGAGCCACGCGCACATAGGGTTGCCAGCGCATCTTCATGAGCGCTCGAAATGCCTGGTCAGCAGCCGTTGCCGTAGTCGCGGCGGCATAGTGCGGATAGAGCGGTACAAGTAGAATTCGGTCGCAGCCTTGTTCCTGCAGTGCGTTGATTCGGCTTTCGGTCGTTGGATTGGCGTAGCGCATAGCCCAATCAACGACGACGTTGTCGGTATCTCGCATGGCGTCTGCTAAGCGTTCGGCCTGAGATCTTGTAGTGGTCTTGAGCGGACCTTCGTTCCGCTCGTTGTTCCAGATCGAAGCATAGTCGCGCCCCTTGCGACCGGGTCTCGTTGTCAGAATGAGGCCGTTAAGCAACGGCCACCATAACAACCGCGGCACTTCGATCACGCGCCGGTCGGACAAGAATTCCTTGAGATAACGCCGCATCGACCAATAATCAGTTGCGTCAGGAGTACCCAGGTTGAGCAGCAACACGCCGACTCGACCGTGTTTGACGCGCGGGTGATCGACCGGCCAATGCGCTGGCTGTGCTTCAAAATCTGCCGCTTTCGGCATCTGGTTCATTTAAACGCTATCCCGGAGTGATCCCAATCTGGAGCACCGTAGAAGTTGGCTATCGTCGATTGTCGTAGGGAGCTGTAAACGCGTCGCTCTCCTGTATAACGTCCAGAATCGCAGCGTGGATCAAGTGGGCTTTGGGTGAGAGACGTTGTCACATCGCGATCAGTAATCGTTGCAAACCCTTAATCTGTCTAGATTTGGCACTCACAGCGCGAACGTGAAAAGGCGGTATATTTCCAATGCTGGCGGCAAATACCGGTCGGACATGGCGACTGTTAGGCGTTAACACGGTTGGGACCATTATGGCCATCGCTGTGGTGACAGCGCTGATTGCGCCGCGAACCACCTTGGCGATCCTCATTTTGCTGGTGATGCTTCTCTATGCGAGTGTTGCCAGTGTCGACGTGGGCCACGCTTCGAGGCACATGCCACCAATTGTTGCTGCAGCGAGCATATTTGCTGCCTACGTGCTTTTGAGCGGCATTTGGGCGGCAACGCCGCGGACCACGGTGTACATTGCGGCAATCGGCATTGTAACGCTACTTGTGAGTTGGGCGGCCACGGTCGGCCTGGCACTGCTGTCGCACGAGCGATGTCAAAAACTGGCGAATGCCATTCTCATTGGACTTACCATTGGTTTGGTATTTTTGATGATGGAAGAATTCAGCGACGATTGGATCAAACTCTTGTTTCTGAACAACTTGCCGTTTGTTCAGCGCAACCCGAAACACATGGTGCTTCGCGATGCCGAGATTTTAAACTTGGCATCGTATCTCAACAATCGCAGCATCGCGCTCGCGAGCTTTTTAATGTGGCCAGCCTTAGGGATGTTGGCAGCCCTGCGCCCAGGTGGTGTGCCTTGGATTTGGCGCGGTGCGGCGGCGTCTGCTATTGTCGGCCTTGCCATGGTGACAATTGTGAAGTCGCAGCATGAAACATCGGCGCTCGCAGTTGCGCTGGGCGCTATCGTATTTTTAGCCGCACGCTTTCGGCAACGACTTGGCGTAGCGCTCGTTGGATTGGGCTGGCTCGTGGCCGTCACATTGGTCGTACCACTTGCAAATTTCGCTTACGATGAGCTCCGGCTGCAGCGCTCCGAACACCTGCCCTATTCGGCGCGAGCCCGCGTCGTTATTTGGAAATACACCGCAAGCCAAGTTTCCAATTCGCCCTTGATCGGGGTTGGCGCTGGGGCGACCGAGCGACTCGATAACAACCGAGCTTCCTATGAAATCGCCATCGGTGATCCCGTGGCGTTGCGGACCATGCGCCATGCTCACAACATATACCTTCAAGTCTGGTACGAACTTGGAGTGATCGGGGCTGCATTGTTGCTACTTCTTGGCGCGTCTGCCATCGGCGCTGCAACGCGACTACGGCCAAGTGCACAGCCCTATGCCTTAGCCTCATTTGCGACGCTTGCCGTGATGGGAGCCACCAGCTGGAGCCTCTGGCAAGAGTGGTTCATGTCGGCGTTCGCACTGACTGGAATTTGCTGTTGGCTTGTTGATCGGATGGTGCCGGAAAACGATCCTCAATCGATCGATCTGAAGACGGACATGGTGGCGTCAACGTCTTTAAGTTCAGCAGCAGCGGTCCAATAGACCATCAAGCGTTGGCATAGGCCTTTTGTGCCCTCTGCTAGCAGCCTTTCGCCGTGAAGTTTGGCTTTGGCGCGCAACGGTTTTTTCTGGGCGTCGATAAGATCTGTAACTGTGCGCTGTAACGCTGGTTTCAGGTTCAACGCCCCAGTTTCAGAAGTCCGAACGACATTTTGATCGCCAGTGATATGGTCTGACAGTAAACTCAGATCCCGATAGGTGCCGACGAGCGCGGAAATGGTGCGTGCTTCTACAATGCGTGCATCGCAGAATGCAAGCCACGAAGTAGAGACGAGCTGCATGTGGCGCCAATGGATCTGCACGGCTTTTCGCCACTCGTGAAGTGCCTCATCTTCGCCGTCTTCGAAAGCCGCATCAAAGGTCTCGCGGGCGGTATCGAGGCACCGTGCTATTCCAGATGTCGCAATCGTGCCCCCTGCGTCCGCGCACACCACGGTATCAATCGCCTCGCGCACGCTGAGCAGATCGGAAATTGTCCGTTGTGAATTGTGCGCTTGCCAGCCGAGACCCAGCTGGTTCATGCGAGATTTGAGTATGGCCCTGTTGAGCTGGGCAGCGGCTGTCGGCTTTAAGCCAGCGGACTGTACCAGACCAGCGACGGTCTGGACCATCACGTCGGTGTCGCGACGCTCGGAGAGCGATTGTCCAATGTCACGCAGCGTCGAGTTCAGATATTTGAAGGAAGTGTCGCCGATCGTCGGGCGAAAGAAACGCAAGAGCGCTCGTGTTCGCTTGAGACACTTCCTCGTCTCGTGGATCGAGGTGCGTTCAACTGCGGCTTCCATATGGGCGATAGCGCGCGTGATCTGAGCATCAGCGATACGCCGCAAACCGTCGTCCAATGGCTCTTTTAATTTCAGCCGATAGGCCATTTAGCACCACCAGATTGCGATTCCGGCAACGACTACCAACACGAACAATGTAGCCGATAGCGCCCCAACCACTGCGCGAGTGCACAGCAGTTAGACGGCTAGCGAGCTACATCTTGCCGTAATATGCACCTCAGATATATCAGTTTGATGACAAGGTGTTTTGGTGTGCCCAAGCGACCCACGCAGCAACCCGTCTGTCAGGGTCATCATGTGTTATAAAGTCAGTGATGACGGCGGCGCTATCGGCACCGGCTTCGATTACAAGTGGCGCCCGCTCGAGTGTGATTCCAGCAATCGCTACCAGTGGGATCGAGCCCATGCGACTGCGCCAAATCTGCAGGCGCTCAAGCCCCTGCGGAGCCCATTTCATCGCCTTCAGCTTGGTCTCCCAGATCGGCCCTAGGGCGATGTAATCAGGGTTGGTTGCGAGGGCGACATCAAGTTCCTCCAAGCTATGCGATGATAGGCCGAAACGAACGCCGCTCGCCTTAAGCGCTGAAATGTCGGCCGCTGCCAAATCCTCTTGGCCCAGATGCACGTAGTTGGCCCCAGCCTTAAGTGCTTCGCGCCAATGGTCGTTAATAATCAGTTGGCAGTTATGGCGCGCGCACAGATCTAGGCTGGCATCAATTTGCCGCGCGATTTCGTCCGGAGTTGCCTCTTTCAGTCGCAGCTGCACTGTGCGCACGCCGAGTGGCACAATCCGTCGGAGCCAATCCAAATTGGGCACGATCGGATAGAAAATATCGAGTGTTGTGCTCATTGCGAGCCACCTAGATCGAAGAACGGCGTTCCAGCTACTGGTGTCGAAGGTGCAGCCATATCGCGCATTTCCATGAGGCCGGCCTCATAGGCGGACCGACCTGCGCGAATTGCGTCGGCGAACGCAGAAGCCATGCGTGGAGGGTCGCCAGCCTTTGCAATTGCCGTGTTGAGTAGAACCGCATCGTAGCCAAGTTCCATGGCAGCAGCGGCATGTGAGGGTGCGCCGATACCGGCATCGACGACCAGCGGAACGCCGGGGAAATAGTTGCGCATGGTTTTCAAGCCGTACGGATTGTTAAGGCCTCGGCCAGAACCGATCGGTGCGCCCCAGGGCATCAATACTTCGCAGCCTGCTGCAAGCAGCCGCTCGGCGGCACCTAGGTCTTCTGTTGTGTATGGAAATACCTTGAACCCGTCTCGCGACAGGTGTCCTGCTGCCTCAACCAGTCCGAATAAATCCGGCTGGAGCGTATCGTCGTTGGCGATCACCTCAAGCTTGATCCAATCCGTGCCGAAGACCTCCCGGGCCATCTCGGCGGTCGTAATGGCTTCTTTCGCGGTCCGGCATCCAGCCGTGTTCGGCAGCACTGTCACACCAAGTGCCCGGATCAATTCCCAGAATCGTTGGCCAGTTTTGGCCCGAGCCGCTTCCCGACGGAGTGATACCGTCACGATTTGCGAACCTGATGCCTTGACCGATTGGCTCAACACCTCGGGCGAGGTGTAAAGCGCTGTGCCCATGAGGAGGCGCGATGTAAAGGGCACGCCATAAGCAGTCAGGAACTCGTCGGGCATGTTTTGGCCTTTAGACGTAACATTCGACCTCAGTGTTGAGCGCGGCACTAGACTACCCGCCTTGTCGCGGGCTCAATATCTCGATCCGGTCACCGTCAACCAACTTCGTGCTAGCGCGAAGCCGTTCCGGCACAAAGTCACCATTGCGGGCAGTAGCGACTTTAGCGTCACCATAGCCCGTCTCGCTCAAGAGGTCTGCTAGGGTCAAAGCAGAAACGGTGAGCGGATGCCCATTGATGACCAGTATGAGCGGCGGCACTGCGCATGTACTGTTTTCGTTTGTGCTGTCCATTTGCTTTACGTAGCGCCTTGCATGGTCGTTCGACAACAACGGTTCTCATGTCATTACCGTCGGCAATTCGTTTGTATGCCGCATGGTGCTGTGTTTACCAAGTCGCCTCAATTCCGCGATGCGCGGTTGCAAATGTGATGTAATTTTCAAATAAATATAGTCGGTTATAGTTGTTTTTATATAATCTGCCTGAAGTTCGCCGCAGTCGCGGGGGCAATTGGACGATGATAGTTGGTGTCGAGCTCGCGTGGGGAGCCCGATCCGGTGCTTTTGGACCCAAAATGGGGTCTGTCGATCAAGCAGCTGCGAGCGTTTCCCATGTCGTTGCTCCCCAATATAGCCACCATCGGCACTGTGACGGAAATTCACGGCAGTCCGACGTTGCGAACGATTCTCAATCGAGTTGACGGGCTGCATGACGGCACGTCATCACAATTCGTGGTATCCAAAGCAGTGGACACGCAGATTTCGGTCTATCAAGCGTGCTTGGCCGAAATGGCGTTAATGCTGCGCGGCGCCTGTAAAGACAGACTGAGCGACAACGGTCGTTTGGCTGCGGCATTTTGCGGTGGGTTCGGTCTGCCACTCCTGATCGGGCTCTTACTGGTTTTGCCGATGCTGACTGCACCACTCATCGTCGCCCGACCCGTCGCACTACTTCAACAACAGAACAATGCAGCTTTGGTTGCTTCACAAGATCGATCGGTCAGTGCATTTGCAGCGCCCTCCCTGATGGGGCCGCCGACGATGCAATCCTTATCCAGTGAAGCGCCATTGGCGCTCATTGTGCCCGGCCAAGTTGAAGCTGAAGTAGGGCGGGCGACCCCGTTCAGCATTAATTTCAGCGAACGAGGGCAGGTGCCATTGGGCTCCTTGATTCGAATCGCTAGCCTGCCGCCCTATGTCGGTCTTTCGGTCGGTCACCCCGGAGCGGCTGGAACCTGGTTGATCGATCCCCAGGCCGTCAGCGATTTGAACTTGACTGTGTATACGGTCAATTCGGCGACCCAAATCGTTGACATCGAGCTCGTTGATCTCAATGGCGGACTACTTGCGCGCACGCAGACAAATCTGGCGGTTAAGGCAGCCTCGCTCGAACTCCCCCGCGCCAGTTTGGCAGTGGCTCAACCACGCGCACCATTGATTGCAGTTGATCTTGTGATGGCGCAACCGGCGCATGACTTGGTGCTAAAACCGACCGCACCGAAGATTGGGTTCATCAAGGCGATAATGCCGATCCAGGCGCCGGTGGTATCTGTCAAGCGAGCCTCGGTTGCAAACACCGGGCGCATCACCAAAGACAGTCCGCGATCCGCAAAGCCGATACCTAAAGTTACGACAAAACCATCGCCACCACGCGTCACTGCATCAAACGCGCAAGTGCCGCCTATCGAAGTGGCGTTTACTGGCAGTGGCCGATCGGCGAGCCAGCCGAAGGAACGCGCGCCCGCAACTTGGTCAGCAGCGTGGCAACGCTCGGCACTTGGATATGCGCCAGACAGGCCGTGAGTTCTCCACGCGGGCCAAGAACATGTTCTCCACAGCGCGCTAGAGCCATGCGCTGTTGCGCCTTTCGAACCAGCCCCTCACATGCAATGACGTGGCATCGCGTCGTCGCTGATCGCTCGACGATAAAATTGGGGGGACGGCGGCTGCGATGGCAACGCTCCATAAGGCGCACAAAGTCGATATGACGCGCGGTTCGAATGCACGCGGGATTGCAGCCATGTTGTTCAGCATGGCGTGCTTCGTTTCGAGCGATACGCTGATCAAACAAGTGGGTGCCGATATGCCGATCGGGCAAATCATGTTCCTGCGCGGCTTATTTGCGACGATGCTGGTCGCAACGCTGGCCATCGTGACGGGTGACATTGCCAATTATCGTCGCGTGTTCACGCCCGTGATGGCGCTTCGCACGGTGGTCGAAGTCGGTGCCACGCTGTTTTTCTTTGCGGGCCTGTTGCGTCTACCGTTCGCGGATGCTGCTGCAATCGGGCAGTTTACGCCGCTAGCGGTTACGGCAGGCGCAGCGCTGTTCCTTAAAGAGCCGGTAGGTTGGCGGCGATGGTTGGCAACAGTGGTCGGCCTAATTGGCGTTTTGTTGATCATCCGGCCGGGCACGAGTGCGTTCAATCCTGCAGCACTATTAATCGTGGCATGCGTATTCTTCGTCGCAGTCCGAGACCTCGTAACGCGCGTGCTGGGCAATGCGGTGCCGGCCTTACTGATCATTTTGGTGTCGTCGATGGCTGTCACGCTTTCCGGGATATGTATCCGCCCGCTTGAAACCTGGACTGATCCAACACTCGGAATTGTCGCAAGCCTTGCCGTCTCCGCGCTTGGCGTAACAGGTGGCTACTACGGCTCGATCATTGCGATGCGCTGTGGCGACATCGCTGTCGTTGCGCCGTTCCGGTATACATCAATGCTTTTCGCACTTGTTTGGGCCTACGTCCTTTTCAACGAAGTACCCGACTGGCCGACTTGGGTGGGTATCGCAATTGTGGTTGGCGCTGGCGCATACACCTTCCATCGCGAAATGGTGCGCAAGCACGAGGCGGCAACGAAGGCTGGCCATTCATGAGATGGTTTTCAAGCTTAACGGGCACAACGCGCGGCATTCTCGCAATGGTCGCGGCAACGGCGGTGTTTTGCTGCGGCGATGCGTTGATGAAACTCGCAGCAACCCAGCTGCCGACAACGCAGACCATGTTTATCCGCAGTTTGACCGCTGCATGCCTAGTAACGACTTTTGCTTATCTAACCGGCGCCGGGGGCCAGATTAAGCGGGCCTTTACAGGAGCCATGGGACTGCGGGCCGGCGGCGACGTCACGGCATCGTTGTTGTTCCAAGCGGCGCTCGGACGCATGCACTTTGCCGATATCATGGCAGTGCTTCAGGTTGCGCCGCTGACGATGACGGCTGGTTCGGCGCTATTTCTTGGCGAAAAGGTCGGGATGCGCCGCTGGAGCGCTGTCGCTGTCGGCCTGCTGGGAGCCTTGCTCATCGTAAAACCTGGGACAAGTGCCTTCAACTGGTGGTCGGTCTGCGCCATTTTGTCGGTGGTTTGTGCAGCAGTCCGCGATATCTCGACCCGTCGGATCGACCCGCTGATGCCGACGCCTTTAATCCTCGCGGTCTCAGCTGCGGCTGTAACGCTCGCTAGTCTCGTCGGCTGTCTATTCGAAACCTGGCATACACCCCGCGCGCTTGAAGTCGGGATGCTCATGGGCGCAGGCGTGCTCTCAATGGTCGGCCAGCTATGTGTGATAACCGCCGTCCGATCAGCTGAAATTTCGGTCGTGGCGCCGTTCCGCTATGCGGGAATCGTATGGGCGTTGCTCCTGGGCTTCGCCATTTGGGGGCATATTCCTGATTTGCCGGCAATGGTTGGCATCTCTGCGGTCAGTTTGGCCGGCATTTATACCTTCCACCGTGAGCGCGTTCTGCAAAGGCAGGCCAACCGCCGTGTCGAGGAGATAGCCCGATGAAACCGAACCGCATGAAGCAAAACATAGCGAACGGTCAGCCATCCTTCGGTTGCTCAATCATGTTCCCATCGCCGCAACTGGTCGAAATGATCGGTTACGCTGGTTTTGATTGGGTCCTGATCGATTGTGAACATGGCTCGATCGGACCGGGCGATGTCGAGTTGATGTGCATGGCGGCTGACGCGGTTGGCATCACGCCGATCGGGCGTCCGAAATCCAACACCTCGAGTGAAATTACAGCCCTGATGGATCGGGGTGTCATGGGTGTGCAGGTGCCGCATGTGAATACGGCAGATGATGCCAGGCGCGCAGTTGCTGCCGTCAAGTTTGGCAAAGGAGGCGGACGCGGACTTGCTGCTGGCACCCGGCCGGATCGCTGGGGGCTTGGAGCCAAGATGGCTGACTTTACGGAACAAGCTAATGCCCAGTCGCTCGTTTGCGTGCAAATCGAGCACCAAGCGGCATTGCCAAATATCGACGAAATGCTGAAAGTCGAAGGTGTCGATGTATTTTTTGTTGGTCCATCTGATCTATCCCAGTCCATGGGGCATCCCGGGAACCCGAAAGCACCGCCTGTTGCCCAAGCCATCGCCGAAACAATTGCAGCCATTCGCAGCGCTGGCAAAGCACCAGGTATGCCAGCCACAGCCGACGCACTGCCCGAGGTCCTCGGCGCTGGCTGTCTGTATATCTATACCCACGTTCCCAAACTGTTGAGTGAAGGCTCCACGGCCTACCTGGCGGCGGCGGGTTCGAGCCTTAAGTCGCCGACATAAAGCGCCGATGCGTTCGCTTTGCTCACTTGGCCTGGTTTCGCGAATTTTGATTAACCAAGTATTGCCCAAGTAAAACCTAACTGTTTACTTTGATCAAAACTTTATCGTTAACCAGTCATTAAGAATGCTGTCCCGATTCGGAACAAACGCGCCTATGGGACCCGCCGTGCACGGTGCAATAGGGGTTTGACGGCGAAACAGTTCGCCACGCACTCGGCACTTCGAAAAACGGGTTAAGGAGTTATCGTCATGCGTACAACTTTCAACCGCGCCGCGTTGGCGCTGAAGTTTTTATTGTTGCCAATGGCCATGCTCGTCATCGCCGCTGCCGGTTCGAATGTAGCAATGGCCGACGGATCGCTTGAAACAATGACGGGAGGTCAGTTTAATAAAATTGGTGCTGGCACGGTAAGCCAGGAAGAGCGCGCAACCTTGCGCCGCTCGTCTAGCAGAAGTAATTCGCGCAATTCCGACAGCGATGCCGAGTCAACCGGTTCGCGGCGTGCAGCGAGCCGCGGTCGTCAGGTTGCCAGTCTTGGACGTGACACCGACTTCAGCGCTCCGAAGCCTGGGCGTAGTTTGTCCGGCGGCAGTGGTAACGTCCGTTGGGTTGCCGATTCAGGTTGTTTGAACGGTAGCTTGCGCAGCGCCGTTTCAGCTGTCGCCGCCAGCTACGGCAGCGTCACTGTTTCATCGACATGCCGCAGTGCCGGCCACAATTCTCGCGTTGGTGGAGCGCCGAAATCCTATCACCTCTCCGGCGATGCAGTAGATTTCAGGGTCAGCGGCAACATTTCAGGTGCGGCGAGTTACCTTGCCAGCCTTGGCGGCGGCTACAAGCACTACGGTGGTGGCTTGTTCCACGTCGATACCGGTCCGCGTCGGCCATTCTGATGACTTTCAGGTTCGCTGGCCTCGCGGCTAGCGAACCTTCCTTCAGCACGACACGCAATACGGGTATTTGCCTAGATTCTGTCTGACGTGCCGGAATGTGCGCCCTAGTGCTGGCAAAAGCTTTGCAGCCGCCGTAATGAAGCACGTCTGGTATCTGAAGCCTGGATGTAACAATCGCATTTCGACCGATGGGTCCAGGCCATAACCTCCGGGGAACGGGTTGAGAATTGCGCAGCCAAGCCCGCGGCGAACAAGCTCTACCAGCGCGACGAATGTTGCTGTTTCCGTCACAATCTTCGGTTCCACTCCAGCGGCTGCAAACATGATTTCGATGATGGATCAGACGCAGTGGCGGCGGGTCACAACGACCAAAGGTTGATCAGCCAGATCCTCGATTGAAATCGTTTTCAATTTTGAGAGCGCGTTGCCCTTGGCAAAGATGCACACCGCTTATGTTCGAAAAAACGGCTCGAACCTGACGCCTGCGTGTTCCGCACTGAGATCGGTGATGCCGATGTCATGGCGCTGATCCGCTACGCCGGCCAGCACTTCGTCGCCGGTTTGAATTTCAAATGTAACCTTCTGCCCTGGGTGCGCCTTTTGGAACGAAGCGATCCGTGCGGCAAGAAACTGATGGGCGATAGTCGGCGGTCGGCGACATGCGGCCCTGGCGGCGCTCGAACAGCACTTGACCAAGCCGTGTTTCCAACTGTGTAATGGCACGACTGACGGCCGATTGTGAAATACCCAGACGTCGGGCGGCGGCAGTTGCAGTGCCGGTTGCAATCAACATGCGCAGAGCCTCGAACTCGCGAAGGCTGCGATAGGAATGGCGCATGTTTACGAGTCCCAATGGTGGTATCTGGTGCGCCAGTCGGGTGTTTCGCTTGGACGACGCATCAATCTATGACCAAAACGCATAATGTACAGCCTTCTACGTGCGTTTTTCGTATGCTAGCGTTTCCGTGAGTGTGGCTGGCAACGAAAGAGTGCATCGATGATCAAGTTCAGACAAATTGGCCAGATATCGGCTGCAATCTTTGGGTTGGCTATCGGTGCAGCTGCGCCGTTGATGGCCGAAGATCTGAAAATTGGCCTCGCCGCTGAACCGTCTGCCATGGACCCGCATTTCCATAACCTGACGCCGAATAATGCACTTCTCAGCCACATCTTCGAGCGTCTGGTCGAGACGGACCCAGCCGGCAAGTTGGTGCCTGGGCTTGCCGAAAGCTGGAAAGTGCTCGACGGCAATATCTGGGAGTTCAAGCTGCGGGCTGGCGTGAAATGGCACGACGGTGCGCCGTTCACGGCTGACGATGTTGTCTTTACCTTCGAACGCGCACCCAACGTGCCGAACAGCCCGTCTAGCTTTGCCTCATCCATCAAAGGCAAAACGCTGAAAAAAATTGACGACTTGACGATCCAAGTCTCGACGCCAGCACCTGCCCCGCTGCTGCCGACGGAGTTGACCAACCTTCTGATCGTTTCAAAGAAGTCAGGCGATGGTGCCAAGACCGAAGATTACAATTCCGGCAAAGCGGCCGTGGGAACCGGTCCGTTCAAGTTCGGCTCGTTTGTCCCCGGCGATAAAATAGAAATGGTAAAAAACCCCGATTACTGGGGCACCAAGGCCGCCTACGACAAAGTGACGTTCAAACCGATTAAGGCCGGTCCGGCGCGCGTTGCAGCACTTTTGGCAGGTGACGTCGATATTATCGACGACGTGCCGACTGCTGATATCGAACGCCTAAAGAAAGAACCGAAGATTTCGTTGAGCCAAGGCGTGTCGAACCGCGTGATCTATTTCCATATGGATCAGTTCCGCGAAGAAACGCCGTTTATCAAAGCCAAGGATGGCTCAGCGATCAAGAACCCATTGCGCGATAAACGCGTAAGGCTAGCGCTTTCGAAAGCGATCAACCGCGATGCGATTGTCTCCCGAGTGATGGAAGGCGTTGCGCTGCCGGCCGGCCAATTCCTTGCCGATCAGTTCTTTGGCGTGTCAGCTAAGGTCAAGCCAGTTCCGTTTGATCTGGAGGGCGCCAAGAAGTTGTTGACTGAGGCAGGCTTCCCGAATGGCTTCAAGATGACGTTGCATGGCCCCAATGGCCGTTACACCAACGACGTCAAAATCGCTGAGGCGGTCGCCCAGATGTTGACGCGACTTGGAATTGAAACGTCGATCGAAACATTGCCGCCGGCGGTTTTCTTCACGCGCGCATCTGCAGGTGCAGCGGGTCTTCCGGAGTTCTCGTTCATTCTTGTCGGGTGGAGCTCTGATACCAGCGAAACGTCGGGCTCGTTGAAACCTCTGGTCGGCACGTTCGATAAAGATAAGGGAACCGGCACGGCCAATCGTGGGCGCTACTCGAACGCGCAGGTCGACCAATTGACCGCTGATGCTTTGGCAACGGTCGATGATGTGAAGCGGGCAGCGTTGTTGTCCCAGGCGGTCGAACTGGCCATGGATGACGTGGCAATCATCCCGTCGCACTATCCGATCAATACCTGGGGGGCGAAAAAGGGGCTGAAGATCGCAGCGCGCTCCAATGAGTACACCCTCGTTATGGGTGTGACCAAAGACTAGCGATTGGTCGGACGGACGCAGCGAGACGAGGGGGAGGCCGGGAATGACTGCATTTGTACTCCGACGCCTCACCCAGAGCATTGGCGTCGTATTCGTAATGTCGTTGATCGTGTTCTTCGGTGTGCATGTGGTCGGCGACCCGGTTTACATGCTGATCAATCCCCAGGCAGATCAAAAGGACATCGAGGCGGCGATCAAGGCGCTGGGTCTTGATCGGCCAATATGGGAGCAGTACTGGCATTTTCTGACCGGCGCGTTGCGCGGTGATCTCGGTCGTTCTTTCATCTTTGGCGAATCGGCACTGAAGGTCATTGTGCAGCGCATGCCAGCGACGATCGAGCTTGCGCTCACCGCTGTCACGATGGCGGTCGTCTTCGGTATCCCGCTGGGGCTCTATGCCGGATTGAAGCCGGAAGGCGTGTTCTCGAAGATCATTATGGCCGGTTCGATCGTCGGCTTCTCGTTGCCGACATTCTGGGTCGGTTTGATGTTGATCATGGTGTTTGCCGTGATCCTCGGTTGGTTGCCATCGACCGGGCGCGGCGAAACGGCGACTTATCTCGGGATCACGTCGAGTCTGTTTACCTTGAACGGTCTGTCGCACATTCTGCTGCCAGCCCTCAATTTAGCGCTGTTGAAGATTAGTCTGGTCATCCGGCTGACGCGGGCTGGTACCCGTGAGGCTATTCATCAGGATTACATAAAGTTCGCCCGTGCCAAGGGGTTGTCGAACCGGCGCGTGGTTGGTGTCCACCTGTTGAAAAATATCCTGATCCCCGTGGTCACAGTGCTCGGTCTCGAGTTCGGCAATCTCGTTGCGTTCTCGGTGGTGACCGAGACGATATTTTCCTGGCCCGGCATGGGCAAACTTTTGATTCAGGCAATCCAGAGTCTCGACCGTCCTGTGATTGTCGCCTACCTGATCCTGATTGTGCTGATGTTTGTTGTGATCAACCTTGTCGTCGATGTTTTGTATTCCATCCTCGATCCACGGGTGCGACTTGGTGAGGGCAGCGCATGAGCATCGCTGAGGCACCCATTGCTGCTAAGCCGAAGGCGGTCGTCGAGACGCCGTTTCGACGATTTGCATCGGAGTATCTGGAAAGCCGGGTTGCGGCTTTTGCTTTGGGCCTGATGATGGTTCTCATCGGCCTAGCGGTTCTCGCGCCCTGGATCACACCGCAGAACCCGTATGACCTCGCGCAAGTGGATGTGTTGGACAGCCGTCTACCGCCAGGTACGAAGTCGTCGGGTAACTATACACACTGGCTCGGCACCGACGGCGCTGGCCGTGATCTGTTGAGCGCAATGATCTACGGTCTGCGTATTTCGCTGATTGTCGGTGTGATGTCTGGCCTGATTGCTATGATCGTGGGTACCGCCGTCGGCATGACCGCGGCCTATACCGGTGGCCGGGTCGAGAACCTGATCATGCGAATTGTTGATTTGCAGCTGTCGTTCCCGGCGATTCTACTGGCACTGATGCTTATCGCGGTATTGGGCAAAGGCATCGACAAGATCATCATTGCACTCGTGACGGTGCAGTGGGCTTATTATGCCCGCACGGTGCGGGGTACGGCATTGGTCGAAGCCCGCAAGGAATATGTTGAGGCGGCCCGCTGCCTTGGGCTGTCGTCGCCGCGCATCCTGTTCAAGCACATTCTACCGAACTGCATTGCGCCGCTGATCGTCGTGGCAACGGTCCAGACAGCACATGCCATTGCGCTCGAGGCGACGCTGTCATTCCTGGGCGTCGGCCTGCCGCAGACCGAGCCGTCACTGGGGCTGCTGATCTCCAACGGTTTTGAATACATGTTATCGGGAAAATACTGGATCAGCTTCTTCCCGGGTCTCGTCCTGCTTGTGACGATCGTTGCGATCAATCTCGTCGGTGACCAGCTGCGCGATGTATTGAACCCAAGGTTGAAACGATGAGCGCTGCACCGACGCTCGAAGTCGACAATCTGAAAACACATTTTTTCACCAAGGCCGGCGTCGTCAAGGCTGTCGATGGTGTGAGCTTCCACGTCAATGCGGGGGAAATCCTGGGGCTCGTCGGAGAGTCGGGCTCTGGCAAGTCGATTACGGGATTTTCTATTTTGGGGCTGATTGATCCGCCAGGACTGATCGTGTCCGGTGCAATTCGCTTCAAAGGCGAGGATCTGGCAACGCTCAACGAGGAGCGGTTGCGATCATTGCGGGGTAATCGCATATCGATGATTTTCCAAGACCCGATGATGACGCTCAACCCGGTCCTGCGCATCGATACGCAAATGGTCGAGACGGTGTTGGCGCACGAGAATATCGGCCGGAAGGCAGCACTTGAGCGTGCGCGTGAAGCTCTGGCTCTGGTTGGTATTCCAGCGCCCGAGCGCCGTCTGGTAGCCTACCCCCATGAGCTATCCGGTGGCATGCGTCAGCGCGTGGCCATTGCTATTGCCTTCATCAACAAGCCCGACCTTGTGATCGCGGACGAACCAACCACTGCGCTCGACGTGACGATACAGGCGCAGATCCTTTTCGAAGCGCAGGAGCTCTGTCGTAAGACTGGCACGGCAATGGTTTGGATCACACATGATTTGGCGGTGATAGCGGCACTCGCCGATCGGATTGCTGTGATGTACGCCGGCCGTGTTGTTGAAGCGGGAACCGCCGATGAGGTTATCGCCCACCCGCTGCATCCCTATACCCATGGCTTGCTTGGATCGGTGCCGACCCGTAACCAGCGTGGAACGCGTCTCACGCAGATCCCTGGAATGACGCCGTCGCTGCTCAATTTGCCTGATGGATGCGCGTTTGCTGCAAGGTGTCCCCGCGTCGCGCAGCAGTGTTGTGAGCAACAAATACCATCGCAGCAGATACTTGGACGCAGCGTGCGCTGCTGCAAGCCACTTGTCGCCGAGGCTGTCGCATGATCACGACAGTCCCAGTTGCCGTCGCGACCGCTGCCCCCATCATCGAAGTCCGCGGACTGTCCAAGCGCTTTGTGAAGCGCCTTGATTTGGCCGGTCGATTGGCCGCCCGCCTCGGCTCGGGTGCCGTCGAGGAAACCGTTCACGCGGTCGATCATGTCGACCTGACACTGGCGAAAGGTGAAGTTGTGGGGCTCGTTGGCGAGTCCGGCTGCGGGAAATCAACGCTCGGCCGCATGATCGCTGGACTTCTGCCGGCGACTGAAGGCGAAATTCTATTCAAGGGGCAAGCGCGCGCTTCGCTTGATGGTGAAGAAGCGCGGGCCGCCCGTCTTGCCGTGCAAATGATCTTTCAAGACCCGTATGCCTCGCTGAACCCGCGATCGCGGGTCGAGGATATTGTTGGCGAGGCGCCGTTGCTGCATGGCTTGACGACGCGTAAGGGTGCCTCCGACTACGTCGACAGTATGTTGACGCGCGTTGGACTCGATCCGGATTTCAAGCGCCGTTATCCGCACCAGTTTTCCGGTGGACAACGCAGTCGCATTGGCATTGCGCGTGCGCTCGCCGTGAAGCCGGAGTTTCTCGTTTGCGACGAAGCGATTGCCGCACTCGATGTTTCCATCCAGGCGCAAGTGATCAACTTGTTCATGGATCTGCGTCGCGATTTTAATCTGACGTATCTGTTTATCAGTCACGATTTGGGAGTTGTGCAGCATATCGCCGACCGGATCGCGGTCATGTATCTGGGGCGAATCGTCGAGATGGCCCCAACAGATGAGTTGATTGCAAAAGGCCCAAACCATCCGTATGCGCGTGCCTTGCTTGCCGAAGTACCGCGGCTAGGCCGCGAGAAACGTAAATTTCGGCCGGTAAAGGGTGAGATTCCCTCGCCTCTCAATCCGCCGTCAGGGTGCCACTTTCATCCGCGTTGTCCGGTGGCGGTTGCACGATGCAGTATCGAGGCACCAAAGTTGCGTGTGATCGCGTCGGGTCGCCACTCGGCCTGTCATTTAAACGATTAAATCGAGTAGCGGCGCATTGCATCCCATATGCGTGGTGCATTACGTCGCCTTGGCGTCGCAGGTTAGCTAAAGTTTGGATGGTCGCTGCACGTTTGAAGGTTCCACGTGAGGAAACGAAGACGGCACGGCTGCTCGATCAGGTGTTGCCTCGTTGCGGATGGTCGGCGCCACCCATAGGCCAAAAATCTGCAGAATGGTCGGTGGTGCTTCTGCCGTGGCCGTTGCAGCTGTGATCATCAATGTCGTTTTGACCTTTAAATTGATTTTTGAATTCGCAAGATCGACATTGCCGTCAAGACTGGTCAGACTGTTACCTGATGTCACTTTCAATTCGTCAATAACAAGTGCTCCCGAGCGGAATGAAAGGGCTGCATCCAAATCGTCAAATGACGTTTGATTTCTGCCATAGGTCGCCCAACCTTCAACGGCGCGTTTTTGGGTGGCAGTTATCAAACCCAGCAGATCGACACCGACTTTTCCACCATTGCGCATCGCAAGGCTTACGCGTCCATTGGTGACGGGCAAGAGTTCATCACCTATTTTGGCCGCAGATGTGAGATCCATGGTGAGGAGTGCGCGACCAGTTAGCACGCCATGTCCAAACCACGTTGTCGTTAGTTTGGCAGTGTCCAGTTCTTCAAGTCTGCCACGCATACCAAACTTGGGTACCGCTCCGCTCATGTCAGCGCTGATTTGACCGGTGCCGCGGCCACCATCAAATTCAATCGCACCAACGTCAGCCAGGAGAATGCCCTTTGCAACGGTGACGGTGGCGGCTGATCGACCGATCTGGTGCGAGCCAAGTACAACTTTGTCAGCAGATATTCTGATATCGGCATCGAGCTTCTGAATGATCGGCAGCGACAGGTCGTTGCCGAGGACCGCATTCCAAACCGTTTTCAAGCCGCTCGTTGGCGCGATCGAAACGAATGGAAAATATTTCGATAGATCAAGTGTTTTCAGAGCCAAAGTGCCGCCAATCGACGGGTTGGTGTCGGTGAAGCGAAGGTTTAGCGTTCCGTTGGCTTCGTTACCGTCAATTGCAAAGTTTGCCCGATTAAAAGCCATCGCTGGACCAGCCCAGTCCAACTGCCCGCGACCGGTGAGATTGCGCAAGCCATTACCTCCGGGCCATGCTGCGCCGAACCATCGTGCAAGTTGGCGGACGTGCGGTGTCGAGAAATCGACGGCGCCTTGTACTTGCGGCGGGCCAACAAATCCTACTCGGCCGTCCAAATTTACTTCAAGAAGGGTGCTCTTTAGAGAAAGTTTTATTGGAACAGTAGACCCAAGCCGCTGGTCAGCAGGGATCCCGACTGTGCTTTCGAATGAAATTTTTTGACCGCGAAGGGCACCTTTGCCTTGGATCTGAAGTGTCGCTTTGCGGCGCGGGGAAATTTCCCCATCGATATCGGAGATTGTCTCGGATCGACCATCAGGAAGCAGAAGGTGAACCGTTGCGTTGCGCAATAGCAAGGTATCGAATTGCAGGTTTGAAAGTGCGTCGATGATCGGCGATTGTGGATCGACGGCAATAGTCTGTTGTCCGGCTTGAATTCGAAGTTGCGCATTTTGCAGCGCATAGCGTGCCGTGCCCGAAGCGATTTGCGACGGGCTCAACGGCACGGTCAACGCTCGCCCTGCAGCGTCAGCTGGAAAAAGTGTCCCGTGCTCAATTCGAACTAGCCCTGAAGAACTGAGCGCGATTGGTTGGGTTATTATAAAGCTATCGCGTGGTGCTGCGACCAAGCTGCTTGGGACGACGGTTATACGGTTGGAACTAACAGACACTATGATCGGGAGCGCGATGCCAACCACGAGCAGGCTAGCAAGCAGGACAAGCGCTACGCCGCCGCGACGCCGATCTCCCCTCCATCTAGCCATGATGTACAGCCTTCTGGTCCGTTTGGCGCCGATTGAAAAGTGCTCGTTCGCCAGCGGTTGCTACACCCCGCAGCGAAACTCAACATCAAGCTATTTAGGCAATAACAGGCAAGTGCGCAACAGCGCCCAACACAGTTGCCGTCAAGTGACGGAATCACTCATATGAAGTTGTTTCATGCTTAACTGTATTGCAGACGAAGTGATACCTCTGCGTGCAATGTTGTTGGGTGTATTTATGGTCACTGCTGCGCCCTCCGCCCTATGCAAAGGCTGAATTGTGCACTTGCGCGCTTGATACAAGCAGCTAAAACACTCGCAAGTGGGGCGCATTTTGGCTCTGTCGGCAACAACTCGTCCGCGTTGGTCGGAACACCTTGGTTCCGAACACGAACCTTACAACCTCGGAGATCGGCTCGCATGGGCAAAGTCTACTCAGACGCCACCGCTGCAGTTGCAGGCGTTCTAAAGGACGGCATGGTTGTCATGTCGGGCGGCTTTGGCTTGTGCGGTATTCCGGATCTCTTGATCGCTGCAATCCGGTCGTCGGGCGTGAAAAATTTGACTGTGATCTCCAACAATGCCGGCATTGACGGTGCGGGGCTCGGCTTGCTGCTTGAGACCGGGCAGATCAAAAAGATGATTTCTTCTTACGTTGGAGAAAATAAGCTGTTCGCCGAGCAATATCTCTCCGGCAAGCTTGAGTTGGAGTTCAACCCGCAAGGCACCCTTGCCGAGCGCATTCGTGCTGGCGGCGCTGGCATACCTGCATTCTTTACCAAGACCGGTTACGGCACTGTCATTGCCGATGGCAAGCAGATCCAGGAATTTGACGGCGAGCGCTACGTCATGGAACGCGGACTGGTCGCAGATCTGTCGATCATTCACGCCTGGAAGGGCGACACCGAGGGCAACCTCGTTTACCGCAAGACGGCGCGAAATTTCAATCCGATGATGGCGTCAGCAGGTCGGATGACGATCGCTCAGGTCGAGCACCTTGTCGACGTCGGCCAAATTGATCCTGACCACATCGTAACACCTGGCATCTTCGTCAAACGTATGATTGTTGCCGAGGGCGCCGCCAAACGTATTGAGCAGCGCACGACCCGTAAGCGCGCCTGACCCTTCCATTCGGAGACGACTTTTATGGCCTGGACACGTGATCAGATGGCGGCGCGCGCGGCGAAAGAGCTGCGCGATGGATTCTACGTCAACCTCGGGATTGGCATTCCAACTCTGGTATCCAACTTCATCCCGGCTGGGATGTCGGTGCAGTTGCAGAGTGAAAATGGCATGCTGGGGATGGGCCCCTTCCCCTTCGAAGGCGAAGAGGATGCAGACCTCATCAATGCTGGCAAGCAAACCATCACTGAGCTGCCGACAACGAGTTATTTTTCCAGCGCTGACAGTTTTGGCATGATCCGCGGTGGGCATATCGATCTGTCAATTTTGGGTGCCATGCAGGTCGCCGAGAATGGTGATCTAGCGAACTGGATGATCCCGGGTAAAATGGTCAAGGGCATGGGCGGCGCGATGGATCTGGTCGCTGGCGTCAAGCGCGTCGTTGTTGTCATGGAGCATGCGGCAAAGGGCGAGTCGAAGCTCTTGAAGCGCTGCAATTTACCATTGACAGGCGCAGCGGTGGTGGATCTCGTAATCACCGACCTGGCGGTGTTCTCAATCGATAAAAAGGGCGGCACCGGTCTCACGCTTCTTGAGTGTGCTGACGGCGTCAGCCTGGATGAAATCCAGGCTCAAACCGAGGCTACCTTTAGGGTCGCTTAAGGTGACACCGCGCCCCGCGTTTACGATCGGTGGGGTGTCAATTGCGCCTGGAGAGCGTGGGCTTGTTGATTTGCCGGTTTCAAAACTGTCAAATCATACGCCGGTCACATTGCCTGTCCACGTGCTGCATGGTGCCCAGCCGGGACCAACAATGTTCATCTCAGCCGCCGTCCACGGTGACGAGCTCAACGGTGTCGAAATTATTCGGCGGGTTTTGCGAATTTTGAAACCCGGTAATATCCGGGGCACCTTGCTTTGTGTCCCGGTTGTCAATGCATATGGCTTTATCAGTCGCTCGCGATATCTCCCCGATCGCCGCGATCTCAATCGCTCGTTCCCGGGTTCACCCAACGGTTCGCTCGCGGCGAGGTTGGCCAACCTGCTCCTGACCGAAGTGGTGAAGCGCTGTCAAATAGGCATTGACCTCCATACAGCTGCCGTCCACCGGGTAAACTTGCCACAAATCCGTAGCGCTTTCGTCAAACGTCCGAGGTGCTATGAGCTCTCGGCAGCCTTCGGTGCGCAAGTTGTCCTCGAGAGTCCTGAGCGCTCCGGCTCATTGCGTAAAGCCGCCCGCGAGGCTGGTGTCGATGTGCTGGTTTACGAGGGCGGCGAAGGTTTGCGGTTCGATGAGTTTGCCATCAAAGCTGGGGTCGACGGTATCGCCAACGTCATGTTGTCAATTGGGATGCTTGAGTTGCCGGAGGGCGCGCTGGCACCTGGGCACGATCCAGATCGCCGGATGCCGGTATTCGCCAATGCTTCGAAATGGGTGCGTTCGCCCGAAGGCGGTGTGCTGCGCACCAACAAACGCATTGGTGATGCTGTCAGTCAGGATGAAGTGATTGGCTTTATCGCCAACCCCTATGAGGATCAAGACGTTGCCGTCCGCTCGCCGCGGCGTGGAATCATCATTGGTCGCACCACACTGCCGATCGTGAATATGGGCGACGCTCTGTTCCATATTGCGTGGTCCGAGGAGTTGGGAGCGCCCAAGTCGGTGACGCGTGATATGGTGCAGGACATGGCATCTGAACCCGTCCTCGATGAAGACGAGATTATTTGAGATCGGCGCCGTAATTGGCCTCAGGGTCAACTGTTTTTGGTGTTTTGGCGCGCTCAAGCAGGCGGCTCTCACGCAGTTCGCCAGCCGCATCGAGGATCGAGTAGGCAACTGACGTCAGATGCGAATTAATCCGCTTGAGATCACGAATGACGTCAAGGTGGATGGCACTCGTTTCTATCGATTCGGCACGACCGTCGCGGAGACGCGCAAAGTGCCGGTCAGCGGCCTCGAACTCGTGGGCGCGCATTGACGTTTTTTCGCGTAATAACTGCCGCGCAAGCGTGATGTCGCGGGTGGCGAATACATTTAACGCCAAACGCATGTTGTCGAGCACTTGGCCATGGAAGCGCTTCAACTCGGCGAGGCCTTCAACCGAGAACTGTAACCGTTTCTTGATTTTCTTGGCAGCCAATTCCATCAAGTTCTTGTCGATGATATCGCCGATATGTTCGAGGTTCGTCGTGAAGGTCAAAATCTCAACGTAGCGCCGACTATCGGTTTCGCTCATCTCGGTTTTCGAAGCCTGGATAAGATACAGTTTTATCGCCTCGTGGAGTGTATCGACATCATCATCGGCTTTTTCTACTTCCCTGACGATTTTGATATCGCTACCTTCAATGGCCACGAGAGAGCGGCGCATCATATCGAGAACGATATCGCCCACATGCAACGTCTCGCGCATGGCGCAGCCAAGTGCCTCGGAGGGTGAATCGAGGATCGTTGCGTCCAAATGGCGGGGGGTCCGCTGATCAGCCGTTTCGACCGGCGCAGGCAGCGCCCAAGTTACGAACTTTGCGAGTGGATCAAGCAGCGGCAGGAACATAACCGCCACTACCAAATTAAAAGCTGTGTGAAAGTTCAAAACGAGGCGTCCAAGATCGGCGCTCACGCCTAAAACCAAGGGAACGATGACGCCGATCAACGGGATCGCTAACAACCCAATGGCAGTGCGCGCGACGAAGTTGCCCAGTGGCACACGACGGGCCGCGACCGGTGAACCGGACAAAGCCATAAACGGTGCGATTGCGCCACCTATATTGGCACCTAACACGAGCGCGATCGCCAAGCTTGGGGTTACTGATCCACCTGCGGCCAACGCCATCACAAATAGTACCATGGCGAGACTGGAGTGCGACAACCATGTGATCAGGGCGGAAATGATCACGGCGAGAACCGGCTCGGATGCCAGCGCCGATAACATGGTCTGAACGGTGCCGCTGTTGCGCAATGCCCCCGAGACGCCGCTTAGAACGCTGAGCGCCAACAGCATCAATGCAAGCCCGATTGATATTCGACCAAGGCTTTTGACGCGATCGTTGGATGAGGCGTTGAAAGCAACGACGCCAACAATCATGAATGCTGCCCACAGCCATTTTACGTCGAAGGCAAAAACCTGGGCAACGAGCGTGGTGCCAACATCAGCGCCGAGCATGATCGCAAGCGCGATCGGCAAGGTGAGTAGTCCACGCCCGGCGAATGAAGCCAGAAGCAGTGCAGTAGCGGTCGCACTTTGCAGTACGCCAGCAACGCCAATGCCTGAGCCGAATGCAATGATACGGTTGCGCGATGCCTGGTTCAATACGCTGCGTAGCATTGCACCGAAGGTTCTCGTCAAGCCGGTGCGGACCATGCGGACGCCCCAGAGCAGTAAAGCGACTCCGCCCAACAGCGTCAGCAATAGTTCACTACCTGCCATGCCTGTCTTTCTGGTTTCCGAGGTGTCGCCACCCAGTATCGGATTCGTCAAGCGACTGATCTGTCCGCAACCACCCATCGATTGCAATACAAATATGACCTTCGGTGTTCATGTGCGCGCCCGACTATTGATAAAACCTATACAATGGATCGAGATATCATATTGGCTCTATGAGTTGATCCATCGTAACGTTGTCGAACCAATAATTTTCCGATACCAAAGGATCCTTGCGATGGGTGGCCCAACAACAGCGCACCGCGGCATGTCGGAAACCGGCGATGCTCTATTATTGACACCAGGTCCTTTGACAACATCGCGTGCCGTAAAGGCCGTGATGGTGCACGATTGGGGCTCGCGGGATGCGGGCTTCCTGGCGATCAATCGTGAAGTGCTGGAGCGCCTGCCTGAGGTGGTGCACGGCCAAGGCCGCTATGTGACCGTGCCAATGCAAGGGTCTGGCACATTTGCGGTGGAAGCAATGCTGACAACGTTCGTGCCACCAACTGGCAAAGTGCTGGTCCTAATCAACGGTGCTTACGGGCAGCGCGCGCGCAGAATCCTTGAAATTGCACGCCGGTTGGTGGTGGTACGGGAAACCCCAGAGGACACACCGCCGGATTTGGCGAAGATTGACGCAGTGCTCAAAGTTGACGCTTCGATTTCCCACGTTTTCATGATCCATTGTGAAACGACCAGTGGAATATTAAACCCGATCAATGAGGTGGCGGCGCTCACGGCGAAGCACGGCCGAAGGTTCCTGCTCGACAGCATGAGCGCGTTCGGTGCGTTGCCGCTTGATGTGCGCACGCTCCAAGTCGATGCGATTGCCGCATCATCCAATAAGTGCATCGAGGGTGTGCCTGGGCTCGGCTTTGTCATTGCACGCGAGGCAGCACTTGCCGAGACGAAGGGCAATGCCACAACACTTACGCTCGACCTTCACGACCAATGGCAGAACTTCGTCAAGACGGGTCAATATCGGTTTACGCCGCCGATTCATGTGATCGTGTCGTTTCATCAAGCACTGATGGAATTTTTTGCCGAAGGCGGGCAGCCGGGGCGTGGCGGTCGATATGCGCGAAACGGCGAAGTGCTGGCGGCGGGCATGCAGGCGCTCGGCTTCAAGCTGCTCCTGCCTGCGCCGCTGCAAGCGCCGATCATTTACACCTTTCACATGCCGCTCCACTCCAAGTTCAAGTTCCAAGCGTTCTATGACGCGCTCAAGGATCGTGGGTACGTGATCTATCCTGGTAAGCTCACGGTCGCCGACAGCTTTCGCATCGGCTGTATCGGTCGCATCAACGAAGACCACATGCGCGGCTTCCTCAGCGTCGTCGCTGACGTGCTCCGCGATATGGGCGTTACAGATCTCAAATCGGCTGCGTGAACCTTCACACTTCAGGGTAGATCAATGAGCAAATCCCCGATTACCTGCAATGGTCGCGAATATGCCTGGCCGTCAGCCCCGACCGTGGTCGTCTGTCTTGATGGTTCGGAACCAGGTTATATCGAAGCGGCGATCAAGACGGGGCATGCGCCAACTTTTGCCCGGTTCATGCGCGCTGGCGCGAACGTGCTCGCCGACAGCGTCATCCCGAGTTTCACGAACCCGAATAATCTCTCGATCATAACCGGGCGGCCGCCTGCCGTGCACGGGATCGCCGGCAATTTTTTCTACGATGCCGCGACCGCAACCGAAGTGATGATGAACGATCCAAAGTTCCTGCGGGCACCGACAATCCTGCGTACGTTCCACGATGCAGGCGCCAAGGTTGCGATGGTTACGGCGAAAGATAAACTGCGTTTGCTGTTGTCGCACGGTCTCGACTACGGCACTGGGCGCGCAATCGCATTTTCATCGGAGAAAGCCGATAAGGCAACCAAGCGCGACAATGGAATTGACGACGTCCTGTCGTTTGTTGGCAAACCACTGCCGGAAGTCTATTCCGCCGATTTGTCGGAGTTCGTGTTTGCGAGTGGCGTCAAGCTGATG
Source organism: Hyphomicrobiaceae bacterium (assembly GCA_031429105.1). Lineage (GTDB taxonomy): Bacteria > Pseudomonadota > Alphaproteobacteria > Rhizobiales > Hyphomicrobiaceae > JAKFWF01. The sequence goes on along the minus strand of JANOYV010000096.1, from coordinate 40,502 downwards.
AAGCACCATCGCCCCGATCTGATGTACCTGTCGACGACAGATTACATTCAACACAAGGCCGGCCCTGGAACCAAGATTGCCAATGATTTTTATATTATGATTGATCGCTATCTTGCGGCGCTCGACGAGATGGGCGCCATTATTGTCGCGACCGCCGATCACGGCATGAACGACAAACACGATCCAGTGACCAAGGAACCCAACGTCATCTATCTCGAAACGTTGATCGAAAGTTGGCTTGGTGCGGGCAAAGTGCGCGTGATTTTGCCGATCACCGACCCTTACGTCGCTCACCACGGCGCATTGGGATCTTTTGCGACCATCCACGTGGATCCGACGCTCGATTTCCGGCCACTGCTTGCACGCCTGCGATCAACGCCTGGCATCGAAATGGCATTGTCGCAGGAAGACGCAGTTAAATGCTTCGAATTGCCGGCCGACCGGCTTGGTCAGATTGTGGTGATTTCAACACGACACCAAACGCTTGGTACGGTAGCCCACAAGCACGACTTGTCGGGCCTTGACGAGCCGTTGCGCAGTCATGGCGGCGTGACCGAGCAGCGGGTTCCGATGATTGCAAATCGGCGCATTAAGCTCCCTGCCGACCATTCCTTGCGTAACTTCGATGTGTTCGATGTCGCGCTCAATCGTATCGTTTGAGAAGGTTTCGCAAACCCCATGCAGGATGAATTCATGTCGCAGAAGCTTCCAATCAAAGCGCACGAAAAGATGCGAATTGCAGGCAAGCTTGTTGATGCGGATGCCCAGGTTGAAGTTCGCAACCCCTACACGAACAAAGTGATTGCGACCGTGCCGGCGGCTTCGCCCGCTCAAGTCGCAGAAGCATTCAAGATCGGCTATGCCTACAAATCCAAGCTGACTAAATACGATCGGCAAAAGATTTTAATGAAGACGGCTGAGATTTTGGCAAAACGTCGAGACGAGATCGCGCTCATCATCACGGCTGAATCAGGTCTGTGTCTTAAGGACAGCATCTACGAAGTCGGTCGCGCTTACGATGTGTATTCGCTGGCTGGTCAACTCGCGATCCGCGACGACAGTGAAGTGTATTCCTGCGATATCACGCCCCACGGCAAGGCACGACGGATTTACACGTCGCGTGGCCCCGTGTTGGGCTGCATCTCGGCGATCACGCCGTTTAATCACCCCTTGAATATGATCAGTCACAAGATCGCACCGTCGATCGCGATGAATAATCGCATGGTGGCAAAACCCACCGAATTAACGCCGCTGACGGCGCTACTGCTCGCCGACATCTTGTATGAGGCGGGCCTGCCGCCCGAAATGTTGTCGATCGTCACTGGCAATCCGCGGACCATGGGCGATGCCATGATCACCGACCCCCATGCTGATGTGGTGACGTTCACTGGCTCGGTACGAGTTGGCAAATATATTGCCGAGAAGGCTGGCTACAAACGCCTCGTGCTTGAACTCGGTGGCAACGATCCTCTGATTGTAATGGATGATTTGTCGGATTCCGATCTCGACAAAGCGGCTGAATTGGCGGTTCAAGGGGCAACCAAAAATTCCGGGCAGCGGTGCACGGCGGTGAAGCGTATTCTCGTTTGCGAGAAGGTGGCAGATAAGTTCGCCGAACTGGTACTTGCTAAAGCGAAAAAACTGAAATGCGGCGACCCGATGGACCCGACTGTCGATGTCGGCACGGTGATCCACGAGGCTGCCGCAAAGCAGTTTGAAGCCCGCGTCGCCGATGCCGTCGAGAAAGGCGCGAAACTCCTTTATGGCGATCAGCGCAAAGGGGCGCTCTTCCCGGTCACGGTCGTCGACCACGTACCCTACACGTGCGAGTTGGTGCACGAGGAGACCTTCGGCCCGGTTGTGCCGATCATCCGCGTGCCGGGCGACATCGACCAGATCATTAAAATTGCCAACTCGACCGCGTTCGGATTGTCGTCGGGCATTTGTACCAACCGGCTCGATACGGTAACCCGTTTCATCAACGGGCTCGATGTCGGCACAGTCAATGTGTGGGAAGTGCCCGGCTATCGCATCGAAATGAGCCCGTTTGGCGGGATCAAGGATTCAGGGCTCGGCTACAAGGAAGGCGTGTGGGAAGCCATGAAGAGCTACTCCAACGTCAAGACCTACTCGCTGCCGTGGCCGACATGATCGCAACAAAACGGTAGCATCCTCGGGACTAACCCGGGGAAGACAGTGGTGGAAACAACAATGACCGCCTACGAGTTTGATACTTCGCATATTGCCAAATTGAAGAACGCCTACGTTTCAGGAGGCCCGCTCACCCGGCCGTTTTATGTGTCACCCGAAGTCTTCAACGCCGACCTCGATCTCGTCTGGCGTCGTCATTGGCTCTATGCGGGACATGCCTGTCAGATTCCTAATGTTGGTGATTGGATGACATGGGACGTGGGGGCGGATCGCATCGTTGTGACGCGCGGTGCGAATGACGATGTCCGCGCGTTTCACAACACCTGCCGTCACCGTGGTGCACGTATTTGTAACGCTGAAGCCGGTCACAATCGAACCCTGACCTGCCCCTACCACGCCTGGACCTACGAACTTGATGGTCGCCTGCGGACACCGACGGAGCGCGAGTTCGGTATCCACCAATCGCAACTTGGTCTTCATCCGGTGGCGTTGAAAAATCTCGGTGGGGTGATGTTCGTTTGTCTAGGCGGCGACGCGGTTCCGTTCGACGAGGGCGCTGCCGAAATTGCTGCCCAAATGCAGCATCAGGGGTTTGTCGATGCTAAGCTCGCTCACACCATTCGCTATACTGTGGCTGCCAACTGGAAATTGATTTTTGAGAACAATCGAGAGTGCTATCACTGCGATCACGCGCATCCTGAGTATGTGAAGGGTGTGTATGACACGGCGCGGTTCACCGAGGCCGACCTGCCGGAAGTGGATCGGCAGACGGCATTGGCGAATGATCGGTTTGCAGCGCTGGGGCTGGGCGCGGCTGTTTCTGCATCCGACATGACAGGCAAGTTCTGGCGCATCACGCGTGCCCCTCTGACAGCAGGGTGGAAAACACAGAGCCTCGACGGCCAGCCCACTGCTCCGCTGATGGGTACATTTCGCCAGAAAAATGCGTGGAGTGATGGCACGCTGCGCGCGACCGTTTTCCCGAACTTCTGGCAACATGCGAGTGACGACCACGCCGTTGCCACACGTATCACGCCGCTTTCGGCTGCAACCACGCAGGTCGACGTTTCGTGGTTCGTGCACAAGGACGCGGTTGAGGGGCGCGATTATGAGCTTGATCGGTTGTTGCCCTTTTGGCAGCGCACGTCCGAGCAAGACTGGGTGATCTGCCAGGCGAACCAGGCCGGTGTGACGTCGCCTGCGTTCGTGCCGGGCCCGTATTCGAAAACGCGCGAGACCAATGTTCAACAGTTTGTTGACTGGTATCTCAGTTGCCTCGATGTTGGCGAGACAGGTAAATCGACTGCTGCTGAAAAGCCGAAGTGGCGCTCGCTCGGCTACAAGGACCGACCCAATGGCTGAACTGCTCCCAACGTCGGCCAACATCGTCATTGTTGGTGCAGGCGCCATTGGCTGTTCAATCGCTATGCACTTGGCGCGAGCCGGCGAGCGCGACATCGTCGTTCTGGAAAAGAACGCCATTACACATGGCTCCACATGGCATGCGGCGGGCCTCATCGGTCAATATCGCTCGGCTGAAGACTTGACCCGGATGATGCAGGCATCGGTGAAAGTTTACGATGAAATTCAGGCAGAAACCCCGATCGATTGGCATGCGGTTGGTTCGTTGCGAATTGCGTCTTCATCCGAACGGCTGGCTGAATTTGTGTCTGCTGCACCGCTTGCCAAGCACTACGGCATTGATTTTTCATTGATCGACGCAGCTGAGGCGAAGCGTTTGTTCCCACATATTTCGGTAGATGGGGTCGTCGGCGCTGCGTTCGTCAAAGGCGACGGTTATGTCGATCCAACCAGCCTGACCAACGCTTATGCTGCGCGAGCGCGCGCTCTGGGGGTACGAATCCATGAAGGCGTAACCGTCACCGGTGCGATCGAATCTGGTAACCGGATTATCGGCGTCGAAACCAGCCAGGGTCGCATTTCTTGCAAAACCGTTGTGCTGGCACCTGGTGTCTGGGCGCGCGCTGTCGGTCGCATGTTTGGTGTTGATTTGGCAGTGGCCGCACTGGAGCATCAATATGTCGTGACCGAGAAGCGCGCCGACATCAGCCGCGGACTGCCTGCGCTGCGCGACCCAGACTTGAATTTCTATCTGAAACCTGAGGTCGGTGGATTTGCCATTGGCGGCTGGGAAGCAGCGACCATTCCTGCATGCCCAGGCGATATGCCGTTCGCCTTTGGTCGTGAGCTGCTGCCCAATCAGTTGGATCGAATCGCCCCGATATTGGAGGCGGCGACGCGGCGCATTCCGATTCTTGGCGAAATGGGACTGCGCACAGTGATCAATGGTCCCATTCCGGTGACGCCTGATGGCGAGCCGATGCTGGGTCCGGCAGCTGAGCGGGAAAATGTTTGGATCGCGGCAGGTTTTACGTCGGGCATTGCCGCGTCTGGTGGTACCGGCCTCGTATTGGCCAATTGGATCACGCGGTCCAGGCCGACGTTCCCGGTGCCGAGTCTTGATTCTAAACGCTTTGATACAATTGCCCGAGACCTGAACGAGCTAAATGGCCGGGCGATTACCGCCTATAGCCGCTACTATGCTTTAGGCGTTTCGCAGCAAAAGGCACTGGCGTGAGGGATTGCGTCATCGTAGCTTCATTTTGGAGGCCTACGGCTGCCCGGCAGATTGGGGTGGTTAATCGGTTGTGCTTGGAAAAAAGGCGGAGGGTGTTTCTCATGTTGAAGTATCTAGTCAAAAGTGGTGTCGCAGCAGTCGTGATGTTGGGCGTTGGTGTTAGCCCTGCCCTTGCGCAAAAGACGTCTGTTTCGGTCTACACATCACTCGAGAACGATCAGCTTGGTCCCTACAAGGCTGCCTTTGAAGCTGATAATCCAAATATCGAGATTTCCTGGGTGCGCGATTCAACGGGTGTGATCACGGCCCGTTTCCTGGCCGAGAAGGACAATCCAAAGGCCGACGTCGTTTGGGGCTTGGCTGCAACAAGTTTGCTGTTGTTCAAGAAGCAAGGTCTGCTGGAAGCCTATACGCCAGCAAATGCTGCCAACTTGAAGCCAGCTTTCAGAGATTCTGACGGCGCTTCGGCCTGGACCGGGATGGACGCCTGGCTTGCCGTTGTCTGCTTCAATACCGCTGAAGGCACCAAGGGTAACAAGCCGAAGCCTGCAACCTGGGCCGATCTGACCAAGGCGGACTACAAGGGGCAGATTGTGATGCCGCACCCAGCATCATCGGGCACTGGCTATCTGGCGATTGCTGCTTGGTTGCAGATCATGGGCGAAGAGAAGGGCTGGGCCTACATGGACCAGCTGCATGAGAACATCGCCGTTTACACGCACTCTGGCTCGGCCCCCTGTGTTCAAGCGGCCAAGGGTGAGCGTTTGATCGGCATCGGCTTCGATATGCGCGGCGCATCGGAGAAGACAAAGGGTGCACCGATTGATCTCATCACGCCGACCGAAGGCATGGGTTGGGATATGGAAGCAACTGCCATCGTCAAGGGCACCAAGAACCTTGATGCAGCAAAAAAAGTTGCTGATTTCTCGGCGTCCAAAAAGGCCAACGAGTTATACGCAAAGTATTATGCGCTCGTTGCTGATCCGACTGTAAAGGCCGCGCCGACCAACTACCCGACCGATGGCGAAGCAAAGATGGTCAAGAACAACTTTGGTTGGATGGCAGAAAACCGCGACCGCATCTTGAAAGAGTGGTCGAAGCGCTATGAGAGCAAGGCGCAGCCGAAGTAGTCTGTTCCAGGTGACGAGCGATACGCGACAATCGACCTCCTCTGGAACGACATTCGGGGGAGGTCGAGCTACATCGGGTGAAGTTAATCCATGCATCAAATGTTAGATCGCGCAGAGCTCGCAGTTGCGGCCAGCACGGGCGTCGCGGTCCATTGTCGCGTGCGTGATCTGACCAAGCGGTTTGGTGATTTCACTGCGCTCAAATCGGTATCGCTTGACGTAAACAAAGGTGAGTTGGTCTGCTTTCTCGGACCGTCAGGCTGTGGCAAGACCACGTTATTGCGGGCGATTGCCGGCCTCGATACCCAAAGCGAAGGATCGATCGAAATTGGCGGGCGGGATGTCTCGAACTTGCCGCCGTCCGATCGCGATTTTGGTATTGTCTTTCAGTCGTATGCCCTGTTTCCGAACCTATCGATTGTCGACAACGTCGGTTACGGACTGGTCAATCGGGGCTGGTCGCGTGTCAAGCGGCGGGAACGGGTGACTGAACTGCTGGCTCTGGTCGGATTGAGCGATCAAGGCGTCAAGTACCCAATTCAGCTTTCAGGCGGTCAGCAGCAGCGCGTGGCGCTTGCCCGTGCGCTTGCAACATCACCATCCTTGCTGTTGCTCGATGAACCATTGTCGGCGCTAGATGCGCGGGTGCGCGTGCGCCTGCGCGATGAAATCAAGGCGTTGCAACGCCGCCTCGGCATCACAACGATCATGGTGACACACGATCAGGAAGAAGCGCTCGCCATGGCAGATCGCATTGTGGTGATGAACCAAGGCGTGATCGAACAGGTGGGTACGCCTTCCGAAGTCTATGCACGACCCAAAACGGCGTTCGTTGCTGATTTCGTTGGTACGATGACGTTTCTGGATGGCAAGTTGCTGGCTGATCGACGCGTCCGTGTCGGCGAAATCGATCTCGTCTGCGCGTCAGACACCCAATTGCCAGTCGGAAGTGCGATCAAGCTCGGTTTCCGGCCGGAAGAAGTGCAGGTGCGCGGATTGACCGAGACTACCACCAACCGGTTTGCAGTCACCGTCGAAACAATCGAATACTTGGGTGCGTTCTGCCGGGCGACGCTCAAGCCGATTGGTGCTCCAGGCCTGAGTTTGGCGGCTGATTTTTCTGCCAATGCCATGCGCGATCTGGAAATTCGCGTTGGTCAGCAAATCATGATCGCACTTCCACTAGCGGCACTTCGGATTTTTGCGGCAGACGCAAAGGCGCCCAAGTGACAATCGCAGCCGCTCCACAATCTGCACGACACTCCAAGCCCATTGTACAAAAGTTTTCCCGCGATGATCTGATCGTGCGGACGGCCTTGTGGGCCCTGATTGGGTTTCTGCTGCTCACCATAGCTTTGCCGTTGGGTCTGCTCTTGTCCAAGAGCTTCCAGAACTCAAAAGGCGAATTCGTCGGGCTCGCCAATTACGTCGTGTATTTCTCGACGCCGTCGTTGGTTGGCTCGCTGTGGAACAGTATCTGGGTTGCGCTGTTGACGACCGCAATCGTCATTCCGTTGAGCTTTGGCTATGCCTATGCGCTCACTCGCACCAAGATGCCGGCAAAAGGGCTATTCTATTCGATCGCGCTGTTGCCACTATTTGCGCCGTCTCTGTTGTCAGCAATTTCTTTCATCTACATTTTCGGCAACCAAGGGTTCCTTAAAACTTGGCTGTTCGGCAACACGATTTACGGTCCCATCGGTATCATGATGGCGCAGGTGTTCTATTGCCTGCCGCACGCGATGCTGATCATAACGACGGCATTGTCACTTGCTGATGGCCGTTTGTATGAAGCCGCAGATGCGCTCGGCACTTCAAGTTGGCGCATCTTTTGGACGGTCACGATACCCGGCGTGAAATACGGTCTCGTCAGCGCTGCGTTTGTCGTGTTCACACTGGTCGTTACTGATTTTGGCATCGCCAAAGTCATTGGCGGACAATTCAACGTGCTAGCAACCGACGCCTACAAGCAAGTCGTCGGTCAACAAAACTTTGAAATGGGTGCCGTCGTCGGTCTCGTGCTCCTGGCACCGGCGGTGCTTGCCTTTTTCGTGGATCGGCGGATTCAGAGCAAGCAGGTGGCACTGCTGTCAGCACGGGCGGTGCCGCTGGAACCAAAGCCGGACGCCTTTAACGACCGCATGGCACTGATCTATTGCCTCTTCGTTGGCGGGCTCGTTGTTGGCGTGCTGGGCGTTGCCGTCTGGGCCTCGTTCGTTACCTACTGGCCCTACAACCTGACGCTCAGCACCAAGAACTACAATTTCGGCGACTTCGAACCAGCCGGATGGGGCACTTACTTTACGTCACTCAAAATGGCGGCGATTTCAGCAGTTGTCGGCACGACGATTGTGTTCATCGGTGCGTACTTGATCGAGAAAGGGCAGAACGCACGCGGTCTGCGGACGTTCGCGCATCTGCTAGCGATGCTACCAATGGCAGTGCCGGGATTAGTGCTTGGCCTTGCCTATGTGTTCTTTATCAATGCCAAATGGAATCCGCTGAATGTGTTCTACGGAACACTTGCTTTGTTAGCGGTGAACTCGATTGCGCATTTCTACACGACCGCCCATATCACTGCCGTGACCGCACTAAAGCAGATCGATAATGAGTTCGAGGCGGTGTCTGCATCCTTGAAAGTACCGGTTTGGCGCACCTTCCTAAGAGTCACACTGCCGATCTGTATGCCGGCGATTCTCGACGTTGCGGTCTACATGTTCGTCAACGGGCTGACGACGGTGTCGGCAGTGATTTTCCTTTATGGTGCGCAATCAAAGCTTGCCGCGATCTCCATCGTGCATATGGATGAGTCTGGTACCACGGCAGCCGCAGCGGCCATGGCAACCGTGATCGTTCTGACGGCGTTGGCTGTAAAGTTGCTACATCTTGGCATTGATCGGTTCGTTTTCGGTCGCTTGCAAGCATGGCGCCGCCGCTGAGCCATTAGCTGAATAACGCGATCTCTAAGTCGGCGATACTGTCGAGACACAAGTCGGCGGCGGGCGCCAATTCGGCCCTACTGCCAGTGCCAGTAAGGACTGCAATCTTCAAACCAGCGTTGCCGTTGTGAGCCATTTCCATGTCGTGGAGGTTGTCGCCGACCACGGCAATCGTCTCTGGCGTAAGGCGCGCATTGGCGGCGAATGCGTTGAGCATCCCCGGACCGGGTTTTGCTCCATACCCGCTGTCATAGCCGACAATAAAGTCGACGTGTGTGGTAAAGCCGAAGCGGTCAGCCGTCATGCGAATGGCCGCCTCGCTGTCGCTACTGGCGATGCCGAGTGCAAGCCCACGCGCCTTTAGGCGTCGAAAGAATGCGGCAAGGTCAAGCACCGGAACAACGGTTGCGACACCAGCGCGAAAGATTTCGTCGATGCCGAACGTCAGAGTTCCAAGGTCAAACCTACTTCCGGCATTGATCCACGCCTGTGCGATCTCGGTCGTGGTGCCGGCAGCAAGTAAACTGCCCGATCTTACCCGTCCCGTGTCCGGGTCTAAGCCACCAATAGCCAGCAAATGTGCGCCGAGTGTGCCATCATCCCGAGCTGCAAGATTAGCTGCCCGGCTGTTCAATGTCGACCAACTCAAATGGTAGTCGAGCAATGTGCCGTCCTTGTCGAACAAGATGCCAAGAATTTTCTTCGTCAAGCGAACACTCCGTCTGAGGTCACGACGCCCTACCCAATATTAAATCGGCTGCCTTTTCACCAACCATCATCGACGGCGCATTAAGATTACCATAGGTCACGCGTGGGAAGATTGAGCTGTCGACAACCCGCAAGGCGCTGATGCCGATCACGCGTGTTTCCGGATCAACCACGGCCATGGGATCATGGGAATCACCCATCCGGCATGTGCCGCAGGGGTGATACGCACTCTCGATATGCTCGCGCAAATAATCATCCAACTGCGCGTCGGATTGAATGGCCGCTCCTGGCGATATTTCATCGCCCTTATAAGGCTTAAGCGCAGGCTGGTCGACGACAGAGCGGACGAGGCGAACGACAGTGCGAAAGTCAATCCAATCCTGGGGCTCGGACATATAGTTGAAACGGATCAGCGGTGCAGCCCGTGGATCGGCTGATCGCAGTCGAACGTCCCCACGCGAGGTTGATCGCATGGGGCCCGCGTGCACCTGGAAGCCATGCCCCTTTGTTGGCGCATAGCCGTCATAGCGGATTGCGGCCGGCAGGAAATGCAGTTGCACGTCGGGGTAAGTAGCTTGGCGGCTGGAGCGCACGAATGCACCGGCTTCGAAGTGATTGGTTGCACCATCGCCAGTTTGCCGCAGCAGCCATTCGAGACCGATACGTGCTTTGGAAATCAGTCCGAGTTTTGCATTCAGCGTCAGGGGCTCCAGACACGTATACTGCAGGTAGACTTCCAGGTGATCTTGTAGATTGGCGCCCACGCCCGGGCGATCCGCAAACACCTCGATGCCGTTGGCCTGCAAGTCCGTTGCCGGTCCTATGCCCGACAACATCAAAAGCTTCGGTGAATTGAAGGTCGATGCTGAGATGATGACTTCGCGGGTAGCTGTAATCGTTTCTGCCCGCCCGTGGCGCTCGATCACCACGCCGGTTGCCTTTCGATCAGTCAACACGATGCGCGTGGCAAGTCCACGGATCATGTGCACATTTTGGCGTTTCATCGCAGGCTTTAAATAGGCGTCGGCCGCAGACCATCGCCGCCCCTGCCAAACAGTGCGCTCCAAAGTGCCGAAACCCTCCTGGTGTCGGCCGTTGTAATCGGTAGTGGTTGGGAAGCCCGCTTGCTGGCCTGCGTCAATAAACGCCTGGAACAAGGGATTGGTCATGCTTCCACGCGTTACATGGACCGGTCCTTTTGTCCCCCTGTGGCCTTGTTCGCCGCCGTGAGCCGTTTCCATTCGATCGAAATAGGGAGCAACATCACGGGCACCCCAGCCTTTGGCGCCGAGGCCTTCCCACGCGTCGAAATCCTGGTCATGGCCACGGACATAGACCATGCCGTTGATCGACGACGATCCGCCAATGACCTTGCCACGAGGCGCTGCGAGTGACCGCCCGCCCAGGTGCTGTTCGGGTTCCGTGCGATAGCCCCAGTCGTATCGAGCCATGTTCAACGGGTACGAAAGGGCCGCTGGCATTGCGATCAGGGGACTGAAATCACTACCGCCATGCTCAATAATGGCAACCCTTGTGGTGCCATCTTCCGACAGCCGTGCGGCCAGTGCGCAGCCAGCAGAACCCGCGCCGACGATCACGTAGTCGGCAGTCATTGTTGGCTTGAGAGACATCAAACGCTCGCTGCTTCCTGCTCAATGGTGGCGCTCGTTTGACTATCACGTCTCGACGCGCGCTCGCATCAGGTTGATTGCGACCTTCATTGTCGATCATCCGTCGTGGGAGTGGCTTCAGCATCGATTTTGCGATTATTCATCACCGGTTGACCTTTCATGCTCAGGTCGCTGATAGAGACTGGGTGCAATGCGACGACGTAGGTAAGATCTATAAGGCCAACAAAAATGTCATCCCAGCGTGCCACCCACAGTGCCCGTTCAGCGACCTACGTGCTTGATGAACAGGTCGGCTTCCTCCTCCGTCAGATCAATCAGCGCCATGGAGCACTGTTCTCAGATGCAATGGGGAACGAACTGACCCCCACGCAATGGGCGGCGCTGGCCAAGCTTGCCGAAATCGGCGTTTGTTCGCAAAATCAGTTAGGTCGCCTCACAGCAATGGATGTCGCGACCATCAAAGGTGTCGTCGACCGACTGATTCGCGATGGCCATGCCGAAACCCATTCTGATCCAGAAGATGGTCGCCGCTTCCGAGTGGCACTCACTGATCAAGGTCGCGAAACGTTCGAGCGGTTGGTGCCGGTCGCGTTCAGTATCAGTGTGGCGACGCTTGAAGCTTTGCTCCCCAAAGAACGCGTAGAGTTCCTGCGCCTTTTGAAAAAGCTTCGTTGATGCATAAAATAGCGGTGCCTTCAGCTCAGTCGTTGACAACAAGCAAGATTCAATTTTATTGTTAGTATACTAACGAGACTTCCGACGAGTCGAACATCAAATTTTGGGACGTGACTTACGGCTAAAATTGTAAGTTTCGCTGCGCGCGATGAGCAATCTCAACGTTGAACATGTCCTGTCGGTCCACCACTGGACGCCGACCTTGTTCAGCTTTCGCACGACCAGAGACCGCGGCTTCCGTTTCGTCAGCGGTCAGTTCACCATGATCGGCGTCGAGGTTATGGGGCGGCCATTGTTGCGCGCCTACAGCATGGTCAGTCCGCACTACGATGATGCGCTCGAGTTTCTCAGCATCATTGTGCCAGATGGCCCCCTGACATCTCGGCTGCGTCAATTGAAGGTTGGAGATCCTGTTGTCGTCAGCCGGAAGGCCACGGGTACGCTTGTTCAGAACGACGTGCAGGCCGGGCGAAATCTCTACCTCATGGCAACAGGGACTGGCTTGGCTCCGTTCATGAGTATCATTCGAGATCCGGACGTGTACGAGCGTTTTGACAAAATCGTATTGCTCCATGGTTGCCGCACGGCGTCGGAGCTTGCCTATCGCGACGTGATTTCGCGTGACTTGCCAAACGACGAATTTCTCGGTGAGAGTGTACGCCAGAAATTGGTCTACTACCCAACGGTCACACGCGAAGATTTCCGCAATCGCGGACGTGTCACTGAACTTTTTATCTCAGGCCAGGTGCACCGGAAGCTTGGGCTTGCATCGACCGATCCAAGCCGAGACCGGGTGATGCTGTGCGGCAGTCCCGATATGATCCGAGACGCTAAGAGCTACGTTGAGGCATCTGGTTTCGCCGAGGGCAGCCATAGTCGCCCTGGCAGTTATGTCGTCGAAAAAGCATTTGTTGAGCGGTGAACTTCGCGGGGTGACATGGGGATTTACGTCCGACCGACAGAGCTTTCAGATGCGCTTGCATGTCGGGCGGCAGGCGCTGACATTCTTGCCGGTGGCACTGATTTTTGGCCGGTGCGTGTTGGGCGAACAGCGTATGCCTCTGCTAGTTCCAGCCTCCTAGATTTGAGCCAGCTAGGTGATTTGCGCGGCATCACGACAACTGATGCTGGGCTTCGAATTGGAGCGCTGACGACGTGGACGGATCTTGCGGAGACGTCACTGCCGTCGGCACTTTCAGCATTGAAGATCGCTGCCCGAGAGGTCGGCGGCCGACAGATCCAAAATCGTGGCACGATTGGCGGTAACCTCTGTAATGCTTCGCCTGCTGCCGACGGCGTGCCGCCGTTGTTAGTGCTCGATGCGTCCGTCGAGCTGGCAAGCAATGATGGCGTTCGCACTATGCCCTTGTCCGAATTCCTAATCGCCCCTCGTCGGACAAAACTGCAATCAAACGAGCTTTTGACGGCGGTGCTTGTGCCATCGATTCAACTTGATGCGCGTTCGCATTTCATCAAGCTTGGCGCCCGCAAGTACCAACTTATATCGATCGTGATGGGAGCAGCCGTACTATCGGTCCACGATGACGTGGTCACAAAGGCTGCTATCGCCGTCGGATCGTGTTCGCCAGTGGCGCAGCGACTGCATCGATTGGAGCAAGCGTTGCAAGGTGCTCCGTTGCACGCTGTCGCAAGCCTAGTTGCGCTGGAGCATTTGGCTGATCTGTCACCGATTGATGATATACGTGCTGATGCGACCTACCGTGCCGAGACCGCCATCATCGTTGTGCGTCGATTACTCGCTCACCTGAGTGGTGACGCATGATTGATCAGCAGCGGTCGACCTCGTGCATTGTGAATGGACAGCATGTCACGCTTGTCGCTGAAGCAGCTACGCGCCTGAGTGATGCGTTGCGCTGCGAGCTTGGATTAACCGGCACGAAAATTGGGTGCAACGCTGGGGACTGCGGCGCATGTACCGTGCTGTTGGAGGGCGCTGAAGTTTGTGCCTGCTTGGTTGCGGTCGGACAGTGTGCGGGTGCTGCGATCACCACGGTCGAAGGGTTGGCCACCAACGATCAACTCTCGACATTACAAGCGTCATTTCATGCGCACGGTGCTGCGCAGTGCGGCATGTGCACGCCTGGCATGTTGATGGCAGTAACTGGGCTTTTGATGCGCAATCCGCGGCCGTCGAAAGCGCAAGTCGAAGACGCGCTCGGCGGTGTTTTGTGTCGCTGCACCGGCTACCAGAAAATTGTCGAGGCCATTCTCGACATAGCAGTCGTTTCGGTTACAGCTGTAGTCTCGGGGCGTAGCGTCGGCACGTCACTGCCCAAGGTTGACGGCAAGGCCAAGCTGACAGGCAAGGAGCACTTCGGCGACGATGACGTGCCGGTCGATGCGCTACGCGTTCGCGTCGTTCGCTCGCCGCATGCGCGTGCGACTTTCGCGATCGGCAAGCTAGCTGAATGTCGGCAACGGCACCCGGACGTGCTTATCCTCACCGCGCATGATGTTCCAAACAACGGTCACGGCATTTATCCCGATATCAAGGATCAACCGGTGTTTGCCGATGGGGCGATGCGTTATCGCGGCGAAGCGATTGCCGCGCTTGTTGGGACGCCTGACAACTTAGCTGAAGTCAACGACGCTGATTTAGGCATTGTCTACGAACCGCTGCCGCCAGTGGTTGGAATAGACGCTGCTAAATCTGCAGCGGCGATTCAACTGCATGCTAATCGACCGGGAAATATTTTGGCTGACGGCGGCGTCTGCTGTGGCGATGTCGCGGCCGCATTTGCGAAGGCCGCCTATTCATCCGAATGCACTTACGAGACGAGCTTCGTCGAGCACGCCTACATTGAGCCGGAAGCTGGCTGGGCTGTCAGACACGGCGATCAGATCGAGCTTCATGTATCGACGCAGACGCCCTATCAGCATCGCGATGAGACGGCGCGGGTTCTGGGAATTGGCAGGGATCAGATTCGCCTGATCCCGAGTGCCTGCGGTGGTGGCTTTGGCGGCAAGCTCGACCTGAATGTGCACCCGATCGTGGCGCTGGCGGCCTGGCGTACCGGCAGACCCGTCGCTTATGCTTATTCGCGACCTGAGAGTATGGCAGCATCGACTAAGCGGCATCCGGCCCGGGTGTACGTCAAAGTCGCTTGCGATGCGGTGGGGCGACTGGCCGCTTTCCAATCGCACGCCGAACTTGATACCGGTGCCTATGCGAGTTGGGGACCAACGGTTGCCAATCGTGTGCCGGTCCATGCGTCTGGACCGTATCGTGTGCCGCATGCCCAAACGCGGGGGACAGCTTACTTTACTAATGCGCCGCCATCCGGTGCTTTCCGCGGCTTCGGCGTGCCGCAAAGTGCGATCGCCAGTGAGGCGGCGATGGATATGTTGGCCGATCAGTGTGGCACAGACTGGCTTGAATTCCGTCGTGTCAATGCGCTGCGGGCTGGCGACCGGACCATTACCGGACAGCGACTTGAGACCTCAGTTGGTATTGTTGCGACAATCGACGCTGTGGCCCCGTACTGGACGTCTTGGAACCAAGACGCAGTCGCGTTCAATCAGTCCTCACGCCATTTGAAGCGCGGCGTCGGCATTGCGTGTTCCTGGTACGGTATTGGCAACACGTCGCTGTCTAACCCCTCCGAGATGCGGGTCGGAATCAACAGAGCGGGCCAAGTCACACTGTACAGCGGAGCGGTTGATATCGGGCAAGGCTCGAACACGATCATGGTCCAGATTGCAGCCGATGCGTTGGGTGTGCCGCCTGAAAGCATTTGTCTTGTCGCCGGAGATACCGGTTTGACGCCCGATGCAGGAAAGACAAGTGCATCGCGGCAAACCTTCGTGTCGGGGCGCGCGTGCGAACTTGCAGCGCTCGATCTGCGTCGGCAATTGTTTATTCATGCCGGTGCGCCGATTGATCTGGTTGGCGATCCATCGGTTGCGCTACGCATCGCTGGCGGCGAAGTCGTGATTGAGACGTTGACGGGATCTTACGTTACCCGCCTTGATACTCTCGCGGCGGATAATGACAGTGCGGTGCTGATGGGCGCCGGTTGTTTCGATCCGCCTACCACGCCGCTCGATAAAAACGGGCAGGGCAATCCTTACGCCTGTTATGGCTTTGCAACCCAGGTTGCACTAGTCGAAGTCGATTTAGAGTTAGGCACCACGCGGGTTCTCAAACTGGCAGCAGCGCACGATGTTGGCCGCGCCATCAATCCGCAACAAGTCGAAGGCCAGATCCACGGCGGGATCGCGCAGGGGCTCGGATTAGCTCTGATGGAAGAGTTCATTCCAGGCCGCACCGAGAACCTGCATGACTACTTGATCCCGACGGTCGGTGACATGCCGGAGATGACCGCGATTATCATCGAGGACCCCACACCGGAAGGACCGTTTGGTGCCAAGGGTGTCGGTGAACCGGCGCTGATATCGACCGCGCCTGCGATCTTCGGCGGCATCTTCAAAGCAACTGGTGTTCGCGTCCACAAGATCCCCGTGCTACCGCATCGATTGCTCGCAGCGCTAAGGGAGAAGCGGGAGGGGAGCGGCATATGACCGAGCCAGCGACGACTGACGAGCCGATCCGTTGCGACGCATGTCCTGTGTTGTGTCGCATCCGACCCGGCAAGCTCGGTGCGTGCGACCGTTACGGCAACGTCGATGGCAAGCTTGTGCGCACTGATCCGCTCATCCTCCTCGAGCGTGCCGTCGAAGACGGACGCAACGCTGTGCGCTTTCTCGATCAGGGCCGTGATTGGGACGGCACGATCATTCGCGGGCCGGAGGTATTCGTCACTGGCATTGGTGCCACCACAACATATCCTGACTATAAGCCAGCACCGTTCATCGTGTCATCGGAAGTGGACGGCGTTGATTTCGTCACTGTCGTTACCGAAGGCATTTTCAGTTACTGCGGCGTCAAGGTGAAGATCGATACCGACCGCTATATCGGGCCAGAGACGGCGGCTGTGCGGTGCCGCGGCGAACAGATCGGCCACGTCACGACCCATGAGTACGGCTCACAGATGCTGTCACTCGGCGGCGTGCACCACCTGACCGGTGGTTCGAAGGCCGAGGGCAATGCTACCTGCGATGCGTTGTTGAAACTTTGCAACAAAGAGGCGGTTGAACTTTCGATCGATGGCGGCTCTACCGTGATCGTGCAATCCAACCGCGCGCCGATCATCGATGGTGCAATCGAAGCGCGAATGCGGGTCGGATGTGGATCGGCTGTAACTGGGATCTTCGCTAAGCAGTGGTTGGGCTTGGCCGACGAAGTCGTCGTGGTCGACGAACACATCACCGGAGTTTTCACCGAGCATCAGGCAGGCAAGCTTTTGGATGTGCGGCCCTCAGGGTTGAAAATTCGTGGCCGCAAGTCAACGCCAGGGCGCTACTTCAAGGTCGCAGAGCCTGGTCTCGGATGGGGCGGCACTAATCTCAAAGACCCGCTTGAGATCATCAAGGGGTTCGACGCGAAACTTGCTTGGCCTGGACTGCGCCTGTTCATGGTTTCGACCACCGGCGAGCACTATGCCTGGTTTGTATTAGATGACGCGCTTGTACCGCAGCCAGCCGAAGCCCCACCAGCGATCGTCAAACTGGTTGAGCGAATTGCCGAAAACTGTGAACCGGCACTCTCGACTGTTCTTTTCATGGGTGGTGCTGGCGGATCGTTACGTGCGGGTGTGACGGAAAACCCGGTCAGGCTCACGCAGTCGGTCAAAGCTCATCTGACGCGCGTGACCTGCGGCGGTGCGCCAGCCTATGTTTGGCCTGGCGGGGGCATCACGGTGATGGTCGATGTGGCAAAACTTCCCGACAAGTCCACGGGCTATGTGCCGACGCCTGCACTGGTGTTTCCAATTGAGTTCACGCTCAAGCTTTCGGACTATGAGGCGATGGGCGGGCATATGGGGCAAGTGGTGCCCATTGCGGATGTGCGGGCGCGCACCGATGTCGTGCAAGTGCGAGGGGGCGATAAATGACAGCAACCGCGCGTCTCCTAAGTCAAAATCGGCTTCACCTGCAGCATGGCCCAATTGACCTGATTATCGGCGCCGACGGTGCATCCAACGAGATCGAGCGCGCCTATCGTGCCGCAGCAGACGCCTTCCCGTCGATTTTGCCAGGGCTGGTGTCCGAGTTGCCGCTTTTGCGCGCGGCAGTAACCTCAGCACCGTACTTACATTCCCCTATCGACGACGAAGGGAGGGATGGTCTGAGTGATCCTGTTGCAACCCGCATGTGTGCTGCCGTCTGGCCGTACCGGGATCAATTCATCACGCCGATGGCGGCGGTGGCGGGGAGCGTGGCTGACCACGTCTTGGCCGTCATGTGTGCTGCTGCATGCTTCGACCGTGTCTACGTCAATAATGGCGGCGATATCGCGATCTACCTCAAAGACACCGCTGCGTTTACGGTCGGTGTGGTGGGCGACCTTGCGGCACCAGGCATTGACGCCAAAATCATCATCGGTCGTGCCGACTGCATAGGTGGCATCGCGACATCGGGTTGGCGGGGGCGCTCGCAATCGCTTGGCATCGCCGATGCGGTTACCGTTCTCGCCCGCTCTGCCGCCGCAGCAGACGCTGCAGCCACGATGATCGCGAACGCGGTCAACGTTGAGGATTCCGCTGTTCAGCGGCGTCCGGCCCATGAGGTCAAAGACGAAAGCGATCTTGGCAACTTAGCCGTAACCGTTGGCGTTGGCCGCCTCACTAGCCCGCAACGCAGTCTAGCCATTGCCAACGGGGTTGGCCGTGCTCAAGAATTTCTAGCAAAGAAGCTGATTGTTGCAGCCTACATTCAGTTGCAAGGTGCTACGGCTGTTGCTGGTTTGCCGACTGCTCGTCTGAAAGCCACCTAGGGGAGACGCCAATGAGTGACGTTCAAATTCGCAAAACGCAGCTCCTGATCGACAAGATTTGGCACGATGGTGGCAAGCCGCTGACCACGCCGCGATTACGTGGAGCGATCCTGGCAGTGGTTGTGAATCCCTTCGCCGGACGCTTCGTCGAAGACATCCAACCTTGGATGAAACCGCTCGAAAGCCTCGGTGTGTCGATGGCACGCGAATTGGCCGACGCGCTCGGTGGCCCCAAGGCCATTCAGTCCTACGGCAAGTCCGCAATCGTTGGCCTCGGCGGCGAGATCGAGCATTCCGCACTGTGGCACGCGCCGGGCGGCTTTTCGATGCGCGAAGTGCTCGGCTCGAAAGCGATTGTACCGTCAACTAAGAAGGTCGCCGGTGCTGGCGCCCGCGTAGACGTGCCGCTGCACCATATTCACGCCAGCTACGTGCGCAGCCACTTCGACTCGATGGAGGTTGGCTTGAACGATGCGCCGAAGGATCACGAGATCGTCTTCGTACTCGCGATGGGTACTGGGCCGCGCGTTCATGCCCGCGCTGGCGGTCTTGAAGCGCATCAAATCAAAGGCGAAGACGGGCAGCGATAGCCGGTCGGTCACGTTTTCGAAGTATCCGTCACATAAAGGAGTGCCACACGATGAAGACCCTGAAGACACTGGCAACCAGTCTGGCAGCGCTTATGGTCGCCGCGACCGGCGCACTGGCCCAGGATGCGATTAAGATCGGCGAAATCAATAGCTACAAGGCGCAACCAGCTTTCCTCGAGCCATATAAGAAGGGTTGGGAACTGGCGGTCGAAGAAATAAACAAGGCAGGCGGCATCGGTGGCCGTAAGCTTGAAGTGATCTCGCGCGATGATAACGCGACGCCGGGCGATGCCGTGCGCGTCGCCGAAGAACTCGTCAGCCGTGAAAACGTCGTGCTGCTGACCGGCTCGTTCCTGTCGCATATTGGGCTTGCGATCTCGGACTTCGCCAAGCAGCGCAAAATGCTGTTCGTGGCGGCCGAGCCGCTGACCGACAAAATCGTTTGGGAAAACGGGCATCGCTATACTTACCGATTGCGCGCTTCGACCTACATGCAAACATCGATGCTGGTTGCCGATGCTGCTAAGTTGAAGAAGAAGAAATGGGCGGTGGTTTATCCGAACTACGAGTACGGCCAGTCAGCCATTGCGTCGTTCAAGACGCTGATGAAGGCTGCCCAGCCTGATGTTGAGTTCGTAGTCGAGCAAGCGTCGCCCCTCGGTAAGATTGATGCCGGTGCCGTGGCTCAGGCGCTGGCCGATGCGAAGCCAGATGCAATCTTTAACGTGACGTTTGGCGCTGACCTCGCGAAGTTTGTCCGCGAAGGCCAAACGCGCGGCCTGTTCAAGGATATGCCGGTGTTCAGCCTGTTGTCGGGTGAACCAGAATACCTCGATCCACTTAAGGATGAGACGCCAGTTGGCTGGTACGTGACCGGCTATCCGGCGGCTGACATCGCAACGGCTGAGCACAAGGTGTTTTTCGAAGCTTACAAGGCGAAGTACAACGAAGCACCGAAACTTGGCTCGGTGGTCGGCTACTCGGCAATCCAGACAATTGCTGCTGCATTGAAGAAGGCTGGCGGCACCGACACCGAGAAGCTTGTTGATGCGATGTCAGGTCTCGAAGTCGGAACGCCGTTCGGCAAGGTTATGTATCGGACCCAGGACAACCAATCGACCATGGGCGCTTATGTCGGCCGCCTTGGCCTCAAGGATAGAAAAGGCGTAATGACGGACTGGCGCTATGAGCTTGGCGAAAAGCATCTGCCATCGGATGCCGATGTGAAGTCGCGCCGTCCGGCGAATTGAGAACCCCGAGATGAAGATCTTGGCGGTGTGAGTTCACCCACAATTGTCATCCCGGCATTCATTGCCGGGACCCATGGAGCCACATTCGCGGTTTCGGAGCTCGTTGCACTATGGGTCCCGGGGACAAGCCCCGGGATAACGCGGTCTTTGTGGCGCCGCTCGTAATACGAAATCCGCCGAGCAGCTTCCAACTCTATCAGCCAAAGCACCAATGCTCTCTTCCTTTCTCATCCAGACGTTGAATGGGCTGGCCAGCGCATCGTTGCTGTTTTTGGTCGGACTTGGGCTGTCGCTGATTTTCGGCGTCACGCGGATCGTCAATTTCGCGCATGGCTCGCTTTACATGTTGGGCCTCTACATCGCGACGACGCTAGCGCAGAAGTTCGGCGGCGCATTAGGCTTTTGGGGCGGTGCAATTTTTGCGGCGTTGACGGTTGCAGTCGTCGGTGCTGCCATCGAAGTCATCATCTTGAAGCGGATCTATTCAGCTCCCGAATTGCTGCAACTGATCACAACTTTTGGCATTGTTCTCGTGATTAAGGATGCGACTCTCTACCTTTGGGGACCAGACGATATTCTCGGCCCAAAGGCTGCTGGCTTCACCGGTGCGATCACAATTCTTGGCCGTTCGGTGCCGACCTACGATCTTGTATTAATTGCGCTCGGCCCTTTGTTCTTGGGCTTGACGTGGGCGCTGCTGACCCGGACGCGTTGGGGCACCATCGTCAGGGCAGCGACGCAGGATCGGGAAATGGCCGCAGCCCTGGGTGTCAATCAGGCGGTGCTATTTACGACCGTATTCGCGCTGGGCTCATTTCTGGCGGGTCTTGGTGGCGCTCTATCGATGCCACGCGAGCCAGCGAGCCTGACGCTCGATCTTGCGATTATCGCGGATGTTTTTGTTGTGACGGTCGTAGGTGGCCTCGGCAGTATTCCAGGCGCTTATATGGCAGCGATCATCGTCAGCGTCGTCAAAGCATGGTGCATCGGCATTGGCGACGTAAAACTCGGCGACTTGACGCTGTCGTTTTCCAAGCTGACACTCGTGGCAGAATTTATCGTCATGGCAGTGGTGCTGATTTGGCGCCCCTGGGGCCTGTTTGGATCGCAACCTTCGCTCCAACGCCAAACAACGCTTGCCGCAACCCCGCTCGATCCGTTGAGCCTGTCCGACCTGAAGTACCTTGGTCCGGTACTAGCTGCCCTCGCGGCAGTTCCCCTGTTCGCCGATCAGTTCACGGTGGTTCTGGCGACTGACATTGTGCTGTTTGCGTTGTTCGCAGCAAGTCTTGGGCTAATGATGGGAGTTGGCGGCATGGCCTCGTTTGGGCACGCGGCATACTTCGGAGCGGGTGCCTATGCAGCCGCGATCTTGGCGAAAGCCGGTGTGCCGTTTGTGCTGGCGATTGTTGGTGGCGTTGGGTTTGCCGGCGTCCTTGCTCTGGTGTTCGGTTGGCTCTGTGTGCGGCTCTCCGGCGTATCGCTCGCGATGTTGACGTTGGCCTTGGCCCAGATCACTTGGGCGGTTGCGTTCCAATGGGATGCGCTGACGGGTGGGTCGAACGGTCTGGTCGGCGTTTGGCCACCGACGTGGCTGGCTTCGAAAAGAGCTTACTATCTATTTGCCGTCACAATCGCATCATTAGCGATTTTGACCGTCTGGTCACTGGCCCATTCGCCGTTCGGATATGCCCTGCGGGCGGCGCGTGATTCCACGTTGCGCGCCGACGCCATAGGGATAGATGCGCGGCGCATTCAATGGATCGCATTTACTCTTGCAGGTGCGTTTGCAGGGCTTGCTGGCGCACTTTTTGTGTTTTCGAAAGGGTCGCTGTCACCTGATAGCCTATCGATCCCGCGCTCGATGGATGGCCTGGTGATGGTGTTGATGGGGGGCGTGCAAACTTTGATCGGCCCGGTCGTCGGTGCTGCCGTCTTTATCGGCCTGCAGGACTGGATCGTGCGCAGCACGACGTATTGGCAGGCTGTGCTGGGCGCTGCCATCATCCTCATTACCGTTTTGTTTCCAGAGGGGATCGTTGGCACGCTGCGAGCGCTTTCGGCCAGCTTTCGGAGCCGTACCCCATGAGCGTGCTCCAAGTCCGCGAACTGGCGAAGTCTTATGGCGGTGTGCATGCCGTCAGGGGTGTCACCTTCGATGTGGCCGCTGGTGAACTTGTCGCTCTCATCGGGCCCAATGGCGCTGGCAAGACGACAACATTCAACATGCTCAACGGGCAGATAACGCCTGATGGAGGCCGCGTCGAACTCGACGGGCTTGAAGTTACCGGTCTCAGTCCCAGGGCGCTGTGGCGTCGTGGTGTCGGCCGCACGTTCCAGATCGCGGCGACATTCGCATCGATGACGGTTGCCGAGAACGTCGAGGTGGCGCTGATGTCGAAGTCTGGCTCCTTCGGGTTTCTGCGTCGAGGTCGGGCTCAGGCGGCTAAGGGCGCGTTGGAATTGCTGCACCTCATTGGCATGAACGAGCAGGGCTCTCGTAGTTGCGGCGAACTGGCCTATGGCGATGTCAAACGCCTAGAGCTTGCCATTGCGCTCGCGAACGCCCCGCGCCTTCTTCTGATGGACGAGCCGTGTGCCGGCATGGCACCAAAAGAACGTAACGCGTTGATGCAACTTGCCGCTCGCACAGCCAAGGAGCGGCAGACGGCGGTACTATTCACCGAGCACGACATGGACGTGGTGTTCGGTCATGCGTCGCGCGTTCTTGTTATGAGCCGAGGCCGATTGATCGCATCTGGCACGTCAGCGGAGGTACGCAGCAATCCGGAGGTGCGCGCCGTCTATCTTGGCTCACGTGCCGAAGCGGAGGCCTCGTAGCGCGATGGCCTTGCTTGAAATCAGCGATCTGCGCGCATGGTATGGTGGGGCGCAAATCCTGTTTGGCGTTGGCTTTAGCGTAGCAGCTGGGGAAGTCGTCGCCCTTCTGGGTCGCAACGGTGCCGGCAAGTCGACGACCATGAAAGCGGTCATGCACATGGTGCCCCGCATCGAGGGGCGGCTGAGCTTTGTCAGTCAGTCGATCCTTGGTCTTGCAACCCATTCTATTGCGCGACTGGGGATCGGTTATGTGCCGGAGGATCGCCGCGTTTTCACCGACCTTAACGTGATGGAAAATCTTGAGGTTGGGCGTTTGCCTGCTCGCAATGGCCGTGCATGGACGACCGATGAATTATTCACGCTGTTTCCAAATCTCGGTGCAATGCGCGATCGGCCCGGCGGACAAATGTCGGGTGGCGAGCAACAGATGCTGACGATTGCGCGCACCCTGATGGGCAATCCGCAGTTGATTCTCCTGGATGAACCGTCGGAAGGCTTAGCGCCGGTCATTGTCGATGCCATCGAGATTGCGGTGCAAGCCTTGAAGAAGCGTGGCGTTGCAATCATTCTGTCAGAACAGAATTTGCACTTTGCCCGCAGCATCGCAGATCGCGCGGTGGTGTTGGAACGGGGGCATGTCGTGTTTGATGGCACGCTTGCAGCACTCGATGCCGACACGAGCATCGGTGAAAAATACTTATCCGTTTAGGAGCTGCCCATGCCTGCCGTGATCCGCAAGATTGTCGTGACCGTCGAGGAAACACACCGAGAAGGTGGAGCGTCTGTCGCGCCGGTAACCCGGAAGGCTGCGGCCGTCGCCGTGATTGCTAATCCATTTGCCGGTCGGCACGTGGCGGACCTGAACGAACTCGTCGAAATCGGCGTCGAACTCGGTGCGTTGTTGACTAACCGCGCCGTTGCCGCCCTGGGGATCGAGGGTGCGAAAGCCGAGAGTTACGGCAAGGCTGCTATTGTTGGCGAGGGTGGCGAATTGGAACATGCAGCCGCTATTTTGCATCCCAAGTTGGGCACGCCCGTACGCGTCGTGTTGGAAAAGGGCGCAGCGCTTATACCGTCCGCCAAGAAGATGGGTGGCATGGGCACAACCATCGATGTGCCGCTCGGCCATAAAGATGCAGCATACGTCCGCAGCCACTTCGATGCGATGGAAGTGCGCATTGCCGATGCCCCACGCGCTGGTGAAATCCTTGTTGCCATTGTGGTAACTGACAGCGGTCGCCCCGCTCCCCGCATCGGTGGCCTGACAACGAAAGAAATCAAGGGCGTGGATGGGTTGCGGTAGTCAGCTGTGGTGGATCGAGGGGCAATCGTTCACGCAGCCAAGGCACGCTTTCAAGCGCTGCGATCCGGGCTGCGACGTCTGTCGCAAACAGCAGGTTTGTGTAGCGGCCGATTGCGAACCACCCGCGGGCATCTTCAACATCGCGCCGATATTCTTCGAACCCGTGGGTGCCGTCGGTCCTGACAAACAAATCAACACACCTGCCGCCATCGGCTGTCTCGATCGAGCGGAGAACACGCTTATCGGTGGCCATCGGCTCGCCATTCAACGTAATTGAGCATCGGTGAACCGATACGTATTTCGGCAGAATTCGCATGTCACGGCGACAGCACCATCGGCTTCCCGCATGTCGGATAACTCATCGGCGCCGAAGCTTTTCAGTAGCGTCTCCACCCGTTCGGCCGAGCACTGGCAATAGACCTCAAGCGGGACGCTTTCATGCGCGCGCACGCCTTCCTCGTGGAATAGGCGATAGAGCAGTCGATCCGGCGATAACATCGGATCGAGCAACTCGTGGTCCTGCACTGTCTGCGCCAGGATGACGGAGCGCTGCCAGTCGTCGGTGTCTTCACCGATCAGGCGGCCTTCCTCGTCTTCGGCTGTGGCAGTTGACGGCGGAATCCCACCCTCCGATGACACGAATTGAAGCATCAAGCCGCCCGCGCGCCAGGTCCATTTTTTGTCGGAGGCATTGTAGTGGCGCGCGACAGCCAATCGAATGAACGTCGGTAATTGTTCAGATTGGCGAAAGTACGTGCCCGCCGCAGATGTCAGGGTTTCGGCGTCAAGCGACACGATCCCTTGATAGCGGTCCATGTGCCCGCCGGGATCGATGGTCAGTGCCATGTGCCCGATGCCAAGCAATGTGCCCTGATCCATCGCATCGACGGTGGCGGTGCGTTCGGCATCGAAAGCCGCATATCCGCGTAGTCGGCCAGCGGCTCCCCCGTTGGGGCTTTCATAGTCGGCGACGAGAAACCCAAGCGGACCGTCCGACTTCGTTTGCAAAATCAACTTACCATTGAACTTCAGCGCTGTACCCAACAGCGCTGTGAGCGCAATCGCCTGCCCAAGCGCGATGCTTACCGCATCGGGATAGGCATGACGGCTCAACACTTGATCGACGAGCGGCCCCAAGCGCACCAATCGACCGGTAACGCCGGTCTGCGCGGTGCGGAATGGTACGACGAGATCATCAACGGTGGTGCCATTGGAGCTTGTCGGCTCAAAAGTGGGTTTTGCTGCAGATTCCGTCACGCGTCCACTCATGCACCAAGGCACCAGGCAAGGATCGCCTTTTGTGCGTGCAGCCTATTTTCGGCCTCATCAAACACGACCGACTGCGGCCCGTCGATCACTTCGGCTGAAACCTCGTGTCCGCGATAGGCCGGCAAGCAGTGCATGAAGATCGCGTCTTTGGCAGCGCGCTTCATCAGGGCCTTGTCGACGGCGTAGGGGCTCAGCATCTGCTTGCGACGTGTCTCGTCCGTTTGCCCCATCGAAACCCAGGTGTCCGTAACGACGCAGTCAGCGCCCTTTACTGCATCATTGGGTTCGTCGGTGATGATGACCTTTCCGCCTTCCTTGGCGACCCAGTCGATCACATCGCGCTCTGGTTTGAGTTGGGCTGGGCAAGCAATCCGCAACTCGAACTGGAAACGTGCGGCCGCTTGCATCCACGACACGGCAACGTTATTGCCATCGCCGACCCAGGCAATCTTGCGTCCCTTGATGTCGCCAAGGCGTTCCTCGAACGTCATGATATCAGCCATGATTTGGCAAGGATGGCTGCGATCGGTCAGGCCGTTGATGACGGGAATCGTCGCGTTGTCGGCTAACTCCATGATCCGGTCGTGGCTGTGCGCACGGATCATGATGGCATCGCCATAGCGCGACAAAACCTTCGCCGTGTCCGAAGCACTTTCTCCTCGCCCCGTCTGCAGGTCGGCATGGTTGAGCGAAATCGTCTGTCCACCCAACTGCCGCATGGCAACGTCGAACGATACGCGGGTGCGCGTCGAAGGCTTCTCGAAGATCATCAGCAGGATCTGATCGGCGATGTCGTTCGGAGCGAGGTGCTTCGGTACGCGCTTTCCCGCACGCTTCATGGCATGTGCGTTGTCGATGATCTGGCGCAGCGTGATCTGGTCGATCGACTCGATATCAATGAAATGACGTGGCTTCATGGCAGCTTTGCCAACTCCAATTGAAGAGAGATATGATCAAGTCACGGCTGACTTCGAGACAACTTTTATTGCGCGATCCAAGCGGTTCACGGCTTCGCTCATCTCAGCTTCGGTGACGTTTAGCGGTGGGATGATGCGCACGACATTGTCACCAGCGCCGACGGTCAGGAACTTTTCCGCCGTGCAGGCCTTGACCACATCGCCAGCCACGACTTTCGAGCTGAACCGCACACCCATCAGCAGGCCTTGACCGCGGATTTCTTCCACGACACCAGGGTTTTCATCCTGGATGCGTGCGAGCGCCTGCTTGAGATACAGCGCCTTGTGTTGCACGGCTTCAAGGAAGCCATCTCCGAGAACGACGTCGAGTACCGCATTGCCGACCGCCATCGCGAGCGGATTGCCGCCAAACGTCGATCCATGCGTGCCAGGCACCATGCCCTTGGCAGCTTCCGTCGTCGCCATGAATGCGCCAACCGGGAAGCCTCCGCCGATGCCTTTGGCGATCGCCATGATATCCGGCTCGATCCCAGCTGCCTCGTAGGTGAATAGTTTGCCGGTGCGACCGACTCCGCACTGCACTTCATCGAGGATCAGCAATAAGCCGTGCTTGTCGCAAAGCTCGCGTAGGCCGACGAGGCACTGGGTGGGCACAACGCGAATGCCGCCTTCGCCCTGGATTGGCTCGACCATGATGGCAGCCGTTTCCGGCCCAATAGCCTTCATCAGGGCTTCATGATCACCGAACGGCAAGCAATCGAAGCCGGGCATGTCGGGCCCAAAGCCGTCCATGTACTTCTCGTTGCCCGCTGCTGCGAGCGTCGCAAGAGTTCGACCGTGGAAGGCACCTTTGAAGGTGATGATCCGCTTCTTCTCGGGGTGGCCGGAAACGTGATGATAGCGCCGTGCGACCTTGATCGCGCCTTCGCACGCTTCGGCGCCGGAGTTACAGAAGAATACTTTGTCAGCGAATGTATTTGCGCACAGCCGCTCGGCCAGTGTTTCCTGGCCTGCCACCCGATACAAGTTAGAGGTATGCCACAACGACTGGGCCTGCTTGGTCAAAGCAGCCACAAGATGGGGATGTGCATGACCGAGTGAGTTAACCGCGATGCCACTGGCAAAATCCAGGTAGCGCTCGCCTTTGGTCGATACCAACCACGCGCCTTCGCCTTTTTCGAACACGAGATCCTGGCGCCCGTAAGTCGGCATGACATACGGTGAACCCGGAACGGTGGACGGTGCGGGGGCTGGTGTTTTGGCAACGGGAGTGGATGCTGACTTTGACATGACTGACATATCCGTGATCACAGGTCGAAATTAAAAAAGCCGCGCATGAGCGCGGCCTGCGGCTGGGATTTTTGCACAAATCCTCATCGCAGTCGCGCGAGCAGCCTGCTGTGAGTACGTCGGATAAGGGTTTTCGCGTGTGCCATCGCATCACTACTGCGGAAATTGGCGGAAATTGTCAATATTGTCATCGAACCAACAGCCGATCATGCGGACCGGACTTCCGTCCCAACTAAAGCGAAGTTGGCCTACTAAAACAAATAGGGAGCACCTGGAAGGGCGTCTGGCCTCGTTTCTAATGGCGGCAGTATCAACTCTCAGTGGCTGACTAGGGAGGGCAAAAGGCGAACCATCCCGGCAATTCAGATGATGAAGCAGGCTTCCGTCGCCACAGTGTGGGGTAGCGACATTTGGCGTTGCCGCAATCGTTCCGTAGCGGATACGGGTGGACGTCATGTTGGTTCTGGATACTTCCGTTTTGGTGCCTGCTCTTGCGGCATCGGTAACAGCGGCGGCATTGTCTGATCAGAACGAAGCGCTTGCAGATAAGCGACGATGTCGCTGATTTCATCCCGCGACAGACTGATGTTTGGCATCGGTGCATGGGGTGTCACCAAAACACCGACGATGTGCATACCGGTTTGTCCCGGCTTATTGGCTATGCCGCGAAATGTCGGGATTCCGGCCGGCACCGGGCTGATCGCCTTGTCAACTGATAGATGACAACTTGAGCAGAGCCGATCCGCGAGTAACGCTCCCTTTTCGGGTGACCCAGAAACGAAGTCTTGACCAAGTGACGAACTGGCGAACATGCCTGACAGGATAATTGTTAGGGCAGAGATGCGCGTGATGCTGATGGATAAGGGGCGTCTCTTGAATCCCATTTCGTAGATCCTTTAACCGCCTTCGACGTAAGGCGCAGATGGCTGATCTGGAAGCCTCGACAGGTCGCCAATATCGCCATTTTGGCAAACATCGTTGTCAGAGTAATTGCTGTGCATCAATTCTTCGGTCGCCCGACGCAGGTATGTCTCGACACCGGGAATAGAACGATCACGGACTGAGGGAGGCAGTACGATGCGAATATGTGCACATTTAATCATACTCGGTGTCAAAATCGCAGTTGCAGTGTCACTGTTTGTACCGGCCATTTCGTCGACAGCCCTCGGCGCCGATATTGCGCGTGGGCAGACCATCGTCGAGTTGTACTGCGCACGCTGCCATGCCACCGGGCCAACGGGTGAGAGCTTGCGGAGGGCAGCCACCCCGTTCCGTTTTCTTCAGCAGAAATATCCCATCGAAAATCTGGCTGAAGCATTTGCTGAGGGCATCATAACTGGTCACCCAGAGATGCCCGAATTCAAATTTCTTCCAGAGGAGATCGATGGCATTCTTGCCTACCTGCACACTCTGCAAAAATTGCATGTGAGATGATAGGCTTGTGGAGGGGACAATTTCGTGTTTCCCGCTCTCGATACCGTTGTTCGCTCAACACGACGTTTGTCGACGACTTTCGTTGCAACTGAAGTAGTCCAAACAGCATTTTCAATGGCGGTGCACATTCGGGAAGCTTTGATCCCGAGCGAGATCAAGGCGCACGCGCTGAAGGTTCGATACCGCTTAAATGGCAAGAGTTTTCATTAGTGGGATAATAGAATGGGAACGGACATTTTCTGCATGAGATGGCGGGTGGCGCCGCCAAACACGAACTCGCGTAGCCGCGTGTGGCCGTAGGCGCCCATCACCAGCAGATCGACTCGCTCCTTGTCGACGGCGTCGGCAATTGCCTCACCCACTGACGACTTGTCCGCACTCGCAGTCTTGATCGTTACGTCGATGTCGTGACGGGCAAGCGCCGCCGCAATGGACGTGTCAGGCATAGCTGCCGAAATTCCGTCGGCGTCCGTTTGCTCGATTGCAAGCACCGTTACGCGCTTTGCCGCCTTAAGCATTGGCAGCGCATCGAACGTAGCACGAGCGGCTTCACGCTTGCCGTTCCAAGCGACCATGACATGCTGTCTGGGATGACTGCGTTGACCGACGAGCGGTACGGCAAATAGGGGACGCCCACTCTCCATCACCAATCGTTCTGGAAAGTCGAGAATCCTCGACATCTCCCAATGGTCTTCACGCTGGCCCGCGATAATCAAGTCACAAGCTCGGCTATGCTGCAGGACGAGCGCGCCCAAATCATCCGCATCGCGCGACCGCAGCAGCCGCAACTCGGCAACGAATTCGCGGCCCTTCGTCATCGCCTCGAAAGTTTTTGTAATCTGCTCTGTAAGCTCTTTCTCGTACTCGTGGATCCGGTTCACAACCTGACCAGCTCCCGGCATGGGTGGCGCGTAGATCATCCCGGGAGAGGCGTGCAAACCAATCAAGTGTGCTCCAAATCGTCCGGCGAGTTCGACAGCCGATCCCAGCACATGTTCTATCCGTGCCGTATCGTGCAGGTGCACGGCAATGGTTTTGTATGCCATGAGTTTAAGCTCCCATTTCAGTGAGATATCAGGACGGGGATCTGCGTTGACGAAAGCACCGAGCGGGTCGCGCCGAGATTGATGTCAGTCAGCTGTCTCGTCGATCTGCCCCTGGATGCTCACGCAAAAAATGGTGCAGCACATGAAGAAGTGTCTGGACATGATGCTTATCGCCTCGCGCTTGGGCAGCGCGGATATCATCAATGATCATGCCGCGAATTTGTTTCTCCCCGTGCTCATGATTAAGGAGGTATTGGCCGAGAGCCGTCGCTGTAATTTCCGGAATATGCTCATGCTCGGCGATGGCCCACACCTGTTCCCGCGTCAGTCCGCACATGGCAATGCAGTCTTCGAGTGATATCATCGGAGCGACCCTCGATCTCGATGCGTTCGAGCCGACACACGTTGGGTGCCGACTTGCCGTTCAGGACGTCTTGCAAGTGTTAATGCCAAGTGCCGCGTAGACCGGGCAGGTCCCGAACACTCCGCTCAACAGTGGTATTAAGCCTACCCACGCCCACACTGTTTGATAGCCGGGAACATATCCAAGCGCCACTGCGAGAAGTAGCACGCCCACTACCACACGAAAGGCCCGATCAAGCATGCCAACATTGATGTTCATGGCCATATCCTCGCAATAAGGTTGTTTCCTCCATGATATTCTTTATTGCTAAACTATCATTGACCGGCATCAATTTTACAGTCGTTACCTGCCCGCGACTTTTCACACGACCACATTAACGGTGTGAGAAGTTCGCCCCGATCATGTGGCGCGTATTGGACCACGAACGGGAATTTTCGAAAAAACAATGCCTCGACCATTGTGATGTGTGGGCGCCGTGACCCGCTCGGCGCTGCCGCCAATCGACAGGCCACGAATGTTGTTCCAGTCAGTGTAGGCCGGCGTCACAGTTGCCGAAACCTTGTTGTGCCGCTCGATATTCCGAGCCTTCTGCGATCGAGTCGAGCATCCGAAGTAGATGTCGAGTCCATCATGCACATAGCTCACGGTCGTGGCTTGCGGATACCGATCTTCGCGCAGCGTCGCAATCGTCATGTCGTTCTGCTTCGACAGAATATCGAGAATAGTGACATTGAGCGCTTTCTCCATGATGGGCCTCCTGCATGGGCCACGCCCCCTCAATATTGAGCACGCGATGCAATTGCCTTCCCTGACGCAGATTAATTCAGTTGCGACCTGACCGTCCGGCTGATCAATGGGACATCAGTACTAGGCGGTTCATGACTGACAGAACATCTCGTGACGCTCCGCCCAGCAGGAACTCGCGGAATCGCGAGTGTCCGTATGCACCCATTACGAGCAGATCAGATCCAAACGCATCTGCCTGCCGCAACATCTCGCGGCCAACATCAGTGTTAACGGCTGACGCCTGGGAGACGACACACTTCACCCCGTGCCGAGCCAATGTTGCGCTGAGATCGGCACCGGGAAGATCGCCTGAATGGGGTTGATCGCGCTCGGGATCGACCCACAGCACTTGGATCTCCTCTGCACCGGTCAGCATCGGCAGAGAATCAAAGACGGCGCGCGCCGCTTCCCGTCGGCCATTCCACGCAATCGTCACGCGCTTGGGCGGTGATTTGAGCGGCCCTGAATTTGGAACCAAGATGACTGGGCGGCCAATCTCGATGACCAGTCTGGCCGGCTCTTCCAAATGTGCTGAATAGGCCCATGACTGGTTTGCCTGACTGGCGATTACGAGATCGCACGCGCGGCCATGTTCGATAATCCGATCCAAGGCAGTTCCAAAGCCCGCATCAGCTTCGCGCCATTCGCTCGTCGCAACGTGCGAACGCGTTTCTCTGTCGAATATCGCTTTGAGCTGCGCCATCTCAAGTCGGTATGCGTCGCGGTGTTCTTCGACCGTTACAGTTGTCCCGCTTCCTTCCATAGCCGGAATGACCCCGTAAGGCGGCACCACGCACAATGCGATGAGATGCGCATCCATGACACGAGCCAGCGACGCGGCAACTTCAATCAGTCTTGGGGCGCGCTCGATATCGTGTAGATGGAGAAGAATGGTCTTATAGGTCATGACAACTCCTACACCGAGGTGGGGTTCAAGTATTGGCCTAAAGAGTGAACTCGTGCGTTTGCACACGATGAGAACTGTATCGCAGCAGGACGCGCGTGCTCTGGCTTTGCTGATCGACATCGTTGGCGCTGACACCCAAAATCACTGCGCCCTTGCGAATGTACTCCGTGAGGTCAACCCGCAACTTCAAAATCATCCAATTTGCGGTAAAAAGTGAATCAGTTGCGGTAGTGCCGAAGCACCCGTAGCGCTGCCACAGCGTGTCCTTGGTAACGACGACGTATTGGCCGTCCACTCTGGTTGGCGTTGTCTCGACCTGTCCGACAGCGTCGGCAACTCCACAGCACGCCGATCCGCTGCACCAGGCTCCATTTTGCAATCGTACCAGAGTAGCTGCCACCGCTGCGATACCGATCTGCTGCCTGTCGAATCCGGCGAAGGTGAGATCGGAGATCGCCCGACACAGGCATTCACCGCGATCGAACACCGCAATTGCCAATCTCGTCTTCTCCGCCCCGATCGTCATAGCTCGGTCCCGCGTCCATTGTGCAGGAAGGCTCACGCCGCGACCGCTGTTCGCCCTAATGTGCGCTGATCAAAACCGCCGCCAGCCAACTCTATAAGGGCGCCAGCATCCTTAATCGTAACCAGAATGCATTGCTCCAGGTCAATCACCCCATCAGTGCGAAACTTCGTGAACGTACGGCTGACCGTCTCGATGGTTAAACCTAAAAAGTCGGCGATGTCGCTTCGCGTCATTGGCAATACGATCTCCCGCGCATCCTCGCCGCGCCGTGCATTGCGATGCGAGAGGGCAAGCAAAAACCCGGCAAGACGCTCGGTCGCTGTGCGCTGGCTCACCGTAAACAGTAGATCCCGCGCGGCCATCAACTCGTGCGACACCGCTTCATAGAGTTTCATCCCCACTCGCGCGTCCAATCGGATAATGTCGTGGAGCGCTTGCACGGGGAGGCAACGGACGCGGGTGCGACTGGTTGCTTGAGCACTTGAAGCGTGTTCGCCCACCGCACCTAGACCAACGAAGTCCCCTGGGTAGCCAAAGTCCACGACCTGTCGGCGGCCATCTGGTAACACGCGGTAGATGCATACGTGTCCAGCCTCGATCCGATAGACATGCGTTGCCGGGTCACCTTCGCAATAGATATGCTCTTTGGTATTGAAAATGCGCAGAATTCCAGCCACCACCCGATCAGCAAAAGCGTCGCCAGTCCGTGCAGCAGCGTCGGGTTGGATGGGTGCAGTTGGCGGCTCGATGGAGTTCGATACGGTTGCCAGCATAGCGATTCCCCTTAAACTGTGTGGTATCCTGTTTCGTCTTTCGACAACCGCAAAAGATCAGGGCTCCGCTGTCGTGATATGACTGCTTAGTAATTGATTGTAACAAAGTGTAAGTACGGCTTTGGAACGGTCGACCAACATTTACGGACAAGCTCAATGTCGCAAGTCCAACCAACTGCCCACATCCTGGTTGTCGACGATGAGGATGCGGTACGCAGGCTTTTGCGCGACTGCTTCGAGATCGAGGGCTACAGAGTCTCGGAAGCCCGGGACGGTGCCGAACTTTCCGCACGCTTGAAACAAGCTCCGGTCGACCTCATCACCATGGATCTCAAGCTAGGCGGCGAAAACGGCCTCGAACTGGCGCGCGCCATCCGCTCTGAGCGGAACGTGCCGATCATTATGATCACCGGCAAAGGCGACACCATCGATCGCGTTGTCGGCTTGGAATTAGGAGCCGACGACTACATCGCCAAGCCGTTCCATGTTCGAGAAGTTGTGGCACGTGTTAGGGCGGTCCTGCGTCGCTATGGGGCTACCGCTGTCGCGCAAGATCGGTCTTTGACTCAATCGATCAACAGTGAGTGCTATGCCTTTGATCGATGGAGATTGGATGTTCCAAGACGTGAGTTCAAAGACGATACCGGCATGATCCAGGAACTCACCACGGCCGAATTCAACATGCTCGAAATGTTTGCTCAACGTCCCGGCCGCGTTCTCTCCCGAGACAACATGATGGATCTGTTGAAGGGCCACGAATGGTCCGCCTTCGACCGCTCAATCGACGCCCTTGTCGTTCGCGTTCGGCGGAAAATTGAAGTGGCGCCTGATGCGCCGCGCATCATCAAAACCGTGCGCGGCGTCGGGTACGTCATGGCAGTCGAAGTACAAAAACTTTGATCATTGTCAGCCGTCGAGCGCTCGGCGCAGGGCCCGGGCCAATTCGGCACGGCTGTAAGGTTTGCGCAGGATCTCGATCGTTCGACTCGACGACTCCTGGGTGCGCAAAACTTCATTTGGATAGCCGGACGCCAGTAGAATTTTTCGAGTTGGCGCATGGCTTCGCACCCAGTGAGCGACATCAAAGCCCGACATTCCGCCGGCCATTACGACGTCACTGAAAACAAGGTCGACGGTTTGGTCAGATTTGAGAACTTCAATCGCCTCTGGCCCGCTCGAGGTCTCGATTACGACGTATCCAAGCGCCTTCAGCTGCTGAAGTGTGACGTCCCTGACCCCTGGGTTGTCCTCGACAAGCAGCACACACTCGCCTGACGAGAGCGGTATGACTTTATTTTCGCCGTCGCGGCCAGATTCACCTTGCCGCCGATCGATGTGCGGCAGATACAGGTTAACGATCGTACCGCGACTGACTTCACTGTAGATCGTTAGCGCGCCGTCCGCTTGCTGCACAAAACCATAGATTGTGCTTAACCCTAATCCCGTACCCTTGCCTGGTTCCTTGGTGGTGAAGAACGGCTCGATAGCCTTTTCGAGCACACTTTTACTCATACCGATGCCAGTGTCCGTGACTGATAGGCGGACATATTTACCCGCTGATAGCTTATGCTCACCACCAATCTCATCAGCTTCAACAATGACATTGGCGGTCTCGATGATGAGTTCGCCGCCGCTTGGCATCGCGTCGCGAGAATTGATTGCAAGGTTCAGGATCGCATTTTCGATTTCACTCGGGTCCGCCATTACAGTCCAAGGTGTTCGCTCGAGAACCGTTGTCAATGTAATCGGCTCACCGAGGGTTCGTTCGAGCAATTCGGCCATGCCAATTACCTGCTCGTTGAGGTTCAGTGCAGTGGCCGTGAAGCTGCCGCGCCGCGCAAACGTCAGTAGACGGCTCGTCAGCCGAGCACCCATATCGGCCGCATCCAAGGCCCGCTTCAGAAGTATGCGCGCCTTATCCTCCTGCAGTCGCATTTCGAGCAACTCCAGATTGCCAGTAATCACAGTCAATAGGTTGTTGAAATCATGAGCGATTCCACCTGTCAGTTGGCCGAATGCCTCCATCCGTTGCGTTCGCACAAGCTGCGCCTGCGACTGCTCGCGCCGATGCATTTCGAGGCGCAATTCTCGTGTGCCAGCGTCAATCTTGGCCTCAAGGACTGATTGGATCTCCTTGCGGTCAGTGATGTCCAGAACGGCCCCAATTGTGCGAACCGCCTTTCCATCTTCAAATGACGTGTGCGATCGAACGCTTAGCCAACGTCTCTCACCACTGGGCAGCGCGATTGGATGCTCAACGTCGACGTCGCCGTTGCCAGACGGTTCGAGCGCGTTGCCGAGAGCCTCGGCCATCGCCGTGCGATTCGCTCCCGGAATTAGTGCCAGATAGGTGGAAGAGTCGACAACCTGATCGTTGTGTATTCCACACATGGCTCGCATGATCGGCGACCAGAAGGTCTTGCCACCGGAATGCTCAATTTCGAAGGTGCCGATCTGCCCAGCCTCCAAGGCGATCTCTAGAACCTTCTTACTTTTCAGCAACTGCCGAGCGGCATCGCGGCGTTCTTTGATATCGCGAAGAACGGCAGTGTAGATCCGCGTACCTCCAACATCGATCTTCGAGATCGACGCTTCGGCAAAGAACGTTTCACCGCTCTTGCGGCGCCCGAGGATCTCGCCACGCTCGCCCATTCGGCGGGCATTCACATTGGCGGCGCCGAATGACCGAATGTGGTCAACATGCAAATCGCGGAACTTCTCGGGCAGCAACAGTGACAGTGGTTGCCCGATGGCCTCCTCTCTGGTGTAGCCAAATATGGTTTCAGCACCGTCATTGAAGAGCGTGATGAGTTGTTGTTGGTCGATTGATATGATCGCGTCGGCCGCAATCGCAACGATCCCAGCGAGCCGCGCGACAGTTTGTTGTAGCGCGGATTGTGCCACTACGTGATGGGCTTCAAGTTCATGTCGATCGTCAAAAGCCATGGTGGGTATCTACCGGTAAGTCCATGTTGTGTTAAAGATTAGCACACGCTCAATGATCCCGTATCGCTACGTCAATGCAGCATTACTGACGGACGATAGCGTTGTTGGGAGAAATTCAATTTTGGGAACAGTTTGCGAACGATTGATCCGCATCAATGCGGCAGCTGTTTGGCCAATAAAGTATCCAAATAGCAATCCGACTTGGCGGGGTATACCATGTCTAGCTGGTCAACAGGTCCAATGTTTGAGCGCATTCGGGCGCGGGTGGCAACGTGGTATCGTCCCCACAAGTTTGAGCGGAATTCCATTGGTCCCAAACGGATCGGGCTCGGGCGCATTTTACGCGATATTGACCTCAGTTTGAGCGACGTGGCGGCAATCACGCGGCCCCACGCGGGTCCTGAGGTCATGCCGCCACAGCGCCTCGAATTGGCCGGTTTGGATCCGCGATATATCGCGGCCGAGCAATCAAATATCTACAGCGAATTACAGGGCTCTTGCGTGCGCTGTTCAAGTTGGCGCCGCTGTGCCCGCGACTTGGCGCGCGGCGATGTCATGACCGGTTTGAACAGTTATTGTTTGAACGCGCAGGTTATTGATGGTCTGGTCGTTGGTCATCTGGGTGCACCCTAGACCGCTTGACTATCAGTCCAGGTAACGTCGCAGGAGCCGTGATGACGAAAGGCAATTCGAATGACGCGCAGCGCAGTGGGCAAAGCTTCATTTTGCCTGTTGAAGACACTGCGTTTCTGCTTCGCGACGAGATGCGCGCGATTCGCTTCGCTCTTGAATACGGCAAGGCCGAATTACTGCTTCGAGATTGGGGGGTGCGTTCAACCGTCGTTGTTTTCGGCGGCGCCCGGGTGCTCTCGCCCGA
This sequence comes from Hyphomicrobiaceae bacterium, assembly GCA_031429105.1. Lineage (GTDB taxonomy): Bacteria > Pseudomonadota > Alphaproteobacteria > Rhizobiales > Hyphomicrobiaceae > JAKFWF01. The sequence goes on along the minus strand of JANOYV010000096.1, from coordinate 2,694 downwards.
GCAAGCCGAACTGCTGCTCAGCCAAGCCAATGGCAGCGAAGCCCTTGCAATCGCAAAGAAGCGATCCAGCTTCTCGATCTGGTACGAACAGGCGCGGCTGTTCGGCCGAATCGTCTCGGAACGCGGCGGAGCGCTCGTGGGTTCGGACGGCCCACGTGACAATGTCATCGCGACTGGCGGTGGCCCTGGCATCATGGAGGCGGCGAACCGCGGTGCCTCCGACGCAGGTGCACCAAGCATCGGGTTTAATATCACTCTACCACATGAGCAGGAGCCCAATGCCTATTCCACTCCTGAGCTAACCTTTCGGTTTCACTATTTTGCTATGCGCAAGATGCATCTGGCCATGCGCGCCAATGCGCTGGCGGTGTTCCCAGGTGGCTTTGGCACGATGGATGAACTGTTCGAACTCCTGACCCTGCAGCAGACCGGCAAAGCTCCAGTCATGCCCATTGTTCTTTTTGGTCGCGCCTATTGGAGCAAGATCATTGATTTTGATGCGCTCATGGAATTCGGCATGATTGGACCACAGGATCTCCAACTCCTGGATATCGTCGATGATGCAGAGACGGCGTGGACAACCCTGCTGCGACGCGGCCTTAAGGCTCATACCCCGCAGCCCCATCCAAGTGTTTTACTGGACCAAGGTTCAATTCGGTGTGGGTGAACTTGGACCCCAAACTGTTTCGGTGGCGCCATGCTCAACGTATTTCCTTGAGGCTCGTTATATAAGCTATAACATCAGCCTTATCGTCGGCATCAATGATCAGGTTCGGCATCGTTGGATGCGGTGTTTGTAGCCAGACAAGGAGAGCCGTCGGTGTCATCCCAGGGACGTTGGCGATTGTTTTAAAGGGCGTAACCCCGGGCCTTGGCGAAATCGGTTGCCACGCCGACACAGCGTGGCACTCGGCACAGGCCTTTTGAGCATAAGCCAACCCTCGGGTGGCATCACCGATCGTTTGGCCAACGACCGCCGATGACCCGACCATGGCCAGATACACCGCAATCAGACAGAAGCCTTTACGAATAAGCCACATCGTTGCCCTTTCATCCAAAACGGTCGTTGCCTAGCGGCAGACCAGAACTGGAATTGTGCTTTGCGTAAGGACGCTGTTGGTCTGGCTGCCAAGCAAGAGTCGTTTCAAACCACGACGCCCGTGCGATGCCATGACGATTAGATCGCAGCCTTGTTTGGTTGCGGTTTCGATGATGCCTTCCGCCGAGTGCCTGTCCTTCGCGTGCACGGTTTCGCAGCTGACACTTTTCGCCTTGGCAGCTGCTGCCGCTGCGGCCAGCACCTCAGTGGCATTGGCGGTTACGGCGCGCTCATAGTCCTGAATTGGAAAAGCAATCGCCGCCTCGCCCGAGACAAAGGACGTCCACGGCTCGCTCACCATGACAACGGTCACTTTCGCGCCCAGTGATTTGGCCAGACCCAGTCCTTGAACAATGGCCTTGCCGGCCAATTCGGAGCCATCCGTCGCAATCAGTACGTGCTTGTACATGTGGGTCCTCCATGACGCATGGATGCGTCTATGCAAACTCGATCGGTTCACTTTCGTTGCGCACTTTGTGTGACATGTTCAGATGTCCGTGACGTTGATTAAAATCAACCGGCTACGTCGGTGAGGCACCCTGCTTATTGCCAACATGTGTCGCCTTTGAACCGTCAGGTTTGACGGCGCCAGTCGTTTGCTGCGGCTCTGCAACGCTGCAACGTGTAGACACGGGCTTACGATACCTTGATCGAACCAAACCGCTTTAACGGCGACGAGTTGAGATCGATCAAGGCGATGTCTTCCACTCATCGATAGGGTATCCGGCACGCCACCCCGGAAAATACGAACCAAGCAACAAAATCTAGGCATGGCCACCTACTTACGGGCCGTCGTGGATCAATCATCATGAGTGCGTCTTTCGGTGCCATCGAAGATCGACGAACGGGATTGAGTGTATTCCTGTCCAGGTTGCAATCGGCAACCGTCGAGTGTCTTGCCGCAGTAGCAGCTTACTATCTGCCACACCTCCTTTTGATAGAAGCACTCCGAACTGAGTACCAACTGATGGAGACGAACAATGGACGACCACGGTAAGCTGCGGGAAGCCAAAGAACATGTCGCAGCCCTCAAAGGCTTCTATATCCACGGTGTTATATTCTGTTTGGTGATGACAGGCCTCTTCATCATCAATCTGGCAGCCGACACGCCGTGGTGGGTGCAGTGGCCGCTACTGGGTTGGGGCATCGGCCTCATTGGACACGCCGTCGCCGTTTTGAGCCCCGTGAGTATGATTGCCAAGAATTGGGAGCAGCGGAAAATAAAACAGCTGATGGATAAGCCGTAGGATTGGCGCATAAACTTTAAGCCTCCGGCAAGACACCTTTCACCGGTTGACCGGCTTGGAACATGAGGACAACGTTCTCGCCGCCCTGGAGCCCACTAAATAGTCAGACGAGATCATCAGGGGTGCAGCGTCCGTCACTGAAGAGCGGCCTAGCGGCTCACAAACGACTCGAAGCTGCTAAGGAAAGGTTTCGCTCAATTCTTATCGGATTGCGAACCGCGTAAAGTTTGGCCCAACGTTGGCTCAGATCAAACCTTGCCGCTTAGCGATTTTGAGCAACCACGGAGCAGTCACCGCCAGGAATGCACATGCCAATAGGAAAGCTGAGATCGGCCGCGTGAAGAAGAT
>JANOYV010000095.1:0-11290 GCA_031429105.1 Hyphomicrobiaceae bacterium | reverse complement strand
CGTTGACATGGCGCAGGTAACGCTCATCGGCAATCTGCGCCAGTTTACCGGTGGCGTCACCGAACTATCGATTGACGCGCGGACTGTGCGCCAATTGTTCAAGATGATTGGCGAGCGTTACCCAGCACTCAGCCCTCATCTTGAAAACGGCCTCGCTGTCGCCATCGACGGGCAGATCTACCAGGATGCGCTATTCCAAGAAATCGGCCCTAACGCCGAAGTCCACATCCTGCCGCAAATTGCCGGTGGGTGAGATGGCGAACAGCCCCAGGCTTTTGCGTATCGAGGGCGATGGTTGAGCACATGGAATTATATGGCTATCAATTCAGCGTCTACTCTTGGATCGCGCGACTTGCTTTGCAAGAGAAGGGCGCGACTTACCATTGGATAGAGATCAATCCCTTCGCAGAACACGTTCCTCCAGGGTATCTCGTTTTGCACCCCTTCAAGCGTGTTCCGGTGCTGGTGCATGGTCGGTTCAATCTTTATGAGACCAGTGCCATAACGCGATATGTAGACGAAGTGCTGCCCGGTCCGCAGTTGCAGCAGACGCATCCGGAAACGCGGGCGCGCTGCAATCAAATTATGTCAATGATCGACAGTTATGCTTATTGGCCGTTGGTAAGACAGGTGTTTTCGCACCGCATATTTCGACCGTGCATGCGACGGGAATCGGATTTAAATGAAGTGGCTAAAGGTTTGGATGCAGCCCAATCGGTGCTCGGTGCACTTGAGGTTTTGGCGCAAGGTGGCGAGTTCTTGTGTGGCAAGGAATTGTCGCTTGCCGATAGCCACCTCGCACCGATGATCGGTTATTTTAGCTTGGCTCCAGAGGGAGCGGCACTCGTGCGGCAGCACGAGAAACTTGACCGCTGGTGGTCGGCCATGGCGCGGCGGGACGCGTTTCAGGTCACCAAGCCACGCCTACCGGAACGTGCCGCTTAACGATTGCCACTTCTACCCGTGCAAGACCTTGGCTGCGCGGGCGAGGCGCTCGACGACACCTTTGAGCATCGTTTGCTGGGCTTTGTCCTTCAAATGACCGTTGTCTTCGAAGGCGTCCACCGCTTTCGGAATGGCAATTTGGTCTGGCAAGACGAGCGCGCTCAATCCGAGCTCCAACACCTGGCGCGTTGCGATCAAGCCCCGCATACCGCCGAAACCACTTGGCGAGGCTGCACCCAAAGCGAACACGCGAGATTTGAATACGTGGAGCGGCGCTTCGCCATCTGTTTTTACGCGGCTGATCCAATCGAGCGTGTTCTTAAGCAGCGGCGTGATTGAAGCGTTGTACTCGGGCGCTGCTATGAAGACGCCCTCATGGATTGACAACAGCGCCTTGAGCTTTTGCGCATTGTCCGGCACGCCGGATTTGCTTTCGACGTCACCATCGTACAGCGGCATTGGATAGTCGCCGAGGTCTGCGAACGTCGCGTGCAGTCCATTCGCAGTTGCGATTTCACACCCGAGCCGACTGAGCTTCTTATTGAGCGAACCTTCCCGCGCAGAACCAGCAAGGAACAGCAGTTTGATTGAATGGGGCATGCTGACTTTCTCTTGCAATGCAATCTGCGTGTTTGAATGATCAACGTCAGGCAGCGGGACCGGAGCCAGAAAAGAACACCTTCATTTTGGCAAAAAAACCGCTGCTTTCCGGCGACGTGTCTTTGTGGCTCTCTTTCTCGAATTCCTCGAGAAGTTCGCGCTGGCGCTTGGTCAGATTTTTCGGTGTTTCGACATCGACCTGAATGTACATGTCGCCTTGCTGCTTCGAGCGCAGCACCGGCATACCCTTGCCTTTCAAGCGGAACTGCTTGGCGGTTTCGGTGCCTTCGGGGACCTTCACGCGCGTCATCGTGCCATCGAGCGTGGGAACGTCGATTTGCCCGCCAAGCGACGCCGTGATCATCGAAATCGGCACGCGGCAGAACACGTCGGCGCCGTCGCGTTGGAACAGTTCATGCGGCTTGATCGACAGGAATATATAGAGATCGCCGGATGGGCCGCCCCGCATGCCGGCTTCGCCCTCGCCAGCTAACCGAATGCGCGTGCCATCCTCGACGCCCGCTGGAATGTTCACTGACAGCGTGCGCTCTTTGACGACGCGTCCCATGCCGCTGCACACGGTGCACGGATCGGAAATGATTTCACCGCGCCCCTGGCAGGTTGGGCAGGTCCGCTCGATCGTGAAGAACCCTTGCGCTGCTCGGACCTTGCCATGCCCGGCGCAGGTTGTGCACGTCACCGGCTTTGACCCAGCTTTAGCGCCTGTGCCATCGCACGTTTCACAACTCACGCTGGTGGGCACGCGGATTTGCGCGGTCTTACCAGCATAAGCTTCGCTGAGGCCTACTTCCATGTTGTAGCGCAGATCGGAGCCGCGTTCGCGTCCGCCCCGTTGGCGTCCACCGCCACGCGCACCACCGCGGCCACCCATGAACTCGCCGAAGAGATCGTCAAAGATGTCAGACATCGAATTGGCGAAGTCAGGCCCGAACCCGCTTTGTCCGCCACCACGCCCGCCGTTCTCGAATGCCGCATGACCAAACTGATCGTATGCCGCCCGCTTTTGTGGATCCTTCAAGGCCTCGTATGCCTCGGCAATTTCCTTGAATCGTTGCTCAGCCTTCGGATCGCCAGCGTTCTTGTCGGGATGAAATTCCTTAGCCAACTTTCGGAAAGCCGACTTCAAATCCTGCTCGTTTGCTGTGCGCTGAACACCGAGCACCTCGTAATAATCCCGCTTGGCCATAAGACAGACGTCCGGTTGGTCACTTTATAGGCGGGGAACTGTAGCCTAAAATTAAGCCCGCCAAACAGAATGAAACCCCCGCTGTGTCTGCCGCTCTGCGAGCCCAAGAGGGCTAAAAGCAACAAACAAGCAGCGAGGGTCGGTTGAATTCAGTCGACGATTTATCGCGCGCCGACCCGTCGCACCAGCATTACGCTGACTTTTTCTTACCCTTATCGTCCTTAATCTCTTCAAAATCGGCATCGACGACATTTTCGCCACCTGATCCCTTGGAACCTGATGACTTCGAGCTGCCGCCGCCCAGATCATTCTCATCGGGTGGTGGCATGTTGGCGTAAATGGCCTCGCCAATCTTCATGGCAGCCGCCGCGAGCGTACCGGTTGCTGTCTTCATGCGTTCGACATCTTCCGTACCAACAGCTTCCTTTGCAGTCGCGATCGCGGCCTCAACTTCGGACTTAACGGCAGCGACTTTGTCGTTGGTGCCGTTTTCATTGAGGGACTTCTCCGTCGAATGGATCAGTGCCTCAAGGCTGTTCTTGGCCTCAACCAGTTCGCGGCTCTTTTTGTCTTCTTCGGCGTGAACCTCGGCTTCCTTCACCATCCGCTGGATGTCGGCATCCGACAGACCACCCGATGCCTGAATCCGGATCGATTGCTCCTTGTTGGTCGCCTTGTCCTTGGCAGCTACGTTGACGATACCATTCGCGTCGATATCGAAGGTAACCTCGACCTGAGGTACACCACGCGGTGCCGGCGGAATTCCGACGAGATCGAAGGTGCCAAGGTGCTTGTTGTGCTGCGCCATTTCGCGCTCGCCCTGGAACACCTTGATAGTCACAGCGCTTTGACCGTCATCCGCGGTTGAAAACACTTGGCTCTTCTTGGTCGGGATGGTCGTGTTGCGATCAATAAGTCGCGTGAACACGCCGCCCAGCGTCTCAATGCCGAGCGAAAGTGGCGTCACGTCGAGGAGCAACACGTCTTTCACTTCGCCGGCGAGCACGCCGCCTTGGATCGCAGCACCGATGGCGACGACCTCGTCGGGGTTCACGCCCTTGTGTGGCTCCTTGCCGAACAGCTCTTTAACGACCTGCTGAACCTTTGGCATACGCGTCATGCCGCCGACGAGCACGACCTCGTCGATCTCGGCTGCCTGCATGCCAGCGTCCTTGAGTGCCGCCTTGCATGGTCCAACCGTCTTTTCGATCAGGTCAGCAACGAGGTTTTCGAGCTTCGCACGCGTCAGCTTCATCGTCAGATGGAGCGGCGATTGAGTTTGCGGGTTCATCGAAATGAAGGGCAGGTTGATTTCGGTCTGAGCGGCCGACGACAACTCTATTTTTGCCTTTTCAGCAGCTTCCTTCAGACGCTGAAGCGCAAGTTTATCGTGCTTCAGGTCGATCTGGTTTTCTTTCTTGAATTCGTCGGCAAGATAGGAAACCAAGCGCATGTCGAAGTCTTCACCGCCCAGGAACGTGTCGCCGTTCGTCGACTTTACTTCGAACACGCCGTCGCCGATTTCAAGCACGGAGATATCGAACGTGCCGCCGCCGAGGTCGTAGACTGCAATCGTCTTCGACTCTTTTTTCTTGTCGAGGCCATATGCGAGCGCTGCAGCAGTAGGCTCGTTGATGATGCGCAGCACTTCGAGACCGGCAATCTTGCCTGCGTCCTTCGTCGCCTGCCGCTGAGCATCGTTGAAGTAAGCCGGAACCGTGATCACAGCTTGGCTGACGGAATGCCCAAGATAAGCCTCGGCGGTCTCCTTCATCTTGGTCAAGATGAAGGCCGAGATCTGTTGCGGCGAATATTGCTTATCATCAACGGCGACCCAGGCATCGCCATTGGCGCCCGCCACGATGTTGTAGGGAACAAGCTTCTTGTCCTTTTCAACCAGCGGATCGCCGTACCGACGGCCAATCAAACGCTTGATCGCGAAAAACGTGTTGGTTGGATTGGTTACGCCTTGGCGCTTGGCTGGCAGGCCGACGAGCTTCTCGCCGTCCTTGGAGAACGCAACGATCGACGGCGTGGTGTTCATGCCTTCGGCGTTAACGATGACCTTCGGTACGCCGCCTTCCATCACCGCGACGCACGAGTTGGTCGTGCCCAGATCGATTCCGATTACTTTCGACATTTCAGTCTGTTCCTCATAATTGGCGGCGGACCGCCTGGGCCCGAGTTGTGTCGGCACCCAAGGCACACACGGCGAGCATTCTGCGCGGTGTGTTTCGATCCCCTGGAGCTAGATCAGTGGTGAAGCGTATATAGGCGGCAGGCCGGTGTGCTGCAACGTCCGCCACATGCACAACAGCGATCATTTTTCAGGTTTTCGTTGTTACCTTTATGGCGAATGGGTTCGGACAATGCTCTAAGCCCTGCGGAAACGTTGGTAAATGGCAGAATGCACAGCATCGTAAGCGGATTTCGTTGGCTTCAACAGGATCTCGACAGCGCACAGCAGCAGTCCCTGCTGGGAGCAGTCCGCAAGGTCATCACCTTAGCGCCGTTGTTTCAACCCCGTATGCCAAAGACAGGCAAGCCGTTTGGCGTGCGCATGACAAACTGCGGGCCGCTTGGCTGGGTTTCGGATCAAGCTCGTGGATATCGCTACCAAGCGACGCACCCCGTGACTCAAGAACCATGGCCGCCGATTCCGCCTGAAATAACGGCTGTTTGGGATCGACTCGCCGAATTCCATGCTCCGCCCGAAGCCTGTTTGATCAACTACTACGATCTGGGTCGAAAAATGGGCAGCCACGTCGATCGCGATGAGCAGACTTTTGATGCACCCGTCGTTTCAATTTCGCTGGGTGACACCGCGACGTTCCACATCGGCGGCCTTAAGCGCAACGATCCAAAACAGCGGATTCAATTGCGCTCCGGTGATGTCGCCGTGATGGGTGGCGCGTCTCGACTTTGCTTTCACGGCATCGACCGCGTATTGGCCGGTACGTCCGCCCTATTGCCAGAGGGTGGACGGATCAATCTTACGCTGCGTCGGGTGACGGCTTGTTAGGCTCGGGCGTGGAAGATGCCTCAGCATCGTCTGCTTCCGGCTTCACTTCGACAGGTTTCACTCCGACAGGCGTCACTTCGACAGGCTTCATCGGCTTGAAGCCACCAGTCGAGACGACAACCATGGCAGGGCGTAAAATCCGGTCCTCAATCACGTAACCGGCTTGGAAAACCTGGAGCACGGTGCCGCTGGGAACCTCGGTATTCGGCTGTTCCATCACGGCCTGATGAAAGTTCGGATCAAACGCCTGCCCCTTGGGATCGAGTCGTTTGACGCCGTGATTTTCGAGCACCGACAAGAATGTCCGCTCGGTCAGCGTGACGCCTTCAACAAGGCTATTGAGGGCGGGATCAGCCTCCGCCGCGCCAGCTGGCACCGCGGAAATGGCACGCTGAAAATTATCACCAACAGTCACGATGTCGCCAGCAAACTTGCTAATCGCATACTTGATCGTATCGGACTTATCACGCTCGGTTCGCTTGCGGATATTGTCCATCTCCGCATGTGCACGCATCAACCGATCGGTCAGATCCTTGACGTTGGCTTCGAGTCCGGCAATTTGTGCCTCCATAGCAATGGTTGGGTCTACATAGGCTGTTGCATGCGGTTTCGCGTCGGCCGCAGCCGCATCTGGGGTTGATTGCGACTCGTTCGTCGGCTCGTCGGCTTTGGGCTCTGAGGTCATGGATCCTCGATACTTCGAGATTAATGGTCTGGGCGCCAACAGGTGGTCTGGCCCTCGAAACTGGATATCTGCTGCTCTGCACAAAAAATCAAGTGAGCAAGCGACCGACTAGCTTTGCAGTGTAGTCGACCATCGGAATGATGCGCGCATAATTCAGCCGCGTTGGCCCAATAACGCCGAGAACGCCAACGACTTTGCGTTTTTCGTCGTGGAACGGCGAAACAATCAGAGACGAACCCGATAGCGAGAACAGATTGTTCTCTGAGCCAATGAAAATTCGCACGCCCTCGGCATTTTCTGACAGGCCAAGCAATTGTACGAGATCGCGCTTGGTCTCCAGATCATCGAATAATTGCCGGATGCGGGCTAGATCCTCGTTCGCATTCAAGTCTTTAAGCAGATTGGCTTGTCCACGTACGATCAGACTTTTGCGATCGTCGAAGGTACCCGACCACTCTGCTAGGCCTGCGCGCACGACCTTTTGGGTCAACACATCAAGTTCGGCTGCAGCGGTACTGAGATCAGCTTCAATTCGGCTCCGCGCTTCGGGGATCGTGTGTCCGCGAATGTGCGCGTTCATGTAGTTTGCGGCTTCGACCAACGCCGATGGCGGCAAGCCCGGTGGCACGGAAATGACGCGGTTTTCGACATTCTGGTCTTCGCCCACAAGCACAACGAGCGCTCGCCCAGTTTCGAGCGGCACGAACTCGATATGCTTCAGGCGGCTCACTTGCTTTTCCGCCAGCACGACGCCCGCGCAGTGCGAAAGCCCGGAGATCATCTCGGTGGCTTCGGTCAGCGCTTGGTCGATCGAGCGCTCGCGTTTGATTTTGATCTGGGTTTCGAGCTGGCTGCGCTCTTCCTTGGTCAAATCGCCCAATTCGAGCAGACCATCAACGAACAAGCGCAGGCCTAGCTGCGTCGGCATCCGCCCGGCCGACGTGTGGGGCGCATAGATCAGCCCTAGATGCTCCAGGTCAGACATCACGTTGCGGATCGAGGCTGGCGACAACGGCATTGGCAATGCGCGCGATAAATTGCGCGACCCGACCGGATCGCCGGTCGCGAGATAGGTCTCAACAATTGAGCGAAAGATCGCTCGCGTGCGCTCGTTGAGGGAAGCCGGCTCGGGGGTAGGGTCTGCCATGGCTGAACCGTAGTGATTGTCGGGTGGTGAATGCAAGAGCCGAGGGCCTCAGCACACCAAACGTTGTAGAAGAAGTCGTCAATTCGGGCCGAAAAAATGGCTATTAGAATCGGCGTGAATTGAGCGCTGGGCTGCGGTATCGTCGTTTATCAGTCAATTTCAGCACATTTGACGGGCGCGGCATCATGCACATCGCAAAAATCGACGTTTTCAACTTCGACCTGACCTACATCCACGGCGTCTACAAAATGTCCGGCGGGCGAGACATCACACATTTGCCCTCGACGCTCGTTCGGGTGACCAGCAATGATGGTCGCAGCGGCTGGGGTGAGGTTTGCCCGCTCGGCTCAACCTACTTGGCCGCACACGCTGGTGGTGCACGCGCAGCACTTCAGCTGCTTTGCCCCGCTCTCATTGGGCTCGATCCGACAAACCTCGCCGCCGTCAACGACGCTATGGATGCGGCACTGATGGGGCATGCCTATGCCAAAAGCCCAATCGACGTTGCCTGCTGGGACCTGACCGGCAAAGCCTGGGGCGCAAGCGTCGCAGACATGCTGGGTGGTGTTCGTCAGACGAAGTTCCCGCTCTATTTCGCCGTGCCCTTGGGCTCGCCCGAGGCGATGACCGAGTATGTTCTGGCGCGTCGCGCCGAAGGCATCCATCGGTTCCAGCTCAAAATCGGCGGTGATCCGATCATTGATGGCATTCGAGCGAAGCACATCGTCGAGCACACCGGTCCCGAAGACATCATCGTCGGCGATGCCAACTGCGGCTGGCGCGTCAACGATGCGATCATCGCCGCGCGCGCCATGGAGGGTCTGCCGCGCTTCTACTTCGAGCAACCCTGCCCGACGATGGAGGAGTGCATCGAGGTTCGAAAGCATACGACGCTGCCGATGGTCTACGACGAAGTCGTGAGTGATGTGCCGACCTTAATTAGGGCAGTACGCGAGGGCGGCGCTGGCGCCTTCAACCTCAAGGTCTCCAAGGTTGGCGGCCTGACCAAGGCTAAGTTGATGCGCGACCTCGGCCAGGACTTAGGTTTGCAAATCACCATCGAAGATACCTGGGGCGGTGACATTGTTTCGGCGACTTCGGCTCATTTGGCTGCATCGACGAAAGCGAACGCGTTGCTCAGCGTCTCCTTCATGAACGACTGGACCAACGAGCACGTCGCTGGCTACCAGCCGCGCAGCAAGCAAGGCTTTGGCAGTGCACCCAAGGGGGCTGGCCTCGGCATAGAGGTGGATGTCGCCATGCTGGGCAAGTCGCTGTTCAGTTTCGCAGGGGACAGTCACTGATTTCGGGGATTCGTCAATGTTGGCAGGCTTTTCGGGGAAATCAGTGACTGTCCCCGGAGCCGCCTGACCGGCTCGCTTGTTGGAGCAACGTTAGAGGGAGCGACAGGGGCTCTCGCTTCGCCCAAAAAATGATGCAAGGAGAAGCCGTGACTCTGCTTGAACTATTGCGCATCGCCCTAAGAAAAGTTGGGAGGGAGCCGGCTTCCAATAACATGTCACACATGCCGGTTAGACAAGTGCGTCAGCAGATCATACAAGCTATCGGGCCAAGACTTGAGAAAGAGGGATTTGCTTCGTTCAAGCGAAACCGAGCATGGCGCCCAGCCGAGCGGTGGATTGACGTCGTTCAGATCAACTTTGTTCGCGCCAATTACGGAAAGGCTTATACGACAACGCGGGAGTCCCCTTCGCTTGCAATCGGCCGCTATTTCAAGTTTTGCCCACCGGCTGATCTTGGACTGGATGCTTTTGGCGATAGTCAATCGCTACGTCCGGACGAGGCGGAATGTCATTTTCGAAAGATTGTCTACCCATCTTCTAGCCGGACCGCTGGCTCAAGCGGGCCAGACAATATTTGGCATGTCGACTCCCATGGAGAGTCTCTACAGGAGGCTTTGTCGGATATCGCACTCGTTACGAATACTCAGATAGTACCGTGGTTTGACTGGTTGAACGATCTGAAGATTGTGCTCGCCTTGATTGAAAACCAGAAGGCCGATGTGGAAGGCAAGGGACAAGAGCCCCTGGAACGGGGAACTTGGGGCTTCGGAGGTCCTTTCGGCAGGCAAGTTCTTGCTGGACTGGTGGCCTTTGAACTGAAGAATTGGGATCTTTGTGTCGAACGGTTAGGTCCCGTCGTGCAACACCGCGGCGTCGAAGTAGCGGGCAAAAAGTCCTATCCACTTTCACCGCAAGCCGTTGCGATGGTCGATGCCGCGTACGGAGCAGCGAGAGCGGCCCAGCGAGAATAGCGAGCCTGCAGACCGGATCGCAACCCCTATCACGCAACCCTGGGAGGCGTCACGGGAGTGCAAGCTGAGGGATTATTTTCTCCGACGATGCCGAATCCAAATCCGAGGCTGGGTCGATAAAAAGCGTTGGGCGGACCAACAAATGGAAAGCATTCAAATGGGACACTCAATCAGCGACGAGGAACTGAGCCGCATTGAAAGGCGCTGCGATGCGGCCACACCCGGTCCATGGGTCTCTTATGTCGAGGGACGCGAAGAGATGAGCGGGTCGAGTTTTATCATGACCGGGGGCGAAGACTTTTATGTGGCTGGTTGCAAAATGGAGGATCAGGATTTCGTGGCGAGCGCACGCCAGGACATTCCGAGGCTGGTTGCCGAAGTGAGGCGTTTGAGAAATCAGTGACTGTCCCCGGAGTCACCGAAATTACAGTAATCGCTCGATTGCACGAAGTAAGAGAAGCTCCACAAACACAAATATGATTGAAAAATACAAAACCTCTTGCAGTCTTACAATTATGACTAAAAGTGGTGCATGTCTCTTTATTAACAAATACTGTTGGTAAGATTGAGGTGAGAACCCAATGTTCTTTGCAATGCTCGATGTGTCGATTTGAGGAAGAGTATTACCTTTGCTGATGAGTCTTGTTTGGATGCCAACTGCTATGATTTCAATGTTCCGGTTCACAGATAAATTTACCCTATGACAAAGCCGCCGGGGGCAAGCCGCAGGGGACAGTCACCGATTGCTCGACCGGTCAAAACACCGTTCGTTCGAGCCGATCGGTGACTGTCCCCGTTCTTACGACGTCAGGCAACGTTCTTCAACGATGGCGACTATACGCTCTACAGGACGCTGCTGGCGACCGGCTGCGAGATAGCTGACGCTGCCTATTGCTTGATGCCAAATCATGTGCATCTCGTCCTTGAACCGTCGACTGTCGATGGTCTTTGCCGCGCAGTCGCGCGCACGCACAGCAAGTATGCCCCATTTATCAACCGTCGCCAGGGGTGGCGCGGCCATCTGTGGCAGGATCGCTTTCAGTCTATTCCATTGAACATCAAGGGGACAGTCACTGATTTCGGGGATTCGCCAATGTTGGCAGGCTTTTCGGGGAAATCAGTGACTGTCCCCGGAGTCTGCACGGAATATTGCCGAGCTTCGCTCGACAATATTCCTAAATTTTCGTCATGACCGCGGAGGCGGTCATCCACGACAGCGTGCCAATGCTCGGTATTAGGGATCGGCATTTCATCGCTGCGAGTTTGAATATTTCCTTGAAAACCGAATTGCTGAGGCTTGTCGTGGATGGCCGCCGTAGCGGCCAAGACGTTATAATTGCGGGGTTTGGGGGGGCGCAGGGGGCCCAAACCCCCCCCAACCAAAAAAAACAAAAACCACCCCCCCCCCC
>JANOYV010000094.1:0-19518 GCA_031429105.1 Hyphomicrobiaceae bacterium | reverse complement strand
TCTCGCCCAGGAACACGTCACGTTTCGTGCGCTTCTTCTTCGCCGCATAGTCGAGGGATGCAAAGCTCAGCTGATCCATCGAAGCCTCCTCGAATCAATGATCCCAGTGTGCCATGTTCGAAGGCTTGTTCAGAGGTTCCCAAAATAGATTTAAAGAAGTGGTCAATATGTTGAGAAGCTGGGATATCCAAGTCCCATTCCTTTGCAGATTCGTGAATGTCATTCACGTGACTTTTTAAATTCACTCGCCCTATATCATGCGGATGAATAATTATGTGGTAACCGTCATCAAAATACACGACGCGTTCAGAGATCTGCGCCATAATTGTTTTAACTGAAGCTCGATGAGAAAGCGCAGCTTTTCCGTCCCACGTTGCAAGGTCGTCATAGAAAAAGGCAGATCCATCACGAGGCCAAGTGGCAATAGAAACACCCATGATAATTAGGACCCAAATAGCGCTGAGAGAAATATAGGTCCGCGGCAACCCTCTCGGCTTCATTCGTCACTCTCCGGAGCTGGGCACACAATCATTGTATAGGGAATTGGAAGATTATGCGTGTTGTCCAAGTTGTCGGTAAACAACTGACGGCTTACCCAACGATGGCACTGTTTTTGAAATTTTATACTTTTATGTGCAGACAAAGATCGGAGTAAATTAAAAAATTTACTGATTTCTATTAACCTCGCTACCTGCCTTCCAGGAAATCCCGCGTTAGCGGGCTTATGTGGGATTGCGTCCTATCCGTTGGGACGCGATCCCGGGTCTCGCGCTGTCGCGCTCGCCCGGGAATGCGGTTGAGTGGGCGAGCCCCGACTCCAACGCTACGGTGCAGCACCCCGTTTATACGTCACTTAATAAAGCTGGCATCCACCAAATCATCGATCTTGGGCATGGCTTTGATGATGCCGATTTCCAGCAGCAAATCGCCGGCTTCCTTGGTGAAGGCTTGCAACTCGCCGGCAAAGAACTTCTGGTTGGCAGCCTTGTCCTGCCAGCGCAGATACTTTGACGACGAGGCAAACTGCTCGCCGGTTTGCTTGACATCGGCGCCCATGATCTCGTTAGACTTCGCCGGGTCCTTGGCGATCAGGTCGATGGCTTCGAAATAGCTATCGGCCAGCGCCTTGGCAGCCTTCGGGTTTTCGGCCAGGAACTTCGGCGTGCAGCCGAAGGTGTCCATGATCATCGGATAGTCGAGCGTGGTCGCGATGATCTTGCCCTTGTCGGGCGCGGCGCGCACCGTCGACAGATACGGCTCATAGGTCATCGCCACGTCGTTCTGGCCAGCAACGAAGGCTTGGGCGGCGGCAGCCGGCTCCATGTTGACGACCGTCACGTCCTTCACCGACAGGCCGTTCTTCTTCAGCATCCAGGCGAGTGTGAAGTAGGGCGCGGTGCCTGGTGCGGAGGCCGCAACCGTCTTGCCTTTCAGGTCCTTGATCGCGGCGACATCGTTGCGCACGGCCATGCCGTCGGCACCGTAGGACTTGTCGAGTTGGAAGATCTGCTTTGTTGCAACGCCGCCAGAATTCCAAACGATCCAGGTTTCGACCGTGGTGGCCGCGCACTGGATGTCGCCGGAGGCAATCGCCAGGTGGCGATCCTTCTGCGGGATCTTCTTGATCGATACGTCGAGGCCGTTCTTCTTGAAGATGCCAGCCTGGACCGCCAAAGTGAGGGGCGCAAAGCCGGTCCAGCCGGACATGCCAATCGCGACCTTGGTTTCCTGGGCGGAGGCTTGAGGCGACAGTGCAGCCAGTGCTGCGACGGTGACGGTCGTAAAAATGCGGCGCATGGCTGAGGGTCCCTTAGGTTCGACAATGACGACGGCTGAACACTACGAGACCGCTTGACCGATGACCAGAGGGACCTTTGTTGACACTGTGCCGGTGGGCGGAGCCCCTCGTGTTGTGCACGTGGCAGCTCGTTTCCTATTGAAGCAGCGTGCCTTAACGCGCTTTCGCGGGGATCAAGCGTTTGATGCAGAATACTAGCTTGCGTTCCCGGGCCACGCGCGGCAGCGATCCTACTTCTTCCCGCTATCGATGAAGCTTTGCAGCATGGCGTCGAACAGGCTCTTGGACGTCGCGTTCATCCCGCGATAGTTCGTCCACGACGTGCTGTTGGCAACGAACAACCAGCCTTCATATTCGTCGCGGGTCATCGGGCGAACCTTGGCGCCAGCCTTGGTGAAGACATCGACCACATGCTTTTCGGCCTCGGTTTGGCTTTTTTCGAAGGCTGCTTCGGCGATGGTTGCCGCCTCCTCGAAATCGAGCTTTTCGGCCTCGGACAAGGCGTTCCAGGCCTGAATTGAAATCATCAATGGATGCAGCGAGACGTAAAGCGCATCGCCGCCGAGCAGGGCATGCTTCACCGGTTCGTAGATTTTCAGGCTAACCAATGACTCGAACGAGGCCAGCGCGACATCGAGCTTGCCGTCCTTGAGGTTCTTTGCGATTTCGGTCGAGGGCAGCACCTGCGACTTGGCGCCGGCCGCCTGGAACATCAAATCGAAGTTCGGATCACCGCTGCGTACAGTCATGCCTTTGTAGCTCGTCGGCAGGCCGATGTCGGCCTCGCGGCTGACGATGCCGCCAGCGAGCCACCACCAGCCCAAAACGTGGAACCCTTTTTGCTCGCAAAAATCCTGAAACTTCTTCTGGAATTCCGAGCCTTTCAGCAACTGCGCCTGCTCGACGGTTGCCGGCACACCCGGCATCAACGTGATCGATACTTCTGGAATTTTCGGTGCGATGTAAAACAGCGGGAAGATCGCCATTTCGATGCGGCCATCAAGCATGGCGTCGTACTGAGCGACCGGGTTGGCAATCAGTGATGATTGCGGATGAATCGTGATCTTCGTACCGGGCACGCGCTTTTCCACTTCTTCGGCAAAGACACGGGCGGCGATGTCGCGGGCGTCCTTGTTGGGCGACCATTGGTGCGAGAGACGTAGCTCCGTGGCGTGCGTCGACGTGGCAACCGGCATTGCCGTGATGGCCAACGCGGCCAAGAGAAAACGCAAACGATACGTCTGGGGTCGCATTGAACAGATCTTCCTGACTTGAGTCGCACACTAGAAACACTGTTGCCTTTTGGCGGCTCAAATCAGGCTTTTCCGCGACGGGTGGCTGAGTAGCTGCTTCCCGATCCACAGCATCGGCTGATGAACGGCTTTACCGCGTGACAGCATAAGCATAGGTAGCAGTTGAAGATTCTGTGGGAGCGGCGGGCTATGCTGAATATGATGCGGGGGGCGCTGGTCAACCTGCTGGGAACTTCGGGTAACGACCAGTTTGCCAAGCTGCTCAAGCGCTTGTCAGAAACGGCGCTCGAGGCGGCCAAGCATTTCCGCGAGACGGCGGGTCGCGACCTCAAGGGCACGATTGATTTCGAGCACAAAGCTGACGCCATCGTCGATGAGATCCGCGAGTTGCTCGACAAGTCGTTCATCATGCGATTCGACATCCCCGACACCATGCGCCTCGCCGATGATCTCGATGACGTCGTCGATGGCATGCGCAAGGTCGCGCTGCACATCGATGCCTATAAGCCGCTGTTGACCGAGCGCCGGCCGGAAGTCATCGAGTTGATGCAGTTGGTCGAGGATATGCTGGTCGATATCGACAAGCTCGTCGCGATGATGGCCGAGCCGAGATTATCGCTCGCTCGTGTTCGCGAAGTTGCGAACAAGGTGGACGAAGCTGAGGCGCGCGCCGACCAACTCGTTTCAGACTACGAGCGCAAGCTCGTCGGCATCTACTCGGCGGTCGGCGCCAATGCGCTCGGCTTTATCGCCTGGCACCAGCTCTATCACCTACTGGAACAAATGACCGACGATGCCAATCATTGTGCCAAGTTGATCCTGTCGCTGGCCCGCAAGGAGGCATGAATGAGCGGGCTAACTCTTGGGCTCGCCATCGCCTTGTTCGCCGTTCTGGTCGCCGAGTTTGTCAACGGCTGGACTGATGCGCCGAATGCCATCGCAACCGTGGTCTCGACCGGCGTGATGACGCCAAGACAAGCGATAATCATGGCGGTAGTGATGAACACCGTCGGTGCTATGGCTGGAACGGCGGTAGCGGCAACCGTTGGCAAGGGCATCGTCACACCCTCGGCGCTCACCGTGCCAGCGATCACCGCAACCATGGTCTCGATTATCGCCTGGGGCACGTTTGCCGCCCGTGTTGGCATTCCAGTCAGTAAGTCGCACGCGTTGTTGGCCGGGTTGGCCGGGGCGGCGCTTGCGGGTGGCGGCTGGGACGCATTGCAATGGAGCGGCTGGCAGAAGGTCGGCATTGGGATGGTGTGCTCACTAGGAGCTGGCTTTCTCGGCGCGATGCTGATCGGCCGCATCATCATGGCGGTGGCCGCCAACGCCGCACCGACCAAAGCCAAACGCACGTTTGATCGTCTGCAGATGTGCTCGGCAGCCTTCATGGCCTTCAACCACGGTCTCAACGACGGGCAGAAGTTCATGGGTGTATTCGTCATGACGCTGATTGCCGGTGGCGCGATGTCCGAATTCGTCATCCCCTGGTGGGTGATCGTCGTGTGCGCGTTGACGATGGGCATCGGCACGTCGTTTGGCGGCTGGAAGATCATTCAAACGGTCGGCGTGAAAATGGCGCGCATCACGTCTTGGCAGGGGTTTGCAGCGACCATGGCTGCTTCCAGCACGATCTTCGTTGCGTCAGCCTACGGCGTGCCGCTGTCGACGACGCATACGATCACCAGTGCGGTGATTGGGGCGGGTGCAGGCAAGCGCACGTCTGACGTTCGCTGGGGTGTGCTGAAAAAGATTGTCCTCGCATGGTGCGCCACCTTCCCCGTCTGCGCCGTCATCGCCTATTGCGCTGCCAGCATTGTGAATGCGTTGGCCGGTTGAGGCCAACGGTAATGTTGAGCTGCACGACCGTGAACGGCTGTGGTTCCGAGATTTTGCAGCGTCTCCCTTACCTTGCCGGTTTGGGCAACTCATCCAGGCTCGAGATGTACCACTCCTCGGCTTTCACGATGGCGGGGTTTTCGCCATTGGCGTAGATCCAGCTGTCGACGGCCCACCGCTGCTTGTTGGTGGTCTCGACTAGCACCGCCGTCCAGTGCGTCCACCCGGCGACGCCGCGCAGATAGTTCTCCTTTGCGAACGGCACTGCAACGGTGTGATGCTTGAGCAAACCCTTGGTCTGCAAGACTGTCATGTAGCTCGTGGTGTTGGTCGCCTCATCGACGCAGTCCTGCTGGGTTGGATCGCCGGAGGCTGAGAAGTCCATGCCAGGGCGATCGTCCTTGGTGCCGATCACGTTGCCAACGCGGGTTTCCATCCACCCAATGGCGTAGGCAATGCCGCGGCGCTCGTCCTCGGCCGTGTCGGCCTTCGTCCGCCACTTCTTCATGATGGCGGTCAGTTCGACAATGTCGGCGTCCTTGAATGTGAACTTGGTTCGCGACTTGCAGCCGTAGGCATGGCACACGTGCACGGTCGCGCCCTTAGGCTCTGGCACCGAAAACGTCGCAAAGTGCAGCTCCGAGGTGCCAAAGCCCTCGTGCGTGCAGCCGCTGGCGAGAAGCGCGGTCGCGATAATAACTGCCAATCTCAGGCGCATTGATCCCCGCATGCTGAGACCATCCTTGAGTTTTGCGAAAGGGAGGTCCGGGACAAAGCGCTACACGGCAACTGATTCGTCACCAAACAAAGCGCGTTGAGGCTGCGTGACTTATCCAATACACTCCACAGCCATGAACAACTTGAAGACGATCCACATCATTGGCGGCGGGTTGGCGGGCTCGGAGGCGGCTTGGCAAGCAGCATCCGCTGGCGTGCCCGTCGTGCTGCACGAAATGCGCCCGGTGCGAGCGACCGATGCCCACCACACCGACGGCCTTGCAGAACTCGTGTGCTCGAATTCGTTCCGGTCGGATGACTGGGAGAATAACGCGGTCGGCCTGCTGCACGAGGAGATGCGCCGCTCTGGCTCGCTGATCATGCTGGCGGCCGACAAGCACAAGCTGCCGGCGGGCGGCGCACTCGCGGTTGATCGCGATGCGTTTTCAGGTGAAGTGACAGCGCGGCTTGAGGCACATCCGCTGGTCACGATCGCGCGCGAGGAGGTGGCAGGACTTCCGCCTGCCGATTGGGATAACGTGATCATCGCCACCGGGCCACTGACGTCGCCGGGTTTAAGTGCTGCGATCATGGCACAGACCGGCGCTGAGTCGCTTGCGTTCTTCGATGCCATTGCGCCCGTCATCCACTATGACTCGATCGATCAGTCGAAGGCGTGGAAGCAATCACGCTATGACAAGGCAGGTCCCGGTGGTACGGGCGCCGACTACCTCAATTGCCCAATGTCGAAGGAGCAGTACGAAGCCTTCATCGATGCGATGCTGGCCGCTGAAAAGACCGTATTCAAGGAGTGGGAGGCCAACACGCCCTACTTCGACGGTTGCCTGCCGGTTGAAGTGATGGCTGAGCGCGGCCGTGAAACGCTGCGGTTTGGGCCGCTGAAGCCGGTCGGTCTCGCTAACCCGCACGAGGATGGTCGCCGCCCCTGGGCAGTCGTTCAGTTGCGCCAGGACAATGCGCTTGGCACTTTATGGAACATGGTCGGCTTCCAAACCAAGATGAAATATGCCGAGCAAACCCGTGTATTCCGGATGATCCCGGGGCTGGAGAATGCCGAGTTCGCGCGGCTCGGTGGCTTGCATCGAAACACCTTCATCAATGCGCCGAAGCTGCTCGATGGTGAGTTGCGCCTGAAGGTGCAGCCGCGCCTGCGGTTTGCAGGCCAGATTACAGGCGTCGAAGGATATATCGAGAGCGCGGCCATTGGCTTGCTAGCCGGGCGATTTGCAGCAGCTGACGTTCTAGGCCGCGCCAACGTCGCGCCGCCGCCAACAACGGCACTCGGCGCGCTGATTGGGCATATCACCGGCGGGCATCTTGGTGGCGATACGAAAGATGCGAAGAACGCGTTCCAGCCGATGAATATCAACTACGGCTTGTTGCCGCCGCTCGACCCGCCAACGCACGACGCCAACGGCAAGCCGATCAAAGGCAAAGACCGTGGCTTTGCCAAAAAACGGGCGATGAGCCGTCGGGCATTGGGGGATCTCGACGTGTGGCTCGGGCTGAGCGCCGCCCAGGCAGCGGCAGAATAGTGCGCCCATGATGCAGCTGTCGCAACTCACCGCCGATCAATTTCGCGCGCTCGCGCTAACCCGCTTGCAATCGGAACCATCAGACCAGATTTTCGATCCGCGCAGCGAGCGGTCGTGGGCACCGAGCGACTTCGATCTCAACCCCGACATGGTGGCTGATTTTGCCGTAATGGACGTGGCCCGTCCCGCCGCCGTCCTCATACCAGTGATCGCACGCGATGAACTCACCGTGCTGCTGACGCAGCGCAGCGACAACCTATCGACACATGCGGGGCAAATTTCCTTTCCAGGTGGCCGCGTCGATCCCGAGGATGCCTCGATCATTGCCGCAGCCTTACGCGAGGCTGAGGAGGAAATCGGGCTCGACCGGCGCTTCGTCGAACCGTTGGGTTTCATCGATAGCTACCGTACCGGTACTGGCTTTCGGATTTCGCCGGTCGTCGCCCTCGTGCAGCCGGACTTTGTGTTGCACCTGAACCCAGCCGAGGTCGCTGATACCTTCGAAGTGCCGCTAAGCTTCCTGATGGATCAAGCCAATCACCAGCGGCACAGCCGCGAATGGCGTGGCCGCGTGCGTGATTTCTATGCAATGCCCTATGGAGAGCGCTATATCTGGGGGGCA
The DNA here is from genome assembly GCA_031429105.1 of Hyphomicrobiaceae bacterium. GTDB lineage: Bacteria > Pseudomonadota > Alphaproteobacteria > Rhizobiales > Hyphomicrobiaceae > JAKFWF01. The sequence goes on along the minus strand of JANOYV010000094.1, from coordinate 11,730 downwards.
ACGGCTGGCATGATCAAGAACATGCACATGCGGCTGTTTTCGTAACAGCGCGACTTGATGAACTGAAGGCGCAATAGAAGTCCATGATCCGCATCGTCATCGAGAACCTGCTGCTGTTTCTGGCGCCGACACTAATTTACGTGACCTATGTCTATGTCCGCCGCCGCAGTGATGGCGATGAGTCCTCGGTGCTCAGCGACGCACCGCTGCTTTGGCTGTTCGCGGCAGGCGTCGCCTTGATGGTCGGAACACTTGTGTACTTTGGCTCTACGTCGGGCTGGAAAGCTGGCCAACCCTATCAGCCGCCGATCTACAAGGACGGCAAGATCGAGCCTGGCCGTGTCGCACAGTAGCCCAGACGATTTGCCATCGCTCGCTGGCGCAGATTGGCTGCGCGCGGAGGCCACGCAAGCGGTCCTTGGCTTTCTGACGCAGAACGGATTTGGCGCTCGGGTCGTGGGTGGCGCCGTGCGTAACGCCCTGATGGGTCGGGCGGTGGCCGATATCGATATCGCCACGACCGCTACCCCCGAGCAGGTGATTGTCACTGCAAAGGCTCGCGGCCTAAAGACGATCGCAACCGGTCTCGCGCATGGCACCGTAACGGTGATTGCTACGGGCCAGTCGTTTGAAGTCACGACGCTCAGGCATGATGTGGAAACCGATGGTCGGCACGCCACGGTTGCCTTCACCGATGATTGGACCGCTGATGCGGCGCGGCGCGATCTCACACTCAACGCGCTTTACTGCGATGCCGATGGCACGATCTTCGATCCGCTGGGTGGCATCGATGATCTGCGCGCCGGCCGCGTGCGCTTCATCGGCGATGCGAAAACACGAATTGCGGAAGACTATTTGCGGATCCTGCGTTTCTTCCGGTTCACCGCTGAATATGCCGACGGTGCGCCCGATCCGGTCGGCCTTGATGCTGCAGTTGTGATGCGCGCTGGAGTGCAGCACCTCTCGGCTGAGCGCGTTCGGGCCGAACTCGTGCGATTGTTGGCGGCTCCGCGCGCGCTCCCTGTGATCGAAGCGATGGCGGCACATGGGCTCCTGACAGCGATCCTGCCGGTTGCGCCGCGCCTTGGGTGTTTGGCGCGGCTAATTGAGATCGAAGCCGTGAATGGTCTTGTCGGCGATGCGGTACTGCGGCTGGCGACTCTCAGCGTTGCCGTGGCCGAGGATGCACCGCTGATCGCCCGGCACCTGCGCCTGTCGGCCTACGAGCGCGAGGTGTTGGAATTGGCAGCTGATTTGCCAGCACTCGTGCCAACAGCTGTCCTTCGTCCGGCACAAACGCTGCTCTACCGTGAGGGCGTCACAACATATAATCGGACCGTTCTGCTGCGTTGGGCGCAGAGCTCCAGCGATCCTCATGACCAGAGATGGCGCACGCTGCTCGATCTGCCGCGTCATTGGTCGCCGCCGGAGCTGCCGGTTTCTGGGCGCGATATCATGGCGCTGGGTGTTGCTGCGGGACCACGTATTGGTGAGGTGTTGCGTAAACTTGAGACATGGTGGATCGTCAATGATTTCCCGGGCGACAGCGCGCTGATCGATAGTGAACTTGAACGTATCCTTCGCCAGCCTTGATCGCACAAAGGCTGTCCTGTGGCGGATCTGCCATGGCCGAGATCATCGTCTTGGTGTTACGTTTCGGTCGGCGGAATGGGGAGCCGTCGACGCGTGAATGTGCGGGGACTGATTGCTGGGGTGATAATCACAAGCGCATGCCTTGTGATGCAGCAACCTTGCTTCGCGCAATCCGCAAGTTCAGTCTGGACCCGCCCGATGGGCTTGGGCCTCGCTCCAACCGCTGACTCTGTTGCGCCAACCACGCTGCGGTCACGATCACAGCAAAGCACAAGTTGCAGCAGATCCAGGCGCTTGGCGGCGAGGTTGGGTGAAACATACGCAGGCGCGCGCTTCCGGCAAGCCATCGTCGAACGGGCTTGCGCCTTCGCTGATCTGGCACCTCTCGAAGAAAGTGCGTGGTCTTGGCCTTGGGCGCAGGCTGAGATCGACATCGAATTGCCGCCGCGTCTGCATTCGACCCATGCCGCATGGAACATTCGTTGCGGCAGCGCGGGTAACCGCGAACGCTGCGCGCTGATCCACGACGCCTCAGCCAATGTTGCGCCGGTCAATGGGGCGTCCGAAAGCGTGCGCATCATCACCCACTTTGTGATCGACCAAATTGGTGGGCAGGAGCACGTGCTGTGGCGGGTCTTCGTGGAAAAGTCGGAGCCGACGTGGTTTCATGCCGGACCACGCGCTGCCAAGAGCCTGTCGGGTGCGGAAGTGGTGGCGGTCAGCATCGGTGCTTTGGCATTTGACAAACAGTTCGACGATTGCGGACGACTTGGCTGCTTGATGGAAGCCGATGTTGCGCGCAGCGCGCGGGTCGCCACAACCTTGTTGGAGGGTGGAGTCGTCCAAATCGAGGTTCGCCCCATGCCAGGGATTATACTGAAGCATTCAATTCCAACGCATCAATTCCGGCATGGCTTGCGCGAACTATCGAGATTGAAGCATGCTGAGGAACGACGACTTGCTGGTCGATAGTTTTTTGAGAATGCGGCGTTCGGGTGCGTGATGAGTGATAAGACTAGGCCCGCCTCCATTGAGGATCAGCGGCGACGCAGCGCAAGGGCGATGCAGATCACATTCGCCGTGCTGTCCCTTGCCATGCTAGCGGCCGGATTGGCGATCAACTGGTTTGTGGCCCAGGCTGGCCTGAACCGCGACGTGGTTGATGTGGCAGCATTTGCCATGCTGCTGGCAGCGGTTGCCCATGCGAGTGCGCTTTGGCTTTGGGACCGATAGCGACGTTATCTGAAAGCCACCGTGCCGAGTGCCATCGCAACGGCAGCTTGGGTCGGATCGATCACTGGGATGCCAAGCGCGTCCTCCAATGGTCGCCGGTGACGGGCCATACCGGCACAGCCCATGACGATCACGTCGGCGCCGTCCTGATCCTTCATCGCGCGACCAATCTCGATCATCTTAGTCAGTGTGCCATCTCCGGTTGCCGTTTCCGCAACGCTCATTTCCAGTGGTCGTTCGCCAGCAAGCCGGTCCATCAGGCCCATTTGCCGAAGATAACGAATGTGGCGCGGGATCGAGCGTTGTTTGATCGCGATTACGCCGAAGCGGTTGCCACGCGTTAGCGCCGTCAGGACGCCGCACTCGGCGATGCCGAAGACAGGGCGCGATGTGCCTTCGCGGCAAACGTGAAGGCCCGGGTCCGAATAGCAGGCGATGATGAATGCTGTCGACGTCTTGTCGGTCTCAACGAGGCGCCGCAGCGGCAGCGTTACGCTTTCGGAATCCGCTTGGGTCTCGATGCCGAATGGCCCCTCCTTCAACGTGACACAAGCGATTTCCGGGCCGCCTTTGAAAACCAATGGCGCAAGTGCTGCTTCCAGGCCTTTGGTCACAGCATCGTTGGCGTTCGGGTTGATAACGAGAATGCGCTGGGCTTTGCTCATCTGGCGCTCCTTAAGGTTTCACGCCAATGTGCGGGCAACATCGACCTCGTGTCTAGTGAAGGAGCTGCCTCATGTCCGAACCCGCTTACGATTGCGTCATTCGCGGCGGAACGGTCGCGACTGCCACCGAAACCTTCAAGGCGGACGTGGCAATCCAAGGCGAAACAATCGTTGCGATGGGGCAAAACCTACCGCGCGGCGGCAGCGAGATCGACGCTCGCGGGCACTATGTATTGCCCGGTGGCATCGATAGTCATGCGCATATCGAACAGCTGTCCGCCGCTGGCATCATGAATGCCGACACGTGGGAAAGTGCGACTGTCTCAGCGGCGTTTGGTGGCACCACGAGTGTGATCTCGTTTGCCGCCCAGCATATCGGCAAAAACTTGATGCAGGTCGTTGCCGACTACAGCGCGTTGGCCGCCAAGGGTGCGGTGATCGACTACACGTTCCACTTGATCGTATCCGACCCAACGGAGACGACCATCAAGGAACACTTGCCAGCCTTGATTGCGCAAGGTCACGGCTCGATCAAGGTGTTCATGACCTATGATCTGCTGCAGGTCCGCGACGAGCCGTTTCTTGATGTTCTCATGACCGCACGTGAGAACCGGGCGCTCGTCACGGTCCATGCCGAGAACCACGGTATGATCTCGTGGATGGTGAAGCGGTTGCTGGCGCGGGGTTACACTGCGCCGAAGTACCACGCGATCAGTCATCCACGGTTGGCCGAGAAGGAAGCCTTCGAACGATTGATTGCGATGGCAGCCCTGGTCGATCAGCCGATCATGATTTTTCACGTGTCTACTGCGGAAGGTGCGGCTGTCATACGCCGGGCGCGTGGGGAGGGTTCGAAGGTCTACGCTGAAACTTGCCCACAATATCTATTCTTAACGCGGCACGACCTTGATCGGCCAGGGGCCGAAGGCGCCAAGTGGATGTGTTCGCCGCCGCCGCGCGAGACGGCCGACCAGGAGGCACTCTGGCGGGCCTTGGAGCTTGGTGACCTGCAAACGATCTCATCTGATCATGCGCCCTACGCCTATGACAAAACGGGCAAGCTCAGCGCTGGCCCCAATCCCAACTTCAAGCAGGTCGCGAACGGGCTGCCGGGTCTTGAGGTGCGCCTACCATTGCTGTTCGATGCAATGGTATCGAAGGGACGACTTGGCATCTGCAAGTTCGTCGAACTGACCAGCACCGCACCCGCCCGGATCTACAATCTGGCGCCGAAGAAGGGCGCGCTCACAATCGGTGCCGATGCCGATATCGCGATCTGGGACCCCAACCGCAGCGTCACGCTGACCGATGCAATGATGCACGACAAGACCGGCTACACGCCATTCGCCGGACGCACGTTGCAGGGCTGGCCGGTGAAGGTTCTACGCCGAGGTGCAGTCATCATTGATAATGGGCAATGCAAGGCCAGCCCCGGTTCCGGCCATTTTCTGCCACGTGGCGGGGGCGAGGCGGCGCGACCAACGGGCACTCTCCAACCGGAGATGGACCCAAGCCGGAACTTTGGTGCGAACCTATTGGATTAACGGCTGTTTTTTGCCATGCTCGTGCATCCCGCTTGCGGGCGCTGCTTCTTAACCTAGACTTCTCGGTGGCACTGGTCATTTGGCCTTGGACAGACGATTGTTTCTCTGGTGCAAAGTCCGTTTTGTCGACGACTTTCGCCTAACGACCTGCGTGCCGCCAACAGCACCATCACCGGAAGTTTTGTATGACGATCAATCCCTTGTTCCTGCTGGCCACCGCAACCTTCGGATGGGGATTCAGCCTTGCGATCTATCGGGCTGTAGCTAGTCATTTCAATTGGCCGATGGGCGCGCTGCAAAAGCGGCATCCGTTAATCGTATTGCTGATCGGCATTGCAACGCTCGTGCTGACATTCATGTTTATTATTTCTGATCCTGGGCGGCGGTGGCCGGTGCTGATCCTTGGCCTTCTGTTCGCACTGTTCTGGACCGGATTCTTGAGGGTCGCCTCGCAGACGGCTCTGTTTCTAGCGCCGCTTGCCGCGATCCTGATGGGTGTGCTGTGGGCCAGCACAGATGACGGTCGCAATGAGATCCGCTTGGTCGATGACATCCTGATCGAGCGGACCAGACGCTTCGAACAGCGGATCGAAGAAGGTTTGCGCAACGCGTTGAAACGGGCGCAGACGCCGGTCATCGATGAGCGGATCGCGCCGCCAGCGTTGTCACCGACGCCGGGGACTCCGCCCGTTTCGCCGCCCTCGACAGCTCCTGGTGGGCCGACCACGCCTGCTCTAAAAAAGCCCGCGACGCCGTGAGGCTTCCGGCTTGATGCTCGGGCGATTAAGTTGCGATTAACCGACTTCTCAAGTCGGTGCCCTGCAACACTTTGATGGCATGTCCAGTGCAACGCGCTCGGTTGAGACGTCAACCCAAGAGCCCCGGTGCCATGAACTTGCCCCGACTGTATCCATTTAGGTCAGCGCCGCGTTTAGGCGACATCCTCGCGCCCGATCAGAATAGCTTTGGCGTCATTCGGCTCGCGATGGCTGTAGCCGTGCTATTCTCGCACTCCTATTGGTTCACTTCAGGATCAAAGCTCGCCGATCCGATGGTGCGCTGGACCGGGCACTCGATCGGTGAACACGCGGTCCAGGTGTTCTTTTTCCTATCCGGCATCCTCGTCGCACAAAGCCTGCTGCGCAGCCGCAGTGTTGTGAACTTTGCGGTGGCGCGCACATTGCGCATCTTTCCGGCGCTGATCGTGTGCGTTGCGTTAACGGCGCTGGTCCTGGGGCCGATGTTTACAGATGGCTCGTTGGTTCACTACTTCACCGACAAGCAACTGCCGACTTACATCCTCAAGACCTTGCTTCTGGTCACCGGATCGGCACCACTGCCGCATTTGTTCCAAGGGCAAGCGCTGCCAGCTATGGTCAATGTGTCGTTGTGGACGCTGAAGTATGAGGTGTTGTGCTACGCTGGCCTAGGGCTGATCGGTTATCTTGGCCTGATCAATGAACGCTTTCGCGCTGCTACGACGATCCTTCTCATGTTGCTCGTTGTTACGGTTTTCATTGGCCAGCCAAAGCCGCTCGAGACCTACACGTTCGTCGATAACCTGCGCTACTTCGCGCTTTACTTCTACGCGGGTGTGCTGGCGTACCTAGTCCGCGATCGCCTGCCAATCGTGGGTTGGCTGCTGGTCCCCTTGGCAACCCTGTTCATCGCCCTGTTGGGCACGAGATTTGGCGAACTGACGTGCTGTCTATTTGTCGGCTACGCAACCATCTGGGCGGCCACGTTCCAGTATGGACCATTGCGTGCCTTTACGAACCAGAATGACTATTCCTACGGATTATATATTTTTGCTGGTCCCATTCAGCAGGTCGTGATTTCGCTGCTGCCAAACTACGGACCGACGGCGGTATCGTTGCATGCACTGTCGGTCGCACTACCACTTGCTGTGTTTTCATGGGAACTGATCGAGCGTCCGGCCATTGCCCTGCGCAGACCCGTGCTTGCTCTCATTGCTGCAATTGCCGTTCCAGCCCGCATAAGCGTGCTCACCGAGCAACGATTACCGCAAATGGCCCGTGTTTCGGCCCATCGCGTTGATTTCGCGCTTAAACGACCAGGGTTAATGGCCAGCCGGGACTCGCTGAAGGTTGTCACGCTACCGCGTCGAAGAACTGCCAAACTGCGGTAATCGGCATGCCCAACATCCGCTTATTCCAACGAAATCGCATATTGCGCAATTTAAAATCGCCGTTTTTGCACGCGAAAAGGGTTAATGTTACGTTGAGATATGCACTAAACTGAGTAGAGCCTTGATCTGACGACAGAAGACTTGAGTTCACGGCAATTTAAGCGGTATTTGGCATAGTGTAGTGAGGAACCGAGTAACGATGATCGTGTTAACCGAGGGAGCGAGCAGGCACTCACGTTGAGGCGACTTGCTCAAGAGCCTTGGGAAGCCACGGAAATCGCTGACTGGGCAAGCACGAGACTTGTTCGTGTGAAGTCCAGTTGTTCGAATTTAGTATGAGGGTATCGGACATGAAATCACGTGACACACTAATTCGCTCGAAGCGCTTTGAGGCAAACGAGACCGCTCGCAGGGTCGGCGATCTGGAGCACATGATCCGCGAGTTCGAGCAAATGGCGTTGGATCTTGATCGCCAGATATCTGCTGAGGAAGATCGCACGGGCGTCAAGGATGCCGGTCACTTCGCGTATTCCACTTTCGCCAAGGCGGCTGGTCAACGTCGGATGAACTTGAAAGCTTCCATTGAAGGGCTTGCGGCGAAACTTGATGCTGCCGTTCGCGAGCGCGACGCTGCACAGGCCGATTTGGCTGCCGCTGCCGCGCCAGATCCGCGCGAATTGGATCGTGGTCGCCGCCGGATGGATCGTCCAGCAACGGCGACGATGCGTTAAGGTTCACGCGGCGCGGCCATCCACAGGGGAAGCCAGTGCCGGAAACGGCATGACTTGCCATCACAGCAACGGACGTGGGACATCACCGGATCAGACTGAGGCCGTTTTTGGCGCCTCTGGTGCGGGCAGATGCAACGATACGTCATCAGATTTGGAATGCTGTCGGCGCTGGGCTTGGTGGCGATCCAGTCGCTAGGCTGCGCGACGCCAAGTATAATTGCTTCCCTGCCGCAAAATCCCGGGCCAGGCGAGCCCAGCCGCGTCGATGGCATGCCGTCCACCGTTTATGGATTGATCGCCAGTGGCGCGTCCGCTTGTTGGTTTGCACCGACAGGGCAACTCAAGAAAACTTATGTTTTTCATGCGGATGCCGACTCCCCGGCGACAGGTGGCGCAGCAGAAATTGCAGTGCATGAGCGTGACGCGGTCAGCGGTCGGCCGTGGGGCTTGCGCGTTTTCAAGGTTCAGCTCAAGCCATCCGGCGAGCAATCTGTCATTGACGTTGAAAACATTAAGATGCCGGAGCCAATGGCCGCGCAGATGCGGGCCGATGTGCTCGACTGGGCGCAGGGCGGCAAAGGATGCAGGTTGAAGCCGTTGGAAATCGTGACGCCGCCGGTAGCAGATAAGCCAAAGAAAAAAGTGAAAACCAAAACCGTCGCAGCAAAGACGCCGTAGTCCGACACGTAGTGGTCGGACTACAATGGAATAATCGTTCGGCACGTGTCAGGATGCACGGCGCATGTTTCCGTTCGATAGGGCGATGCCCAGATCGCGCGAATTTGGGCGACCTCAAGGGCCGCGATATTCTTGGACGCGCGTTGCCCGTAAGCCAGGCAAGCCATGACGGTCAATCGACCGCTGCCAGCTGAGGAACTCATCAACCGTTAATTTGTAACGGTCGCACGCCTCCTCAAGGCTCAGCAGTCCACCGCGGACGGCTGCCACGACTTCGGCTTTGCGCCTGATCACCCACCGCTTGGTTTCCCTAGGTGGAAGATCGGCAACAGTAAGCGGGCTCCCATCGGGGCCGATTACATAACGGACGCGCGCTCTAAATTGCTGTTCGGTCATCGTACTCACAACACGGTTCAAGACCCAGACGTCATGGTAGTCGAACGCAATGAATTTTGATCTAAAGTTCTAGGTAAAGATACGATAATCAACTGCTTCACTTTGCTCACTAATTTGTTTTAACTAAATTTGACTGTCAAGGCATTCGATGGCGAATTTGGGGCGCCGCTCCGTAGCTTTTCTGGCAAAAAAACGTCGGCGTACGCGGCATATATTCCATTGGAATGTGAACACAGCCTTGCGTTCGACACTCTTTCGGGCCAAATGCTCGTTATCTGACGTCACCCTTTTGTTGCGTCTTTTTGTCGAGATCCCAATCGAGCAATGGCTGCATTCCCGACATTTGGCGACGCGGACCCGGTGAGCGCACCTGCAATTGGACGGGGTCGCCGACGGATTGTCGCGGCTATGTCGGGTGGCGTCGATAGCGCGGTTGCTGCAGCCGTGCTCAAGGCCGAGGGACATGATGTCATCGGTGTAACGCTGCAACTCTACGATCATGGTGAGGCCACTAAGCGGCGCGGCGCTTGTTGTGCTGGCCAGGATATCCACGATGCGCGCCGCGTGGCTGAGCATTTGGGCATCCCGCACTACGTTCTCGACTACGAGAAGCGGTTCGAAAAGGCAGTGATTGACTCGTTTGCCACCAGCTATCTTGCCGGTGAAACGCCGATTCCGTGCGTCACGTGCAACAGCCAGATCAAGTTCAAGGATTTGCTGAATACCGCCCGCGATCTCGATGCTGACCTGCTGGCAACCGGCCACTACATCGCGCGACGGGAAACGATTGATGGTCCGCAGATGTTGCGGGCGGCCGACGGTGAACGCGACCAGAGTTACTTCCTGTTCGCGACCACAGCTGCACAATTGAAAACACTGTGCTTCCCGCTTGGGGACATGCTGAAATCAGATGTCAGAGCGCTCGCTGCTTCGTTGCAACTGCCAGTCGCTGAAAAGCCTGACAGTCAGGATATCTGCTTCGTACCTGCCGGACGCTATACCGATGTCATCAAGCGGCTTCGTCCCGATGCCGCCGCGGCCGGCGACATCGTACATGTCGATGGCCGGGTGCTGGGTCGGCACGCCGGAATTGCCAACTTTACAGTCGGGCAGCGACGCGGCCTCAACATCAATAGCACCGTTGATAATTCTGAGCCGCTATTTGTTGTGCGGCTTGATCCGATCAAGGCGGAAGTGACCGTAGGACCGCGCGAGGCATTGCGGACCACCGCGATTAGTCTGCGTGATGTCAATTGGCTTTCGCTGCCGCCTATTAAGAACGGTGTTGGCTCGATTGAAATTCACGCGAAATTACGTTCATCACAGCCATTGCGACCGGCCACGCTGCATATGATCGCGGCTGATCGGGCGATTGTTGAGTTGCATGGGGCGGAGTACGGTGTCTCGGCCGGTCAGGCGTGTGTTTTCTATGCCGACGGCTCGGAACGATCTGTCGTGCTTGGTGGCGGGTGGATCGTGCGAAGCGGTGATGTTACAAATTCGACCGTGCTCGGTGTCGAAGCCCGAAACCCAACCGAAATTCCTCACGGAGCGATGTGAACCGAATTCGAAGTAGATGTGTTGCTCGCCGAATGCAGTTGGCCAACAGCGTCGAAAAACGATAATTGAGTGTGGAATCGTGCGCTGTAGAGCGCGATAACTTGCAAGGGAGTTGCTCAGGTGGCTGGTGATCCAATTCGTTCGTTCGAGCCGCGTAAAAAAACCTCGGCATTTGCTGATCGCGCGAATGCCATGATCCACGGTCGCAGCGCGCAGATGCAGGAAACGTCGATTCGCGCTGCCTACCGTCGTTGGGCACCGGTTTACGATCACACGTTTGGCAAAGTTGCTGCCGAAGGCCGCAAGCATGCAGTCGAAATCATCAACCGGAGCACCGGGCGGGTTCTCGAGGTTGGGGTCGGTACCGGTTTGTCGTTGCCAACCTATAAGCGCGACCTGGAAATTGTCGGCATCGATCTATCGCCGGAAATGCTTGAAAAAGCTCATGAACGCGTAGCCGAACACGGGCTCAAAAACGTCACCGGCCTGCACGAAATGGACGCGGGGCAGTTGACCTTCGAAACGGGTACGTTTGACACGGTGGTTGCCATGTATGTGATGACCGTCGTACCCGAGCCGGAAAAAGTCATGAAAGAACTTGCCCGCGTCTGCAAGCCAGGTGGTCAGGTTCTGCTGGTCAATCACTTCAGCCAGGAAGAAGGCATGCGTGGCTGGGTTGAGCGCCGGATGGCCCCGTTTGGGGATAAGCTCGGCTGGCGCCCGTTGTTCGATGTCGACCGCGTCATGGTTGCACCCGAACTTGAGCTCGTCGAGAGCCGCGCGCTGCGGCCGATGGGCATTTTTACCATGATGCGGTTCAACAAGGCGCGGCCGACCTAATTGATCAGGTGTTATGTGCCTCATCGGACTAGCGAACATCGCTTGACGGGACAGGCGACGGTCCTATAACCCGTTTGTTGTCGAGGCCCTTTGCTGTACGCATGGGCTTATTGGTTGGCGGGATAGCTCAGCTGGTTAGAGCGGCGGAATCATAATCCGTAGGTCCCCGGTTCAAGTCCGGGTTCCGCTACCAAACTTAATTTGTCCGACCCGGAGACATGGGTAACAATTTGTACCTAAGACATAGGTTACAACCTTGAGCCGAATGGGTTGTCGATTGTTTGCAGGGTTTTCTGTTCCAAGTCGATATATCCGAGATCATAGGTCATGAAGGTGACGAG
>JANOYV010000093.1:0-14348 GCA_031429105.1 Hyphomicrobiaceae bacterium | reverse complement strand
TGGACAGCAGATGGCATCGTATCCCAGACGTGGTCGCCGGTATCCCCTGTTACCGGTCAACTAGATGCGTTCCAGTGGCGCGTCCCGGTCGAAAACGCGGAACCGCGAGACCAGGAAGCAATTTTTGGAAAGCTCGAAGAGCTCGTAGCGCTCGGGGCGGGAAGTGCTGCTGCGCCTGCCGAGTCCTCGATCTCGCTGCCACCAACGGCTCAGTCACAGGTCGCAGCCAAGGCGCGCATAGCGGAAGATGCCGATGTCGTCGACGTGACCGCGCCCGTGGCACCAGCTGAGGCCGCACCGATCGCTGCGAAACCGACAGCCGCCAAACCCGTCGAAGTAGCACAGATCGCCGTGACGCGGTCAGTCGCAACCATGCGGCCAGCTGGCCCAAACACGACAATCACTCCCCCGGCCAAAAGCGCGAACAGTCAACCGGCGTTATCGCCATCAACCGCTAAAACTCAGCCCATGGCTGAGGGCGTCCTACGGACCGTTCGCGCTGCCGCCGGGCCAACTGGATTGCAGTCTGACGTCTATCGCGCACCTGACGATCCAGGACTCGACGAGCCTTACTCGGGAGAAGACAAGAGGCCCTACATGGTTCCCTACACGCGGCCAACCAAACAGCGTCGCTAGGTCTGTTTTCACGACTTAAGGAGAGTCAAATTCCATGAAGTCTCGCGCTGCCGTGGCCTTTGAAAAAGCAAAACCGCTCGAAATCGTTGAAGTGGATCTTGAAGGGCCTCGGGAAGGCGAGGTCTTGATCGAGATCAAGGCCACCGGCATCTGCCACACCGATGAATTCACGCGCTCAGGCGCCGACCCCGAAGGCCTGTTTCCAGCAATCCTGGGACACGAGGGCGCCGGCATCGTCGTCGACGTGGGACCCGGCGTTAAGTCGCTCAAAAAGGGCGATCACGTCATTCCACTCTACACACCTGAATGCCGCACGTGCCCCTCTTGCCTATCGCGCAAGACCAACCTGTGCACTTCCATCCGCGCGACTCAGGGCATCGGCATGATGCCGGACGGCACAAGCCGCTTCTCCTACAAAGGGCAAAAAGTGCACCATTATATGGGGTGCTCGACCTTCTCGAACTTTACCGTGCTGCCGGAAATCGCGGTCGCCAAAATCCGCTCTGACGCTCCCTTCGACAAGGTCTGTTACATCGGTTGCGGCGTCACCACAGGCGTCGGCGCCGTGATCAATACCGCGAAGGCAGGGTTGGGCTGCACCGGCATCGTCTTCGGACTCGGCGGCATCGGCCTCAACGTGATCCAGGGACTTAGGCTCGTCGGTGCCGATATGATCATCGGTGTCGATACCAACCCAACCAAGAAGCCTTGGGGTGAGAAATTCGGCATGACGCACTTCGTCAATCCGAAAGATGTCAGCGGCGACTTGGTGGCGCATCTCGTCAACATGACGAAGCGAGGCGCTGACCAGATCGGTGGCGCCGACTACACGTTCGACTGCACGGGCAATGTCGATGTCATGCGGACGGCCCTTGAATCGTGCCATCGTGGTTGGGGTGAGAGCATCGTCATCGGCGTGGCAGGCGCTGGCCAGGAAATCAAAACACGACCATTCCAACTTGTGACCGGGCGTGTCTGGAAAGGCACCGCATTCGGTGGTGCGCGTGGCCGAACCGACGTGCCAAAAATCGTCGACTGGTACATGGACGGTAAAATCGAAATCGATGCGATGATCACGCACACGATGCCGCTCGAAGACATCAACAAAGGTTTCGATTTGATGCACGAAGGCAAAAGCATCCGCGGCGTCGTTCTATTCTAGGCCTTGCCACCAAAGACGGGGCTGCGTGCCAGAAAAAGTCCAAGCATCGCAACTTGGGCGCCCAAGAACACACCAAAGGCCATGCGGTAGGCCTCTGGTGGATAGCCGCCCGTGGCGTTGCGCGGATAGAGGTCGATCAGAGCACCAATTGCGAATTGAATCGCAAAGGCTGATGCAAAAATTACCAGATTCATTGCGGTGTTGGCGCGCCCCGAGAGCGCACCACCGAAGTGGCTCGACAGCCAAGGGTACGCCAAAATCGCCACTTGGCCTAGGCACCCAAACAGTAGCCAGCTCCACACCGCCACAGACACTGGCGCGAAAATAATTACCGTCTGAGCAACCACAAACAAGATGATGAAGGCCAGCATGACTTTCAGCACATTGACCTTGCGTCGATCAAACCAATCGGCAATGGCGCCCGTGCCCAAAATACCTACAAAAAATGCAGCCGCCATCATGAAGAGTGTGTTGGCAACGCCGGTCCGATCAAGGCCTGCAACGTCGCGCAACCAAGGCCCGGCCCATAGCGTTTGAATCGCTATGTGCGTCCCAGCCGTCATTGCTAAAAGGGGGGCCAGCGCCAGAAACGCCTTGTCGCTGTAGATAGTGCCGATTTGCCGAAACTGATCGCTCAACGGCAATGCTGTAAGGGCGTTGCCCCGCTCAGGGACTGCGAAGTAAATCGAAAGTGCGACCGCAATTGTCACGACGACCAGTCCCCCGAATGCGGACCGCCAGCCATAGGCCTGCACAGCGTACTCCATAGGTGCCGTCGCAACCATCAAGCCAAGAGCGCCCAGTGACATGACGAGTGAGTTGGCAAGGGCACGACGTGGTTCCGGCACCCACAGCACAACCGCCTTGAAGCCGCTCATCAATCCACCTGCAAAGCCCAGCCCGATGAGCGCGCGGGCAATCGTCAGCGTGACGACGTTACGACCCAGCGCAAACCCCAAGGCGCCCAGCGCCGCACACGTCAGCAGCGCGATTTGCACACGGCGCGGACCATATCGATCAAGGGCCACGCCAAGCGGCAACTGGAACAGCGCAAATGCCAATAGATATGCTGCGGTCAAAAACCCAAGTTCGCCAGCGGTCAAACCAAGTTCGCTCACGAGGTTCGGCGCCACTACGGCATTCACTGCGCGAAACAGGTACGACAGAAAGTAACCCAGCGCGAACGGCAGCAAGATCAGCGCCGTGCGTCCTAAGGGGTGATAGTGGACGGGTGCGGTCTCTAGTGCTGTCATTTGCGCATACGTTTCATGTTGCCATACGTCCTACCTGCTCACCTATCAAGCTCGCGTGCATGTGCAAAGCGCGCTACACGCATCGCGCATATGCGATTGCAAGTTTAGCGCTGGAGTGCCCATGTCCCGTACCCCTGAACTCGATACCGCAGCGCTGTCGCCCGACCAGCAACGCGTGTTCGACGCGATTGCGTCTGGACCGCGTGGCAAGGTGCAAGGCCCGTTGAAAGTTTGGCTGCAAAGCGCCGCCCTTGCTGACAAGGCGCAGGCCCTCGGTGCTTATTGCCGATACGGCACATCGCTGCCGCCGCGGCTGTCCGAATTAGCGATCCTCGTGATGGGCGCACACTGGCAGGCCGGTTTCGAATGGTGGGCACATGCGCCAATCGCCGAGAAAGCAGGTGTCGACGCCGCAGCTATCGAAGCGATCCGCACCGGCGCAACCCCAAGTCTCACGGCTGTCGACGAAAGGGCCGTCTACTCGTTCGCCCATGAGCTTGTGACCAAGCGGCGCGTATCCGATGCGAATTATACAGACGCAATCGCGGCCGTTGGTCAGAAAGCCGTCGTCGAATTGGTCGGTATTTTGGGCTACTACACGCTTATCTCGATGACGATTGTCGCCTTTGACGTGCCGCTGCCGGAGGGCGCAGCTGATCCTTTCGCTGATCGACCGCGCCTCGGATAAATTCATTACCTGTGCTTGAATACGGCTTTGCGCTTTTCAGCGAAGGCCGCCATGCCTTCCTTCTGATCTTCGGTTGCAAACATTGAATGGAACACGCGCCGTTCAAACTTGACGCCTTCGGCGAGCGTCGTCTCATAGGCGCGATTAACCGCTTCCTTGGTCATCATGGCTGCGGGCAACGACATGGCGGCAATCGTGTCGGCAGCTTTCATGGCTTCGGCGATCAGGTCGGCGGCTGGCACGATGCGGCTAACGAGGCCCGAACGCTCGGCTTCAATTGCATCCATCATGCGACCTGTGAGGCACATTTCCATCGCCTTCGATTTGCCCACAAAACGGGTGAGCCGCTGCGTACCCCCGGAACCCGGCATGACACCCAATCGGATTTCTGGCTGGCCGAATTTCGCAGTATCGGCCGCGATGATGAAATCGCACATCATGGCAAGCTCACACCCACCACCCAGCGCGAAACCGGCAACCGCTGCTATCACCGGTTTTCGGCACAACGTGACGCGCTGCCAGGACTCGATGAAATCGCCCTTGTAGGCTTCCATGTAGGTCTTCGACTGCATTTCCTTGATGTCAGCACCGGCGGCAAATGCCTTTTCGGTGCCGGTGATCACGATGCAGCCAATCCCTTCATCGGACTCAAAAGCATCAAGCGCCTTGGTCAAGTCGACAATCAGCGCGGCATTGAGCGCGTTCAGAGCCTGCGGCCGATTGAGCGTCACGAGACCGACACGACCGCGCGTTTCAACAATGATGTTTTCGAATGCCATGACGACGCCCTCCTGAGCGGCAGAATTTCTGCCAACAGACGTAGCGAAGGTGCAGCGTTGCTGCAATCCTCAGAACAGTCGACCACCGTTCGGGATCTTTAAGTCAGGCTTGAACATGACGACGGCACCGACTTCATCGGGAAAACCCAACGTCAAAACCTCAGACATAAATTTACCAATTTGGCGCGACGGGAAATTCACAACTGCAGCCACTTGGCGACCGACGAGTTCCTCGATTTTGTAATGCACCGTGATCTGTGCGGACGAGCGCTTGATGCCAATCCCTAGGCCAAAGTCGATCCGCAGCTTGATCGCGGGCTTACGCGCTTCGGGATAAGGTTCGGCTTCGACAATCGTGCCGACGCGAATATCGACCTTCATGAAGTCGTCAAAGCTGATGACGGGCGAGATGGCCTCGGTTCCGATCACGGCTGCCACTTCCAACTACAGAGTTTTACTATCGGACGCAGCAGCACCATCCGTTGGCTGGGCCCTGCGAGACGCAGCCGTCGTGAACGTCTCGAATACTCGCGTTATGGACCCACATATCCCATCAAATGTTTGCAGGCTCTGCTCGCCGCGACGCAAGCGACGGTCGAGTGCTGCCATGGTTCGCGCAAGCCCCGCATCGTCATCTTTCAGCCAAGTCTGAAACACCGACGTGTAGACCGAGGCTAGTCCGAACACGCGCACAGTGCCGCCAACTCCGTTCAATGGAATGCCAGCTGCGTTCAGCATCCAGGCTTGCGACGCAAAAAGACGTTTGGCAAGGTCGGTGTCAAAGCCAACCGACGCCATGATCGACTGCAACCCGGCCTTGTATGGTTGCATGGCATCGAAACGCGCCATTACCACTTCAAAAATCGCATCACGCGGCAAGGTGCCGGGCTGCGGACGCGTTGCTTTGGCCAAAACCACATCATCGATTTCGCGCATGAACGATTGCACAACCTTCGACTTCGAGCCAAACTCCTTGCGCAGCTGGACTAGATCGATGCCGGCTGCTTCCGCGATGTCAAACAGAGTAACGTCCGACCACGGGCGTTCAGCGGCAAGACGCAGCGCGGCCGTCACAATGCGGCCCTTAGGCGTGGTTGGATCAATCATGGCAGCCTCCAGCAGGTGAGGGTTCGACAATCATTATATACCCGGCGCGCGGGAAAGGCTCAGGCGCTGAGTTCGCGGCTTCGTTTGGTCGCAGCCGCCACGGCTTTCGTTAGAATATTCTGCATGGCGCCGGGCGCCATCAACACGTCCAAAGCTGCAGCCGTTGTACCGTTTGGCGATGTTACATTGCGCCGCAGAACGGCTGGATCTTCGCCACTTCGATACATGAGTTCACCGGCTCCAGCGACGGTGGCATCTGCGATTTGACGGCTTAGCTTTGGATCGAGGCCAGCAGCCACTCCCGCTTGAGCAAGGCATTCCGCCAACAAGAAGACATAGGCGGGGCCCGATCCCGATACGGCGGTCGCTGCATCGATCAATGTTTCATCCTCGACCCAGCCAACTTGTCCCACAGCCGACAAAAGGTCAGAGGCAAGGCGGCGTTGCGCCGACGTTACATGCTTGTTCGGGCAGCATACGGTTATGCCGCGCCCGACAGCCGCTGGCGTATTCGGTATTGATCTAATAATCGCTGTGGCATCAGGTAGGTGCTTGGCAAAACTTGCGATGGTGCGGCCAGCCGCCACCGATAATACCACTGTCGAGGGACCCGCTCGCTTGGCGGCAGCTGGGAATACGGCTTCCATCACCTGCGGCTTGACCGCAACCAGCAGCACTGCTGGTTGCGGCATGGTGGTCGGCAGGCTCGAATAAACTGGGATTTGGTGTTTGTTGAGTAATGCGGCAATAGCGGGCGGTGGACCGGGGTCTTGAACAAACACAAGCTTCGGGTCCAGCCCCCGCGACAGCCATCCCGCCAACATCGCTCCGCCCATATTGCCAGCGCCAATAAGCGCCAGTGGGCCATCCAATGTCATTGTCATCCACGCAACCCCACACACGACAAAAGTTATCAGGCTTGGCCCTCGGTCTGGAACATGGTCGAAACCAAAGCTTCCCGGCTTTCTTTCCCGGCCCATACCACAAATTGGAACGCCTGATAGTAGCGTTCACATGCCTCCAACGCTGCCTTCAGCAACGCTTCGCATTGACGCACGGTCGCCGCCGTATCATTGAGCATCAGACCTTGGCGGAACATGATGAGACCATCCTGGGTCCACACATCGAAGTGGCCGAGCCACATCTGTTCGTTAATCTGTGCCACAAGGCGGTAGATTTCAGGCAATCGATTGTCTGGCACCTTGAAATCAAAAGCGCAGGCCAGATGAAGCGACTCGAGATCATCCCGCCAGTTCAGCGAAACGTGATAGTCCGTCCAACTACCAGCGACCACCAACGTGAGCTCATCTTCGCCGGTCCGTTCGCATGGCCAATCATGGGTGGAGGCAACATCCTCCACTAGGTCGATCGGATTGCCCATACGCTCAAATCTCAGCTCAGCGGATGCCATTTTTATCCCTCGATGCGAGATGCCTGCACCAACAGTGTCTGAACAGAGGACTGCCCAAACAAGGTGCAAATCAGTTGCGTGACGAAAGCAGCACCCAAGCGCCGAGTGCAAGCACGCCTCAAGATTGTCCACTGGCAAAGTGGCGACGGTCGGGCATCGCTGCCGCAAATGCGCACCACGGGGATAAGTCTGGGAAAACTTCTGTAATACACTGTGGAGGGTTTGTGGAATGACTGGACCGTTGCTCAAATCGCCAGCAACTGATTCACCAGCCAAACGCCGCGAATGCTCAGGCGCCCGCTAGCTTCGCTTCGAGCGCCGCGATACGCAACTCCAGGCGCTCGTTCTCAGCACGCGCTTTCTCGACCATTGCTTTCACGATCTCGAAGTCTTCGCGGCGTACAACATCCATGCCGTTGAGGACACGTTCGCCTTGCGACTTGACGATCGTCTCGACCTCGCGCTTAACCCCTTGGGCAGCTCCGGCTGCATCCGTCATGAGGCGGGCGATGTCGTCAAGAATGCGATTGTTTGCCTGCACCATGGGTCGTTCTCCTGAGCCGTTGCCACATCATATGCGCCGATGGATGCCGCGTTTCAAGCATACTCGGCAAAACGACTGATCAATTGACGAGGCCGCCTGTGAGCTTGCTCCTAATTCAGTTCCTATCGCCTCTTGCGCTGCCGTTTCCATCAATAGATCCGGTGGCAATCGAGATCGGTCCGGTGGCGGTAAAGTGGTACGGTCTGGCCTACATGGCCGGACTGTTGCTTGGGTGGCTTTACATCAAGCGGCTGCTGGATACGCAGACACTTTGGCCCTCTGCCACCGCACCGTTTGCAAGTGCGCGCGCAGACGACCTACTTCTTTATATGACAGTCGGCGTCATCATCGGCGGCCGCCTGGGCTCGATCCTGTTCTACGAGCCTGGCTACTACCTACAGAACTTGTCCGAAATTCCGCAGGTCTGGAAGGGCGGCATGGCATTCCATGGTGCGCTGCTTGGCACCGGCGTTGCCATTTGGCTGTTCGCTCATTTCAACAAAGTGTCGCCATGGAGCACGATGGATCTGTGCGCCGCATCGGTTCCACTCGGACTGTTCTTTGGTCGACTGGCCAACTTCATCAATAGCGAACTATGGGGTCGACCCACTGATGTGGCATGGGGCATGGTGTTTCCAAACGGCGGTTCTGCCCCACGACACCCAAGTCAACTTTACGAGGCAGCCCTCGAAGGGCTCCTGCTGTTTCTCGTGCTGCGGTATCTCACGCACCATCGCGCGGCACTGAAGTCCCCAGGGCTAGTGACCGGCGTGTTCCTCACGGGTTATGGCCTCGCCCGATCGTTTTGCGAGTTGTTTCGCCAGCCTGACGTGCAACACGCCTTCACCACGGGGCCCTTCACCCCCGGCATTGTCTACTCAATACCGATGATTGCACTTGGCCTTTGGCTGATCGCTCGTGCGCGCACCGCCATCCGGGTTGCCGCTTGAACTACGATCCCACCCTGCGTCGCCGGACCCCACTCGCCCGCATTCTCGGTGATCAAATCCGGCGGCAAGGACCGATCAGTATTGAAGACTACATGAGTGCCTGTCTGTGGGACCAACAGCACGGGTATTACGCTACCCGCCAACCGCTGGGGTCTGCCGGGGACTTTGTCACGGCACCCGAAATCAGTCAGATTTTCGGCGAGTTGATAGGGCTGTGGTCAACCGTGGTCTGGCGCGATTGGCTGGAACGCCCGCTGCCATTCACGTTAGCCGAACTTGGCCCTGGCCGCGGGACACTGATGCGCGATATGTTGCGCGCGACGGCAAAGGTTCCTGGTTATCACGCGAACCTTCATTGTCATTTGGTCGAAGCTTCAGTACCGCTGATCGCCGCACAAAAATCTACGTTGGAACAGTACGGCGTTCCGATGTCTTGGGCCCCCGACATGGCGCAAATCCGAGCGCCCGCGATCATCATCGCTAACGAATTCTTCGACGCACAGCCGCTCCGCCAATGGGTAAAATCGGAGCGGGGCTGGACGCAGCGTTGCGTCGAAATCGACGATAAAGACGCGTTACAGTTTGGCGTTCACCCAACATCGCCGATGCGTCCAGACCTTGACGTTCAATTTCCAGATGCGGCCATCGGTGCAATCAGAGAAAGTCAGCGTCCCGAGCAGTTTTTGAGCAATATCGGCGCTTTTACCAAAGCCGGCCCCGTGGCCGCACTCATCATCGACTATGGCCACGACAAAACGACAGCCGTCGATACCTTACAGGCAGTGCGACAGCACCGGCACGAACATCCGCTAACCTCGCCCGGCGAAGCTGATCTATCGGCACAAGTCGATTTTGAGGAGTTAGCCGCTGAGGCAAAAAAAATGGGCCTCGCAGTCGATGGGCCGATCACACAGGGTGAGTTCCTTGGGCGGCTTGGTATCATTGAGCGGGCCTCCAAGTTGATGGCAACCAACCCCAACAAGGCTGCGTCGATAGAAACCGATACGGCTCGACTCATCGCTCCCAACGGCATGGGCACCCGGTTCAAGGTGCTGGCCCTTCGAACACCGAGCTTGCCGTCATTGCCGGGATTTGATCCGATAGAGGACATCGCGAAATGACAATCGAAGGCGTCGTTTTAACATCGCCACTGCTGGCGAGCTTACCAGGCATTCGCCACGGCTTCTTTACGCGACAGGGCGGCGTATCAAATGGGATCTATGCGGCGCTCAACTGCGGCCTCGGGTCTGCGGATGATCGCGGTCTGGTTACGGTCAACCGTGATCGGGTCGCTGCCCACTTGGGTGCGGATGCCGGAAACGTCGTCACTGTTCATCAATGCCACGGCACCCTCGCAATCACTGTACAGCAGCATTTTGGCGTTGGTCCGCTGCCAAAGGCCGACGCCGTCGTTACCCGCACGCCCGGCATCGTGGTTGCGGCACTGGCCGCAGACTGCACGCCTGTGCTGTTTGCCGACGCGAAAGCGAAGGTTGTCGCTGCAGCACACGCCGGGTGGCGTGGCGCGGTTACCGGCATACTCGAATCAACGATTGTCGCGATGGAGCACCTGGGTGCGAACCGTCATGATATTCACGCTGCTATTGGACCATGCATTCATCAGCAGAACTACGAAGTCGGTCCTGAATTCCAGGCGCAGTTTCTGGACGCAGCGCCCGATAACGCACGCTTCTTCACCGTGCCTCAGCAGAAAGCCAAGGCACATTTCGATTTACCTGGTTTTGTCGCAAATCAATTGGCAGCAGCTCGGATCGGCACCATTACGCACTCGTCGCACTGCACTTATGCCAATCCAGAGCTGTTTTTCAGCTATCGGCGCGCAACGCACCTCGGCGAGCCTGACTACGGGCGTCAAATCTCCGCCATTGTCGTGGCTTAACTGCACAATTCACAGGAATCAGCGACTGAACGCGTCTTAGCGTTACCCATCGCGACTGATTCTCGTCGATTTAAGTTGGACGAGTGCCGCGTGCAGGCGCTAGATGTGGTGAAATAGTCCAAGGTTTTCCGGGGCGTAGGAGTTAAGTTAAGGCCGCCAAGTCTGTACGACGGTCACCGGGAACAGCGGGTCAAAATATCAGGGGGACGTCATCGTGACGACCATAGACGCTGCTGGGTTACGAATAATAAATCTTCGCAAGCTCGCTTTGATGGCAGCCTGCCTATCGGGACTTGGCATTGCCGGCTGTGAAACGAGCAGCAGTTTGCTTGGATCGAGCGCCAACGCGCCCGTTGCGCCGGGAATATCGCCGTCAGCCGTTGCGCAGGTGGCTCCACAGTCAAACGTGCGCATTGCTGTTGCGCCGGTTATTGGACCTCCAGACGGGGTTTCCAAAGCGCTTGTGGCACAACTGTCATCGGCTGCCGAGCGTCAAAAAATTGCCATCGGCACGAGCGGCACAGAACCAGTAAGCTATACGCTGCGCGGATATTTTGTTGCGCCGACCAAGGATAAATCGAGCAACAAGCTCTCCTATATTTGGGATGTCACCGATCCAACTGGCAAGCGTGTAAATCGGATTACGGGTGAGGAGGTGCTGGCGCAGGCACCCGGCAACGATCCTTGGGGCTCCGTTACACCTCAGATTATGCAGACCATATCCGATAAAACTGCAATATCACTAGCTGCATGGTTGCCAACACAGAGCCAAGCCAGTGTGCCGGTTGCCAGCGCGACACCAGCGGTCGTTCAAGGGGCCCTGCCGCCGCCCACAGTTGCATCGGCGCAACCCGTGTCGGCTGGTGCAACGGGTAGCTTGCCGAACGCGATGCTATCGCTCGCGCCCCGGGTATCTGGCGCGCCGGGAGATGGCAACACTTCGCTTGCGGCCGCGATGCGTCGCGAACTTGAGGACAAGGGCATTCAAGTCGCCGAGGCTGGCGCTACCGCATATCGGGTTGCAGCTGACGTGAAGATCAAGCCGCCGAAGGATGGTATGCAGGCGATCGCTATTAATTGGACAATCAACGATCCAAAGGGGTCCGAGGTTGCCAAGATCACACAGAACAATGAGGTGCCAGCAGGGTTCTTGGATAAATCTTGGGGCCCAAGTGCAGAAGATGCCGCAAAGGCAGCCTCGGTCCAAATTAAGCAAGTCATCACCGACCATCGCGCCGGAAAGCAAATTCAATCATCGGCTGGCGGATCTGATCGTAAAGTTAACTGAATAAGGCATACGCCACTTTTGCGTACTGGACCCGTGGCGCGCAAGCCCACGGGTTCGTTGTTTCCAGATGCACTCCATCACTAGCTCCGATCGCCATGCATCGTGTGTTGGACAACTCGTTCGAACAGCTAACATTTACAGCCCCGCCCCCCCTTGCTAGAAGCCGCGCAATGATCAGGCCTACGATGAGGCTGATTGGTGTTATGTCAAAGAAGGACAGCTCATGTCGAAAGACACTTTGAAAGAACCGTCCAAAGACAACGCCAAAGATCCAACCGATATCGAGAGCCTACTGGGTGGCCACAGTATTGAGCTCGTCGCAGGCAACAGCAATCGGGCGCTGGCTGAAGACATTGCCGGCGTCCTTGGTACTCCGCTTACGAAAGGAGTGTGCCGCCGCTTCGCTGACATGGAAGTCTTCGTCGAAATCCAAGAGAATGTGCGCGGAACTGACGTGTTTGTGGTCCAGTCAACTTCGTTTCCGGCCAATGATAACTTGATGGAGTTACTGATCCTGATCGATGCGTTGAAGCGCGCATCGGCACGCCGGATCAACGCGGTGATGCCGTATTTCGGTTACGCCCGACAAGATCGCAAGCCTGGACCGCGCACGCCAATTTCGGCCAAGCTGGTTGCCAATATGATCGAACGGGCCGGTGCCGATCGCGTTCTGACGCTCGATCTGCATGCCGGTCAGATCCAAGGCTTTTTTGATATTCCAACCGACAACCTTTTCGCCGCTCCAACCATGGTCAAGGACATCAAGTCCCGGTTTGAGCTGTCAAACTTGATGGTCGTATCACCGGACGTCGGCGGCGTGGTTCGAGCACGCGCACTTGCCAAGCGAATCGATGCACCCATTGCGATTTGCGACAAACGACGCGAGCGCTCAGGTGAATCTGAGGTCATGAACGTGATCGGCGACGTCCGCGGCAAGCGCTGCATTCTGGTCGATGACATCGTCGATTCCGGCGGCACTCTTTGCAACGCAGCCGAAGCCCTGCTGAAGAATGGCGCTACCGAGGTTATGGCCTACATCACCCACGGCGTGCTTTCAGGTGGGGCAGTGGCTAAAATTCAGAACTCAAGTCTCAAATCACTGGTCATCACGGATTCAATCCAGCCCTCTGAAGTTGTGAAGTCGGCAAAAAACATCCGAGTCCTTTCAATTGCCCCCCTGATCGGCAAAGCGATCGCTCGCACGGCTCGCGAAGAGAGCGTCTCAAGTCTGTTCTACGACTGAATTTCCGCAATTGACAATTGAGGCTCAGGGACTGCCCTGCCTGGACTCAGTGTTGGATTTTAAATTCCTGCTGCCGCTTCTATTGCGGAAATTGCCTTATATGGGTACGCAGTCGTCGCATTCAATTTCGACTTTTATTTTCGCTACATTTTACACTTCCGAACCACCAAAATTTTCTATTTTCATTGATGCGTCATTTGAATGACGAATTCAAATTCGATTAGCCACTTGGCGCTACGGTTGTGACTGTTCAACTTCAATCTCAGCTTGAAAAGACACTGTCGAACAGTCACTTCGAGCGTCACAGGTGTAGACATGGAACTTATTATTGGGCTTGTTGGTCTGGCCTCCGGCATCACGTTAGCACGTTTGAATTTCAATCGCAGTCGCCCAGAACAGCGTCAGAAGCTAGACAACGTTGTCGCCGAAAACTTTCATGACTCTGGTCCGCAGTCTCGATATCTGCAGGCAGCTCTAATACGCGAGGCCCGCGACATCTCACTACTTGTGGCCGTATCAGGGAGCATCGTTAACGTGCTCGCAACAGGGCAGCGCTTGGGCCTGCGCTCATCGCTTGCAGCCTATGTGCCGCCTACGCCAAGCGTGATGCCGTCGGCCATCAAGCAGATGTCCCACATGGACGACGCCCGAAACAACGCGGTGCAAGGCTTGGTTTCGTTTTACGCACTCGTCAGTTTTGCACGGAACGCTACCTTGGTATTTGCCGACAAGCGCGAAAAGAGCCGCAAGAGTCCAGGCGTGCCCATTGAATCTCTTGCTGAAGCATGGCGGGCCGCCGCCAAACAGGGCATCAACGTTCTTAAACTCCTGGATAACGACGAAGCGCGTGCTGAATTTGGACAGAAAGATAAATACGCCGCTCAGCGTCTGGTCGAACTCCTGCGTGGTGTCGAACTTGGACGCGCACCCTGCGTTAGAATTGACGGCGTCGTGATTGTACCGGGTTGGATTGAGCGACGCCCGCAAGTTCGTCGACAAGTGGTTAGGCCGACGGAAGTAGCAATCAATGGCACAAACCACACGATGGTCATTAGAGATATTTCCGAAGGTGGTATCGGCTTGGAAGGCAATGCTGCTGCTGAGCCCGGCGACCGCGTTAGTATCAAACTAGAAAGTGGCACGCATGTTAGCGGTATCGCTGTCTGGAGCAGCGACGGCCGACTTGGCGTAAAGCTTGATCATCAGTTGCCCAACCCAATGGCCGATGATTGATCGATCCGACCTAGGGAACCTCTGAACAAGCCTTCGAACATGGCACACTGGGATCATTGATTCGAGGAGGCTTCGAT
Organism: Hyphomicrobiaceae bacterium; assembly: GCA_031429105.1. Lineage (GTDB taxonomy): Bacteria > Pseudomonadota > Alphaproteobacteria > Rhizobiales > Hyphomicrobiaceae > JAKFWF01. The sequence continues at coordinate 77 of JANOYV010000093.1, read as the reverse complement.
GGATCAGCTGAGCTTTGCATCCCTCGACTATGCGGCGAAGAAGAAGCGCACGAAACGTGACGTGTTCCTGGGCGAGA
>JANOYV010000092.1:0-5101 GCA_031429105.1 Hyphomicrobiaceae bacterium | reverse complement strand
ACCGCTCAGCACCATGGTTGGCGCTTTGGCATCAGGATCTGGCCTGGGGGCCGCATCTAATAATGCCTCGGTATAGGGATGAAAAGGTCCAGCAAAAACCTGCGCTGCAGGGCCGTACTCTACGATCCGCCCAAGGTACATGACGGCGACCCAATCGGCCATGTGCCGAACCAGTCCCAAATCGTGACTGATCAGCACGAGCGCCATATCGCTCGATTTCAGGAGGTCCGCAAACAAGTTCACAATCGCCGCCTGCACCGAGACATCAAGCGCCGAGACAGGCTCATCGGCAATTATGAAATCAGGTTCGCCGGCCAGCGCACGCGCCAAGGCCACGCGCTGACGTTGCCCGCCTGACAACTGATGCGGCTTGCGACGCAACAGATCGACCGGCAACCGCACCCGCTCCATCAAGCGCACCACTTCAGCGCGCGCCTGCGGCTTCGAGAGACCCCGCTGCTTGCGCAAAGGCCGCATCAGGGCAAACGCAATCGAATGACTGGGATTGAGCGTCGCATCCGGGTTCTGGAATACCATCTGCACCCGGCGGCGGGTGTCCGTTGAGCGTTGATCGACGCCAAGCGATCCAATCTCTACTTTTATTGCCCCCGGCAATTCCGCGCCCGGCGGCCGGCTCTCCGGAGGGGAGCCGCCGGGGGCAACCAAGTATGCACTTCCGCTGGTTGCTGGGATTAAGCCACTGATGACCTTGGCGAGTGTCGATTTACCGGAGCCACTTTCGCCGACGATGGCGAGGGTCTCGCCGACGCGCGCTTCCAGACTGGCATCACTCAAGGCATGAATTGAGACACCGGATTTGAAACCAAATCGACCGCTGAGATCATAGCGTTTCGACAGCTTATCGAGCGCCAGCACGATCCGGCCCGGTGACAGCAACGTGCCCGCTTCCATGTGCGCGACTGAGGCTGCCTGGGCCGACGCGACGAACGCCACGCGCCTGCACCGCGCCAAGTGATCGCCTTCAATTGTCGTCAGCGCAACCGACTGCGCACTGCATAATGCCGGTTCGACAAAACGGCAGCGCGGCGCGAAGGCACACCCCGTTCGGGCCCGGTCAGCCGCTGTCAGAGTGCCTGCAATCGGCAACAACCGCGCGTGCTGGCCTGCGGTCGGTGTCTGGTAATCCGGCAATGCAGCCAACAGCCCGCGCGTGTACGGGTGGGCCGGTGCCTTGAACACAGCCCGGATCGTGCCGGTCTCGACCAAGCGTCCCGCATAGAGCACACCGATCCGGTCGCAGATCCGTGTCACGGTCCCGAGGTTGTGACTAATGAACAAGATCGCCGTGCCAAACTTTTGCCGTAGCTCGGCGACCAACTCTAAGATTGCGGCCTCAATCGTCACGTCGAGGCCGGTCGTCGGCTCGTCCATGATCAGGAGCTGAGGCTCGGCCATCAGCGCCATCGCGATCACGATGCGCTGCTGTTGTCCACCCGACAGTTGATGCGGATAGCGCTCCATCATGGCGCTGGCATCGGGCAGACGCACTTCGCCCAGCATGGCGACGGCCCGCGCGCGGGCTTTTTGGCGATCCGTCTCGCCATGCAGCATCGGCACTTCGATCAACTGCCGACCGATGGTCATCACCGGATTGAGGCTCGACATTGGGTCCTGATAGACCATCGCAAGACGGTTTCCCCGCAACGTGCGCAACACAGCCTCGGGCATCTCGGCGATATCGCGCCCCTCGAACAGAATGCGGCCGCCGGTCAGCGACAAGCCTCGCCCGAGATATTGCATGATGGCGAGCGCGACGGTGGATTTCCCACAACCCGACTCGCCGACAAGGCCAAACGCTTCGCCCGGCCCAATGCCGAAGCTCACATCCTGCAGGATGCGACTCACGCCTTGCCGTCCCCGCGCCTCGACACAAAGCCCGTCGATGGTCAGCATCGCGGCGGCAGATTGTGCGGGCGGGCCATCAGCCATCCTGACCGGCCTCTTTCAGGCCCGTCGCCAGAAAATTGAAACCGATCACCAGTGTTGAAATTGCCAGACACGGGATCAGCGTCATATGCGGATAAACGAACAACATACCGTAGGTCTCTTTGACCATGCCGCCCCAGTCGGGATCGGGCGGCGGCAGGCCGACACCGAGAAAGCCCAGCACCCCGATAGCAATCGTCGTGTAGCCAAGCCGCAGAAAGAAATCGACGATCAGCGGCCCACGCACATTGGGCAAGATCTCGACGAGCATGATATAGAGCGCGCTTTCACCACGCATGCGGGCCGCCGCCACGTAGTCGCGATTTTTCACGTCGAGTGTCACGGCCCGTACAATCCGCGCGATGATCGGCGCCGATGTCAATCCGATGACTGCGATGATGTTGAAGGCCGACGCACCGAATTTCGCAATGATAATCAAGTAGAGAATGATCTTCGGGAACGCCAGCATGGTATCGCCAACGCGCATGATCACGGCATCGATCCAACCGCCCCGATAGCCGGCGAGTAACCCCAGGAACGAGCCTAGGACCGCTGCGCAAATGACCGCGAGTGGTGCCACCGTCAGCACCGTGCGCGCGCCATAGACGATGCGAGCCCACATATCCCGACCGAGATTGTCGACGCCGAGCCAGTGCTGCGCAGAAGGGTAGGGATCGATGATCAACAACGGATCGATCTTGTTCGGCGGATAAAGTGTGACCCACGGCGCAAACAGTGCGCAGAGCGCCCAGAACAGAATGATCGAAGCACCGATGGTGGCCATCGGTGACGCACGCAGCAGATCGATCAATCGCGCCAATACGCCTAATCGAACAGGCAATGTAGCGTCCAGATCAACACGGGTTTCAATTCCAGGCAGGACATCGCTCATACCCGGATCCTCGGATCGAGCGCCATGTAGCCGAGATCACCGAATAGTTGCGTCATCATCGTCACGCCAACCGCAATCAACGTGCCGGCTTCGATGATGGCGATGTCTTTAGCGAGCGCTGCTTCGAGCATCATGCGGCCAAAGCCCGGATAGGCAAACACAGTCTCGACCACGACCAGCCCCGACACCAGATAATTGAGCTGAAGCAAGATCACCGTGAACGGCGCAATTAACGCGTTGCGCAAGGCGTGACTACCGACCACCTGACGAAAGCTCATTCCCTTCAGCGTTGCCGTCCGAATGTACGGCTGTCGCATCACCTCGACCATCGAAGCCCTGATCATCGAGATCAGATAGCCAGCGTCATAGAGCGTCACGACCATGACTGGCATGATGAACTGCATCCACACCGGCCAGCCGCTGTCGGCCCGCAACGGCGAGGTGCCCGGCAACACGCCGAGCCAAACGACGAATACGGCGATCAGGAACACACCCATGGCGAATTCAGGGATCGATGCGGTAATCGACGAGAACACCGACACCGCACGATCCGTGATGCTTTTTTCCCGCATGCCGGCCAGTACGCCGAACAGTACAGACAGCGGCACGATCACAGCGAAACTGATCGCGGCCAGCAACAGCGTATTGCCGAGCCGGTCCCATAGGATGTTCGCGACCGGTTGCCGGTAGACGATGGACTGGCCGAAATCACCGGTCAGCGCGCGGCCCATATACTCGGCATAACGCACCAGAGCCGGTCGATCGAGGCCCATCTCCTTGGTGACTTTCGCCACCTGATCCTCATTCGCGTAAGGTCCGAGCAACTTCGAGACGACATCCCCTGGCGTCCACTCGTTCAGCATGAATACCAGCAGCGATACCGACAGCAGCGTCAGCGCCATGTTGATCAGCTGCTTGATGGCATAGCGATACATGATGCCAGCTGTCTCTCCATCCAATTTCAAGCCAAGCCTAGCCTAGCTGGATGACAAGTGCCCTGCAATGACGAGGATCGAAAGTCTTGGCGTCTATTCGAACACCCGGTCGACCTTGCTGACAACCGACTTGGCGCCAATCCCGGCGATAATGCGGTTGAGATGCTCGAGGTCCCAGACTTCGAGTTCGATCACCATGTCGGTGAAGTCGGATGCGGCACGGCGCATGTGCAGGTTATCGATGTTGCCGTCTGCCTCGCCGATCACCTGGGCAATCTGCGCCAGCGTTCCGGGCTCGTTCAACACCGTGACGACAATTTTCGCGCGGAACCGGTCCGGGCTTTCCGGATTGATGTCCCAGGTCACGTCGATCCAGCGCTCGTGCTCGAAGGCTGCCAACTTCGGTGAATGGATCTGGTAGATCCGGATGCCTTCGCCCTGGGTTAAAACGCCAACCACGCGGTCGCCCGGCACCGCGCCGCCCTCTTCGAATTTGACCGGCAGATCGCCACGCAGTCCCCGGATCGAGACGGCACCGCCCGTGGGTGTCGTGTCGGTCGAGGGCTCCGTACTCGTTGTCGGCATTCTGAACTTGAGGCCCATCACCTTGGCGAGGTTGAACCACCCCTCTTGCCCCTGACTGTGATCGTGACGGCTCTTTGTCCGCGACGATTGAGCGCTCGAAGTGGCATCGACAACACCCGGTGCAATAATGCGCAGGATGTCGGCGGTCGCCAACTCGTTGCGACCCACGCCAGCTAGCACATCATCGACACTTTTTAACTCAAGCTTTGGTAGCGCCTTTTTGATTTTTTCATCCGAATAGGCGATGCCAGCCTTTTCGAAACGCGCGATCAGAAGCCGTCGACCAAGCTCGGAATACTGTTTGCGCCGCGCGTCGCGGCCCGCCCGGCGGATCGCTGCCCGCGCGCGCCCGGTTACAACCAGTCGCTCCCACGCCAACGGCGGCGTTTGGCTGCGTGCGGTTAGCACGTGCACTTCATCGCCGTTGCGCAGCACCGTCGACAGGGGCAATTGCCGACCGTTAATCAGTGCGCCGACGGTCGAATTGCCGACATCGGTGTGCACAGCATAGGCAAAGTCAATCGGCGTGGCCCCCCGCGGCAAGGCAATCAACCGCCCTTTCGGCGTAAAGCAGAACACCTGGTCTTGGAACAGCTCGAGCTTGGTGTGCTCCAGGAACTCTTCGGGGTTCGATCCTTCGAGCAGCGTCTCGACCAGTCGCCGCAGCCACATATAGGGGCCGCTCTCCTTGTCGTAGACGGTGGCGGGCGCTCCTCCATTGACATACCCCTTAGTGCCAGCC
>JANOYV010000091.1:0-3640 GCA_031429105.1 Hyphomicrobiaceae bacterium | reverse complement strand
CTGATTGGTGCCGACCGAGAAGCAGCCAACGGCAATCAACGAGCGCACGCCGTCCATGGCCGGTGCCGAGAGTTGTGTGCGCGAGCGGATGCCGAGCATGCTCACGCCTTGGAGGGCTGCCCGCAATGCCTCGCCATCAAGCGCCGTCGCGCGTCGATCAATGTTTGTGTAGCCGGCCCCTGTAAGGGCCGCGACAGCTGTATCGGATACGCCCTCTAACAGCAGGATCTTGATCTGATGTTTGGCGCGCGACAGTGACTTCGGCATGGGTAATCCTGAGAGTGTGGGCAAGGCTTGAGTAAGCGCGCCCATCGCACAAAACGACTACGGGCGCAGCGACATAATTTGTCGCTGCGCCCGTGTGTTATAGTGCAGGTCTATTCGTTCGAAGCTTTAGCCCGCGTGGTCTTGCGCAAGAAAGCTGGCACGTTGTCCGCAAAGCCGGTCGGTGCTTCGCCCGAGGTCTCGTTGCGATCGCCGCGTTGCGGGCGCCGATCTCGATCATTGGACCGCTCGTTGTTGGTCCGATCATTCGGTCGTTCACGATCACGCCGCTGCTCGGGCGCGCGTGCCGCACGATCTTCGCGCGGACGAACTTCACGCGGCTTTTGATCACCGCGCTCAGGCCGTGCAGGGCGGTCCTCACGCGGCGGACGTTCACCGCGGACAGATCGATCGTCTTGCCGCGCGGGTTGCTCCGCGCGATTTTGTTGCGGGCGTTCACCCCGTCCGCCGCTTCGATCAGCGCCGCGATCACGGCTGTGGTTCTGGTCGCGGTCCGGTCGACGCTCACGCGGCGTACCGGCTTGCTCGTCAAGCTTCGTCACCGGCCAAGCTTGTACGTCTGGCTGATCACTATGGCTCGGTGCAGGCGTGTCGCGTGGTTGATCGCGCAGACGGCGTTCGGGACGACGATCTGGCCGTCGCTCACGCGTCGGTGCGGCAGCAGTCTGTTCAGCCGGTGGGGTGGTCATCTCGGGTTCGGATGGCGACGCGGCGGCCGCGTTGACTTGATCTTCAGTACGGCGCGGTGGTCGTTCGCGACGTGGTGGGCGACGATCACGACCAGCGTCGTCGCTGGCACCGCCTTCACGTGGCCCTTCTGAACGCTGGCCCGCTGGACGTGGTCCTTCTGAACGCGGACGTTCTGGACGACGGCCATCGGGGCGCCGCGCTTCGGGCTTACCGCCACGACCGCCGCGGCGCTTCTTCTTGCCAGCGTCTGCGTAATCCTGTTCGGTCGGCGGGTCGCCGAGCCAGGTCGGTTGCTCGCCGGTCGCCTTTTCAATGTCTTTCAACATCTTCAGATCATCGGGGCCAACCAACGTCGCCGCGTACCCGAGTTTGCCGGCGCGACCGGTACGCCCGATCCGGTGGACGTAGTCATCGCCAGCCCAAGGCACGTCAAAGTTGAACACGTGACTGACATCGGGGATATCAAGGCCGCGCGCGGCAACATCACTGGCTGCCAGGAACAGGATCTTGCCCGAACGGAACCCGTCGAGTGTCGCCATGCGGGCGCTTTGATCCATATCACCATGCAGCGCGCCGGCATTGAAGCCGTGCTTGGTCAGCGACTTGAGGAGGATCGCAACGTCGCGCTTGCGATTGCAGAAGATAATCGCATTGCGCACCGTTTCGCCGCGGATCAGATCGCGCAGCACTTCGCGTTTGGCGAAATCTTCGCCATCGGGGCAGAACCGGAAGCGCTGGGTGATCGTCTTCGCTGTTGTGGCTGGAGGCGCCACTTCGACGCGTACCGGGTCGGTCAGGAACTGATCGACCAGACGGGTGATCTCAGGCGGCATCGTTGCCGAGAAGAACAGCGTTTGCCGTTTTGGCGGCAGCAGTTTGCAGATCTTTTCGATGTCCGGGATGAAGCCCATGTCGAGCATCCGGTCGGCCTCGTCGATGACAAGGATTTCGACGCCCATCAACATCAGGCGGCCACGCTGGAAATGGTCGAGCATGCGGCCAGGCGTGGCGATCAGGACGTCGGCACCACGGTCGAGTTTCTTGACCTGCTCGTCCATCGAAACGCCGCCGATCAGCAGCGCGACGTTGAGTTTGTGATTGATGCCATATTTTTCGAAACTTTGAGCCACCTGGGCTGCAAGTTCACGAGTTGGCGCCAGAATCAGCGAGCGCGGCATCCGGGCACGCGCGCGGCCACTTTCCAGCCGGGTGATCATCGGCAGCACGAACGCCGCCGTCTTGCCGGTGCCGGTCTGGGCGATGCCAAGTACGTCCCGGCCTGTCACGGCGACGGGGATGGCCTGGCTCTGGATCGGCGTGGCGATCGTGTATCCAGCAGCATCGATGGCTGACAGGACCTTGGGGCTGAGACCGAGCTCAGCGAAGGGCTTCGTTTGCAAAAGGGAACGTCTCCATCTCCCATAACAACGCCCGATGGATACGCTAAGGATTGCGTAGACACCAAGCATCAGGACGAGCGCAGGGGGTGGGTACTTGCCAATTGGTGGCAAAAAATGTGACTGGATTTTTGAAAAGGGACTAACGGAAACCTCGGGTCCCCTGCGCCCAGCACACAAGCGGCCTGACAGAGATCGGCAGAAAACGCAAGCAAAACATTACGTTTTCCCGCATCCCGCTTTGGCTGCCCCGAGAAACGCCGTTTCTGCGTGAATGTGAAGGCAATAATTGCCCATTTGCCGCGCCTCGGGCAACACTAGGCGTCGTTGACGATCCCACCGATAAGGACACCAACATGACGGCTGCCGCTCAAAACATCGTGTTCGTGCCGGGTGTGCTTTGTACGGGCGACCTGTTTGCCGATCAGATGGCGCACTTCGGGTCAAAGCACCACTGCCAGATTGCCGATCACACGACCGCTGATACGCTTGAAGGCATCGCCGCGGCGATCCTTAAAAGCGCTGCCCCGACGTTCGCGCTGGTTGGCCTTTCGATGGGAGGCTACATCGCGTTCGAAATGCTGCGGCAAGCGCCAGAGCGGATTACGCGGCTGGCGTTGCTCGACACCAACGCGCGCGCCGACCGACCCGAGCAGTTCAAGCAGCGTCATGTTTTGATGGGGGCCGCACAAAACATCGGCGCGCGCGCCGTGCAAGGCATGCTTCTGCGCTACCTGATCCATCACGACCGCCTATCGGATCGAGAGTTGACAGCCCGCGTTCTGCTAATGGCTGATGGCATCGGTGCGCCAGCCTTCGTGCGCCAGCAAAAGGCGATCATGGGGCGCCCCGATAACCGTCCGTTCTTGGCTCACATCAAAGTACCAACAGTTATTGTTGTCGGTCACGAGGATGCGCTGACCCCGGTCAAGGTTTCGGAGGAAATGCACGCCGGTCTTCCCGGCAGTGTGCTGGAGGTGATCCCGAATTGCGGGCATCTGGCGACGATGGAAGCGCCCGACGCGGTCAACGCGATTCTGGAGCGGTGGTTGGCGGCCTCGCTGGTTCATGTTCCGCGTGGTTTGGCGCGCGCTGTGGGCGCAGCGTTCGCTGGATCATCAGGCCAGGGGTGACGGGGATAGCGCCCACGCATGTCGGCTTTGACCGAGGCCCAACTGCCAGCCCAGAAGCCTGGAAGATCGCGCGTGATCTGGATCGGCCGGTGCGCTGGCGACAGCAAGTTGAGCGTCAACGGCAAGCGACCTTGG
>JANOYV010000090.1:0-84893 GCA_031429105.1 Hyphomicrobiaceae bacterium | reverse complement strand
CGCAACGGCCCCAGTGAAGGAGCCGGCACCAAAAAACAAAGAATGACCCGTGCGGTGTAGATTGCTGAGGGTTTGGCCCCTCACCGCTCCGGTCTTAGCATGGATCGGTTGGGTTTGCATCGACGGAGACAGTCACCGATTTGGACTAAGCTATTCTAATTGCTGAGAATTCGTCAGATTGGCAACTGTCCCCTCCTCCCCTCACACCACCAACACAATCTTCCCGATGTGCGCGCCGCCATCCATGCGGGTGTGGGCGTCGGCGACCTTCGCGAGCGGATAGGTTGAATCCATCACGATCTTCACGCGGCCATCAGCCAGCATCGGCAGCACATAACTTTCGAGGCCGTGCGCGATTTGCGCCTTGATGTGGTTGGTGCGGATGCGCAGCGTCGAGCCGGTGATGGTCAGGCGCTTCAGCATCATGCGTTGCAGGTCGGCCGTCACCGTGCCGCCCTTCTGGAAGGCAATCGAGACGATGCGGCCATCTTCCGCCGCGCACTTGATGTCACGGTCGATATAGTCGGCGCCCACCATATCGAGGATCACGTCGGCGCCGTGGCCTTTGGTGATCGCGCTGACAGCCTCGACGAAATCGGTCGTGCGGTAGTCGATGGCGTGGTCGGCGCCCAAGCTGAGGCAGGCCGCGCACTTCTCAGCTGATCCGGCGGTGGCGATCACCTTCGCGCCGAACATTTTGGCGAGTTGGATCGCAGCCACGCCAATGCCGCTCGATCCGCCATGCACGAGGAACCAGTCACCGTGTTTCAAGCGCCCGCGCTCGAACACGTTGTGCCAGACGGTGAAGAAGGTTTCGGGCATGCCACCGGCGTGCACCATATCGAGCGACTTCGGCACCGGCAGGCAGGCACCCTCCTCGGCAATCGTGTGGGTGGCGTATCCGCCGCCGTTGACGAGCGCCATAACCGCATCGCCGACCTTATAGCGGTGGACGCCTGGGCCAACCGCATCGACGTGACCGGCGACCTCAAGCCCCGGGATCAGTGAGTGTCCCTTGGGGGCGGGATAAAGCCCCTTGCGCTGCTGCACATCCGGGCGATTGACGCCACATGCGACGTTGCGGATCAACAGTTGGCCTAAGGCCGGCACCGGCATCGGTACCTCGTGCGGGAAGAGAACTTCTGGGCCGCCGCCCTTGCCCTCGATCTGGATTGCGGTCATCGTTTTGGCTGTGCTGGACATGAGGGCATCTTTCGCGCTGAAATCAGGTGGTGCAGACTTGCCCCAGACGAGGCCGGGTTACAAGCGCAGCCAGTGACCTGTGCAGCCAGTTATCAGTGCAGGAGGTGCCCATGGATTGGGATGACGTGAGACCGAAGACGGCGAGCATCGTCACGCTCGGCGAAAACTTGACGAACCTTTCGGTTGCCGATCTCAAGGAGCGGATCATCGCTTGCGAGGCGGAAGTTGCGCGTGTGCGGACCGAAATCACCAAGCGGGAAGCGCATGAAAAGGCCGCCAGCCAGTTCTTCAAATCGTAAACGTGTCCAGCTGAGACCTGCGCCGACGTGTAAACACATTATTTGCCATTCACATTTTATTAGTGATCTTCGTTTAGTTTCACCGTTGTCCAGACATTCTGGATGTTGAGCAGCAGCTGTGCTGCTCGGAAATTACGCCTCCCTGTTGACTTTCGAGCCGCTCTCACCGAGCGGCTCTTTTTTTGGGTACAAAATTTGCAACCGCCCTGAAATGTTCCTATTCTGGGACGACTTGTTAACGGTCGACTGGCACACTGCGGGTCGATTAAGTTGGTATCTTGTAGCGTCGAGTTGGTAACAGTCATGAGCAGCAGTTCAGGTGTGTTCGAGATCCGTGACGCTTCAAGCGCGGTGACGATTTCCTTCGGCGAACGCTTCGCCCACTCCGAGCAGTTCGATGCCGTATTCAAGGCCGGCATGGCGCTCGTCGAACGCACGGCGGCCTACCTCGATGGTGAAGGCCGACGCGATGCGAAAAGCCTCAAGCCGCCCCTGTCAGTTACCTACGCCACGGAGAGCATGCGTCTAACGACGCGGCTGTTGGAGCTTGCCTCTTGGCTGCTCGTGCGTCGCGGACTGAAGGAAGGCGATCTGACACCAGCTGAAGCTGCGAAGAAGCGTTCGCGCATCAAGCTGCGGCCTTTCGGGCGTCCCTCGCACATTCAAAATTTTGCGGCCCTGCCTGAAGGCTTGCAGTGCCTGATCGATGAAAGCTTCATGCTGAATGATCGAATCATGCAAATTGATCGCGCAATCGAGCAACCTGCCGATGCGATTAAATCCAATCCAGTGGCCGCCCAAATGGCGCAGTTGAGCGTCGCCTTCAGCCGATCCGCGCGGCAGTAAACGCGCGCACTGCGATTATTCAATTAGACGGCGTGATCGCAGAATATTGCACAAGAACGCCAAAAAGCTGGGCCAAGAGGGTGAACTCTCGGCGCCAGCTTGGCAAACGCGACCGTTTGGAAGATCAAAACAGGCCTTCGAACTTCTTCTTGAAGCGCGACAGACGGCCACCACGATCCATTAGGCGCTGATCGCCGCCGGTCCAAGCAGGATGGGTCGATGGATCGATATCAAGCGACAGCGTGTCGCCTTCTTTGCCGTAGGTCGAATAGGTCGTGAAATGCGTTCCATCGGTCAATACCACCTTGATGGCGTGGTAATCAGGATGGACGTCTGCGGACTTCTTCATCGTCGTTTTCTCTCAAATCAGCGCCAGCGGAACCGGACCGCACGAGGGCCGCAGGACCGAGCAGGACATGTCGGTGGTTGATTTCTGTTCGAGCCTCGTACTTGAAAGACCGATCCGACACAAGTGTTTGGTGCGGTTACGGTGCTCGTCGCTGTTCTGCCGGCTCTTAACGCCGTTTGAGGGACCTTCCGGATATAAGAGCGGCGAGGATATCTTGTCGACCCCAAGTTCGGAATACGCCCGTCATGGCTGCGGATGGTAAGTCATTGCTGAGGTTAGTTGAACTGGCGCGACGTCGGGTCGGCCCGGCTGCGTCAAGACTTACGGCGGGTGTTACAACTTTGGTGCGTACCTTGTGGTCAATCGTCCGCCTCGTTGTGCGGCGAACATTCGAAGTGCTGTTCGCACTGGTTCTGCTGTTTGAAGAGTGGGGTTGGCAGCCACTTGCAGCGCTTTTGGCGCGCTTTGCCCGTTTTCCGCTTATTGCGAAGCTTGAGGCCATCATTGCGGGCCTGCCGCCCTACGGTGCGCTCGCAGCGTTTGTGCTGCCTTCGGCGCTGCTGTTACCGCTGAAACTGTTGGCCCTTTATCTGATTGCCACAGGGCACGCACTGATGGCGGCTTTGCTGTTCATTGGTGCGAAAGTCGCTGGAACCGCGATCCTAGCGCGGCTGTTCATGCTGACCCAACCAAAACTGATGCAGATTGGCTGGTTTGCACGCGCGTATAACTGGCTGATGCCATGGAAAGATCGGGCGTTCTCAGCCATCCGTGCTTCGTGGGCTTGGCGCTATGGACGCATTGCCAAGTATCGGTTGGGGCAAGCCGTTCGAACGCGGTGGAGCGCACTGCGGCCAACCCTGCTCAAGGTGCGCGACGATATGCTGCTGCAGGTGCGACGTTTGTTGGGTCGTTGATGGATCAGCCGACAAACTCGTCGCGCTTATAGCCCTGTAAATACAAGAGCGCCGTTAGATCCCCGTGGGTAATGGAGCAGGCAGCCTCCGCAGCGACAATTGGTTTGGCGCGATAGGCAACGCCCAGGCCAGCCGCTTTGACCATGGCGAGATCGTTGGCGCCGTCGCCAACGGCAAGGGTTTCCGACGGCTGCAGGCTTCGATCATCTGCGATGCGCAGCAGCGTGGCGAGCTTGGCTTCACGTCCAAGGATCGGCCCAACGGTCTGGCCGGTCAGGTCTCCGTCTCGGTCGATTTCCAAAGTGTTGGCGTGGCTTTCGTCGAAGCCGAGGTCGGTTGCGACAAAGGTCGTGAAATGCGTAAATCCGCCGGATACCAGCGCCGTGTAAGCGCCATTGGCTCGCATGGTGGCAAGGAGTGTGCGACCGCCCGGCATCAGTGTGATCCGGGTGTCATAGATTTTGCGCAATTCACTGGCGGCCAGACCACGCAAAAAAGCCAAACGCTCACTGAGAGCTGCCTCGAACTCCAGTTCGCCGCGCATGGCGCGCTCGGTGATTGCGGAAATCTTATCTTTGAGCCCCAAGACATCGGCCATTTCGTCGATGCACTCCTGGTTGATCATGGTCGAATCCATATCAGCCACCAGAAGTTTTTTGCGGCGGCGGCCCATCTCGTCGGGCACGATATTGACGTCCAACGTAATGCCGTGCAGCGCGTTGGCGACGCGTGTCCGCAAGACGCCGAGTTCTGAGGCTGTGCCATCGCTCATGAACCGAGCCTGCCAAGCTTCGGTCGGATGCAGCCACTCGTCGTTAAGGCGTTGCCCTTCCGGAATGATTGACCGCGCTCGCGCAACGGCAAAGTCGCTGAGGGAGGGGCGATCCGGCGGGCTCGTGAGGACGAGAGCGTAGGTGCGCTTCATGAAGTTCTATCGATCCCGGTGATTTGCAATGCTGGTCTTGGTATGAAGTGCGTATGACCAAGACTCGCACGATCCTTATCGCCGGGCCAACCGCCAGCGGCAAGTCAGCACTCGCGCTGTCACTTGCCGAGCAACTCGGCGCGGCGGTGATCATCAATGCGGACAGCATGCAGGTTTATACGGATCTGCGGGTTTTGACGGCCCGCCCGACCGTCGAGGAGGAGCAACGCGTCCGGCACGCCCTAAGTGGTCACATATCTGGGCGCGATGCTTATTCGGTCGCTAGATTCGTCGGCGAGTGTGCAGCCGCGCTGACTGAGGCCCACGGGCGAGGCGAAACAGCCTTGATCGTTGGCGGGACAGGGCTTTATTTCAAGGCGCTGCTTGAGGGTCTGTCGCCGATCCCACCGATTCCTAACGAACTTCGTGCACATATTCGCACTAGAGCCCTCAGCGAAGGTGCTACCGCATTGCATCGAGAGCTGAGCGCCCGTGACCCGATTATGGGCGCGCGACTGGTTCCAACCGATACTCAGCGGATTACCCGCGCACTCGAAGTGCTGGAAGCGACGGGCCAATCTCTTAGTCACTGGCAACAAATTCCGGGCGTTCCGGTGATTGATCCGGAACAAGCGCTCCGCTTCGTGATCGAGCTTGAGCGTGGGGCAATGATGGCGCGGTGTGATCAGCGCTTTGACTTGATCATGCGTCAAGGCGCGCTGGAGGAGGTTGCCCGCCTTCGGGAGGCTCAGTTGCCAGCAGACCTGCCCATCATGCGGGCTCTGGGCGTGCGCCCGCTCATCGACTACCTTGAGGGCGTCGTGACGCTCGAGCGCGCAACGGAGTTGGCGAAGAGCGAAACGCGTCAGTTCGCAAAACGCCAAATAACATGGCTCAAACGACATATGATTACGTGGAAACATATTTCAACGCACGAATCAGCACAAAGTAGCCGAGAAATTATTTCATTTATTGATTTTTGAATGATCTACCGTCATCGATGGCCCAACAAGCGTGCGATGCAGCAAATTGTGTCGTCTTGATCGTCGTTTTAGGGAGCTTACACAATGACCCGCATAATGACCGGCGCCGAGATGGTGATCACGGCCCTCCAAGACCAGGGCGTGGATTTCATTTTTGGCTATCCCGGTGGCGCGGTGCTGCCAATCTATGACGAGATCTTCCAGCAGGAGAAGGTCAAGCACGTGCTGGTGCGCCAGGAGGGCGGCGCAGTGCACGCAGCTGAAGGATACGCGCGCTCGACGGGTAAAGTCGGCGTCGTCCTCGTCACATCGGGGCCAGGGGCAACCAATGCCGTGACAGGACTGACCGATGCACTGATGGATTCCATTCCTGTCGTTTGCTTCACCGGACAGGTGCCAACCCATCTGATCGGCTCCGACGCGTTCCAAGAGTGCGATACGGTCGGCATCACCCGGTCGTGCACCAAGCACAACTGGCTGGTGAAGGATGTCAACGACTTGGCGCGCGTGATCCACGAGGCGTTCCACGTGGCGCGCAGCGGACGACCGGGCCCCGTTGTCGTCGATATTCCGAAGGATATCCAATTTGCAAGCGGCAACTACACTGGTCCATCTGGCGTGCAGCATAAGACCTACAACCCGAAGATGAAGCCTGAAATGGCGGGCGTCATGCAGGCCGTGGAATTGATGGCAACGGCCAAGAAGCCGCTCTTTTATACCGGCGGTGGGGTGATCAATTCAGGGCCCAAAGCCAGCCAACTCCTGCGCGAAATCGTGCGGCTGACCGGCTTCCCGATTACCTCGACCTTGATGGGGCTCGGTGCCTATCCCGCATCCGACAAGCAATGGCTCGGCATGCTGGGCATGCACGGCACGTATGAAGCGAACTGGGCGATGCACGACTGCGACGTGATGATCAACGTCGGCGCTCGCTTTGATGATCGCATCACTGGTCGTCTGAACGCCTTTGCACCGAATTCGAAGAAGATCCACATCGATATCGACCCGTCCTCGATCAACAAGAATGTGCGCGTCGATGTGCCGATCATCGGCGATGTGACTTACGTTCTCGAGGAGATGCTGAAGGCCTGGAAGGCAAAGGCGCCGCAACTCGATAAGGCGGCCCATAAGGGCTGGTGGAAGCAAATCGACACGTGGCGGGCGAAGAAGTCGCTCAGCTACAAGCCGACCAAGGATGTGATCATGCCGCAGTATGCGGTGCAGCGCCTTTACGAGTTGACCAAGGATCGCGACACGTACATCACGACTGAGGTTGGTCAACATCAAATGTGGGCCGCCCAATTCTATCACTTCGAAGAGCCGAACCGCTGGATGACGTCCGGCGGCCTAGGCACCATGGGCTATGGCTTGCCGGCCGCGATCGGCGTGCAGATGGCGCATCCGAAATCGCTGGTCATCGACATTGCAGGCGATGCTTCGATCCTGATGAACATTCAAGAAATGTCGACAGCGATCCAGTACCGATTGCCCGTCAAGATTTTCATTCTCAACAACCAGTACATGGGCATGGTGCGCCAGTGGCAGCAGCTACTGCATGGCAATCGCTACTCGGAAAGCTACACCGAGGCGCTGCCCGATTTTGTGAAGCTTGCGGAAGCCTACGGCGGCGTCGGAATGCGTTGCGACAACCCGGCCGATCTCGATGACGCGATCAAGGAAATGATCGACGTGAAAGCGCCAGTGATCTTTGACTGCCGCGTGACACAACTTGCGAACTGTTTCCCGATGATCCCGTCCGGCAAGGCGCATAACGAGATGCTGCTCGGCGAAGACGCGACCGACGAGTCTATTGGCAAGGCGATCAGCAAGGAAGGCAAGATGCTGGTATGAGACATGGCCCAGTTAGGGATTGTGCTGCCACGTTTGCACTCGTCGCGAGCGTCCTTGCAGCGTCGGCGGTGGAGGCTAAACCGAAAGCCTGGGACCGGACGGCAAATATAAAAGCGTCAGCTATTTCGCTGGCACAGCTCCAGCAGTCCAAGGGGGCGATGGGCGCTTATCAGTTCATCGCCAACTGCTATCAGACGCACGCGTTGAACTCAGACTATGGTTCCGCGCTCGAAGGCTGTCTCGTGCAGGACTACATTCATTCGAAAGTGACGGCGGCGGTCTATTCGAATCTGCCCGTAGGCGAGCGTGTGCGGTTGGACTTGCCAGCGCCCGACGAACTTGTCGGTGCCATGCTCAAACGGGTCGGTGCGGCATTGGCGCAATACAAGATCAGTGAGGTCGACGCGCGCAAGTTCGTCGCTCAGGTCGAGACCGTGGGTGTGCCGACGTTCGCCAAGGCAAGGTTTCCGAAGGCTGAGTGAGTGCAATCACACATCCCCAACTTCGTCTAATTTAAGTAGTCGCAAAGCGCGTTGAAGGTATCAACTATGAAACTCATCATCGGCAACAAGGTCTACTCGTCGTGGTCGCTCCGACCGTGGATCGTGATGAAGGCGTTCGGCATCCCGTTCGATGAAACGGTCGTGCAGCTGCGTGAGACCGATACGCGCGATCTGATCCTAAAACACTCGCCATCGGGCAAAGTGCCGACATTGATCGATGACGGCGTAACGGTGTGGGACAGCCTCGCGATTATGGAATATCTGGCGGATAAGTTCCCCCAATACGCAATCTGGCCGAAGGACCGGCTGGCAAGGGCGCACGCGCGCTGTGCCTCGGCTGAAATGCACTCAGGGTTCGTTAGCCTGCGCAACGCCTGCTCGATGAATGTGACCCGCCGGTTCAAGGCAAAGGATCGTGGTGCAGAGGTCACAACGGACGTCGCAAGGATCACAGCGCTATGGCGTGAAGCACGCGACAAGTTCGGTGCGAAAACCGGCAAACTCTTCCTTTACGGCGACTTCACGGCCGCCGATGGCATGTACGCCCCCGTCGTCACAAGACTACATTCCTATGCCATTGCTGTTGACCCCGTGAGCCAAGCCTACGTGGATGCAGTATTGGCCCACCCCGCCTACGCCGCTTGGCTCGCTGGCGCCAAAGCCGAGCCCTGGTTCCTCGACAACAGCGAAGCAGCCGAGACCATCATCGACGATCTTCGCAAACCGAAAGCGTGATGTGCCGACATGACCCAGACCCAGAAGCAATCACACTACTCCGATCCGCCCGCAAACGTTGAAAGCGTCCAGCGCACGCTGTCAGTGCTGGTTGATAATGAACCGGGGATCCTCGCCCGCGTCGTTAATCTGTTTACGGCGCGCGGCTACAACATTGACAGTCTCACGGTGACAGAGACCGAGCACGAAAAGCATCTGTCGCGCATCACGCTAATCACGCGAGGTACGCCCGCGACCATCGACCAGATCAAGCATCAGCTTGAGCGTATGGTGCTCGTGCACCGTGTCGTCGATCTGACGCTGTTGGGCGATCCGCTGGAACGCGAATTGGCGCTAATCAAGGTAGCAGGCAAGGGCAATGATCGCATTGAAGCGCTGCGATTGGCCGAGATCTTCCGCGCCAGCGTGATTGATGCCTCGACCGATCACTTCGTGTTCGAACTAACAGGACGCACCAGTAAAATCGAGCAGTTCATTTCGATCATGACGGCGCTGGGACTTGTCGAGGTTTCCCGCACCGGCATCGCAGCCATGGGACGTGGACAAGCAGCAATGTGAGGTTGGATTTGATTGCGCTTTGCCCGTTATGCGTCGCCACCGGGTACGGGCTTCAGTTGCGTCCGTGCCCAGAAATCATAGGCCTTGGGTCCAACTATGGCGATTGCGGCCAACACCAGAAGTGTGGCTGAGAGCGGACGCGTAAAAAACACGGTCCAGTCTCCGGCCGAAATTGTCATGGCTTGCCGCAGGTTCTGTTCCGCAAGGGGGCCCAGGATCATGCCGATGATGACGGGTGCGGTGGGGAAGTCGTAGCGCCGCATCAGATATCCGATGCCACCGACCGCATAGAGCAACATCAAATCGGTGGTCGATTGTGTGATCCCGTACGTGCCGATGGTGGCAAACACGAGAATGCCAGCATAGAGCAGCGGCGCTGGGATCATGAGCATTTTCACCCACAGCGCGATCATTGGCAGGTTGAGCACCAGGAGCATGACGTTGCCGATGAAGAGCGACGCAATCAGCCCCCAAACCAGCTCAGGCTGGGTCTGGAACAATAGAGGGCCCGGGTTGATACCGTAGCTCTGAAACGCAGATAGCATGATGGCAGCTGTTGCCGAGGTTGGCAGTCCAAGCGTCAGCATTGGCACGAGCACACCGGCTGCGGATGCGTTGTTGGCAGCTTCGGGGCCAGCAACGCCTTCGATTGCGCCGTGACCGAACTCTTCCGGATGTTTTGACAGCTTTTTTTCCGTGTAATAACTCAAGAATGTTGGAATTTCTGCGCCGCCGGCCGGCATGGCGCCAATTGGAAAACCGAAGGCGGTGCCTCGCAGCCAAGGTTTCCAGGAGCGCGACCACTCCTCTCGTGTCATCCAGAGGGAGCCCTTGAGGGGAATGACTTCGTCGTTGCCACCGCTGTACCTGGACGCGACGTAGAGCGTTTCACCAACCGCAAATAGACCGACGGCGACGATGATGACGTTGATCCCGTCAAGCAGTTCTGGAACGCCGAATGTGAATCGAGCCTGTCCGGTCTGGAGATCAACACCGATCATCCCGAGCCAGATACCAAAAAGCAGTGCCGTAAGGCCACGTACCGCAGACGAGCCTAGAACCGCTGCTACCGTGACAAAGGCCAGAACCATCAATGCGAAGTAATCGGCCGGGCCGAACTGCAACGCCATGTCGGCAACCAAGGGCGCGAGGAAGGCTAAGCCAAGCGTTCCGATGGTGCCTGCAACAAAGGATCCGATGGCAGCGGTTGCGAGCGCTGCGCCGGCTCGGCCTTTGCGCGCCATTTTGTTGCCTTCGAGCGCAGTGACAATCGTCGCGCTCTCGCCCGGTGTATTCAGCAAGATTGAGGTGGTCGAGCCGCCATACATCGCCCCGTAGTAGATGCCAGCGAACAAGATGAAGGCCGCTGTCGGGTCGACCTTGAAGGTAATTGGCAGCAGCAGGGCAATGGTCAGTGCCGGTCCCAAACCCGGCAAAACACCGATCGCTGTACCTAGCGTGGTGCCAATCAGGCACCACATCAGGTTGATCGGCGTGAGCGCAACGGCGAAGCCCTTCATGAGGCCGGCAACAGCATCCATGTCAGGACTTTCTGGAGAGCGGGAGCAGGCCCTCGATCGTGTGTTCAACGACGCCAGCACCAATGTTGATGCCGAGCGTTTTCGCAAAGCCAAAGTAAGCCACGAGTGCGAACGCCGCGCCGATCGAGGCATCTCGGATGATTTTCCTGGACCCAAAGCCGCGCGCGACACAAATGAACAGTAAGGTCGAGGCCAACGTGAAGCCTGCAACGTCGATCAGCAACAGATTGATGAGGAGACCGGCGAGAACCCAACCGAGTGCTAACCGATCGGGAACCGCCTCCAGCTCTTCGGCGGATTGCCAGCCGCCGCGAACAGCGGACAACAATAGTGCCAGTCCGAGACCGGTCATCGCTAATGCGGCAAGGCTCGGCACGAGTGTTGGTCCGACTTTGGCGTAAAGCGGCGAGACGGGCATCACTTGGACTTGCCAATAGATAACAGCGGCGAGGACAAGTACGCCAACCGCGATCGCCAATTCGCCGACGGCTGTGCGCCGCCGAGCCAAGCCATCTGAGCCCGATGCCATTCTAGCCGATCCCGAGGTCTTTAAGGATTGCTTCGATGCGCACGATCTCTGTCGCGATATATGTTTTGTAAGCGTCGCCCGTCCGTGTAATGCGCGTCCAGCCGCGCTTGTTGCAAGCGTCAATCCACTCAGGCGATGCGGCCATCTTGTCCATCAAACCCACCATGGCTTTGCGTTGATCTTCGGAAATGCCGGGAGGGGCAAACACGCCGCGCCAGTTGAAAAGCTCCACGTCGATGCCCTGTTCCTTCAGGGTTGGTGCGTCGATACCTTCTTGTCGCTTGTCACCGGAGATGGCGAGCACGCGCATTTTACCAGCCTTGATCTGCTCGGCGAATTCGCCGTAGCCAGAAATGCCAGCCGCGACTTGCGAACCGAGGATTGCAGCGGTTGCCGGGCCGCCGCCTGAGAATGCAACGTAGCTGATCTTTTCAGCCGGTACGCCGACAGCCTTGGCGATCATGCCAAGGAGGATATGATCGGTCCCGCCCGCTGAACCACCCGCCACTGGAACCTTTGTCGGATCGGCCTTCAGAGCATCGGCGAAGTCTTTGGCCGTTTTGAACGGTGATGCTGCTGGCACAACGAGGGCCTGAACTTCGCCGGTAAGCAGTGCAATAGGCGTGACAGCGTCAAGCTTGATCGCGCTCTTGTTCGCAATGATCGCGCCGACCATCACCATGCCACCAACCATCAACGCGTTGCCTTGGCCCTTCCACTGGTTGGCGAACTGCGGCAGGCCGACAGTGCCGCCAGCACCCGCAACGTTGGTGATTTGCACCGCACTTACGGCATTCGTTGCGCGCAAAACTTGCTCAATAGTGCGCCCCGTTTGATCCCAACCGCCACCTGGTGCCGCTGGAACGAAGATTTTCAACATCTCAACGGGCTGCGCTTGGGCCACTCCGGCCAAGCCACCAGCGGCGGCTGTCATCGACATCGCAGACGCGCTGATCAAAAGGGTACGGCGATCAATCACGGGCATTTCCCCATATTTAGAGTTTTTCTGGATTGTTAGCTGCCCCGTTATGGCATTAGCTGATGCTGATTGTCTATTCGATCGGTAGCGTTCATGCCGGTCCTGCTCTTGTCGACCGGATCGATCAAACAAACCAGTTGTTGCGCTTGGACTGCGGTGGCAGACTTTGCCAGTGGGAACCGCAATCGTATGCGCTTTTGCCCCCCTTAGATCGCTTGAGGTACTGACGCGTTGAAGACCATTGACCCTGTCATCGCGTTGTCGACTCCGATCGGCGACGAAGTCAAATGCACCACCTGCTACATGTGTGCGTGCCGCTGCGGCATCAAAGTTCACTTGAAAGATGGGCGAGTTCGCTACATCGAGGGCCATCGCGATCACCCGGTGAACAAGGGTGTGCTGTGCGGCAAGGGTGCGGCTGGTATCATGCAGCACTATTCGCCAGCTCGCCTCACCGGACCGATGAAGCGTGTTGGCCCGCGCGGCTCGGGCGAATTCGAAGCAATTGGTTGGGATGAGGCGCTGGCGCTTGCTGCCGATTGGCTCGGCGACATCCGCAAAAATGATCCTAAGAAGCTCGCTTTTTTCACTGGTCGCGACCAAAGTCAGGCGCTGACCGGGTGGTTTGCCCAGCAGTTCGGCACGCCGAATTTTGCAGCGCACGGCGGCTTCTGTTCGGTCAACATGGCGGCGGCGGGGCTCTACACGTTCGGTGGCTCGTTCTGGGAGTTCGGCGAGCCCGATTGGGAGCGCACCAAGTATTTCATGTTGTTTGGCGTCGCCGAAGACCACGCCTCGAACCCGATCAAGGCAGCGCTGGGCCGCTTGAAAGAACGGGGCGTGAAGGTGGTATCGATCAACCCGATCCGCACTGGCTACAACGCCATCGCAGACGAGTGGATCGGCATTCGCCCCGGTTCAGATGGAATGTTCGTGGCAAGCCTCATCCACGAGCTGTTGACGACCCAGAGCGTCGATCTCGATTATCTCGCTCGCTACACCAACGCGCCTTGGCTCGTCATTGAAGATGGGGCCGATGCCGACGCAGGCCTGATCGCACGCGATGCCAGCGGCAAACCGCTGTGCTTCGATAAATCAACTGGCACGCTAACCGATGCGACGCTGCCGGATATTTCGCCAGCTTTGGTGGGTGCATTCAAACTTGCCGATGGGCGCACAGCCAAGCCCTCGTTCCAGCTAATCGCCGAGCGGTATCTTGGCGCCGAATATGCCCCTGAAAAAGCCGAGGCTGCGACCGGCATTCCAGCCGCCACGATCCGCCGGATTGCAGCTGAGCTTGCAGATGCAGCGTTCAAACAGCAGATTGAACTCGATATCCCGTGGACCGACACCCACGGACGTCGTCACGAAAAGACGACCGGTCGCCCGGTCTCGATGCACGCGATGCGGGGCATCTCGGCCCATGCAAACGGCTTCCAGACGTGCCGGATGATCCACATTTTACAGATCATCTTAGGGAGCATCGATTGCCCCGGCGGCTTCCGTTATAAGCCGCCGTTTCCACGTCCAACGCCGCCGCCGAACCGCCCGGCCGGCAAGCATGGGACGGTTCGGCCGATGACGCCACTGACTGGTGCACCATTGGGCTTCACGACCGGACCGGAAGACCTACTTGTCGACGCGGCTGGCAATCCGGAGCGCATAGACAAGGCCTACTCGTGGGATGCGCCGATCGCAGCGCACGGCCTAATGCACATGGTCATCACCAATGCGGCCAACGCCGATCCGTATCCGGTCGATGTGCTGTTCATGTACATGGCGAACATGAGCTGGAATTCGTCGATGAATATTCCAGCTGTGCTGCGCCACTTGACCGAGACCGATCCGACGACCGGGGCGTACAAAATCCCTAAGATAATCTACTCGGACGCCTACAACTCCGAGATGGTGGCTTATGCAGACCTGATCCTACCGGACACGACCTACCTTGAGCGTTGGGATTGTATCTCGGTCCTTGATCGTCCGATTTCGGACCCGGATGCTGCAGCTGATTCAATTCGCCATCCAGTCGTCGAACCCGACCGCGACGTCCGCGCCTTTCAGAGTGTACTGATCGATCTAGCGGCGCGTTTGAAGTTGCCGGGCTTCGTCACGCCAGACGGCGCGCCAAAGTTTCCGGGTGGCTATCCCGACTACATCGTCAACCACGAGCGCGCGCCGGGCATCGGACCTTTGGCTGGGTTTCGCGGGCTAGATGGCAAGAGTTACGGCAAGGGCGCAGTTAATCCCAAGCAGTTGGACGAGTACATCGCCAATGGTGCATTTCACCAGCACCACCTCGATGACGATCAACGTTTCTACAAACATGCCAACAAGAGCTATCTCGAATGGGCGAAGTCGGTCGGTTTCATCGGCGCAGCCGATCCGATCATTTTCCAGCTTTATCTGGAGCCGTTGCAGAAGTTCCGGTTGGCGGCGCGTGGTCATGGGGCAATTCAACCGCCGGACACACATCGAGCGCGCATCGAGACGTACTTCGATCCGATTCCATTTTTCTATTGCGCAGAGCGACTCTCCTCCGGAGAGCCGGCCGCTCTGCGCGAAGTGGAGGGCGCGCGCCGTGCGCCACAAGAAGAATTCCCCATGTACGCACTCACGCAACGACCGATGCACATGTACCATTCGTGGGGATCGCAGAACGCATGGTTGCGGCAGATCACGGCCGAGAACCGGCTCTATATCCATCGGTCACGTGCCGGAACACTTGATCTCAAAGATGATGATTGGGCCTGGGTAATCAGCCCGATTGGTCGCGTGCGCGCCCAGGTGCGCCTGATTGACGGCGTCAACCCGGACACGGTTTGGACGTGGAACGCGATCGGCAAGCGATCAGGCGCTTGGGGACTTGATCCGAAGGCACCCGAAGCAACCAAGGGGTTCTTGCTGAACCACCTCATCGGTGAACTTTTACCGGTACGCGAGGGCGGCTATCGCTTCTCGAATTCGGACCCGGTGACGGGCCAAGCCGCGTGGTACGATCTGCGGGTTAGGATCGAAAAGGCCAAGCCGGAAGAGGCCAAGGAAACCTGGCCTCGGTTTGAGCGGATCGCTCAGTAGATCCGCGTTAGCAGGATCCATCCGGTCACGAACAATGGCGATAACGCCGTCGAGATCACAACCGCCGTCGAGATGAAGTCGCTCTCATTCTTGTACTCTGCCGCAAAAATCGTGATCAAAACGCCGACTGGGGTGGCGGCGGCCACGACGAGGACGTTCGAGACGTCGCGTGGAAATTCCATGAACCAGCACACCCACCACGTGAAGACGGGGGCAACAATGAATTTCAGCAGCAGGATGAGGATTTGTGGGATCCATTCAATCTTCAGGATCTTCGAGGCCGCAACCTGTGCGCCCAAGGTGTAAAGTGCGAGCGGCGTAAAGATCGTTCCAAGGAATTGCATCGGTTGAGCAACGACAACTGGCAGTTCGACTTCAAAACCACGCAGGGACAGCCCGAGAACGACCGAAGGGATCAGTGGCGTTTCGAATGCCGTTTTTAGTTTTGCTAGCCCACTACCTTTGCCGGTGGGGGCCAACAACCAGACGCCGACCGTGCACACCAGGACCGACATCAGCGCTGTCATAACCGACTGGTAGATGAGGTATTCCTGGCCGAAAGCCAGCTGCGTAACGGGAATGCCGAAGAACCCGACATTGGCGTAGGCTGTGCCCAGTCCCATCATGGGACCGAGCGACGCGCGTTGCCGCAAGATGATCACCACCAACCATCCGATCGGGATCAGAAATAAGAACTGTACGATGCCGAAATAAAACACCGGCCATACAACTGAGATTGGCTGCTTTCCGGTCGCCAGGAAGTGGACCAAAAAGGCTGGCATAACCACGTAAACCTGGACGCGGTTGAGCGTACCGATATCGAGCTTTAAGCGCGACTGCAGGAGATAGCCAAGGGCTACCAATGTAATGATCGGCAGCGTAACCTCGGTCAATATGTCGAGAAAGAGCGCCATCGATCCCCGCGGAGGGCCAATCTCGCGCTCCCAAATGCAGACTGTCTATCGGATAAGTTTGCGGACGGAGCAAGACACAGACTGAACGGATCAGCTACGCGGCGTTTGCAGAGACCGCCGGGATCAGTTTGTCGATGACTTTCGCCGAGCAGACGACGCCCGGCAATCCGGCCCCTGGATGCGTGCCAGCTCCGACCAGGTACAACCCTTCGATGCTCTCGGATTTGTTGTGGAAGCGGAACCAGGCCGATTGCGAGAAGTAGGGGGCGATTGAGAAGCCGGCGCCGCCAAAGCTTAAATACTTGGTTTCGAAGTCAGCCGGCGTCATGAAGAAGTCAGCCGTGATCGTGTCCTTTAGGCCGGGCAGCATTGTGCGTTCGAGTTCAGCTACGATCCGACTACGCAGCTTCGGCCCTTCGACCGACCAATCGAGTTTGCCTTGGGTGTTGGGTACCGGACACAGCACATAGAAGCTGTCGCATCCCTCTGGTGCAAAACTCGGATCGGTTGCCGTTGGCCGGTGCACGTAGAGCGAGAAATCATCCGGCATGATCTTCTTGTGGAAGATATCGTCGAGCAATTCCTTATAGCGCGGGCCCAGCCAGATGGTGTGGTGGGCAACGCCAGGGTACTGCCGCTTGGTGCCAAAATAGAGCACGTAGAGACCCATCGACAGCTTCGACTTGCGTTTCATCTTTGTTGCAACCGACAGCGCTTTGTCGGGCAGCATCTCGCGGTACATGTGCATGGGATCAGCGTTCGAAACGACGACATCGGCCCTAACGACTTCGCCGTCGGAAAGTCGCACGCCGGTTGCTTTGCGCCCTGCCAACTCGATCTGATCGACAGTCGCGTTGAAGCGGATGTTCACACCCTCCTCGACCATCAACTTGCCCAAGCCAGCGACCAGCGCGCCAGTCCCCCCCAAGGTGAAAAACACACCCCAGCGGCGCTCCAAATAGTGGATCAGGCCATAAATCGACGTTGTGTCGAACGGACTGCCGCCAACCAACAGCGGTTGGATCGAGAAGGCTTCCCGTAACTTCGGGTGCGACAGATAGTGGCACACCACATCCCAAACGCTACGATCAGCGCGCAAGGTGCCCAGCGTCGGGATTTGCTTGAGCATGGTCGCAAGCTTATGGAACGGCTGGTCGGCTAACTCGGTAAAGCCCTTGTCATAGAGCTTCCGGCTGTGTTCGACCATGCGCATGTAGCCATCCGCATCCTTCGGCTCGATTTTGCGGATTTCGGCGAGCGTATCTTCGACAGTACCGCCGTAGTCGAATGTCGTGCCGTCCTGGTAGTAGAACCGGTACCAGGGTGATAGCGGCACGAAGGTCACGTAATCTTCGCGCTTCTTTCCGAACAGTTGAAACAGCTCGTCGAACAGAAACGGCGCCGTGATGACGGTTGGACCGGCATCATGGCGGAAGCCGTCTTTCTCAAAAACCTGGGCGCGCCCACCAAGTTTGTCGCCCCGTTCCAGCAAGGTGACAGTATAGCCCTTGGCTGCTAGTCGAAGTGCTGCAGCAATGCCGCCAAATCCCGCGCCGATGACGACGGCGGATGGTGCGGACTTTCCTGGCTTTGCAACACTTTTTTGCATGACGTTATGCTCTCGCTAAATTCAAAGTTGTCGGCCAACGACGGGAAGCCAACACTTCCTGAAGAAAAACCGCGTGACGCATACCACCGGCATGGTGGCGTTGAGACACTTGCGGAGGACAAAGCCGCATGCTCTGGATGCCGTCAACGCCAAAGCGTAACCAGGGGGCCGCGACCAATCGCATGACTGCGTGCTTTTCTTCTCCTGATCCAGGATTTGAGGCCAAGTTGGCGACCTTGCGGGCGCTCGTTGAATGTCGGCTGGACGCACTTACGCCAGGCGGCCCGGCACCCCGGCGGCTTGCAGACGCGATGCGTCATTCGCTTTTAGCGCCGGCCAAACGTGCGCGCGCGATTCTGACAATTTTGACAGCGGGTCACTTCGGAGGCGGTGCCCATGACGCACTCGATGCCGCTTGTGCACTAGAAATGGTGCACGCGTCGTCGTTGATCCTCGATGATTTACCTGCCATGGACGATGCCGCTCTCAGGCGGGGCTTGCCGACCTGCCACCGTGCCTTTGGCGAGGCGACGGCGGTTCTGGCCGCCATTGCGCTCATGAATCGCGGCTTCGGAGTGATTTCGGATGACGCGTCGCTGCCGCCAGACCGCCGTGTTCAAGCCGTATCGATTCTGGCCCGCTCAATCGGGACCGATGGCTTGACGGGTGGACAGGAGGGGGATTTGCACGGGATTGAACTGACCGGGGCCGATGGCGTTACTTGGATACATGCGCGCAAGACTGGCGCGTTGTTTGCCGCTGCGACGGAGATTGGTGCGGTCGTTGCTGGGCGCAGAGATCGACGCGCTGCCATGCAAGCCTTCGGCATGAATCTTGGTCTGGCCTTCCAAGGTTACGATGACCTTTTGGATGTCAGCGCTGCCAGTACAGTCGTTGGCAAGGATACCGGACGCGACGGCGATAAGGCGACATTAGTAAAGCTCATTGGATTTGAGGCAGCGTTGGCACAAGCCGATGCCCAAATGCAGGCAGCACTTTCACACGTTCCAGATTTAGCAGCCGGTGATGGAATGCTAGTCGGCTACGTCGCTGGACTGACAGCCTTGATGCGCGGTCCGCTTGGGCTACCCACAAGGTTAGAGCCCGATGCGTGACACGCCGCCATCGCCGCCACTTTTGCAGATGGAATCGGCGTGCAGCTCCTACGGCGAACGGTTGGTTCTACAAGGTCTTACCTTATCGCTTCACGCTGGCGAAATTCTGGTGCTGCTGGGCCCCAACGGGGCTGGCAAATCGACCCTCGTCAAGGCGATGTCGGGGCGGTTGAAACTGGACAGCGGTTCGATCCTTGTCGGCGGTTTGGACCCGGCTGCGGAGCCAGATGCCAGTCGTATCTGTGGCATTGTTCCCCAACACATCGCGTTATTCGAGAAATTGACCGCTTCGGAAAATCTTGAAGCATTTGGTCGGCTGATGGGCGTCAAAACGCCGAACATATCGAGATTGGCCCTAGCGACATTGGCAAAGGTGGGGCTGAGCGCGCGCGCCAAAGACCGTGTTGGCTCGTTGTCGGGAGGCATGCGCCGTCGCATCAACATTGCTGCTGCCCTCATGCACAATCCAAAAATCCTGGTGCTTGACGAGCCGACGGTGGGGCTCGACTACGAGGCGCGCGCGGGTCTCACGCAGTTGTTGCGCGACCTGCGATTGAGCGGTCTTGGAATACTATTGACGACGCACGACATGGACGAAGCGGAGGCGTTGGCCGACCGCGTGGCGGTGATGGTCAACGGTGTCGTCAAGGTTGAAGGGCGACCGCGTGAACTCATTGCAGAGCTGTTCCAGGGGCGGCGTCAATTGACGCTCTCGCTGTGTCCACGTGCGATCCAGCGTCACCCCGATGTGGTCGATGCACTTGCGGTCGCAGGGCTCGCACGATCACAGGGCAGTTCGACTTGGACCGGTATGGTGCATGGAACCAGCGCCAGCTTTGACGGAATCATCGGTACAGCGATGAGCGCGGGTGCTATCATCGAACAGGTGCATGTCCGCCAACCCGATCTTACCGCGCTGCTCCATCTGTTCGTCAGTAACGCGCGAAAGGCATCGTAGATGCGTTTCGCTGTCTTCAAGGTCATGGCGCTCAGTCTGATGCGAGACCGCGCGGCACTGGCCATGGGCTTTTTGTTGCCCGGAATCGTGTTCGTGATCTTTGCCAATATTTTTGCTGGCGCCAGCGGCGGCGACTTGCATCTGCGATTGGCAATTGCGGATTTGCGGGCCGATGCGACGTCAAAGCGGTTGTCGGACCAGCTACTGGCCGATCCCCGCCTCTCCCAAGTTGGTGGATTGATTCAATCTGCCGAAAAGATTCAAGAAATGGTGCGCCAAGGAGAGGCCGATGTCGGCTTGATCATTCGTCGTGACGGCCGCCCCTTGGACGATTTAGGCGCCGAAGGCGCGCCCCCACTCGTGCTTGTCGGTGATCCTGGCCGCGAGATCGCCGTGACGATGCTGCAAGGGGCGCTCCAAAAAGCCTATTTTGCAGCACTTCCCGATGCTGCCGTTCGTAGTATTGGGGATCTCATTGATCGAAAAATTGCCCCGTTCAGTGCCGAACAGAAAGTGCGTATGCAAAAGGGCTTGGAGGCGATGCGCGCGCCCAATGCCAAAGCCGATCCGCAAGGCTTTCGGTTAGATAAGCTGTTTGAACGGCTTGATGCGGTCGCCCGTGTGGAGGCAGCACCCGCCGTGACCTACTATGCTGGCGGTGTCGCCATGCTGTTTTTGCTATTCTCGGCTCTAACAGGCGCCATGAGCTTTCTCGAAGAACGAGAAAGTGGCCTGCTCGACCGGCTAGCGTCGAGCCCTGGCGGCGTCGGGGTTTTGATTGATGGCAAGTTCCTGTTTCTAATTCTGCAGGGATTTCTGCAGGTGCTGGTGATTTATCTCGTGGCTTGGTTCGTGTTCGGTGTGGCCCTGGGGCAGCATATTGGTCCATGGACGGTGACATCACTGACGGCTGCGTTGGCGGCCAGCGGTCTTGCCATGGCGTTTGTCACAATGTGTCGATCAAAGCAGCAAGCCCAAACGCTCGGACAAATGTTAATCCTGGTGGTGTCTGCGGTTGGCGGCAGCATGGTGCCGCGTTATCTGATGCCGCCGCCTGTTCAGGCGTTGGGATGGGTGACGCCAAACACCTGGGCCTTGGAGGCTTATGCCTCGATTTTTTCACGTGCCGATGCCTTATCTGCCATGGTCGTGCCGTGGATTGTTCTAAGCGGCATTGGTCTGAGTGGGCTGTTTGTCGCGCACATGGTCGCGCGACGCACGATATAAGGGCTCCATGGACACAAACGCGACATCACTAGATCTGGCACCGCGCCGTCAGGCGGCGATCGGGCTAGCGCTGGCAATTGCCGTGATCGTTGCATGGTTGATCGTCCACATTGGAGCGGTATTTTTCTATTCGTGGGCCAGCCTTGGGGTACTGCCCGCCGTCGGTGTGGTGCTGCTGCAGACGTGGTTGTGCGTCGGGCTATTCATTGTGGCCCACGACTGCATGCACGGATCGCTGGTGCCGTTTCAACCGCGGCTCAATCGCGTGATCGGGCAGATCTGCCTGGTGCTTTACGCGTGCTTCAATTTCCAAGCCTTGAACCCGAAGCATCATCTGCATCATCGCCATGCGGGGACGGCCGGTGACCCCGACTTCCACGATGCCCACCCGCATAAATTCTGGCCGTGGTATTTGAAGTTCTTCAGCGAGTATTTCTCCTGGGGGCAACTCGGCTTGCTCGCGGTGATGAACTGGACCTACATATTGCTGCTTGGAGCGCCGGTTCAGAACGTCCTGCTGTTCTGGGCTTTGCCAGCGGTGCTATCATCGCTGCAGCTGTTCACGTTCGGCACCTACCTGCCGCACGTGCCGGATGATCCCGCGTTCCCTGACCGTCACAAGGCGCGCAGCAATGATTATCCGGCGTGGCTGTCACTGTTGACGTGTTTTCATTTCGGCTATCACCACGAACACCATCTCTATCCAGGCGTTCCCTGGTGGCGGTTGCCGGCAGCGCGGGCTACCCGCACACGATCATCTTGAAGTGTTCAGATCGTGCCTAATCCTGGCATGGTCCACAGACCATCGCGGGTCGGTTGGGCTTTGACCGCCCGGCTCGCGTGGGCCCGCCCGATCGAGGCGCTGGAAAGCACAGCTTGCGCGATCTTGCCCCGTTTACTGACGCCGGCACGAGTATCCCATGCGTGAGCGCCGCGCTTGCGCACGAGCAAGCCGATCTGTCGATAAATGCGGCGTGCAGCAGCAATGGCGAAGGCCGCGCGGATCGGCAAATCCGGTAGGCCGTAGCGGGCAGACTTGTAATAGCTATCGGCCAAATCAAGTAGGCGACGCGTGACCATGAATACCGCCTCGCGGTTTTCCGGTTTCGCGATGTCAGACGCTGTCAGGCCTGCCTCATCGAGCCAGTCGGACGGCAGATACACCCGCCCCTCGATGGCGTCGGGCACGACATCGCGGGCAATGTTCGTCAACTGGAATGCGAGGCCTAGGTCTGATGCGCGGTTCAATGTTGCCCGGTCGCGCACGCCCATGATCATCGCCATCATGACGCCAACGACACCAGCGACATGGTAGCAGTAGGACAAGGTATCGTCGGCGGTTTTATAGTGACGTCCCTCCACATCCATGCGGAAGCCTTCGATCAGCTCCATGGGATGACGTGCTGGAATTTCATGTTTGGCGACCACGCGTGCTAGTGCCTGAAACACCGGATCGTCTGCTTGACCAACGATTGCGGCTTGCGTTTTCGCGGTCAGGTCAGCGAGCCGCTCGGTTTGCGGCACGAGGCTGCCGTCGGCGCGCTTGAAGCCCAAGTCTTGATCATCGATCACATCGTCGCAATGGCGACACCACGCATAAAGCATGTAAGCAGATGCGCGCGTGTCGTCGTCGAACAGGCGCGCGGCACCGGCGAAGCTCTTCGAGCCCTTTTCAATCAGTTTGCGGCTATGTTCGACGATGGCATCCATTGGGCGAGCTTACCCTAATTCGGACGTTGTGGAACGATGCTTCGCGGCAAACGCCCACGAAGAGCTTTCGCTGAGGCACGAAATCGCGCGACCAATGTTCACAGGTGGTTTGGTCGCCATGATGGCCATCAGCATGGCAATGTCCGATTTGCGGAACGTGCCAGCATAGAACCGTTCAATCGCCGGCGTCGGGAGTTTCGCGTAAAAGCGGTCGAGGATGCGCACGCGCCCCGGCGGGTCGGCTGCCAGAAACAGGGAACGGTTCAGCCACCGGAAGATGGCCTGGGATTTCCAGGTCTCGCGAGAGCGCTTCTCGATCAGGCGAGCGATCGCGTCCGATGACAGGTTCGGTGCCCGGCTAAGTTCCTCGGCGAGACGGACAGCATTTGGAAAGCTGTAGCCGGTCGTCGCATGGAAGAGCCACGCGCGCAGGCCCGAGCGGGGGATGTCCAGGCCCATCGTGCGCCAGTGTTCATCGATATCGCCAGCGAGCGTGATCGGCAACACACCAGCTTCGCGACGGATAATCTTGGCAGCCTTCCAACCTTGCGCGGCAGCGTAGGCCTCGACGCCGGTCCCTAAGCTGCCGGGGTCGAGATCCGGTGTGTCGCTGTAGTAGGTATCCTCGATCAGCAGACGGGTGGGTGAGAACGGCAACGTGTAGACGAACCGGTAGCCGTCGGTCTGGGGGACTGTTGCGTCCATGATGATCGGGTGCGCCTGCCCGTGCGGAACGGCGGTCTCGATCTCGACCCCGACAAACTTCTGGTAGCCGAGAGCCAAAGGCTGTTTTTGCAAGGCGCCACGACCGTCGATGACGAGGGGGACCTGCAAGCTGGTGCCATCGCCAAGCGTGACGGTGTTGGCCTGCACATCTCGAACTGGGCAATTCAGCCGCACCGAGGGGCCGAGTACCTCCATGGCGACCGCGTGTAAACGCTCGGAAGAAATCGATTTGTAGCCGGTTTCCAAGATCCGCCGACCTGTCGGAAATCTAACCTCCTGGCGCGGCCAGCTGGCGATTACCAGTGGTTCAATCCACTGCAGTTGTTCGGGCGTCAGATCGGTGTCGTGGAACGACCAAGTATGGTTGGCGCCCAGGGTCGGTCCCTGCTCAAGCACAAGAATATTTGTCTCGGGCCGCTCCGCCCGGAGTTTAAGCGCGATTAGTACGTTGGCGAGCCCGCCTCCTACCAAAATTGCGTCGGCATTGGTCATGTCGAACCTTCAGTCAGGCATGAGGGGCAGTCCGTGTAGGCATGCTGAACGCCGTTGTAGTCCGTCACAGTGTAACGCTGGGACTGGTGATCCTCCAAGTAGCTCGGCCCGACCGGCATTTTGCCGTGGCCGCCTGGAATATCCATGACATAGGTCGGCTGCGCCAAGCCGGAGAGCCGCCCACGCAAACGGCGCATCAAGCTTTGGCCCTCGGCAATTGTGGTTCTGAAATGCGCCGTTCCGGGGGCACGGTCGAGATGGTGCAAATAGTAGGGCTTCACACGCGATTCAATGAAGGCGCGCATCAGGGCATCGAGCGTTTCAGCGTCGTCATTGACGCCACGCAGCAGCACAGTTTGGCCGACCATGACGATGCCGTGATTTACCAGCGTCGCACAGGCGGCGCGCGCGTCCTTGGTGAACTCGCGCGGGTGATTGGCGTGGAGGGCCACATAGACTGCCTGCGTAGGTGATCTGAGCGCATCCGCCATTTCGGGCGTCACGCGTTCGGGTGTCACTACCGGCACGCGACTGTGCCAGCGGATGACCTTCACGTGCGGGATGGCGGCGAGTGCCCGTGTCGCGTCCCGAATGCGACGCGGTGACAGGATCAACGGATCGCCGCCGGTCAAGATAACTTCCCAAATGGTCGGCGTGTTCGCAATGTAGGCGATGGCGGTGGCCAGTTCGACCGACGACAAGCTATCACCGTGTTCAGGCCCGACCGCCTCGCGCCGGAAACAAAAGCGGCAGTAGACCGGGCAAACACTGGCAATCTTCAATAGGGCCCGATCAGGATAGCGATGCACGATGCCCTTGACCGGACTGTTCGACTGATCGCCGATGGGATCGGATGTCTCATCGGCACGTTGTTTGAGTTCGCGCGCGTCGGGCACGAACTGCAGCGCCATCGGGTCGGTTGCCGCGCCAGGTTCAATCGTCGCAAGCAGTGCTGGTGTCAGGGCGACCGCGTATCGGTTTGCGACCTCGCGCAATGGCGACAGTTGCGCCTGGGGGATTACACCCGCCGCATGCAGTTGATCGATGGTCGTCAGGGTTCGCGCAGCACCAGTCATGGGTTAGTTATTTGCCCGGTTCGGCAAGCGGCGTCCAGAGAACATGGTCGACGGTCGGTGCGCCTGTCGCGAGCATGACAAGCCGATCAAATCCCAGGGCACAGCCAGATGCCGGAGGCATGTGTGCTAAAGCTGAAAGAAAATCCTCGTCTAAGGGGTAGCGCTCGCCATAAATACGGGCTTTTTCGTCCATTTCGATCATGAAGCGGCGGCGCTGTTCGGTCGGATCAGTCAATTCACCAAAACCATTGGCGAGCTCGACGCCGCAGACATACAACTCGAATCGTTCGGCTGCGAGCGGGTCGTGCACCGTGGGTCGGGCGAGTGCTGCTTCATGGGTTGGATACTCGCATAAGATCTCAGGGCGGTAGAGCCCGACGCGCGGCTCGATCCGCTCCGTTAAAATGCGTGCGAAGATGTCCGACCACGTGTCATCGCCAGCCGTTTTGACGCCAATTCCTTGAGCGGCGCGCGCAAACTTCGGCGCATCCGGCATCGTCCCATTGAACATCTCGTAGAGCGCTATGTTGGCAAACTGGAGAAAAGCCTGATCGAGCGTCGTCGAGTTGTGCGATTGGGTTAGATCGCAGGGCCGGCCACGATAGGTCCAGTCGGTTTGTCCGGACACATCTGCCGCGATTTTCAGGATCGCAGCGCAATCGTCCCACAATTGCTCGTAAGGGGCACCCGCCCGATACCACTCCAGCATGGTAAATTCGGGCGCATGAAGTGCACCCCGCTCGCGGTTGCGAAAGGCTGGCGCGAAGGTGAATATCTTCGCTTCGCCCGCCGCCAGTAACTTTTTGCAGGCAAATTCCGGGGATGTGTGCAGATAGTAGGGCAGCGCTGTGAGGTCAGTGCCGATTAATTCAGTCCTGAAGGCATGAAGGTGCGTTTCATTGCCCGGCGACACTTGCAGACAGCCGGTTTCCACTTCGACGAAGCCCTGGTCTTCGAACCACCGCCTGATTGCAGATTTGATGCGGTTGCGGGCTAACAAGATCGGTCTGCGATCAGCATGAACCGAAGGGGTCCACCAGGGTGAGCGTCGGCGCTTGTCGATCATTCTGCCGAACCTTGGGCGAGCGCCCCTTGGCCTTGGCCGAATAACAGGCTAATGACAGCGCCAATTCGACCGCCAGCAACGATTGTGGAGGCACACGGCGTGCGCTCCAATCCTGCTGCGCGCTGATATGGGAGACGTTTTGTGACGAAGGTCATAGCTAGCTCGATCCGCAAGGGCAATGTACTCGATCTTGCCGGCAAATTGGCCGTGGTTATGCACGCCGAGAACATTCATCCGGGCAAGGGCACGCCGGTTACGCACTTGGAATTGCGCCGCATTGCGGATGGCGTCAAGGTGACCGAGCGCTATCGGACCACCGACCAGGTTGAGCGGGCCTACCTCGAAGAGCAGGATTATAACTACCTGTACGAAGACGACCAGGGCTTTGTGTTCATGCACCCGGAGTCGTTTGAGCAGATTACCGTGTCCAAGGACATTTTGGGAAATCAGGCGATTTACCTGCAAGAAGGCATGAAGTGCTCGGTCAGCACGCATGACGGCAACCCGGTTTCAATTGAGATGCCGGTCCGCGTGACGCTGGAAATCGTTGAAGCGGATCCAGTTGTGAAGGGCCAGACGGCGTCGTCATCGTACAAACCGGCAATCCTGTCGAATGGTGCTCGCATCATGGTGCCGCCGCATATCGGCACCGGCACTCGCGTTGTGGTGACAATCGAGGATGGCAGCTACGTCGAGCGCGCAAAGGATTGACGTGCGCTCAACGGAAACCCCACTCCTTAGCAAGAGGAGTGGGGTCTGTTGGAAGATCAGTCGAATGGGAGGCCGGATATGGCGCCGGCCACGCCTCAGTCTCAGTTGGATGAGCCCGTAAATCTTATCTGATCGATGTCTGTTGTGGTTTGACGCCCGAATACTTGGTCGTCGGTGCAGACGTCAGCGAGCCCAGCAATAATCCGCAAGCGATCGCAAAACACAGGAACGCGGTTACTTTGATCCAAGACCAACGCCGACCATTTATCTGTTGTGCTGCTTGAAGATCCATGATTGCCCCGCCAACTCATCGCATCGATCAGTTATCTCTTTTGTAACCGATAACGTCTTGTTAGTCTAATAGTGGTGTCAAACGCCCTTAACTGGCCATTTTGAAATTTAATACTCTATTTATATATATTAATACTTGATTAAGCTTTGATCCATGAACGTCGTGGACAATGCAACAGCGCCTCTGGCCGGGCACTACGTCTGAGCACATGGTTGTGCACGAATAGATTCGTTTCACCACAGGGCCGGTCCGATGGGTGCTGCCACGGCAACCGATCGCAGTGAAGGTATAATGCCACTTTGGAAACGATATCGGGTCGGTGTGGGCCGGGCGATCGTCGGCGCAATGCTCGCCCTGGCTATCGCTGCAAGTGGACCATTGCGGGCGGAAACGCGCGTTGCGTTAGTGATCGGCAATAGCGAGTATGCGTCAGCCCGGCTCGCCAACCCGAAGAACGATGCCGAGCTAATGGCGCGCACGCTGAAGGGCGTCGGTTTCGATGTTATCAAACACACCGACGCCAACATGCAAACGATGCGACAGGCGTTTACGGAATTTGCCCGACGATTGCGGCGTCCTGACTCAGTCGGGGTTTTCTATTATGCTGGGCACGGTGTGCAAGTGGGGGGACAGAATTATCTAATCCCCGTTGGCGCAGATATCACCGCCGAGGGTGAAGTGGCACTCCAGGCCATCAATTTGTCCGAGCTGTTGGCCAGCATGAAGGGGGCGGCCAGCCGGATCAACATCGCGATCCTCGATGCGTGCCGCAACAATCCCTATGAATCGCAGGTTCGCTCGTTATCACGAGGGTTGGCGCCGGTATCTGCGCCTGCTGGAACGCTGATCGCATATGCGACCGCGCCAGGCGAGGTCGCACAGGATGGGAGCGATGGACACAGCCCATTTACCGCAGCGCTGGCGCGGTCGATCCCGATTCCTGGCTTGGCTGTTGAAGAGGTCTTCAAGCAAACCCGTGAGATGGTTCTGGCCGTGACCCAGAACCGACAAATCCCGTGGGAACACTCGTCTCTGATCGGTAACTTCATTTTCCGGGCGAAAACCGTTGCTCAGGAGCCAAGCGGCCGACCGTCTTTACCACTGGGAGAAGCAAACGAGCGTCGCCTGAGCGAGATCGCAGCATGGGATCGTGTGAAGGCGACCGAGGACCCAGCGGCGCTCAAGCGTTACATCGAGAGTTATCCAGGCGGGGCTTATGAGGAACTCGCCCACTATAAGCTAGCCCAACTTGAGCGACGGCCAACGGGCTGGTCGTGGTGGCAAACCGGCTCGAACGATGTTTCGGCCGGTCGAGGCGGGGCCGATGGTGCGTTCGAGCGCGCGGTCAAACTTGAGGCAGCTGGCGATAAGCCAGAGATGCTCGTCGAGGCGGCACGGCTTTATCGGGTCGCGGCTGAACGCGGCGTCGTTACAGCCATGTACAACCTTGCGCGCATGTTCGACAAAGGCCGTGGTGTCGCCCGCAACATTGCGGAGGCAGCAGCATGGTATGAGAAAGCGGCCAACGCAGATCACACGGCGGCTCAGGCCTCGCTTGGCACACTTTACGAGTTCGGCGATGGTGTCGTTGGTAATTTGGTCGAAGCCTTACGCCTCTATCGATTGGCGGCCGACAAAGGCGATAGTCACGCCATGGCAAGCCTTGGCTATTTGTATGCGCAAGGCAAAGGCGTCATTCGAGATCATGTCGAGGCCCGAAAATGGTACGAGCTTGCAGCAGAGAAAGGCCAACCGCGAGCTATGTTCAATCTTGCCCTTATGCATATGCGCGGCGAAGGCGGTCCAACCAACGGGGTCGAAGCGATCCGTTGGCTCAACGCTGCGGTGGAAAAGCGGCACTCGGGCGCTCTGCGCGAACTCGCCAACCTGCACGACGAGGGCCGGATTGTAGAACGCAACCCGGGACGAGCGGCGGAATACCTTGTCGCATCGCTCCAAGCGCTGAAAGTGGAAGGTGATGGCGGTGCACGGACTCAAGCTGCCGCTTCAGCCGACGCAATGATCATGAAAGATCATTGGAGCTTTGCAACACGACGTGCCACCCAAAAACGCCTGACGTCGATGGGCGTCTACAAGGGTCGTGTCACGGGCCTTTTTGACCGCACAACAAGGGATGCCCTAAAGGCACTTGCGATAACGGGCTGAGAGCAAATTCAGTTGTTGCACTATTCGCTACCGTGGGCGGTCGCTATATGTCACGCCGCTGGGGCGGACTGAGTGAGTGGGTGCGTTGTGGAAATGCGGAAATTGGCGCAGGTGTTTTTTGGTTGGAACGGGGTCGCCGCTGCTTTAACTGCGGTCGCGCTAAGCCTGTTGGCCATGCAGTCACTGTCGGCTGCGCCTGAAACGCCGCCTGATGTCGCCCCACTTGAGATTCCAGCGGGATTGGCCGCCGACCCTGTGCCGCAGCCGCCGAGCGATGTCCGGGCGGCAAAGGCTTATGCCGTGTTTGACGGCCACTGCGCGCGCTGCCATCAAACCGGGCGTCTGAAGATTCCAGCTGCCGCCCGGCCATTTGCAAACATTCTGGCGCTCGACTATGTGGCCCGTGAGGCAACATTGGTGACGCCTGGCGTTCCCGACGCTTCACCGCTCTATACAATCATGTTGCGCAATCACGCGACCGTCGATCTCGATGTGGCGCCGACTGCTGAAGCAATCCAAGCCGTCCGCGACTGGATACTTGATCTGGCGCAACCGACGCAAACCTGTACAGCGCGTCGGACGATCACTCAGGGGCAAGTCGATCAAGCTGTTTTGGCTGGTCTGGCTTCGATTGCGGAAGAAAAGCGTAAAGACATACGATTTATAACGTTGACGCATTTAGCCAACAACTGTGTCGATTCCGATGCACTAGCGGGCTATCGTCAAGCCATCACGAAGGTCATTAATACGCTTTCATGGGGTCCGGAGCCGATTAGACTCGAGGTAATCGATTCCGAGGGTACTGTGCTGAAACTTGATCTGGGCGAACTAGGCTGGGTTGGCGCTCATTGGGATAAACTGATCCAGGCCCAACCCTATGCGACGCTGGCTTCGGCGCGCCTTAGCGAGATCGTGCGGCGACAGACCGGTACGCCCATGCCTGCACTGCGTGGCGATTGGTTCGCCCATGCCGCC
Organism: Hyphomicrobiaceae bacterium; assembly: GCA_031429105.1. GTDB lineage: Bacteria > Pseudomonadota > Alphaproteobacteria > Rhizobiales > Hyphomicrobiaceae > JAKFWF01. The sequence goes on along the minus strand of JANOYV010000090.1, from coordinate 54,560 downwards.
ATGACGACCCCGCTCTATCCGCGATTGCTTGGTCTGCCAGGGCGGTTGGCGAATCTGCAACGGATCCTGAATGTCGACATTGACGCTAACATCAAATCGGGGAGGGCCAGACGGGCGGGGCTTGCAGTCTCAACCGTTACGCGGGCCAATCGACTTGTTGAACGACATCCGACGCGAACCGGTAGCCTATGGCTGACCTACGATTTTGCAACGAGCGAGGGGCGGCAGAAACTGGCGTCCAATCCGCTGGGGCCGACGGCATCAAATACTGTGAAAGTGCCGTTCAAGCATGATGGCGTGAAGGCGATGTTCACGTTGCCAAATGGTTTTTTTGCCTATTCGCTGAATGATGCGCGTGGAGACCGGGTTGATTTCAGCCCCGAAGCCGTCGAACGCGACGAAATGGCAATGGCTGGCCCGGTCGGCAACGGGCAGTCGTGCATGGGGTGTCATCGTGTCGGGCCTATTGCGGTCAAGGATAGTATGCGTGGAGCCATTGAAACTGATCCGGCGGCGTCGCGTGAGCTTAAGGACATGGTCCTCCAGCTTTACGCACCTGAGGCCGAGCTTGATACCTTGGTCTTTGAGGATCAGGAACGGTACGCGGCAGCGCAGCGTAAGGCTGGCATTGATCCAAATTTGCTGATCGACGGCCTTGAGCCCGTTGCAGCACTCGGTCGAGAATACGCCAAGGACGTGGGCCTCGCGCGGTTAGCTGCCGAAGCCGGATTGACCGTACCGGAGACGCGCGATCGACTGATGCGACTGCCGACAGAACTCGCAGTTTCGGGGCGCCGTGTAATGGCGGCTGCGGCATCAAGGGCAGAAGCTGACCGGATTCTAATGCGTCTTGCACCAGACGGCGGAGCCCCGGAAACACTTGTCAAAGTTGAAGTGCCGCTGGAGCCTCGTGCAGACTTTGAGTTGCTGCTGTGGTCCAAATCGGACATCTACCAGTCGGGCGATCTTGCGACTTTCCATGCACGTGCCAATCAGGATTGCTACTTGACGTTGATCAGCCTTGATCGTTCGGGCCAGGCGACGGTTTTGTTTCCGAACGAGTTTGAGCAGAACAACTTGCTGGTCGCGGGCAAGGAACTGCTGTTGCCGTCCGGCGGTGCGGCCTACCAGTTCCGCCTGCGTGACAAAGGGCGAGAGACGCTGATCGGCATTTGTCAGACCGGGTCCAAATCGCCGGAGGGTCTACAGCACGATTTCGAGCGGCAGCGCTTTACTATGTTGGGGGATTGGCGCGCGCATTTAGCTCAGCTTCCAGGTACAACGGCGCGGTTCCAGAAGTCGATTGAGACGCCGCGTGCGCGGCCGCAAAGGCGCGCTAAGGGGCGCTCGGCAGATGTGGCTCCAACCGATGCGCGCGCGGTACCAGAGCTGCAAGCTCGAACCGCGATTGTCTACGATGTCAGGTAGCGTGTACCTGGAGCGAGGTGTTTTCGTTGCTTCAAATTGTATCGATATCGCAGCTAGTTACTGAGACGAGTTAGCGAATGGATCGCGATCCGCGACCGTGTGCAAAGAATTGGGCCGTAGGCTGCGTGATCGCGGTGCTCGTTGGCACGGCGACCGCCTATGCCCAAAGTGCAGGCCAGGGCTCGATTAAGGGTTTCAATGGGGCGTCCACCACCGGCGGTTTGGCGAAGATCTACAAGCGGCCACTGCTACGCGCCGGCCGTGTTCAATATTGCCTGCGGCAACTGGGCCTTTATGAAGGTCGCCAGAGTGGGCGCATGACCCAGGCCACGGTGAAGTCACTGCGTCGTTTGCGCGATGATATGCAGTTGAAGAGCGATGACGTCGCTCAGGACTGGGCGCTCCATGCCGTTTTGTGGCGCCAATGTCGATCTGCCTGGAGTGCGGGCGGGGGATACCTTGATCGGTTTGGCAATGCAGCGGCAAGCCCTTCGATCATCGTCATGCGCACACCGATTGATGCCATCGTCAAGTCTGTTCCAAGCCCTGCAATCTTAGCTTCCAGCGCGAGCGATACGGCACGCCCGCTGGCATCGCCGTTGGCGACGGACGCCTCCTCGCTTTGCCTGCCTGCTGAACTGCGAGAAATCCTGGTGCGCAGCAATGGTGCTCGGGTTGAGATAGCGCAATGTGAATTGCCGTGCTTGGATCAGCCATCCGACCTTAATCGTGAGGATGTAACGGGTTTTGAAAAGCGGTTCGGCCTGACTTGGTGCAAGGCGTGCGTTCCTTACACAGGGCAGTTGGGGCTTGATGACATTGCCCGTATCGAAAAGGCCGGAAATCTAACACTGTGCCCCGATACACGCCGGATCGCGCGCACCAAGCCTGAGGCCACGGGCTTAGTGATGAGTGACGTCCTGCGTGGCACCCGCAATTTGTTTCGTCGCGATGTTCGGCCCAGCGACCCGCATGGTGCGTTTGCTGTCGTCATCAGCGTTACTGGCTATTCAAACGGGCTGCCACGCCGTCCGGTCGCGGATCGCGACGCCGCAGGCGTCCACGCGCTATTGACCGAGAGATTGGGATTTCGCAGCAACCGAGTGATCGAGCTGAAAGATCCAACGCGGGCAGAATTGGAAGGTGTCTTTGGTCGCAGCGGGCACCCAAAAGGTTTGTTGTCTGAGCGATTGAAGGACGCAGCAGGCAGTCCAATCTTCGTGTTCATGTCGGGTCTGGGCGCAATTAGCGGCGAGGATGGAGAAGCTTATTTGTTGCCGTCGGATGCGGTTTTTCGCCGGGAGCGGACCACCGGATATGCGGTTGATGCGCTTTATCAGAACTTGATGCGGATGGGCGCTGGTCCCGTCACGCTTGTGCTGGAGGTCGATTTCGCCAACGCTCCATCGAGTCCGATCATGGCGCCGAATGCGCCTGAAACGCGGGTAAATGTTATGCCACGGCTTGCCATTCGTGGTCTGACCGTGGTGACAGCATCCGACCGCGACCAGCGCACGCTTGTTGATGCGGAGACGGGCTTATCGTTATTCACGCGGTACTGGATTGCAGGACTTTCAGGGCACGCCGACCTCGCACCCATCGGCAACGGTGATGGCACCGTCGATAGTGCCGAGGCTTTCGTTTACGCAGCCCAGCGCACCGGATTTTCTGCGCGCAAACTGTCCGGTGTCTTGCAGCGCCCTCTGCTCAGTCAGGGCAAGACCCTCCCAATCGGGCGAGTCGGTGCTTTGGCAAAATAATCGCTGTGCCACAGTGCGCTAGGTGTCGCGTATTAACAGTGCTTCGAGAGCGCGAATGCCGAGTATGCCACCGGCAATCAAACCGGCGAATGTCAGAAATGCGCCTAACGCAAGCGTCGACATTCCAGTGATGCCCTGACCGATCGTACAGCCAAGTGCCATGATGCCGCCCACGCCCATTAAGACGGCACCTCCGAGATGCCGCAAGGTATCGCCTCGATCTGAAAACGTGGTGACGCGAAACTGCCCGGATGCCATCGCCATTGCGAACGCACCCAGGATCGTGCCGAACACTGAGGTAACGCCAAAGCCGGGCAATCCTAATGCCGTCGAGCGCTGCAGCCATTCCAAGGTGTCGCCGGTCGGGCGCACGAAGGTCAACGACACGGGGGCAACGGGCTTGTCCGATAATTCGTCAAAGGTGAGCCCGGTCAAGGCCCAGCCAGCCACGATGCAAAGGCCCACTCCGATGCCAGATAGAATGTGCACGGGCGAGGCTCGGAATTTCGCATCCGTGAAACAAGCGGCGATTATGATCCCGACAACGGCGGCGGTGGTGATCGGGATTGCGGCACCGGACTTCGCGTTGAAAAGGCGGCCACCAATGTCGGCCAAACTTTGACTAGCAACGCCCAGAGGGAGTGCGGTTGCTTGCTCCATGGCAACTCTCAGGGGGCCCAGTATTCCGGTCATGGTCATGTAGGCAGAAATCCCCAGCACCACGAGTGTAATAAGCGAACGGACATCGCCGCCGCCGACCCTGGCCAAGTTGCGGGTGCCGCAGCCGCCGCCAAAGACCATGCCGAAGCCGAATAGGAGACCGCCAAACAGGTGGCCCAGCCAATTCAACGTCGGACTGAGATACATCGACTTGGACAGATCAACTACGCCCGCATGCTGCAACCACTGTGCACCGATTATGGCGACGGCACCTGACAGGAGCCACGCCCGCAAGCGTCGGTAGTCACCGAACGAGACGGCATCTGAAATCGAGCCCATGGCGCAAAAATTGGTGCGAAACACCAAGGCACCAAGCAACAGCCCGATCACAAACCCACCAAGGGCCAGGCTCTGGCTCGCGTGCAAGGTCAAATAGTCGCGCAAGGGCTTTACTCCAAACGAAGGGGATCGCTGACCCGCAAATAGTGCGATTTGCGGGTCTACAGCAAGCGCGCAGTAAACTAAGCAATGGTTGCGCCCTTTACAGCGCCCGCATCCAGCCCTATGTGACGCGCCAGCCAAGCACTACGGCAGATGTGTTTCCGTTGCGCGGCCCCCACTCTTCAACGCTCCCGGTTATGCACCCGGGCACCCCTTGACCGGCGGAGGTTTCATGCAATGGATAAATACGCGTCAGCAATGGCCTACCTTGAGAAGCACCAACCGGATCGTCCGGTGTTCGGTGTTAGACCGCATGCGGCAGCGCGCGCGGCGCGCTGGTATCTGAAGCATTTCCCGGGCGAGGTTGCCTACGCCTACAAGGCGAACAGCTCGGTGTTTCTGCTCGGTGCTTTGTTCGGTGCGGGCATCAAGCAGTTCGATGTCGCCTCGATCCCGGAGTTGGAGGACGCAGCGACTATTCCAGACGTCGAACTCCACTTCATGCATCCGGTGAAGTCGCGCAATGCAATCCGGCGCGCCTACCACGAGTTTGGCGTGCGCTGCTTTGCCCTGGACAGTGAAGACGAGCTTGCCAAGATCGTCGAAGAAACGGCGACTGACGGCAAGCAGGCCAAAGATCTGCAACTATTCGTGCGCGTTGCGGTTCCAGCCAAGAACAGCCGCATCCCTCTAGAACGCAAGTTCGGTATCGCCGGGTCGCCGGCCGCCAAGTTATTGGTCAGTACCCGCCTTGTAGCTGATGAACTTGGCATCGCATTCCACGTCGGCTCGCAAACGACAACGCCTGACGCCTACATCACGGCGATGGACGAAGTGCACAAGCTCATCGTCAAGGCCGGTGTCGTGATCGACGGCATCGATGTCGGTGGTGGCTTCCCATCAGTTTATTCCGATAGTCATCCGGCACCGATGATAAAGTTCATGGACGCGATCAAGGCTGGCATGGATACGATGCCGGTGACGGAAGCCTGCCGTCTGATCTGCGAGCCGGGGCGCGCGCTCGTAGCGGAAGCTGAAAGCTTAATCGTGCGCGTTGATGCGCGCCGGGGTGGTGATCTCTACATCAACGATGGCAGCTACGGCGCACTGTTTGACGCAGCACACTTAGGGTTCGTGTTCCCGACCCGCCTCGTCAGTCGGACAAACGAGGACACCGGCCCGCTGCAGCCCTTTGCATTCTGGGGGCCAACCTGCGACTCGATCGATTACATGAAGGGGCCATTCCTCTTGCCGTCAGGTATCCGTGAAGGCGACTACATCGAAATCGGTAACATGGGCGCCTACGGACGCGCAATTGCCGGTCAGTTCAACGGCTATGGCCGGTATGATGAAGTGATATTGCTCGATGATCCGTTTGAATCCGTGTTCAGCGGCGCGTTAGTGAAAGCGTCACGGAACGGATAAGTCGATGGCCCCGAAGACATTCGAACTGAAATATCTGCCGGGCGAACTATCGTTTCTGGACCCATTGCGGTTGGATGCGGACCGCCCCCACGAGGCCAAGGCGGTCGTTATTCCATTCGGGCTCGAGGCCTCGGTCAGCTATGGGTCCGGCACAGCGCGCGGGCCTGCAGCTATTATGACTGCAAGCCAGCAGCTCGAATTGTTCGACGAGGAGCTGTGGCGCGAGCCCTATGCTGACTACGGGATCGCTGCGATTGCCGAGCCGAAAATTGCAACGCCTGTTGCGGCAGCGCTAGATCAACTTGAGACCATCGTCGAGGCGGTGCTTGAGGCGGGCAAGGTCCCGTTTGTGATTGGCGGCGAACATTCTCTCACCGCGGGCGCGATCCGCCCGTTTGCAAAGCGCTACCCGGATCTCGTTGTGCTGCAATTCGATGCCCACGCGGACTTACGTGATGGCTACCTGGGCGAGCACTATTCGCACGCGGCTGCCATGCGCCGTGTGCTGGATTTCAACCATATATCAATGGTGCAGGTCGGCATCCGTGCAATCTCGTCGGGCGAAGTGGCGTTTCTGGAGAAGAACCGCCATCGCATCCACATGCACTGGGGCAAGGATCAGGCGGGCTGGGACATCGAAGAGATCGTCAAGCCGCTGCGCGGCAAACCGATCTACATCACCTTCGACATTGATGGGCTGGACGGGGCGATCATGCCCGCCACCGGTACGCCGACACCGGGTGGGCTGCAGTACCTGCACGCGCTTGCGATCCTGCGACGGGCCTGCGAAGTCGGCAACGTCGTCGGCATGGACCTCGTGGAGTTGGCCCCGATCGAAGGTTTCCATGCCTACGATTACACTGCGGCGGCGCTTGCCTACAAAATGCTGAATTATGCGCTGAGTGGAACCGGCGCCAAGACGAGCGCGCCGCGGCGGTGAGACTGATAGTGAAATGATAGGGTTCCGCCGCTATTCCGAGCTACGCTGATCCAAATGCCTCTCGATGCGCGGCTCCGGGATGAGCCACATCAAGGCAACGATGCAATACAGCACGAAGGATAACCACGGCACGTAAAAGGCTAACGCAATTCCCGACAGATAAAGGACGGGCGACAACCTTTCTTTATGGTCGTTACCCAGTAGTGCTGCCAAAAGCGATGTCGGCCCTTCGGTCCTGATGATCGTTGTTTGTAAGATTACATAAGCGATCGCGGGCATCAGCAGTGCAACGCCGTAGACCGCAACTGGCAACGAGGCGAAATTGTTCTCACCCATCCAGCCGGTTGCGAACGGGATCAATGATAGCCAAAATAGCAAGTGCGTATTGGCCCATAAAACACCACCCGTGACCTTGGTCACGGTGTGCATCATATGATGATGATTGTTCCAATAGATCGCAACGTAAATGAAGCTCAGCACGTAGCTGAAAAAGACGGGCAGGAGTTTGAGTAGATCCGCCCAGGCAGCCCCGCTCGGAACTTTTAACTCAAGCACCATGATCGTGATGATAATGGCGATGACGCCATCGCTGAATGCCAGTAGCCGATCCTTTTCCATCACTATGGCGCCCGCCCCACCCAGATGTCCGAAGTTTATATGAGGGTGTGCTACGGCAAGCGGCACAATTCAAGGATTACCGGTGGCTCCCCGAGTCGGGCTAACGGCTGCCCCAAACACATTTCTTGACCGACAGCAGGGGCAGCATCACGATTTCGGACGCTTCCGCTTGGCAACGTATTTGCGATTTGTGAGGGCAACGAGGCCCCAGAGGGTGAGTGGTACGCCGATCAGCATGGCGAAGGCGGCAAGGGCAACGAGGAGGGATGAGTTTTGCATGTGCGGTCTACGTGACGAACCACAACAACGGACCCTGCGACCGACCGCCCCATAATTTTCAGGCGACACACGCCGGAAAGGCCTTAGACTTTGGCCAATCCAAATCAGGTAAATAGGGCCAGGTAAATGCGCACAAACCTTTCGATCAATGGTGACCGGTTATGGTCGACGATAGCAGCGTCTGCGAAGATCGGCACCGGCCCAAGGGGCGGTTTGCGTCGGCTGACGCTCACAGACGAAGACAAGGCGATGCGCGATCTGTTTGCATCTTGGGCGCGCGATGCCGGTTACGGCGTGACGGTCGATCAGCTGGGCAATATGTTCGTCCGCCGCGAAGGCACAGATGCCTCGTTGCCACCAGTCTTCATTGGTAGCCATTTGGATACCCAAGCCTCTGGCGGCCGGTTTGACGGCATCCTCGGTGTGCTCGGTGGTCTCGAAGTATTGCGCACGCTGGATGATCTCGGCCTCAAGACCAAGCGCGCAATCGAGGTCGTCAACTGGACCAACGAGGAGGGGGCGAGATTTTATCCGCCGATGATGAGCTCGCTTGCATTTTCGGGCCAAGCAACCGTTGATTGGGCGAACGACCGCATGGACAAGGACGGCCACCGGTTCGGCGACGAACTGAAACGGATCGGCTATGCTGGTGCAGCACCGGTTGGCGACCGTAAGCCCGATAGCTACTTCGAACTGCACATCGAACAAGGCCCGAAGTTGGATGCGGCGGGCATAAAAGTCGGCATCGTCACCGGCGGTTTCCCGACGCGCGGCATGCGCATCGAGATCACCGGTGAAACGGCCCACGTCGGGCCAACCGACATGGCCCTGAGGCGCAATGCGCTGGTTGCTGCCGCCCACGTGGCAGTCGCGATCGACGACATCGGCTGGCGTTACGCGCACGCCGAGGGTAAAACGACGGCTGCCCGGCTCGATCTGTGGCCAAACCTGCCGGGCATCCTCTCGGAGCGCGCGACACTATTCTGCGATCTGCGCCATCCCAATCCATCTGAACTCGAAAAGATGGTCGCCGATATTGATACGGCATTACCTGATTGCGCGCGGCGCGGTCAGTGCAGCGTCGAGATTGCCGAGCGCTGGGGCTTTGGCGTGATGGCGTTCGATGCAGCATTAATCGGCTTGATCCGCGAGTCCGCAGCCGAACTTGGTCACCCAACGATGGATATCAGGTCGCAAGCTGGTCACGACAGCTACCACATGGCAACCGTCTGCCCATCGGCTATGATCTTCACGCCGTGCAAGAATGGCATTAGCCACAACGAGGCCGAAGACACGACGCTGGACGACACGATGCCGGGTGCCAATGTGCTGTTGCGTGCCGTGATTGCACGGGCCAACCGGTAGGCCTGCGGCAGGCGTGCGCTTGCGTCCAATGGGACGTCGGGCTATCCCCCGCCTAACACTTCGGGCAAACGCCCACAGTTCAATACGGACGCAGCGCATGAACCTCGACAAGCTCAAGACCACGATCGGTGTCGATGTGCGCGGCAAGCGCGTGCTGGTCCGTTGCGATCTCAACGTGCCGGTCAATGGTGGTCGGGTGACGGATGCTACCCGGTTGGAGCGGCTTGTTGCTGGATTGAAAAACTTGGCAGGTCGCGGCGCCAAAGTGATCGTGCTCTCGCATTTCGGCCGTCCCAAGGGCGTTGATCCAACTTTGTCGCTAGCGCCGATAGCTGCCGAGCTTGGGCGTTTAATAGGCCAGCCCGTTGCCTTCGCAAGCGATTGTATCGGTGAAGCGGCTGTGAAGGTCGTCTACGCGCTGCAACCTGGCGGCATTGCCGTCCTCGAAAACCTACGGTTTCACAAGGGTGAGGAAGCCAACGATCAAGCGTTTGCCAAAGAGTTGGCAGCGTTGGGCGATCTATACGTAGGCAATGCGTTTTCATGTGCGCACCGTGCGCACGCCTCGACCGAGGGCATCACGCATCATCTGCCGTCATATGCGGGTCCGCTGCTGATGGAAGAGATCAACGCGTTGAGGGCGGCACTCGATAAACCAAAGCGGCCAACGGCGGCGGTCGTTGGTGGCGCGAAGGTCTCGACCAAGATCCCAGTGCTTAAGAACCTGCTCGCCAAAGTTGACAAGCTGATCATCGGCGGCGGCATGGCGAATACGTTTTTGCACGCCCAGGGGTTCGCTGTCGGAAAATCGCTGTGCGAACCAGACTTCGCCAAGGCGGCGCTCGATATTGTCGCGGCCGCCAAGGCGCGCGGTGCTGAGATCGTGCTGCCAGTTGATGCTGTCGTCGCCCGCGAATTCAAGGCTGGTGCGGCGTCAGCCGTTGTTGATGTTTCGGCTTGTCCAGCTGATGCAATGATCCTCGACATCGGGCCGAAGTCGGTCGCCTACCTGACCAACGTGCTGGCTGGATGTCATACGTTGCTATGGAACGGGCCGCTCGGCGCATTCGAGATCGAACCGTTTGGCGTTGGTACTTTCGCGCTTGCCAAGACTGCTGCGGCGATGACCAAGGCCGGAACCTTGGTTTCAGTGGCAGGTGGCGGCGATACGGTGGCTGCCCTCAACATGGCGGGCGTCACCGAAGATTTCACATACGTTTCGACCGCTGGCGGCGCCTTCCTCGAGTGGCTCGAGGGACGTGAACTGCCAGGCATCGTAGCTCTCACCCGAGGTTAGTCCTTCATGAGCACATGGCCCCGCGCCGTCATCTTCGATCTGGACGGCACGCTGGTCGACAGCGCGCCCGACATCGCAATCGCGCTGAATACCGCCATGGAGCCCTTAGGCGCCAAACCGTTCGATACCGCGGCTGTCATCAAGCTGATCGGCGGGGGCGCGATGGCCGCGATCGATAGAGCACTGGCAGCGGTGAGCCTTGAGGCTGACGCTAAGACCCGTCGCGAGATCTTGGGGCGGTTCATGACCGCTTACATTGATGTATCGGCGCAAGGGCGTGGCTTGTTTCCAGGCGCACACGATCTGCTGGGCGCATTGAACGAACGCGGCGTCGCCTGCGGGATCTGTACCAACAAGGCTGAGGATGTCGCGGTAGTGGCCCTCAAGGCCTTGGCGATTGATCAACATTTCAAGTCGGTGGTGGGCGCGTCCGAGCGGTTAGCGAAAAAGCCCGATGCGGCCATGTTGCGGCACAACATGCTTGAATTGGGCGTCTCGCCACAACAAACGGTGATGATCGGCGATAGTCCTGCGGACTATGGCGTAGCCCGCGCGGCTGGCGTACCTGTTATTTTAGTGGATTTCGGATACACGCATACGCCAGTGCGGGAACTTGGGGCAGATGCAGTCGTGTCGCATTTAAGCGAGATTACAGCGGCATTGTCTGCGATCCGGCGTTGACGACCTGACGGCAAGGTGAATTGCCGGTGGGCTGAGACTACTCTATCTCCGCCGTTGACCGGCAATCGTGCATTCGACCACAGCTAGGGACTGGCGCTTATGTTCGCCGACCTCAACATTTATCTGGGCGTGGTGCTGGCAGGCCTTGCGAGCTTTTTATCCCCGTGTGTGTTGCCCCTGGTGCCACCGTATCTAGGCTACCTTGGTGGCACGACGATCAGTCAGGGCACGGTAGCCGAAGGATTAGATCCGAGGGTATGGCGGCGGATCGTCATCGGCTCGCTCTTTTTTGTCGCCGGGTTTTCTACTGTGTTTGTGGGGCTAGGCGCCAGTGCATCGCTGTTCGGCGGTCTGATTGGAACTTACAAGAGCCAACTATCGATTGCAGCCGGACTAGTCATTATTGTCTTTGGTCTACATTTTCTCGGGGTCTTACGCATTCCGTTCCTGTATCAAGAAGCGCGGTACCACACCGACGTCCAAGGTGTAAGCCTGATCGGCGCATACATTATCGGCCTCGCTTTTGCGTTTGGCTGGACGCCGTGTGTCGGCCCGGTTTTGGCAACCGTGCTGGCTGTGGCCTCCAATGAGGGAAGTGCGGGAGCGGGTGCGCGATTGCTAGGTGCGTACTCGCTGGGACTTGGCATTCCATTTGTTCTGGCCGCGATTGCGATCCGTCCCTTTCTGTCGTTCATGCAACGCTTCAAACGGCACCTAGGACTGGTCGAGAAGGTTATGGGGGTAATCCTGGTGCTGACCGGCATTGCGATCTTAAACATCTTCCCTTGGTTCAGTCTGACTGCGCTAGCACAATGGACGTTGGAGACGTTTCCTGGGTTAGCGGCAGTTGAAGAGTTGTTCACCTCGAAATCGCTTCAGGGCGATATCATGAAACAAACATTGCCGAAGCCATGACCACTACAACTCCGATTGCGCTGAGCATCGCCGGCTCGGATAGCTCTGGCGGTGCTGGCATCCAGGCGGATCTGAAGACATTCTCGGCGCTCGGGGTTTATGGCGCATCGGTGATCACGGCATTGACCGCGCAAAATACCCGCGGTGTTCAGGCTATACATTCAGTGCCAGCCGATTTCGTTGCGGCCCAGCTCGACTCGGTACTCTCCGATCTGGCCGTCGCAGCAATCAAAACGGGCATGCTGGCAACGCGCGCCATCGTCGATGCGGTGGTGGCCCGATTGGCGACGGCCCCCGGTATTCCACTCGTCGTTGATCCGGTGATGGTGGCGACCAGCGGCGACAATCTCCTGGACCCGCCAGCTGTTGAAACGATCCGGCATCGTTTGATCCCGCGCGCGCTCTTGCTCACGCCAAATTTACCCGAGGCGGCACGGTTGCTTGACCGCCCCATTGCCACGACGGATCAGGAAGCGGTTGATCAGGCGCAGGCGCTGTTGACGCTGGGTTGCCAGGCGGTACTGATCAAAGGTGGCCATGGCAGCGGTCCGACCTCCGTTGATATCCTCGCACGGGCGAGCGGCATCACGCGCTTCGAGCGACCGCGAGTGGCAACGACCGCGACGCACGGCACAGGGTGCACCTTGTCGGCTGCCATCGCAGCCTTGCTCGCTCAGGGTGTCCCGCTAGTTGATGCGATCGAGCGGGCCAAAACCTACGTCTGGTTGGCACTCGAGGCTGGGCGCGATCTGAAAATCGGCGCTGGCAATGGTCCGGTCGACCATTTATTCGCAATAAAGCGCTGTCCGCCCTGCATTTGAGCGTACTCCACCGCAACGGCAGCTCGGCGCTTGACGCCTGACATAAGTTAGCTTTGGGCTGAGTGCGTGTCATACAGTTGAACAGCGTTGCTTTTGGAGCACGGATTTAGGCAGCGAACTGCATTAGCGTGCAACAAACTGGTTGCGCCGGGGCCCTCAGGCCGGAGGAGACGATCATGCGTTCAAGCAGGATAAGGTCAAACGTCGTTCGATTAGTCGCAGCAGTGACTTCGATTAGCACTGTGTTTTTTGCGACGGGCGCCGGAATTGCCGCTCCGATCAATGATTTAGTTGGCCGCTGGTCGGGTTGGGGCTCGATTACTATGACCAATGGGGCGACCGAGCAAGTCAAGTGCGTGGCGACCTATTTCGTCGACGGCGGTGGAGCTCAGGTCAAGCAGAACCTGCGGTGCGCCTCAACGAGCTACAAGATCGATGCGACCGCAAAGCTTAACAACGCCAACGGGCAGTTGACCGGCGAATGGGAAGAAAAAACCTACGCGGCGATCGGCTCGGTTGCTGGACGCTTCACCGGGAACGGATTCAATGTCTCGATCCAGGGGCCGACGTTCACCGCCGCAATGGCCGTAACCACAACCAATTGCAAGCAGTCGATCAGCATCACACCGACTGGTTTCGATATCACTCGCATCAATATTGGACTCGATAAATGCTAGATTGACGGCGGTACTGGAACTGGAACTGGACGTGGCTGTGGCGTCCAGGCACCGGGTTCACACTATTACCTTGCAGGCTGACCACAACCGATTGAAGTAGGGCAGTCGCTCTGTCAGGTGTTGGGTCGCAGCGCAGTTGGTCGGATCTGGGGGGACGAGGTCAACTTGCAGCGCGATGTCGGGGAAGCAGGTTTGGCGCGGGGCTGCTGAGCTTGCTGAATTGAAAACCGGTCCAGTTCGCCTGGGCCGGTTTTTTCTTGGCACATCCCGCTTTTCCCATTCGATTGGGCCAAACATTTATGCCGCATTGGAAGGCAACGACGCCATTGAACGTTTATATCCGTGGCCTGATGAGCACATGTTGCCAAGAATCAGGGCAGGTGTGCAGCCAAAGACCATTCGGCATTTGCAACTGTGGCAGCTTCTTGACTAAGTTTTAATCCATCGCGATGGCCGATCCGAATGTATGCGTTGGCGCCGCGGCGAAAAATGCCTTGGGGGGATCATGTACAAGTTTTCGGGAAATAGGCGGTCAGCGCTTCTGGGTACAGTCGCGGTTACCGCGCTGATCTCAAGTGCTGCTGTTGCTGTCGCTGGTGGTTTCGCGGTGCGCGAGCAGTCGACGGAATTTCAGGGTATGTCCTTCGCCGGTAGTGCTGCCATGGGCGGCGGCATTGGCACCATGTTCTGGAACCCGGCGGCTACGGCCTCCAAGGAAGGGTTCAATACTGAATCAAACTATGCCTTGATCATTCCGGATGCAGAGGTTCACACCAAGGGCGGCACGGCCGTTCAGCTGGGCGGGTTGAATTCGAACAGTGGCAGCATTGCTGGGCTGGCGATTGTGCCCGCGAGCTACATGACCTACCAGTTCAGGAACTTTGACCCGAACCTGTTCGTCGGTCTTGGTATCAATTCGCCGTTCGGCCTGACGACGGAACCAGAGAACAACAATTATAAGGGCGCTGTTCTGGGTCGCACGTCGCACCTGTTCACCGTCAACGTCAACCCGACGATTGCCTATCGCGTATCGCCAGCCATCACCGTCGGTGTCGGCGCTCAAATGATGTATGCCAGCGGTCAGTTTAAGTTTGCGGCACTCGGAGGCGGCGGCGCTCTAATTCCTGGCTCAGCCGGGTTTGAAGGCAACGACCTCGCGTTCGGCGCGACGGCTGGTATCAACTTCGCCCCAGCGCCCGGCACAAACATCGGCCTCGGTTATCGCTCGCGCATGACTGAGAAACTCGAAGGCACGTTCTTCTCGCCGGTTGCTGCACCGACGAATGGCACGGTCGATGTCAAATTGCCTGACATCGTTACCCTCAGCTTGCGTCAGGCGATGGCGCCAAACATGCGCTTGCTCGGCACGGTCGAATACACCAGCTGGAGCGTCTTCGACGAACTCCGTGTGAAGCGGCAGGTCGGTGCGGACGTTGTTATTGATGCGAAGTGGAGCGACAGCTGGCTGTTCTCGGTTGGTGGCGAGTACGACGTAAATAGAGCACTCACCCTGCGCACCGGCGTCGGCTACGAAATCTCGCCCGTTGATGACCCCACGAAGCGCATCGTCGGTATCCCTGATTCAGATCGTATCTGGGCCAGCATCGGCGCATCCTACAAGTACAGCGCTTCGACCACGATTGATTTCGCCTACACGCACATCTTCCTGAAGGATGCCGAGCTGGACCGGTTGTCGCAACAGGGTCTTCGCGTCGTCGCCGACGTGGAAGCGAAGACAGATATCCTTTCGGTTGCGCTAAAGACCCGTTGGTAATCTGAGGCGTATGGCAGGTTTTGAAAGGCCGATCCGGAAACGGGTTGGCCTTTTTCGTTGTTTTGCGTGACCGGGTTGACCCACCTTGATTGTTGATCTCTATTCAAGTGACTGAGGTCTTCAACCTTGCCCGAGGCAACATGCCGTCAATCACTTTGCCAACCCATAACGATATCCTGGCTGCTGCGGACCGACTTGCTAAGCTCGCCGTGCGCACCCCCCTGATTGAGCATCCCGCTCTCAATCAGCGCTCAGGCGGACGGGTGCTGTTAAAAGCCGAGAACTTGCAACGTGTCGGGGCATTCAAATTCCGCGGGGCCTACAACGCTGTGGTGCAAATTGATCGCGCCAAATTCCCCGGTGGCGTTGTCGCGTGTTCATCCGGCAATCACGCGCAGGGGATCGCGGCGGCAGCGACGCTCTGCAACATGAAGTCAGTTGTCGTGATGCCAGCAGACGCACCACGCTTAAAGAGAGACCGAACCAAAGCATTCGGCGCCGAGGTTGTCCTCTATGATCGCAACACCGAAGACCGCGATGCCATTGCGCAGCGCATTTGTACCGAACGAGCGGCTGCCTTCGTGCATCCCTTCGATGATTTTAATGTCATTGCCGGGCAGGGCACGGTCGGTCTCGAACTAATGGCGCAAGCCAAAGCACTTGGGGCAACGCCCGACGCGGTCATCATCTGCTGCTCCGGTGGGGGGTTGGCATCTGGCGTTGCGCTGGCGGTGAAACATGCCAACCCTGGCTCGGATGTGCATACCGTTGAGCCGGCTGGCTTCGACGATTTCTCGCGCTCACTCGTCAGCGGCGCTCGGGAAAAGAACCCTACCATGTCTGGCTCGATCTGCGATGCCCTGATGGCAAATTCGCCGGGTAAACTCACGTTTGCAATTGGGCAGCAGACGATGAAGAGTGGTCTTGTGGTCACCGATGAAGAGGCGCGCGCCGCCATGCGCTTTGCCTATCATGAATTGAAACTTGTGTTGGAGCCTGGTGGGGCTGCTGCGCTTGCAGCCGTGTTGGCCGGTAAACTGCCGACCAAGAACCGTACTATTGCTTGCGTACTCTCAGGTGGAAACGTCGATCCGGCAGATTTTGCTCAGATCATCATGGCGGCGTAAGCAGTGCATTGAAGCGCGCGACATCGTCGGCACTAGCCGTAGCCGCGTCGACTTCGGCTTCGTGCTTGATTGTCTGCAAGACCGCATCCAGCCGAGCGATGGCGGCGTCGAGCGCGTCCGCAGCGTCAATTGCGCGTTTTGACTGCGCCGATTGACGCGCGCTGTGGGCGTGGATTTCACTAGCATGCCGCGCAATCCGCTTGCACGCCTCGGCGTTGATCGGCGCCGCTTGCAGTGACCAAGCGAGTTGATGCAGGGCTTCGGCGGACTTAAGGATCTCGGCCGGAGCGGTCTCATCGGTTTGTGCGTTGGGCTTCGCTGTAACGCGCCCACGAGCCGCCTGCAATGCGCTCTTCAAGTTGGACACCTCGGTCTGCAACTGGCCCAACAGTGCGGGGGGCTGGCGCAGCGATGACTGGAGCTTGCCGAGCGCATCTTCCAGCATGGCACTATCGAGACGGCGCGCACGGCGACCATGCTCGGCCAAAAACCACCGCCCACGGGCACTCTCTAGCAGTGCCGCTTCGATGGACCGGTACTCGGTCTCAATATCGGCGCCGCCTGGAAAGGCAGCGGATTGGAATTTTTTCGACTGATTCATGGCGACGGTCCGCTGGCGATTGTTGGAGCCACTGTTAAGACACACCAGCAATACGTGATTCGGTGCCTCCGCACCGTTGTCGGATGCCATCAGCGCCTGGTTGATTAGCGCTCTGTGAGCCTAGTGCGGCAAGTGATTGCCGGTTATCCGTTGAAGCGATATGCGGGAGTGCCGTGGTGGGAACCGATGATCGTTGGTTTGCGTGGCGAATTAGTGCGTTTTTCGGCGCCTTGTTCCTGGTCTACGGAACATCGCTACCGTATCTGCCGGTGCTGTTGGATGCACGAGGACTGACCGCGGCCGAAATTGGCATGGTTTCGTCGGTTCCGCTGATTGCGCGGCTCCTTCTGACACCGCTCATTGCCATTCATGCTGATCGGCACGGCGATCACAGGCTCGTGGTGATCGCCCTTAGCGCGATCGGGGTTGGTATGCTGGTGTTGCTGTGGGGCGCGCGCGGTTTTTGGCCGATCCTGCTGTGTGCAACCGTATTTCTGGTCGCGATCCAATCGATCATGCCGCTGATCGAGACGATTGCCATGGCTGGTGTTAGTCGTGGCGGACACGACTACGGGCGGATGCGGCTGTGGGGGTCTGCAACATTTATTCTGATTACATTTGCCGGTGCCGCACTGATTGATTGGCAAGGTTCAGACGTGATCGTTGGCTTGCTGATGATTGGGGCGGTTTCAACGCTGTGTGCAGCACTTGCGTTGCCACGCCCAGCAAGACAGCTCTCAACCGATGTCAATAAACAGCGCGTTGCAGGATCCGGCCTGAATTTGGCAGCCGCCAGCGCGCTCATCTCGTCGCGACCTTTGCTTTTGTTTCTACTGGCGGCAGGTGCTGCGCAGTCGGCGCATGCCGTTTTCTACGCGTTTGGCGTGCTGCATTGGCGCACGACGGGTGTATCCGCCAGTTGGATTGGCCTGTTGTGGTCAATCGGCGTGGTCGCAGAAATTGCACTGTTCTGGTGGTCGAAGCAGGTGCTCGCGCGGATCCGTGTAGTCGATCTGATTGTGATCGGAGCGGCTGTGTCGTTGTTCCGTTGGTCTATGATGGCCCTCGATCCACCGTTGTCAGCACTATTTGCTCTGCAAGTCCTGCATGGGCTCACTTATGGTGCGAGCCATCTGGGGGCTATGCATTACATCCAGGCACGTGTTCCGCAGGGGCAAGCTGGCACCGCCCAGGCGCTGTATTCAACGGTCACGGCCGGGATTGGCATGGGGCTCGCGATGTTGTTTGCGGGCTTTGCCTATCAGCGCTATGGTGGTTTGAGTTATCTTGGAATGGCCGTGCTCGCCGGCGTCAGCCTCGGCGCCGCACTGGCTTTGCGGCGGTCTACCCCCAAAGTGACGGCAGTGCCGGTTCGATCCAACCATCCCGAATGACGAGGCCGTGCGGACGGTCGCTTGCGAGCAGGAGTGGACCGTCAAGATCGACCCAGTCGGCGTCACCTGAAAGTACGAGGGCCGGTGCCATCGAAAGGGAAGTGGCGACCATGCACCCAACCATGATGCGCATGTTGGCCGCGCGTGCTGCTTCAACCATCTCCAGTGCCGGGGTCAAGCCGCCGGTCTTGTCGAGCTTGATGTTGACGGCGTCATAGCGTCCAGCCAAGGCCGCGACGTTTGCTGCATCGTGCGCCGATTCATCGGCGCAAATCGGCACCTTATGTACGATCGATGCCAGGAAAGAATCGGCCCCAGCGGCCAGGGGTTGCTCGATCAGTTCAAGGCGACATTCGGCGGCAACGTCCATCAAGTCGGGAAGAGTGGCTACATCCCAGCCCTCGTTGGCATCAGCCACGAGACGCGCGTCCGGTCGACTGGCACGAACAGCACGCATACGGTTGGCATCGCCGTCGCGTCCCAGCTTCAGCTTGAGCAGAGGCAGTTGCGCAACTCGTTTGGCTGCGACGGCCATCGCCTCCGGTGTATCGAGGCTGATCGTGTAGCATGTGAGGATCGGTTGCGGTGTGGGCCGACCTGCGCGCTTAAATGGCGCAATACCAGTGCGCTTGGCCTGCCAATCCCAAAGTGCGCAATCGAGAGCATTGTGGGCAGCTTTGCCGACCAGCGATTGGAGTGCAATCGTCGGTGACGTTTCGGGACCAAGTTTAAGGAGTTCCGTGAGCGTTGCTTCGGCAGTTTCACCATAGCGGGCATAGGGCACGCATTCGCCCCTACCAGAATGTTCGTCATTCGAGACCTCGACAACGACAACCACGGCCTCGCGCTTTGATCCACGCGAAATCGTGAATGTGCCGTCAATCGGCCAGCATTCAATGGAAGCTTTGATTTGTAGGACTGCGTTTGAACCAGGCACGGGTGTGTTGTCGCCCTTTAGTTCAGTCGACCGCTCACGTGGGCCAGAAACAAGTACACACGGCCGGTATCTGACGTGAGTTGGCTCTGCGTGAGACGACCCGTCGGATCGCGGCGGTCGCTCTCGCCCAGAATGCGCTCGTAGTCGGCTAGATATCGATTGACGGTGAGTTGGAAGTCCGGCTCCTCGCGGAAGCGACGTGCGACTTCGTCGAATGCGGCACGTCCTTCCGCAGTATAGATGCTGCGTACCATGACGCCACGTTGGCCTGCACGATATCGCGACCAGATTGCAGATGCAGTTGCCGCATCGAGGGCACGCGATATGACATCAACATTAAGTCCACCGCCACCGGTCGAAGCAGCATTTCTTGTCGTTTGTTGAATTTGACCAGCCGACCTCGACGGTCCGGAGCCATCTTCATCATGCGAAGCTCGTGCTAATAGATCGCCGAACGACCAAGAATTTCGGGAGTCATGCGTGACCTGAGGGGATGATTGCGGCGCCGGGGCTCCGCCAGCAGGTGGCCTGGGGTGAGCGCGCTGCCCCATTTCCTGGGCGAGGCTGTTGCCAAGTGTACTCAGGGATCGACCGCCGTCGCGGCCTGGAAGCGGCATGCCCGGCCCAACAAGTGAACTTGGGCCGGGGGTGGGGGCTTCAACGGGTGGGGCGATATCGCGACGGGCCGCCTCGCGATTGGTCAAGCTGGACAGCTGTTCCAATGCTCTGAGCTGGTCGCCCAGAGCGCGTCGCATGGCGTCGGCACTCTCGCGAGAAGTGGTGGGCATGCTCTGCAGCTGCGCGCGCATATGAGCCTGCTCTGCCTCGAATTCGCTGGCGGCAGCCGCGGCCCGATTACGCATCTCAGTCGATGATGCGGTGAATTGCTCGGTCATGGAACCGAGTCGTTGCGTAACTTCCTGGCTGACGTTGGAGAATTTCGAGCGCAGATCATCGAGTGCCCGATCCGTCTCGACGGACGCATCGGCGCGGAGCCTTTCGATATCGGCGATGGTTGAGCGTGAGCGCGCTTCGGCGCCGCGTGATAACTCGTCGGTCAGCAGGCGCGTGCGGTTCTCGGCATCGCTGAGCGAGCCTTCGAGCGTGGTCGAATAGCCTTGCATGAAACGCGACAAGTCTTCGGCCTTGCCGGACATGCGATCAAGCGTCGTGCTGAGTTCGACTTGTCGGTTCTGCAAGGTCACGTCGATCTTGTAGTTCGCGGTCTCCAAGGCGTTTGCCGCCTTCATGATCGACTGGCCCTGGTTTTCAAACCGGTTCGTCACGTTGTTGATTTGACCAAGCAGGTTCTCGGATACGCTCTTCAATAGGTCTGATTGGTTGGCAAGACCTTCAATCGCTTTGATCGATTGCTTGGTAATGTTTTCGCTCGTCCGGCGCACTGCGTTGATGCCATGCATTAGCGTTTCGTCGAGCTCGACGGCCTGTTTGCCAATCGTCTCGCTCATGTTGCGGGCATGGTGTTCCATTGCCGACGTAAGGGCATTGGCCTTTTCACCGACGGCGCCATCGATCGCCATTGTCGACCGCAGGATCGATTCATCAAACAATCGCAGTCGCTCCGAGAAGGCGTTGTCGAGCGTCTTGGTTCGCTCCACAAGCTGCATGTCGAGGGCTTGGGCCCGGTTGGCGAGGGTCGTATCGAGCGCGCGTGCATACTCCTCAAACACGCTTTGCAGCGTCTCTGTCCGGCCGCCAATTGTGGTATCGATTGACGACATATAGTTTTGGAACATCTGTTCCATCTGCGTCGTTCGATTGCCGAGCGCACCGCCAAGTGCCGAGGTATAGCTTTCCAGCACGTTTTGTAGCTGGTCAGTCCGTGAACCCAACGCGTTCTCAAGGTTGCCAGTTTGGGTCGCCATCGCCGACTCGAGTTGAGTGAGGTTCTGTCCAGCGCCCTCGATGATACGCGCAAGCTTGACCTGCTGGTTCGATAGCTTATCGATCAGCCCCGGCACTTCACTGCCAAGACTGCGCAGCGTCTCGGAAACGCGATCACCGGTGGTGAGAAGCGCATTACGCTCGCCAGTGAGCTCTTGAATGAGCGATCTGATACGACGCTCGTTATCTTCGTAGGATCGCTCAAGGGCGGTGACTTCGTTGTGGACGAGTGCCTCGAGTTCGCCGGCTCGACCCAATGCGCGCCCGACCGCATCGTTCATGAACGACACTTGGCGCCGTACCGCTTGCCCAAGCGAGGCAACCGATTGCTCGGCCATGCGATCGGGTTCAGCGAGGCGAACTGCCACTTCTGTCATGGCCGTAGAACGCAGCTTCAGCTCGTCGGCTCGCCATGCGAGGAGAGCCAGGAACCAGAACAGCGCAATCGGACCACATAGCGTCGCAATTGCCGGCAGGATGTTCGTGCGATTGAAGACTTCAATGACGGCCTTGCCACTAATTAGATCTTGACCGAACAAGGTCCATGCAAAAGCCAAACTGGCTGCTGCCCAAAGGCCACTGGCGCCTGCTGCTACAACATAAGGTCGGCTTGAGGGTTTCTGATTGAGTGCGTAGATCAGGCCACCGATCGAAGGGGCGTCGTCGTTGGCCGCTATTCTGCCGCGCGACGGACCGGCGGGGCGCCGCCGCGCTTTGCGTCGATCACCATCGGGATCGTCATCGCGTTCTGGCTCATCGGTCGAAGCGTCTTGCTGAGAATTGAGACGTTTTTGGCCTTGATCGGGGGCGCGCTGCGGCAGCGGGGGCGGTCCCCCGGACGCAATATTGACGGCGCGCGGCTCATCTCCGCCAGCATCCGATGCTGACGAAACCGGTCGTACGGTTTTCGTATCCTGCCCCATTCACCCGCCTGGCTGTGAACAAGGGATGTCACCCTTGATCAGAATCAACCACATCCCCGTACCTTGCCCCAATGCATCATGCGAATAAACTGCCCGCATGCACTAAACACCTAAATACTTTGTGGTGAGAAGAACTTACCCCAATACCGCTCAACTTGACACCTCCTGCCGACTATCGACCGTTTAGGGCGAAAGCAAGGATCACTATGCGATGTCAACAGGATTGGATGCGGTTTCCGGTGTGTTGCAGTTGATCGGTAAAGATCGGTAGGCCGATTAACGCGGTCTTATCGGGCTGTGTGCAACATTGAATTGGAAGTGGCGGGGATGGTGTCGATATGTTGCAGGCGGAAACGCGCAGAGAGTTCAGACCGACGGTTGCGACAAGTGAGCCGACTGCTAAGGCGCCGGTGGATCTGGTGCATTTGCGGCGGTTCACGCTTGGCAATCGGGATCTGGAACTCGAAGTTCTGCAATTGTTCTCAGGTCAGGCGCCATTGATCGTCGGGCGGCTGCAACAAGCGGTAACAGCTAAAGACTGGCGCGACGCCGCCCACACTCTAAAAGGCTCTGCTGGCGCTATCGGTGCTCACGGCGTGGCCCGTGCTGCTGCGGAAGCCGAACTTCTGGTCACAGACACTGCGTCATGGCCGTTTGGAGTAGCCAAGATTCAACTTGCGCTCGACGAGGCGTGCGCCTTCATCAAGGCGGAAGCGCTGTAACGTCGCCTTGTCATCCTGATCCTGACTGGCTAACAGGTACGCCATTGGTCGGCTGTGCGGCGACGCACGCTGACTTGGAGGGTTTGACCCTCAAGGATCCCGCAGGCAAGGCTCGTGGCATGGCAAAGATTACGTTCGTCCAACCAGATGGCAGCGCGCAGACCGTAGAGGCCGAAGTTGGCCTGACGGTTATGGAGGCGGCGAAAATCAATACCATCACTGGCGTCGACGCCGAGTGCGGCGGTGCATGTGCTTGTGCAACCTGCCACGTCTACATTGATGATGCCTGGCGCGCTAAAGTCGGCAAGCCAGCCGTTATGGAAGAAGATATGCTCGATTTTGCCTTTGATGTTCAGGAAACGAGCAGGCTGGCATGCCAGATCAAAATTACGCCTGAGCTTGACGGTCTTCAAGTCCGGGTGCCAGCGAAGCAGTTCTGACCGGAGCTTGCACGACGCATCGTCGTGATCAGGATGCAAGCGCCGATCAGGCCGTTCGGCATCGGCAATCGGAATTTGCGCTGTTTGACCGAACACGGAACAGCAAACCAACGAAGTGGATGCGCTCGTGGCACTCGATCTAGTGGAACCGGTAATTGAAAATTCGACGTCCGGCGGGATCATCGAAATTGATGCTCTGATCATTGGTGCCGGGCCAGTCGGACTGTTCACGGTTTTTGAACTGGGGCTGCTCGACATCAAAGCTCATGTGGTGGACATCCTGGGCAAGCCCGGTGGTCAATGCGCCGAGCTCTATCCTGAGAAGCCGATTTACGACATTCCCGGCCTGCCGATCGTTACCGGGCAGGAGCTGACGGATCGCCTGCTGCAGCAGATCAAGCCGTTCAATCCGACGTTCCATCTGGGCGAGCGCATCGATAGCCTGCAGCGCCATTCCGATGGCCGATTTGCCGTCGCAACTGATGCGGGCAAACGCTTCCTCGCTAAAGTTGTCGTGATTGCTGCCGGCGGTGGATCATTCACCCCGAAGCGGCCCCCGCTTGAAGGAATCGAAGCCTACGAAGGCACGAGCGTGCACTATTCGGTGCGCCACATGGAGACGTTTCGCGGCAAGGATATCCTGATTGTCGGTGGTGGCGATTCTGCGCTCGACTGGACACTCAATCTTCAGCCATTAGCAAAGAGCGTGACGCTGCTCCATCGGCGTGATGATTTCCGGGGAGCACCGCACTCGGTCGAGCAGATGCGCCAACTGGTGGCTTCCGATCAGATGCGGTTGATGATTGGACAAGTCGGTAGTCTCCATGGGAGTGGCCGCCAACTCGATGGCGTAACGATTAAAACCAAGGATGGCGAGGAGCGGATCGCGTGCAACGCGCTTTTGCCATTCTTCGGTTTGACGATGAAGCTTGGGCCGATCGCCGACTGGGGTTTGAATCTCGCCGAGAACTTAATTCCGGTCGACACCGAACGCTTCGAGACCAGTGAAAAGGGCATCTTTGCCGTTGGTGACATCAACACCTACCCGGGCAAACTAAAGCTCATTTTGTCCGGCTTTCACGAGGCAGCGTTGATGTCACAAGCAGCACACCGCCTAGTTCATCCTGACAAAAAAGTGCTGTTCCAGTACACGACGTCGTCGTCGAGCCTGCAGAAGAAATTGGGCGTTCGCTGACGGCGAAGTTCGCGCTTTGCTCAGGCGAGGGCGAACACGCTAGTGATCCGCTTGGCCGCCGATCGAAGATGCGACGTGACCATGACTTGGCGCACCTTGTGCGGCAGTCGCTCGACGGCGGCCTTGAGGTGGTTACGCAAGTAGCCAAGATAAACCCGGGCATAGATCCGCCCTTTAACCGACAACCCGATTGCGTGATCGACAACGGCAACCTTACCGTCAGCCCACTCGAGTTTGTAAGCGGCTGCTGGTGCCAGCAAATCGATGCGCTCAAGTCCCTCGTCAAAGCCGTGACGAATGGTTTCTTCAAGATGCAAAACGCCAGCTGCCATCTTTTCAAATTGCCGGTCGTAGACAATCACATGCAGTGCGCGTGTTTTTCGACAATCGAAGCCAATCTGAATGGCAGCGGTCTGGTGGCCAGCGTGCAATACCGAAACCCTGGCTGCGGTCGAATGCGCTGTAGTATCGGTCGCAGCTTTCATGAACCGGCTCATCCGCGCATCGGCCAGAGCTGGCGAGACATAACCGCGCTCAATCAACCACTGGCGCTTCAAGGCAATGCCAGTCTCCGCAAACTCGCTTGCCTCGGCACCTTCGCCCAAATGCTGGAACGTAACGGCGCCCGCTTCTTCCAGTCGTCGCATTTGTCGGCGACGATTGCGGCGTGCCCGATTGGGAAACCGCTCCTCGTAGGCGGCAAAATTGGCTGCCTTCGTTAGATCGACATAAGGAGCATCCAGTTCAGCGGTATGCAGAGAGTTTAGCGCATCAAGCAACGGCGCGATGACGGCATCAGCGCGTACTTTGCGCAGGCGTGCCAAATCAGGTTTCAAATTTGCGATGATATGTTCCCAACCCAATCGCAGGATGGAGAGGGGGTCGGCGATGTCTTTGTCCAGCAGAACATCGCCGTATTGGCTAACGGGTTCACCCATCCAGCAAAGCTCCAGGAGAGGGCCGCGCCGCTCAAGCACCATCGGCCACAGCGTGACCAAGCGTCCACCGGAGCGACCCGTCAGGATTGCGATAGGGCTGACGTGTGCACTCGATGACAGGAATGCCTCAGCCCACTGCCAGTTCCAATTGAACGTTTGGAAGACCTGATGGGCTCGGCCGCTGCGTTCAAACAAAGCGATCCATTCGATTGATAGTGCTTCTAGCCCAGCGCGCGAGCGCACGATTTCAAAAGTGATCGGCTCTGTGGCGACCGATTCGACCGGCGACGTTGAAGGCGTTGACCCAATGATAAGCCGATCCGTCGAACGTTCCGCGCGGAAAAACCCGTGTGCCTCTGGGCTAGTCAAACCCTCGATCATGCCCGTCATTGCAGTCTATCCCCGTCTCAACAACTTGATCCTGCTCGAAATGGGAGCAAGTCGCGTGCCAGGGGACGGTCAGCGCGAACCGCTGCTAACCAATCAAATAAAGGAAATTTCAAACAGGCTGAGCAAGCCTAAGTTGATGGCAATGACCCAAAGTAGGACGTTGCCCCGGCGGGTTAAGGAAGCCTTTCCCAGGACCAGCAAGCTAACGATCATGCCCGCGCCGAAAAGATTAATTGCGATCAGTCCGGCCGGTGTGATCATCCGCACCGAAGGGACCATGCCTTGGAAGAGGAGAGCCGCGGTCAGGCCAAGCAAAAGGGCCCCGACCATTCGCGACCAGAACCCGTTGCCGACTGATGGCATCCCCAACATCGCGGAAGCGTGACCTGGACCCAGCGCGAGGACAATGCCCGCGCTGCCTTTTAAAATGACCTCCGCGAGAAGCAGTTGCTGCAACATCAACAACACGGTCCAGACGCTGTGTCGAGCCAGTTATTCTTCAACGCGCTTGGTCTTTGATGCATATTTGTCGTTGAGGAACTCTGGATTCAAAACTTCCCGCGTGCGTGGACCCGAAGCGAGCAATCGTTCATCGATAGCACTTTTATTGACTGGTGCTGAGTAATCGCCAGCCATATGCCGCGTCAGGTCGGCCTTAATGCTCCGTGTTTTTACTTCAGTGCAAAATTCAGGGTCGGCTGCGATTGCTGCTGCCACTTTGACCCGAATGGCGTCGTACTCGCGTTCGAGTTTCGCCATGTCGGCGGCGGCGCCAGATTGTGCTTCGGACGCGAGAAAGCCTGATTTTAAACGCGTTGGATCGTAGTTATAGCCACACTTTGCGCTGCGCGCTGAAACGGCGGCCACTTGCGCTGCACGCATACTTGGCGTTTCGATAGGTGCGGCTGTAGCTACACTTTCAGCTTTTCCACCGGCAAATAGTGACCCGGTGCTCAGACCCAAGCCGCTACCCCCGCTGCCGCAACCACCAAGGTGCACTGCGACGAGGGCAAGGCCAAGAATTTTGATTCCTGTTTTCATGGGGCTAGGTGGTCCGAAAATGGGGGTGCCGTCAATCCATCGCGGTGTGATGTGATCAAGATTGCTGTTTATCGCGACTTATCGCGTCAAGGCCCGCATGGCCGATTCAATGCCGCCAATCGTTAGCGGGAACATGCGGTTGTGCATCAACTCGCGGATCATGCGGATCGACGGAGTCCATCCCCAGGTATCGGCAGCAACCGGGTTTAGCCACACGCTGCGTTCATAAACATCCGTCATGCGCTTGAGCCAAGCAGCACCCGGCTCCTCATTCATATGCTCAACGGAGCCACCGGGCACAGAAATCTCGTATGGGCTCATCGACGCATCGCCAACGAAGATCAGTTTGTAATCGGCTGGGAATGTCCGCAACACCTCGTGCGTGGGCGTGCGGTCTGTCCAGCGGCGGCTATTGTCCTTCCAAAGAAATTCATAGGGGCAATTATGGAAGTAGAAGAATTCCAGATGCTTGAACTCGGTGCGTGCGGCCGAAAACAGTTGAGCCGCTGTTTCTATGTGCCAGTCCATCGAGCCGCCGACGTCCAACAAAAGCAGCACTTTAACCGTGTTGCGTCGCTCAGGCCGCAGGTGAATGTCCAAATAGCCCTTATGCGCTGTGCCTTTGATGGTGCCATCGAGGTCCAATTCCTCGGGCGCGCCATCGCGAGCGAATTTCCGTAGACGTCTCAGAGCAATCTTTATGTTGCGGGTTCCAAGTGCAACGCCATCATCAAGATCCTGGTATTCGCGCTGATCCCACACTTTGATGGCGCGATTGTTCCGATTTGCTTTTTGCCCGATCCGGACGCCGGCGGGGTTGTAGCCGTCTGCCCCATACGGCGAAGTGCCCCCGGTGCCGATCCATTTCGATCCGCCTTGGTGACGCCCCTTTTGCTCGGCCAGACGCTTACGCAGTTCCTCCATAATCTTGTCCCAGCCACCGAGCGCTTCGATGCGGCGCTTTTCCTGTTCGGACAAATGCAGGGCTGAAATGGTTCTCAGCCACTCCTCAGGGATGGTCGCGTTGATTGCCTCGTCGGTTGCTTGAAGACCTTTGAAAACACGACTGAAAACCTGATCAAATCGGTCGAGATGACGCTCGTCCTTAACTAGGCACGTGCGTGCAAGGTAATAGAACTTTTCGATGCTGCCCTGTGCGAGTTCGCTATCCATGGCCTGCATCAGTGCCAAGTACTCAGTGACCGACACCGGTACTTTTGCCGTTCGCAATTCCGTAAAAAAAGAAATCAGCATTTCGTTCCAGGCGGATCGATGGTTCGTTCGAGGCGGATCATTCCGTACCACGGCGAAGGGAGCAAAAACACCACTCACGCTGCAGTATTTGGGTCCGGGTAGATCTTACCTTCGTGGACGGCCTGGACCACCACTTGAATGCGGGTGGCGACGCCCAACTTCCGCTTCATGTTTTCGACATGAAAATTCACTGTTTTGTCTGAAATGCTCAGGATTTGGCCAATCTGCCAATCTGATTTACCAGTCGCGATCCATCTGAGGACTTCGATCTCCCGTGGAGTTAGATTCACGCCCCCCTCCAATCACACAATCTGCAAATTGTTGACGCCGATCAAATTGGGTTTTGCTGCACGATCTGCACATCAACGATGCCCCCGAACGCAGTATTGTTCGTTCAATCAAGTTTAGCCACACTATATTCCGTGCTTGTTCTGGCACGCTGTGGAGCTTTGTTGGCAATTGGGTATGCAATTTCGATCATTAACCAGAGTTGAAATAAAACGCGGTTCAAAAAACGCGATGCGAAAAATTCCGACTGCAGAACCTAAGGTCCGAATCCAAGTGTAGCAAATTGTCGCAACCGGATCAGTGCCGCCGATGCTGAATGAAACTTGGAAACAAGAGCGCCAAGGCAACGACCGCAAAGGCCACGCTGTGGGTTAAGAGAACCATTTCATCGCGACCCGCGTAATTTGCGTCAACGAATGCTTGTTGGAAGGCCGGCTTGAAGCGGCCGACCTGGCCATAGTCGAACTTGTATTGCTCATGAACTGCGGCAATCAACCGGTAGGCGCCACGTAACGCGTTCCCATTGATCCAGCTGAACATTCCGAGCCCGAACAAGGCGAGCACCCGGGCCAAACCGTTGAGGCTGTCAACTGCTTCGTCATATATGAAAATCAGCGCGAACAATGCCAATTGCACAGTGACAAAGAACTGCCAGAGGAAGTCAATCTGACCACGCAAGTGCATGATCGCGTCGATCATCGTCTGTTCCTGAATGGGCATAATGGTGCACACCTTTACACTAGCTGGATTACTCGTTGCGGTGGTCGCGTTGACTCTATATCGCAGCAACCGAACCGCAAGGCCGGGGATTGTTGCAGTTATCCAGCTGTGATCGGACTGCATCGCTTAGTTTGCTGCGGTGCCGCAATTCTGGCACTGGCTGCCCTGTAGAGCTGCGCGGCGGGGACAGTGAGTCGGAAGAATGCCGCAGCGACCGCTGCATTATTGTTGAATCGGAAGCTTGGTTAGAACGCGATGTCAGGGAAGCGGTTAAGTCGGCGGTCGGTCGTGGGGGCTGGGGCTTCAACGATGCTGTTGCAGGCGACGCTGGATATGTTGGGGGGGCTTGCTTCGGCGCATGCGCAAGGCACGAGCACTGACACGGGCGATGTGTTGAGTCCTGACCATGTTGGCAAGCTGGCGCAAGCGCTGGCGGTTCGCCCATTCCAGAAGCCAAAAGTGGATGTTCCAGAGCCTTTCAGCAAACTTTCAGCCGAACAGTACCGCGATATTCGCTTCAGGGCCGATCAAGGCTTGTGGCGCGGCGAGAAACTCGATGCGGAATTGCAGTTATTCGCTTATGGCTGGCTTTACGATGCGCCGGTCGATATTTTTGTCGTCGAAGGCGGGCGGGCGCGCGCTTTGAAGGCGGACGGCACTCTCTTCACAGTCGGTGGTCAAATCCCCAATGCGCCCCAGGGAGCACCGTTTGCTTTTTCCGGTTTCAGAGTGCATGGCCCGATCAATCGATCAGACTTCTTCGACGAATACGCAGTCTTCCAAGGCGCGAGTTTCTTTCGCAGCGTCGGTCGGGGGCAAAGCTACGGTTTGTCGGCGCGCGGATTAGCTGTCAACACAGGTCGGCCGGGCGGCGAAGAAGTACCGCTGTTTCGCGCGTTTTGGATTGAAAAGCCAAAGCCTGGAGCAACAGAAATCGTTGTGCAGGCTTTGCTCGACTCGCCGTCGACAACGGGCGCTTATCGTTTTGTCATCGGGCCTGGAACAACCACGGTGATCGACGTGGAGTTGACGCTGTTCCCTCGGCGCGAAATTCAATTCTTGGGGCTTGCGCCGCTGACGAGCATGTTCCTGCACGGGTCGGCTTCGCGTCGGAACGGCAACGATTTGCGTCCGTCCGTGCACGATAGTGAGGGGCTCGCCATTCTCAATGGCAAGGGTGAGCGCTTGTGGCGGCCACTGACCAACCCGCGCAAACTGCAAACCAGCGCGTTCGTTGATCGAGACCCGAAAGGCTTTGGCCTAAGCCAGCGTGATCGCAGCTTCAACAACTTCGAGGACTTGGATGGCCGCTTTGAGCGCCGTCCCACGGTTTGGGTCGAGCCGAAGGGCGCGTGGGGAGATGGGGCGGTTGAACTCTTCGAAATCCCAGCTGAAGACGAAATCCACGACAATATTACCGTGTTTTGGCGACCGACGAAGCCGATCGAAGCAGAAAAGCCCTACAAACTGGCCTATCGCCTCCATTGGGGCGACGCCGTGCCGGTGGCATGGACGGGTGGGCGCGTCCGCAAGACACGGGTTGGGCTCACCCGCAAGGGTGCGGTCGTTTTTTCGATCGACTTTGACGGACCTGGGGTCAAGGACTTAAAGGACCTGCCGGTGGCTGACATTAGCGCAAGTGGTGGGGCCACAGTCACCAATGTGCTGGTGCAGCGACATGGCGATATCGGCGGTCTGCGATGCACGTTTGAATTGCAACCTGCAGCCTCCGAATGGGTCGAGCTTCGATTGTTCCTGCGCATGAACGAACAACCGATTTCCGAAAGTTGGCTCTACCGTTGGACCAAGGCATGAGCGCTGATGGGGCGGAGCAACCGCGTGACATCGGACCTTGCTGGTTACCAGCGGAGCGCGCTTTACCAGTCCCGGACCAAAATTTCGACCATTCAATCGAGGTCGCCCCTTCCAGCGATGATCCGGGGTTATGGGTGCCGCGCGCCGCGTTGCTGTTTGGCGGTAGCCTTCTGACGGTCGCCTTTGCAGTTGAACTTTATTCTGTTTTGTCATTCGTCAGGATGACGCCGATCCAGTTTCTATTTCTGATTTTTTCCACGTTGACGTTCAGCTGGATCGCGTTTGGGTCGCTTTCGGCAGCGATGGGATTTCTGCCCTTGTTTGCACGCGATCACGATCCATCAATCGAGTTGCCAGCGGCAAATGCGGTCTTGGCCACAGGCACACGCACGGCTTTGCTGTTTCCCGTCTACCAGGAGGCACCTGCCCGAATCGCCGCCTGTATCAACGCCATCGTTGAAGACCTCAGCGCTCATGATGCGAGCGACCGCTTCGACGTTTTTATTCTAAGCGATACGCGTGATGCGATAGCGGCCGCCAGTGAAGCCGATGCGTACCGGCAACTGAGCCAGGCCCTTACCGATCATGCCAATGTATACTATCGGCGGCGGGCGCAAAACACGGCCAAAAAAGCTGGCAACATCAAGGCTTGGCTTGAACGTTTTGGCGGTGCTTATCAGACGTTCGTTATCCTCGATGCTGATAGTGTCATGTCGGGTGATACGCTCGTTCGGCTTGCAGGCGCCATGCAACTGCGCCCCCGGGTCGGCTTGATCCAGACCGTGCCGAAACTAGCCGGTGGTCGCACGACGTTCCAGAAGCTGCAGCAGTTTGCGGCTGGCACGTATGGTCCAGCCGTTTCCGTCGGCTTGGCCGTTTGGCATCGCCACCAGGGCAACTATTGGGGCCACAACGCGATTATTCGAACGGCAGCGTTTGCGACAGCAGCCGGTTTGCCCGAGTTGCCAGGCCAGGCACCGTTTGGCGGTAACATCCTCAGCCATGATTTTGTCGAGGCCGTTTTGTTGCAGCGCGCCGGGTGGGAAGTGCACATGGCCCCGACGATCCAAGGCTCCTACGAGGGGGCGCCGCCCGGGTTGCTTGAGTTGGCGGTTCGGGACAGGCGCTGGGCGCAGGGTAATCTGCAGCATCTTGCAATCGTCACGAAACCTGGTCTGACGGCCATGGGGCGCATCCATCTTGGGATGGGGATTTGTGCCTATGCCGTATCGGCGATTTGGGCACTATCGTTGATCGTTGGACTGGTCCTTGCGCTGCAGGGTCAACAGTTGGTGCCCAGCTATTTTCGTGATGCTAAATCGTTGATCCCGATTTGGCCGGTGATCGATCCGGGCGCTGCCTTTCGGTTGTTCATGGCAACAATGGCCGTCGTGCTTTTGCCCAAAGTGCTCGGGCTCATTTTGGAGATTGAGCGGGCCCGGCGGGCGGCACACCCGATGGCGGCAGCGCGCGCGGTCGCGGGCGTCGCAACGGAAACCATCTATTCAATGCTGTTCGCGCCAATCTTGATGGTAACCCAAACGTCTGCTGTGGCCCAAATATTGGTTGGTCGTGACGCCGGTTGGAGCGCGCAGCGCCGGGATGACGGACGGGTGCGTATCACCGATGCGGTGTTGTTTCATCGCTGGCACATCGCGCTTGGGATTGCAGCGGCTTTGATCTGCTATGTCGTGTCCTACAGCCTGATGGCATGGACCGCCCCCATTCTGCTCGGATTGTTGCTGTCAGCGGGGCTGAGCTGGGTCACGGCCAGGACGGCTGGACCGACCCTGAGCTGGTTGCTTGCGACAATGGAGGATCGCGACCCGCCGGCGATTTTGCGGCGCGTCGACGAACTTGCACTGGTCTGGGAGCGCAAGCTTGCGGCGGGCGCACAGACGTAGAAGTCTATGATTGCTTATCTTTAGGTGATTCCGCTGCCGTCGGTGGGCCTTTGCGAAACAACTCCGCTACGAAATCGCGCGCGCGAACCGGCGTTGTTTCGATAAACGGCAAGGGGCGCGCAACCTCGATGGCAGCGGTGCCCAGACGGGCAACGAGGGCGCCGTTGAAGGCCCCTTCGCCCAATCGGCGGGATAGGCGACGCAAGACATCCTGACCGATGAATTGGCCTAGCAGGTCGTCGGTCAGTGCGACACCACCCGATGCAATCAAGTTGCCAACCACAACCCGCGCAAGTTTGACCGTACCCAGAAAGCCCGGCCGTCCCCCATAGAGAGAGGCAAGCTTGCGCATCATTCGCAAACTCTCAACTGTCACGAAGCCAAACGCGATCAACGCCCAGGGCGACATCGCCGTCACGGCTGCAACCCGTTTGCAGCTGCTCATGACCAGTCGTCGGGCCTCGTTATCGATCGGGGCGATAAGTTCCCGATCAGCCAATGCTAAGAGATCGCCTGGGTCGTGCACATCACGGCGGTGCTCACGGAAGCGGGCGAGCGACCAAGTCATTTGAGGTCGCCCATCAAGCAACTGGATCAAGCGTTGTGCAATGTCCGCTTCCGCTTTCAGATCGGGCTTAAGCAGCACACGATCAGCGGTTTTGCGCAGTTCGCCCAAGCGTCGCAGTCGCCAGTATCCGACCAACTCCCGACCGAGTATCACCATGCCAGCCAACGCGACAACCCCAGCCAACCCGACTGCCGTCCAGCCGATCCAATCGTCGCGCTGGAAGGCCACCGTCACAAAGTTGGCGAATGACAAACTGGCAGCGAGCCCAGCAAGTGACAAGGCGCCAGCGACGAACATCGATCCCCATGCAAATCCGCGTGCAAGATCGGCCCGGCCCGGCCCGGAAAAAGCGCCTGGTCGTGACGGCGGCGCGGCACTGCGGTCATCTGCCGGTTCTGCGGGTGCAGGGATGATCGACGGATCGTCGGGCTCAAATACGCGCGGCCGTCTGGGGGGTATGGCGTCACTCATGCGAGCCGGTCTCCGATCAAGAAATCGAGTGCACGGTCGAGCCTGATGTGCGGCCATTCCGGTGGCGTGACGGCGTGCGGGCTGGCTGCAATGCGGGGTGGTCGAAACTTGATGATGCGCACATCCGCCCCCCGACCATGAGCGAGCGCGGTGGCCGGGTCATTGGGCAGATCGCCTGGAAAGAATACGGCTTCCTTGGTGCCATCAAACGTTCGCCCCTCGAAGACTTCACCCGGCAATGGTACGCCAGCGATGCACGGCAATAACTCGCCATTCTGGCGAACCTCTGTCTCGCGGGTCGCGCGCAGGGCCGAGAGCGCCAGTACCTTCACCTCGCAGCCGGCGAACCGCGCGTGCACGATCGCTCTGGTTGTTACGAGGCCGAGCGCTGCCTCAAGACGATCATGGCTGGCTCTGGGTAGGTGATCCGCCTTCGTTGCGGCAAATAAAATGCGGTCTATGCGCGGCGCGACGATCCGCGACAGCCAGGAGGATGCGCCGGGGCGGAATGCATTCAAAGCGCCGGTAAGTGCGGTCGTCAGATCTACGACCGCGGCTGGTCCAGCATCGATCGCCGAGAGCGCGTCAACGAGCACGATCTGGCGGTCGAGTCGGCTGAAGTGGTTGACGAAAAAAGGACGCACGACTTGTGCTTTGTAGCTTTCGAACCGGCGCTGCATCATTGCGGCCAGACTGCCGCGCGTAGGGGCTTCGGCGGCCCCGGGCAGCAGCGGCACGAACGTTAAAAGGGGAGAGCCCGCGAGTTCGCCCGGCAGCAAAAAGCGGCCTGGACCCAAAGTTGCAACAGCGTTGGTTGCCCGTGCGCCCTTCAAATAATCGGTGAAGATGCGCGTCGCTTCGAAGGCAACAGGTTCACTGGCGGACGCTGTGCCATCAAGCGTTGCCAGGTGCGCGAGCCATCGTGCCGCCGCCGACAACCGCTCTGGACGTCTGGCAGCCTCGATCGACGCGTTCGACCAGTCGGCGTAGGTTTGCTCCAAAAGCGCCAAATCCAGCAGCCACTCGCCAGGATAATCAACGATGTCGATATGCAACTTGTTGTTGCCCAGCGCCCGGCCGAGCAAACGACGCAACGAGCCAGTTGGCGAATATTCCAGCGTGACCCGCAGTTGTGACACGCGAGACGTGCTTTGCGGCCAGATCGGCGGTGCGCCGCCAATTGCTACCAAATGGCCTTCGTAGTCGAACCTCGGCACCGCATCATCCGGTTGCGGCTCGAGGTAGGCGCGCGTGATGCGACCTTGTGCGTAGGGCCCGAAGAACGGCAGGCGACCGCCCTCGATAAGGTTGCGCACCATCGCTGCAATGAACACGGTCTTGCCTGCGCGCGATAGTCCGGTCACGCCCAATCGGATAGTCGGAGTGTTGACCTCGGCCAAATACGCGGCGGTGTTGCGCACTGCATCGCGCGCCGTACCGGCAATGTTTGGCAAACCGGATGCCGCCACGAACCAGTGCTCCTCGAACTTTCCAAGTACCCTCGCGTAAGTGGCGCGCTCTGCCAGCGAACACAAGGCCTTCGTGGCCGCACGTCAAACGGGGCTTGGCGTCAGGCTTTACCTTTCATTTAGCGAATCAGCAGCCAATCCGCCCTGAGCACATCTCGATCACGGTCGAGGCGTGCGCAGAGGACGCGTTGGCGCGGTGATCGGCAATTGCTGGTCTGCGCCTTGTGAACACGGGTGAGATCAATGGTGCGGGTTGTCGATCAGGAGCGCTGGGTACGGCGATACCGTGCGCCAGTGCTTGCAATTTCCTTGATCGCGTTGTTCGCGGTTGCGGGCTCGATGATTGGAGCGACGTCGGCGCAGGCTGAAAGTCTACGCCAAGCGCTCGACAACACGTATCGGACCAATCCAAAGATCGACGCCGAACGCGCCCGCCTCAGGGCGACCGATGAGGAAGTGCCGCGCGCGCGTTCAGGCTGGTTGCCCACGGTTCAGGGTACTGCCGACGTCGGCGCGCAATCGTTGACCAGCAAGCCTGTGACGACCAGTGCCGGCGATACGAAGCCAACGGGCTATGGCTTGAACGTGACGCAACAGGTGTTTACCGGCTTCAGAACCGTCAACACGGTGCGGGAAGCGGAAGCCATTGTGCGGGCTGGCCGTGAAAATCTGCGGCAAGTTGAAAGTACCACGCTGCTCGACGCTGTTACGGCCTACGTCGATGTGGTCCGCGATCTGGCGCTCGTCCGGCTCGCCGAAAACCACGTCGTGGTGCTGACGACAGATTTGAATGCAGCCGAAACCCGCCGATCGGTGCGGGAAGTAACTAAAACCGATGTCGCCCAAGCGCGCGCCCGTCGCGCTAAGGCGGTATCGGCGCTCGATGGCGCGAAGGCCAATCTTCGCTCCAGTCGGGCCACCTATCAGCGCGTCGTTGGTCATGCAGCTGGTCAATTGACAGACCCATCAACGCGGCTTCCGACAATGCCGAAGACCGTGGATGAAGCCGTTCGTATCGCCGAACGCGAGAGCCCCAATGTCGTCTCAGCCCAATATCGCGAGCAGGCGGCACGACATGCCGTGGACAAGATCTGGGGCGAATTGCTGCCTGACGTCCGGCTTGAGGCGAGCTATCAGCATCGCAACGAAACGTCGAAGTTTGTGAGCGAACAAGAGACGATGAGCATCACTGGTCGCGTTAACGTTCCGCTATACCAAGGTGGCGAGACCCAGGCGCGCGTGCGCCAAGCAAAGCATACGCACGTGTCGCGCATCCAGGAGATCGAGCAGGCGCGTGCCGAAAGCCAAGCCGGTGCGACATCGGCATGGTCACGGGTGACATCGGCCCGCGCACAGCTGAAATCGGATACGGTTCAGGTCGAGGCTAATCGCGTGGCCCTTGAAGGCGTGCGCGAGGAAGAAAAAGTTGGACAACGCACGTTGCTCGACGTGCTCAATGCTGAGCAAGAACTGCTCTCGGCCGAAGCTCAACTCGTCACAACCCGTCGTGATCTGGTGGTCGCGGCATACACGTTGTTGTCGAGCATCGGTCGCCTCAACGCTGAAGGACTGGCGTTGGGCAATGATGTTTACGACCCTGAAGCGCACTATCAGGAAGTTCGTCGGAAGTGGTTTGGCCTTTCAATTACGCACGCTGACGGTCGTCAGGAAACGCAATTGGCACCAGGAATGGATGAACGGCGCGCGGATCAAGACGAGTAGGCATCGGCTACTTTAACTTCGATAAAAATGGCCCCAGCACGTCCGACGTATCATCGGTCCAGGGCTTTACGGTTTTCGCGTCCAGCGGGCGGGCCTCAGGCGACGCGCGAAACACCTCAAGTGCGGCTGGGCTTTTGGAAAATGCAGCAACCGTCGATGTTGACTGCGCGTAAGATCCATCGGCTTCATCGTCTGACAGCAGCACGCCACCTAACTCCGGAACCAGCGGCAACGTCGCGCCGAGCACGCTATCTAAGTCGAGGTATCGGTTCGAGATGTGGAGCACCACGACACCAGTCGGCGTCAGCTTCGATGCGTAGAGGCGAAGTGCTTCGGCTGTCATCAAATGGACCGGCACGGCATCTGACGAGAACGCATCGACGATGATCAAATCAAACGAGGCGTCTGGCTGCTTCGCCATTGTCAATCGCGCGTCGCCGATCACAACGTCGAGGTTTGGTTGACATGTCTCTAGGAAAGAGAAGTTCTCGGCGTTCTGTGCGATGCCGACCACGACCGGATCGATTTCGAAGAAGCGCCACGCTTCGTCATCCTGCGCATAACAGGCGAGTGACCCCGTGCCGAGACCGATCACCCCATAACGGCCCTTACGTCCGTCGGCTGCGAGGGCCGCGCGCACGAAGTCGATCGAATGCGCCATTGGGCTTTTGGGGTAGTAATAGGTCGCCGGTGTCGTATCCACAACCAAAGTGCCATCGGCCTCTCGCACGCGCTGGGCGCCGTGCAACGTCGTGCCGTGCTTCAGAATGTTGAACTCATTGTCGTAGGATGTTGTTACGCGGTAAACGCCGAAGAAGCTGCGTTGTGCCTCACCTTGCTTGACGGCGGACGGCAGCAAGACAACGGTTGCCCCCATCAGCAGCCCGACCACGAGCTGGCGCGGCGGATGCCACCACAACAACGGCATTGATAAGCCAAAGAGTGCACATAGAAATGCAGCATGTCCCCAGCGATCGAAGGTCGCGCGGACAGTCGCTAAGGCGCGTGGGATCGTGTCGGCGACGTCGGCTGAAACAGGTAGCTTTTCGAGCGCCCACGGAAACCAAAAGAGCGCAAGGATGCCAGCTGCCGCAATTAACCAGAGCCGCATGCCTTCGCCGCTTCCGCGCACTACTTTGAGAGCGCCTGGACGGCAGGCCATGCTGAGCGCCAGCAGAATGGGATATTCGTAAACTTCCGAAAATAACTGCGGCGCGATCAAGCCGGCAAACAATCCGCCAAGGCTGCCACCGAGCGCCATCCACAGATAGAATTCGGTGAGGTAGCGGGCTGAGGGTCGCAGTTCATAGAGTGTGCGATGGGCTACCATTGCGCTTGAGAAGAAAACGGCTAGGCCGGTTGCCGCCGAGATGAACCATCCATCGTGTCGTGTTTGCGACAGCTGTACGAGCGCGATCACGACAGCTGCCATATGTACGATGAGCAGCAGGCGTGTCGGGATCACCGCACGTTCGCGAAACACAAGTACAAATGTCAAAAGATAGAGCGAGAGCGGGATCACCCAGATCAGCGGGGCCGATGCGACATCGGTTGCGATGTGGGTGGTAAACGCCGTCAGCAGCGCTGAAGGCACCAGCGCCAGCCCAACCCATCCGGCGCGCTGCAGCCACGTCGGAAATGCAATCTCTTCTTGACCGCTGCTTGTGCCTATTGATGTCGTGCTTGATGCCCGTCCAAATCCGAGGTTCGCGACCCAAGCGCAACCAGCGATGGCCAACAACAGCAAAACGAAACCAACCGTCCAAATCCAACTCAGCGCACGAACGCCTAACAATGGCTCCAAAATCAGTGGATAGCCAAGTAGTGCAATGAGGCTGCCAAGGTTGGAGGCGGCGTACAAAAAGTAGGGATCACGTGCATTCGGATGGCTTGTCGTTGCGAACCACGTTTGCATGAGAGGCGCATTGGCCGCGACCGCAACAAACGGCAGCCCGACGCTCAGCGTGAATAGCCCCAGTTGCCAGAAGTACGGATTGCCGGTGGGTGGTTCCCCAACCGAGGCCGGCAAGCTAATCGGCAGCGCCAAAAGCGCCAACGCACCCAGCGCCAAATGAGTGGCCACCGCGTAACGCGGCAGGTACGTCGTCAGTACATGTGCCCAGCAATAACCAGCAAGGAGTGCTGCTTGAAAAAAGCACATCGCCACCGCCCATACCGATGGGGAGCCTCCAAGTACCGGCAAAACCATCTTGGCGAACATCGGTTGGATTGAAAACAGCAACAACGCCGACAGAAACGTCGTTGCCGTAAAGGCAACGACCGGTGCGAAGCTGTTAGGCGCCCGCATGAGGGCCCTCTCTAATTGATCGGTCATGTACGGCGACCGATTCCTTGCAACTCATGCATGCAGCTGTCACTCGTGGGGCGATCTGATCGATTGGGCTTCGAAAGCGGGTAATTTCCTTGCTTCGCGTCGGCGATGCTGCGGCGCCCGCAGCCTCGACAAGCCGACTTGCGATATATATGGGCTCTGGATCGATATCGCCAGCCATAAGGGCGCATGACACAAGATCAACCGGTCTCAACGGGAATCACCGCTCAAATTGCAATGGGCATCACGCTTGAAGGCGCTGCTGATTTTGCGAATCTCTTAGCGCTTGGCTGCCGTCTGATCGGCATTGACCTTGGAACGAAGACGATCGGCCTGGCGCTGTCGGATGTCTCCCGAACAATTGCGACCCCGCTTGAGACGATCAAGCGTGTGAAATTTACGCCCGACGCAGCGCGACTATTGGCAATCGCAGCGCAGCACAGCATTGCAGGGTTTGTCCTGGGTCTACCCGTGAATATGGACGGAACGGAAGGCCCAAGGGCGCAAGCAACGCGTGCTTTTGCGCGTAATATCAACAAGTTGTCGCAATTACCGATACTGTTGTGGGACGAGCGGCTGTCGACGGCTGCCGCGCAGCGCACGCTTCTTGAAGCTGACACAACTCGAAAGCGGCGTGCCGAGGTGATCGATAAGATGGCAGCCGGAATTATTTTGCAGGGAGCGCTGGATCGGATGCGCCATCGACCGTCGAGTTAGGCGTCAACGGACTGGAACAAGGTCAGCAAAACAGGTAATTGTTGGGATAATCCGATTTGTCGTAGGTGTGGGATGCGAGCCACTGGCAACGCAGAACCAATTGAACGACTGCTGAATACGCTTTATTCGACTCAGCTTGAAAGTTACTAACTTGTTAATAATATTGGGATGCGGGCGTTAGGCCCCAGGGGAATCGATCTAAGCGGGTTGGGGGCGGGCGTAAGGTTTACCGTTCGCTGTGCTTGGGTTGACGCGCCTGATTGGAGTCAAGATGGCTGTAAGTCTGCGACAGACTTTGACATACGTTGGAGGTGGGCTGGGCGCCAGTGTTGCCTTGGCGGGTTTGGCTGTTCTCTTCGTCGGCGTTGTTGCGGCACCCGTGTCGGCTGAATCGCTCAAGCAGGCGATGAACTCTGCCTACAAGAACAATCCCAAGCTTGATGCAGAGCGTGCGCGACTGCGGGCGACCGACGAGGAAGTTCCGCGGGCCCTGTCGGGCTATCGTCCGAATGTGGCAGCTTCCGCCGATATCGGCGTTCAACGTTCAACCACCGTGCCGAGTTCGACGTCCAATGGGCAGACGAACCCGAGTGGTTACAATATCAATGCAACGCAGCCTTTATTTCGTGGGTTTCGCACGATCAATACTGTCCGTGAGGCAGAGGCTCTGGTTCGGGCCGGCCGCGAAACGTTGCGCGCGCAGGAGCAAACGGTTCTGCAGGAGGCTGTGACGGCCTATATGGACGTGGTGCGCGATCAATCACTCGTGCGGCTGCGTGAGAACAACGTCACCGTTCTTAGTCGGGAATTAAAAGCCACTCAGGATCGGTTCGCCGTCGGCGAAGTGACAAGGACGGACGTCGCGCAGGCTGAGGCATCGCGGGCAATCTCAGTTGCAGCGCTTGATCTGGCGAGGGCGAACCTAAAGACCAGTCGGGCGACCTATGAGCGCGTCGTCGGGCGTCCGCCGAGCAACCTCGTTGAGCCACGGCTACCTGAGAAGATGTTGCCCAAGTCGGTAACCGAGGCAACATCAATTGCGACCCAAGAACATCCCAATGTCGTCGGTGCGCTCTATCGTGAGCAGGCCGCGCGGCATACCGTCGATAAGATTTGGGGCGAGTTGCTGCCAACGCTGCAGCTCGAAGGAAATTACACGAAGCGATTTGAGCCATCCAAACTCACCGACGAGTCGGAGACGTCGAGTCTCGTTGGCCGCCTCAACGTGCCGATCTATCAGCAAGGCGAAGTCCATGCACGCGTCCGTCAGGCGAAGCACACGCATGTGAGTAGGCTCCAGGAGGTCGAACAAAACCGCACCGAGGTGACGGCAACCGCCATTGCTGCATGGTCGGTACTGCAGGCGACTAGGGCGCGACTTCAGTCGGATCAGATTTCGGTGAAAGCTAGTCAGACAGCTCTGAACGGTGTGCGCGAGGAAGAAAAAGTAGGTCAGCGCACGTTGCTTGACGTTCTCAACGCAGAGCAGGCTTTGCTGAATGCGCAAGTGACACTCGTTACCGACCAGCGTGATCTTGTCGTTGGCGCCTACAATGTGTTTGTGACCGTTGGCCGCATGAACGCAGAGGTTCTGGGCCTTGGCGCCGAGGTTTATGACGCTGAGGCACACTACAGCGATGTGCGGCGGAAGTGGTGGGGGCTCAGCATCTCGCATGCTGACGGTCGGCGCGAGTCGCATGATCTCTGGGAAACTCATGGTCGCCATCAACCGGTAAAGTAGGGCGGTGCACGCTAGCATCGGCAGTCATGCCTTATGTTTGCCGCGGGGCACTGTTAACCCAACACAATCGTGGTGCACGGCGGGCAATACCGGACCCGACGGATGCCTGTCTCTTCGTTGGTGTGGACGCCACAAATAACGAGGACAACGTGGCCGGGTCCGTTGAAGCTGGTGTTGGGGTGCGGTACGGCTATCGACGGGGCTCTGGCACTGAATTCATCATGCAGGCCCGCTGAGACAAGCGACGTGGGAACGAATGAGCATGCAGCAGAGCAAAGAAAAAATGGCTGAGCCGAGCATGGAAGACATCCTTGCCTCGATCCGAAAAATCATTTCGGAAGAACCAGTCGCAGCTCAAGCTAGCGACCCCGCTAGGCCGGCAATCGCTGCGGCGACTTCGGTTACCGACGGCGGATCTCCTAAATCGGCAGCGCAATCTCATCGCCCGGCGACGCCATCGGCTTCACCGACCAGGTTAAGCGATATCGTTCGCGAGTTGGCGCCAACGGCGGTGCCCGTGAGTTCAATTTCGACGGCCTCGTTCCACGATGACATGGCCGACCTCGTTGACGTGGCGCCGACACCTGTAATGCCAAGCTTCGGCGGTTCGACATCGGTTGCGTCACCATCCGCTACGCCACCGACATTCCGTCCGGCTCAGCCTGAACCAACTCCCATGATTGAGCGTGGGCCGGTAACGTCTGCGACCCCACTAGTTGGCTCGAAATCGACATCAACATCCAACGCTATGCCATCGCTTGCTCCTGCATTTTCCGCACCTCCGGCGGCAATTTCAGCACCCAGCGCTTCCAAGTCCACGTCAGATTTTG
The DNA here is from genome assembly GCA_031429105.1 of Hyphomicrobiaceae bacterium. Taxonomy (GTDB): domain Bacteria; phylum Pseudomonadota; class Alphaproteobacteria; order Rhizobiales; family Hyphomicrobiaceae; genus JAKFWF01. The sequence continues at coordinate 12,035 of JANOYV010000090.1, read as the reverse complement.
GTGCGTTTATCCCGTCGACCGCAGAATCTATAGGTATGACCAGTCCACGCCCGGCGCCAATTTCGATGGGGGCCGAATTCCGTACGGTTGAACCGGCTCGCGTGCCAACTCCAAGTCGTGCATCGGTGGCTGAACCGGCAGCTCCAACTTCGACCGCGAGCGCGCCAACAGCAACGGCACTGAACGGTGCTTCGATTGTCGCAGCTTCAACTGCACCGTTGGATGATGCAGTCGTCGGCGATCTTGAGCGTGATCCGGTCGCTGCGGCCCAATCGGCACTTGGGGCCTTGGCAATGGGCTTCGCTGTTTCGGCACCGGTCGCACCCGCGGTATCGAGTGACTCAGGCACCGGCCGCAAATCACTCGACGATGCGATTGTCGAAATGCTGCGGCCGATGCTCCGCGACTGGCTCGATAGCCATCTGCCGGAAATGGTCGAGAAGGCATTGCGCCAGGAAATGAGTGCGCATCAGGACCGCCTGGGCGGTTAAGCGTCCAAATGATCGCCGACACTGCTTGTGGCGCCCGTGCATTGACATGACTAGAAGGGGGGGCGTAGGACCGCACCTCCCTTTTTTGTGCCCGCAACAGGTTTTCCAAGATGCTCGACAAGCACTATCAGCCAGCAGCCGTCGAAGCGCGCATTCATGCGGCGTGGGAAGAGGCGCAGGCATTTAAGGCCGGCCGTGCGCCGAACCAGAGCGGGGGTAAAAACGCGCCCTACTGTATCGTGATCCCACCGCCCAATGTGACAGGTTCGCTTCACATGGGGCACGCACTCAACAATACGCTGCAGGATATTCTGTGTCGGTTCGAGCGGATGCGTGGCCGCGATGTGCTCTGGCAACCGGGCACCGACCACGCCGGTATCGCGACTCAAATGGTCGTCGAACGTAAGTTGGCGGCTGATAAGCAGCCGGGACGCCGGGATCTTGGCCGCGAAAAATTCCTTGCGAAAGTCTGGGAGTGGAAGGCCGAGAGCGGCGGCACGATCGTTAATCAGCTGAAGCGGCTTGGTGCATCGTGCGACTGGAGCCGTGAACGGTTCACAATGGATGAGGGTCTATCCAAGGCCGTTGTAGAATTCTTCGTCAAACTTGACGAGGCAGGGCTGATTTACAAAGCCAAGCGGCTCGTCAATTGGGACCCAAAATTCCAGACCGCGATCTCCGATCTCGAAGTCGAGCAAAAGGAAATCAAGGGCCACCTGTGGCACTTCCGTTATCCGTTGAAGGGCGTGACCTTCAACCCGGAAGACTCGGCGACTTATATCGTCATTGCAACGACGCGGCCTGAGACGCTGCTGGGCGATACGGCCGTTGCGGTCAATCCAAAGGACGAGCGCTATCAGCATCTGATCGGCAAATTCGTCGTGTTGCCGCTGGTTGGTCGCGACATCCCAATTGTCGGCGATGACTATTCCGATCCCGAAAAGGGCTCTGGTGCGGTCAAGATCACGCCGGCGCACGACTTCAATGACTTCGAGGTTGGCCGTCGCCATAATCTTGAGCAGATCAATATCTTTGACGACTTCGCCCGCATCAACGATGCAGCACCCGCTGCCTATCGCGGGTTGGACCGGATCATCGCACGCAAGCAAATCGTGGCCGACCTCGAAGCGCTGGGCCTCGTTGAAAAGATCGAACCGCATACGCATGTCGTGCCACATGGCGATCGATCGGCCGTGCCGGTCGAGCCCTATCTGACTGATCAGTGGTACGTAAACGTCAAGCCGCTGGCTGAACGCGCGATGACGGCTGTTCGTACCGGTAAGACAAAAATGATGCCGCTCAATCGCGAGCAGGATTTCTACCGCTGGATGGAGAATATCGAGCCGTGGTGCATCTCGCGGCAACTGTGGTGGGGCCACCAGATCCCGGTCTGGTATGACCACGAAGGCAACTACTACGTAGCCCGCAATGAAACGGATGCCATGAGTAAGGCGCTGATAAAGTGGGGCAAAGCCGTCCCCTTGAAGCGCGATCCTGACGTCCTCGACACCTGGTTCTCATCCGCCCTGTGGCCGTTCTCGACGCTGGGTTGGCCGGAACAATCACCTGATCTTGCCAAGTACTATCCCAACGCCACCCTCGTCACCGGCTTCGACATCCTGTTCTTCTGGGTCGCCCGTATGATGATGGCTGGGCTGTTCACGCAAGACGAAGTGCCTTTCCACGAGGTCTATCTGCATGGTCTCGTGCGCGACGAGAAGGGTCGCAAAATGTCGAAGACACTCGGCAACGTCATCGACCCGCTCGACGTCATCAACGTCTATGGTGCCGACGCTTTGCGTTTCACGCTTGCCTTGTTGGCAGCCCAAGGCCGCGATCCTAAGCTCGGACTCAAGACGGCCGAGAGCAATCGCAACTTCGCAACCAAGCTGTGGAACGCCTCGCGCTTTGCCGAAATGAACGAGTGCGTGCGGGTCAAGGGTTTTGATCCGGCCTCCGTTAAACTGCCGATCAACCGTTGGATCGCGGGCGAGACGCAAAAGGCAGCGGCCGCCGTCACCGCTGGCATCGAGGCCTATAAATTCAACGAGGCTGCCGGCGCCATCTATGATTTTACCTGGGGCCAGTTCTGCGACTGGTATCTTGAACTGATCAAGCCGGTGCTGATCGGCGATGATGAAACGGCCAAGGCCGAGACCCGGGCAATGGTCGCTTGGACGCTCGACCAGATCCTGAAGCTTCTGCACCCTTTCATGCCCTTCATTACGGAGGAACTGTGGGCGCACATGGTCGAGCATGGCGAAAAGCGCGCGAGTTTACTTTGCCACAGCGCCTGGCCGACGTTCGACGGGCTTGTTGATGCAGCGGTCGAAGCCGAGATCGGCTGGGTTGTGCGGGTGATCAGCGAAGTGCGTTCCGTCCGCACTGAGATGAAAGTTCCAGCCGCTGCAAAAATCGGTCTCACGGTCTTAGGTGATGAAAAGTCTGTTGCAGATCGCGTTATCCGTCATGAAGACACGATTAAGCGATTGGCGCGGCTCGACCAGATCTCCTTTGCCAAGCTTGCCCCAAAGGGATCCGCGCAAATCGTGCTCGAAGACGCAACGGTTGCGTTGCCGCTCGAAGGCGTCATCGATATGAGCGCCGAACGCGCACGAATCGCCAAAGAGCAGGCCAAGACCCAGGACGAACTTGCCAAAGTCATGGCGAAACTTGGCAATGCCGAGTTGATGGCGAAGGCGCCCGAAACGGTGGTGGAAGAACTGCGAGAGCGCCACGAAGCATTCACTGCAACGCTCAAGAAACTCGAAGCGGCCTTAAAACGGATCGAAGATTAGGAAGCAGGCGTTAGCGGGTTTGCTTGGCTTCGAGCTCGGCTAAGCGCTTCGCTGGGTCAACAGCAATGACGCGCAGGCTCGTGAGCTTCCAACCCATTCCATCGAGTTCCATCACGCTGACAAAACGCCGGTCTGGCGACTTGTTGTCTTCCATCTCGATCTCGACGCGCGTGAGGGTCTGGAATTCGGCGCGCTTGATCCGTGCCCAAAACCGCTGCACCCGCTCCATGCGCGTGCCGACGTCGGATTCGGATAAATCATTGGCGACCGTTTCGCGCCACATCCGGCGATAATCGAATAATTTCGGCAAACCTTCGGGCGTCACATAGGTTTCAATGAACCGATCCAACATGGTCGCGCCGAAGGCACCCTTGATCCGCTGCCACATCGAGGGCTGGATCTGTTCGCCAGCAGCGCTTGCTGCCGGAAACAAGGCTGCGTTGGCACTGAGCGATGCGCGCAAGCTGTCGCGCACGCGTGGCCACTCCACCCGTGCTTCGATCGCGGCCGGATCATTGCGCTTGATCGCTTCTCGGAGGTTCCAAGCCGATACGAACGGCGAAGCGATGTACGCACCCGCGACCAGCCCCACGAGGACACATTTCAACAAAATGCGGCGCAAACCCATAACGGACCTTTCCTCAAGCCGAAGTTTGGTTAATGCCACAAATCTGACGGCGTGATGGCTGTTTCAGTGCAAATTGCGGTCATCTCGCCACATTGCAGAGAATAAGTTTCTCGCAGCCGGAGAGAGCCGGATTGATCACCTATGCGTTGTTGCACATTCGCCACAAAGTGAAACGAGCATGCCACTTTTGGGTCACAAACTTGGACGACAAAATAGTCTCGATTGCTGAGCCTGGGGCGACGATTGCCAATTGGGCTCGCATTAATGGATGTCTAAGTCAGCTCTATTGAGTGCCATGCTCGGCAACTCTAGGGTGACGTTGCGCGCGACGTTTAGTGGCCGACGCACAACTCACTCAGAGGGACGCCGGGAGGCGGGATAAATATGACGACGAACAAATTCGACAAGAGCAAATTGCCAAGCCGTCACGTGACGGAGGGACCGTCACGTGCGCCGCACCGCTCATACTACTATGCCATGGGGTTGACCGAGGAGCAGATCCATCGACCGTTTGTTGGCGTTGTGTCCTGTTGGAACGAGGCTGCGCCTTGCAATATTGCGCTGATGCGGCAGGCACAGTCCGCTAAGAAGGGCGTGAACGAAGCTGGTGGCACGCCGCGTGAATTCTGCACCATCACCGTGACCGACGGCATCGCCATGGGCCACCAGGGCATGAAGTCTTCGCTCGTTAGTCGCGAAGTCATCGCTGACTCGATCGAGCTCACCATGCGCGGCCACAGCTATGACGCGATGGTTGGCATCGCTGGTTGCGACAAGTCCCTACCCGGCGTGATGATGGCAATGCTGCGCCTCAATGTGCCGGCAGTATTCATGTATGGCGGCTCGATCCTGCCCGGCAAGTTCAAGGGGCGCGATGTTACCGTCGTCGATGTGTTCGAAGGCGTCGGACAGCACTCTGCCGGCAAGATGTCAGACGCTGATCTACACGAACTTGAGTGCGTAGCCTGCCCGAGCGCTGGCGCCTGTGGTGGACAATTCACGGCCAACACGATGGCTTGCGTCTCAGAAGCCATTGGCCTCGCGCTGCCGGGGTCGGCTGGCGCACCTGCACCTGATCTCGCGCGCGATCACTGGGCCGTCGAAAGCGGCAAAGCCGTGATGCGTATGGTCGCCGAAGGCCTTCGCCCACGCGATATCGCAACACGCAAGGCCTTCGAGAATGCAGCAACGATAATTGCGGCAACTGGTGGCTCGACTAATGGTGCACTTCATCTGCCTGCAATGGCGCACGAATGCGGCATCGACTTCGACCTGTTCGCAGTTGCCGAGATCTTTAAAAAGACGCCCTACATCGCGGACCTGAAACCAGGCGGAAAGTACGTCGCCAAGGATGTCCACGATATCGGCGGCGTCCAGCAAATCATGAAGGCACTGATGGACGGTGGCTTCATCCACGGCGACTGCATCACGGTTACCGGCAAGACCATTGCTGAAAACCTCAAGGGGGTTAAGTTCAACACCAATCAGAAAGTTGTGTACCCGACCTCGAACCCGCTGTCGCCAACGGGCGGCGTCGTCGGCTTGCGCGGCTCGTTGGCGCCAGACGGCGCGATCGTAAAAGTGGCTGGCATGAAGGAACTCAAGTTCACTGGCCCAGCCCGTTGCTTTGACTGCGAAGAGGACGCGTTTGCCGCAGTCGAAAGCGACAAGATTCTCGAAGGCGAAGTCATCGTCATCCGCTACGAGGGGCCGAAAGGCGGACCCGGCATGCGAGAAATGCTGTCAACCACAGCGGCTCTCTATGGGCGCGGCATGGGTGATAAGGTCGCACTTATTACCGATGGCAGATTCTCCGGCGCAACACGGGGCTTCTGCATTGGCCACGTCGGCCCAGAAGCAGCTGTTGGCGGGCCCATTGGACTATTAAGGGACGGCGATATCATCGTCATTGATGCCGATAAAGGCACCCTGGACGTTAAGCTTTCCGACACGGAGTTGGCTGCCCGCCGTAAAGCATGGCAGCCGCTGCCTAACAATTACCAAACAGGCGCATTACGCAAATACGCAGACCAGGTTGGACCGGCCGTCAAAGGTGCCGTGACCCATGCTGGCGGAAAGGCTGAAGTTGTCTGTTACGCGGACATATAACCACGCCCCTGTCGGGTTGAAGTGCGCGCGGCTCGTGCGCGCTTCACTCCTGAGTGCGAGCATCGCAACGCTGATGTTGGCGTCAGGTGGTGATAAAGCACGCGCACAATACAGCCCGGCCGGTGCGAAAACACCGGTGGGTATGACGTTCGCGTCGCCGGAAGCCGCTTACGAGCACGGCCGCGGCGCCATGCAAAGTGGACACCCTGAGTTGGCGATTAAGCCGTTTGAGTACGCGGCCGAAAAGGGCGTGTTTCTTGCCCAGTTTTATCTGGCCGGAATCTATGCCGATAACACACTGATCCATACCGACCATGGTCGCGCGTTCGAGCTTTATCAGTCGATCGTCACCGACTATGTTGATGTCGACGTCGACGATGATCCGCGCGCGCCGTTCGTTGCGAAGTCTATGGTGGCGCTGGCCGATTATTACCGCTCCGGTATCCCAGCTGCCAGCGTATCTCCCGATCTTGAGCAGACTGCAAATCTGCTGCGGAGTGCTGCAAAATCATTGCGCGATGAAGATGCCCAATATGAATTGGCGAAATTGTTGTTGCAGGGCGGCGAGGGTGTCACCGCCAACCCGCGTGAATCCATCTACTGGCTGCGTAAGCTCGCCCAACTTGGTCACACGAGCGCGCAGGCGTTCCTCGCCGACCTCTATTGGCGTGGACAATTCGTCGAGAAGGACAAAACACAGGCGTTGCTGCTGATCACACTTGCAGTAGAGAATGCGCCGGCCGCAGAGCGGGTCTGGATTGAAGACAAGTATCAAAACATCTTCTGCGGCGCTGGAGAAGGTGTGCGCCGTCAGACGCAAGGTGCCGTCGCAGATTGGCGCAATAAGTACGGTCGACCACGCGAAGATCGTGTTGCTCGCGACGGGCTGGCACCGATCCAGCCACGCACCCAGCGCACGTGCAGCAATGGTGAAGCGGTGTTGCCAGGCAATCGGGGTGATTCATCGCGAGGCTTAGTCGTGGAATCGCCGACCAAAACACCGGTCATTCCGAATTCAGGTTATGCTGCGGCACCGATGCCAGGCGCCAACATCGGTAGTGGCTTCGTGCAAGGCAATTCGGGTAGCTTCGGATTGCGCGAAACTGGGCAGTCGGTGCTGCCACCGCCACGCTGAACGCTGACGTACGCTCAGTAGGTAGCCTAACGTCTCACACATCCAGCGTAACCCAGACCGGCACGTGGTCGGACGGCTTTTCCCAGCCACGCGCAAACTTATCAATGCCGACGCCTGACATCAGGTCAGCTGCCTGCGGTGATAGTAGCAGGTGGTCGATGCGGATCCCTTCGTCCTTCTGCCAAGCCCCGGCTTGATAGTCCCAGAACGTGTAGACGCCGGAACCTGGGTGGCAACTTCGCACCGCATCGGTCAGTCCCAGCGCATGCAGGCGTCGAAACACGGCCCGGCTTTCTGGCTGATAGAGCGCATCGCCGGTCCACTTGGCTGGAAATTTCGCGTCGGTGGGCTCAGGGATGATGTTGTAATCGCCTGCCAGTACAAAGGTCTGCTCGGATTGGATCAAATCGCGAGCATGGGCCTCGAGCCGCGTCATCCAGGCCAATTTATAGGTGAATTTGTCCGTTCCCAGCGGGTTTCCATTCGGCAGATACAGCCCACCTACCCGAATTGACCTCGCCCCCGCGCTGACGCTCGCCTCGATATAACGGGCCTGCTCGTCGGATGGGTCGCCGGGAAGACCGCGCGTCACATCTTCGAGCCGTGTCCGCGACAGGATTGCCACGCCATTGAATCCCTTTTGGCCGTGCACCGCGACGTTATAGCCTGCGGCCTCAATTGCATCAGTCGGGAACCCCTCATCGACACTCTTGATTTCCTGGAGGCAGACAACATCGGGTTTCGTTTCAGCGAGCCAAGTCAGCAGCGTTTCAATCCGCGCTTTGACGCCATTGATGTTCCAAGTCGCTATTTTCATGAACGTTCCCGCAATTTGCACGGTATTTTAGGCGATGCCTCAAGAAAGAACAAATACACTTCGTCTATTGTAACCCGCGATATTTATCTGTGAGTAGTCACAGCAGGTCGGTCGTGCGATGGGCAGCGAGTCAACAAGTGCAAAGGAAGACCAACTCGACCGCCGACTCTACGTCGTGTCGGCGCTGAACGCGTGTTTCATTGGTCTGACCCTCTGGGGCTGGTCGATCCTTTACCCGCTCGTCGCTGGCCCTTTGCGGTGGGGCACTGGGCAGATCGTGCCCTCTCATCCCGAAGCGTTGGACTATCCCTACGCCGTGTTGTGGATTTTGCCGATAATAGCGACCCTTTCGGCATTCCTACTTCGGCGCGAGGGGCAAAGGCCGCTGGCGATCCTCGTCGCAGCCGCCCCGCTGCTATTTCTTGTCATATTGATCGCGGTCTTCACCGTGGCGCCGGTGCGCTAAACTACACCGTGAAGCTGGTGCCGCAGCCGCAAGAGGCAGTGGCGTTGGGATTGCGGATCTTGAACGCAGCACCGATTAAATCATCCACAAAATCGATCTCCGATCCGGCTAGGAATTCGAGCGAAACCGGGTCTACCAGGACACAAGCACGATTGCGTTCGATGACGAGGTCGTCGTGTGCAGCGGTCTCGACCAAGTCGAATTTGTATTGAAAGCCCGAGCACCCCCCGCCTTCAACGCTGACACGCAGCAGTTTGTTGGATGGCTCACCGGCCACGATTTCATTAATCCGTAAGGCCGCGCGCTCGGTTACGGTAACCGGGAGCGACTGAGTAGGGGTGATGTCGGCGGTCTGCATGTCCCGATTGCTCTTTCTTACAGCTTGGCGCATGTGGCGCGTAGGCCGTAGCATTAGCCTACAACACCACTAGCATGAGATGGCACTCGGCGGTTGATTTTCAAGGCGGCAGGTTCTGAACCTGGATCGCATCATGAACGACAGACGCAAGGCGGACCCTTGATCGCGGCTAACCTACATCATGATTATGGGGCTGCACTGGCACCGGGTGCGCGGGCAATTGCCCCCTACGCTGCGTCCCTGCAAGTAACGCGCGGTCGCCGCCATAGCGAAACTCCATGCCCGACGCGATCCGATTTTCAGCGAGACCGCGACCGGATTATTCATGCGACGGCGTTTCGGCGCTTGACCCACAAGACGCAAATCTTCGTGTTCCACGAGGGCGACCACTATCGCACGCGCCTGACCCATACGCTCGAAGTTGCCCAAATTGCGCGTACCGTTGCCCGGCAGCTCTGTCTGGACGAGGATTTGGCCGAGGCCCTTGCTTTGGCCCATGATTTGGGACACCCACCGTTCGGACACGCGGGTGAACGTGCCCTTGATTCAGCGAATGGGCGCCACGGTGGCTTTGACCACAATGCGCAAAGTCTACGCGTCGTCAGTAAACTGGAACGGAAATACGTCCACTTCGACGGCCTTAATTTGACGTGGGAGACGCTTGAGGGCCTGATCAAGCATAACGGACCGCTGGCTGGTCAAGGCGCCGCACCAAGCAGGCGCGTGCTCAAAGATCTTGAAACATGGCAAGACTTTCATGTTGACGATTGGCCTAGTGGCGAGGCGCAGGTTGCCGCTTTGGCCGATGACATCGCTTATGCAACTCATGATATCGACGATGGGTTGAGAGCCGGGTTGATTACCATCGATGATCTGGCTGCGGTTCCGCTGGCAGATCGCATCGTCGCCGTGACCCGACCGGACGTTCAACACGGTGATGCTGGCCGCCGCCACTACGACATCAGCCGCCGCATGATCACGGCGTTGATTGGCGATCTGGTCGCTTCGAGCCGCCTCGGGCTCACACGCTTGGCCCCAACGAATGCCGATCAGATCAGGGCTGCGGGTGGCCCGGTGATTGGTTTTTCAGCGGAAACCGCCCGGCAACTGGTTGATCTGAAGCAGTTCCTGTTTGCCCGTGTCTACCGCCACCCGCGCGTGACCCATGTGATGGATGGAGCCGAGGCCATCGTGCGTGATTTGTTCGAACGCTACCAGCGCGACAACAGTACGCTGCCGATTGCTTGGCGCATCGCCGCCGAACGCCAGGCCGAACGGCCTCGAGCTCGCGTGATCGCCGATTTTGTTGCTGGCATGACGGATCGATATGCCATTGCGGAACATCGACGGCTGTTTGACGCGACGCCGGAGTTGCGATAGCGCGACGACAGATAACGTTGTGCCAACGCACATTACGCCACCAAGGGATCATCGTTATGAACGTGTTCGCCACCATCGAAGAGCTGGTGCGGCAATCGCTGTCAGCGCTGGCGAAGGAGGGCATCCTCCCAGTCGGCCTCGATCTGTCGGCGGTCAGTGTTGAGACGCCGCGCGACGTAAGTCACGGCGATCTCTCCACGAACGCTGCCATGGTGCTGGCCAAGGCCGCCCGGATGAAACCGCGCGATATTGCCGACGCGCTCGTTGTAAAACTCAAACACGACGGTCGAATCGCATCCGCCAGCGTAGCTGGGCCCGGTTTCATTAATCTGACGCTTGATCCAGACGTCTGGCGTGCGCAGGTGAAACAGATCCTGGTAGATGGTACGGCCTACGGTCGTCTCAATGCCGGCCAAGGCGGGCGCGTGAACGTCGAATACGTATCAGCAAATCCAACGGGTCCAATGCACGTCGGCCATTGCCGTAATGCGGTCGTCGGCGATGCCATCGCAAGCCTGATGGCGTTTGCTGGCTACGATGTGACGCGGGAGTATTACATCAACGATGCTGGCGGACAGGTCGATACGCTCGCCCGCTCAGCCTTCCTGCGCTATCGCGAGGCGCTGGGAGAGACCATCGGCGAGATTCCGGAAGGGCTGTATCCGGGCGACTACTTGAAACCCGTTGGCGAAGCCTTGGCGAAACAGTACGGCCCAGCGCTACTCAAACAGCCGGAAGAAGCGTGGCTGGCGGATGTTCGCAAGAGCGCGATTGCCGCCATGCTCAAGATGATCCGCGATGATCTTGCCAGTCTCGGCATCACGCACGACGTGTTCTTTTCCGAGGCGTCCCTGACGACTGGCGGCACAGATATCGTTGCCGACACTATCGGGAAGCTCAACGCCCGGGGGCTCGTTTATACCGGCACTCTGCCCCCACCCAAGGGCGAGGCCAACGAGGAGTGGGAGGACCGGCCGCAAACGTTGTTTCGGTCCACCCAGTTCGGCGATGACATGGACCGAGCGCTCATGAAGTCGGACGGTGGCTATACTTACTTTGCCGCCGACATGGCCTACCATCAGGACAAACTGGATCGCGGCTTTACGCACCTCGTCAATGTGCTGGGCGCCGATCACAGCGGTTACGCCAAGCGCATCAAGGCGGCGGTTGCAGCCCTGAGTGACGGCAAGGCCGAGCTCGACGTGCAATTTTACCAGTTCGTGAAATTGCTCAAGAATGGCGAGCCGCTGAAAATGAGCAAGCGGTCGGGCACCTTTGTGACCCTGCGCGACGTCGTTGATGAAGTCGGCCCTGATGCGGTTCGCTTCATGATGCTTTATCGCAAGAACGATGCACCACTCGATTTTGACTTTGCCAAGGTAACGGAGCAGTCGAAAGACAATCCGGTTTTCTATGTACAATATGCACACGCGCGGGTTGCGTCGGTATTCACCAAGGTCCGCGAGGTTTTTCCTGGGTTTGACCGGGCAAATGTAGTTAAGGCCGATCTAGCAGGAATCGGTGATGCAGCCGACATTGAGCTGATCAAGCATCTAGCCGCATTTCCAAAGCTCGTGACGGCCGCAGCCATCGCGCACGAGCCGCATCGGTTGGCTTTCTTCCTGTTTGAACTGGCGTCGGCCCTGCATCAGTTATGGGCACGTGGCAACGATTCGCCACATTTGCGCTTCATACAACCCGGTAATCTTGATGTAACGAATGCCAGATTGGCCCTTATCGCTGCCACTCAACAGGTGATATCGTCAGGTTTGAGCATTCTGGGCGTCGATGCTCCGCAGGAGATGCGGTAGTCTCCTGATTCTCTGGGAGCGGGGGTTGTTACGAGGACGACG
>JANOYV010000089.1:0-36504 GCA_031429105.1 Hyphomicrobiaceae bacterium | reverse complement strand
CACATCAACGCCAGCAACGCTGATCCGCCCTTCAATTTTTGTGCGCCGCTCGTCGTGCAGCCGCAAGATCGAGCGCAGCGTGACGCTTTTGCCTGAGCCCGACTCGCCCAAAATTCCAAGCACCTCGCCGCGCGCAAGCGTAAGATCAACACCGTCGACCGCGCGAACCACCCCGGAGCCACCGCGGAATGTCACACCAAGGTTTTCAATTCGCAGAATATCGTCAGGCGATGTGATCATGGCCGTAGCTCTACCGCGATGTAGCCAGACGCTGGATCGGCCATATGGCAGGCGGTTTCATGATCCGGACCGCAGCTCATCAATTTCGGCTCGATGGCGCGACACAGGCCCGTTGCGCTCGCACACCGCGTATGGAATCGACAACCCGGCGGCGGATTGATAGGGTTGGGCGGATCACCCGTCAGCGGCGCCTTCATTGTGCGGCGATCCGGATCCATCGACAGCATCGAGCCTAGGAGCGCGCGCGTGTAGGGGTGCTCGCTGGCACCATATAGAGCTTCGGTGGCACCGATTTCTGCGATCCTGCCAAGGTACATCACCATCACCCGGTCCGACATGAACCGCACGACCTCCAGATCATGACTGATGAAAATATAGGTCAGGTCGAACTCATCCTTCAGGTCGAGAAGCAGATTAAGAACTTGAGCTTCGACCGACTTGTCGAGAGCGGAGACTGCCTCGTCCAGGATCAGCAGCTTCGGCTGCAATGCGAGTGCACGCGCGATGTTGATGCGCTGCCTCTGGCCGCCAGACAGTTCATGCGGATAACGACCGGCAAAGCGCTTAGGCTCCAACCCTACCCTATCCAGCAGCGACCGGGCCCTCGCGATGGCCTCGTCATGCGGCAGTCCATGGACGGTCGGTCCAAACGCAATCGAGCCTTCGATCGTCAGCCGTGGATTGAGCGAGGCATAGCTATCCTGGAATACCATCTGGACTTGAGATCGGTAAGTTTTCACCGATAACTCGGGTCCACCGACATCGTGCCCGTTGAGCTGGATCGTACCGCGATCTGGCGCAATCAACTGCATCATCAGTCGGGCAGCCGTCGACTTGCCGCAGCCGGACTCACCGACGATGCCGAGTGTCTCCCCATGATTGACCGCGAAGGTCAACCCGTCGACCGCCCGCACATGTGCCGTCGCCCGCCCGAACAGCCCCGAGCGGATTGGAAAATGCTTTACGAGTCCTTCGACCACCAAAAGTGGCTTTGCTGGCGCCGGTGTCCCCTCAGTGTCCCATTCCAAGATCTCGTTTGCCGTCAGCATCGTTCAGGCCTTCAAATCCATTGCCGACCGCAAACCGTCCGTCAGCATATTAAATGCGATAGACGTGATAAAGATCATCAGCCCGGGCAACGCGCACAACAGCGGCTGGGTATAGAGCGCCGTGCGCAGGGTATTGAGCATCAAGCCCCATTCCGGTTCTGGCGGCTTTACGCCGAGCCCCAGGAATGACAGACCGGATGCCAAAATCATCGACACGGCAATCAAGCTCATCGCGTAGACAAAAATCGGGCCAAGCACGTTCCCCAGCACATGCTGACGGATGATGGTGATCGCATTGGCTCCACTTGCCCGCGCTGCCTCGATGAAATCGCGCGCACGAATGCCGGTCGTCACACTTTCCGCGATCCGAGCAATCGGCGGCACGAACACGATTGTCAGTGAGATGAGACCGTTCGCGATCCCAGCACCCAACGCACCGGATAGGGCAATCGCCAACAGCACCGAGGGGAACGCAAAGAACACATCAATTGTGCGCATCAAAATCGTATTGAGCCAGCCGCCAGCATATCCAGCGACGATCCCGATAACACCACCGATGAACAACGCAATGAACACGGGCGTCACGCCCATAAACAACGACAACCGCGCGCCCATGATCAGCCGCGAGAGCATATCGCGGCCAAGTTCATCGGTGCCCAAAATGAAACCCGGCGTTCCCACCGGCTTCAAGCGGCGCAAGCTCATGCCTTTGTAAGGGTCGTCCGGCACGATCCACGGTGCGAACACTGCCATCAAGATCAATGCAAGCACCACCATGCCTGCGATCATGGCAACCTTGTCCCGACGAAAGCGCCGCCAAACCGTCGCCGAATAACTCGGCGAACGCAGAACAGGCTCGGCAATCGATGCTGTGTCGAGGCTCGTGACTGCCATCAGCGGCGCTCCACGCGCGGATCGAGTGCTGTCTGCATCAGATCCACCGCCAGGTTGAGTGCTACGAAAAACAGGGCCAGGACCAGGATTGTCCCTTGCAGTAGCGGCAGATCGCGCTGAAAAATTGCTGAATTGAGCAGAAAACCGGTACCGGGCCACGCAAATACGGTTTCGATCAAGATTGATCCGCCGAGCAAATAGCCAAGCTGAATGCCCATCACAGCAAGTGCTGTAGGAGCTGCGTTCTTCACGACATGACGGAATATACCTAGACCGGTCATGCCCTTGGCTTTGAGGCCTGCAATGAACTCTTGCGCCATAATCTCGGCGACGAGAGCGCGCACCGTGCGCGCGATGATGCCCATCGGGATGACGCTCATGGTTATCGCTGGCAACACCATGAATTTCATGTGCGCCCAATCCCATGCCCAGTCGGCAGATCCACCTGGGCCAGCTCCGGTTGGTGGCAGCCAGCCTAATGTCGCCGAGAAGATGATGACGAGCACCATGCCGAGCCAATAGTGCGGCACTGAAACACCGATAACGGATATGGCCGACGCGACTTTGTCGATCCAAGTATCGCGAAAGATTCCGGCGATGAAACCGAAGAACGAGCCAAGGACGAAGCCGATGATGGTCGCGACGCTGGCTAACATCAGCGTATTGCCCACGGCCTTGAATACTTCGGCTGTCACCGGACGGCTCGACGCGACCGAGGTTCCAAGATCGCCGTGCAGGGCGCGCCAGACCCAACGAAAGAATTGCTCCGTGTATGAACGGTCAAAGCCGTACAACGTCATGAGCTGTGACTTGAGCTCGCTGCTGGCATCGGGCGGAAGCACGCTATCGAGCGGCGATCCCGGCGCAATATGGACCAGGATGAAGCACACGATCGCTACGCCGAAAACGATCGGGATCGTGTAGATGAGCCGCTTCAATAAATAAATCAGCATGGTTGGTGCCGGTTCGCGTCACTTCGCGAGTAGGGCAGTCGTAGGTTGGGTTAGGCGCACCTGCGCCGTAACCCAACGACTTCGACCACCCGTGGATTGTTGGGTTACACGCCGAAAGGGGCGCTAACTCAACCTACGACTCTTGCACGAGCCAGAACATAGCTCTGCACACTCATTCCATGCTCATCGGTGCAATATCGATGAACCAGCTCTTCGGCTGCACCACGCCCTTGACCTTCGGGCTCATTGCGCGCGGACCGACGTCATGGGCGACCCATAAGAAGGGGGCCTCTTCGACGATCTTGGCGTGCAGCTTCGCGAGTGCTGCATCACGTGCGGTGCCATCAAACGAAGTGCGCGCGTCCGCAATCAACGCATCGAGTTCGGGCGAAGTGAAATAGCCCCAGTTGTTCGACGTCGGCGGCACGGTCTTTGACGACGTAAACCGCACCATCGCGAAGAATGGGTCCATGGCCGCGAACGTCACGTTGGTTGCATGCGCGCCGCGCGAGCTGGCATCCTTGGCGCCCGCACGCCAGTTGCTGAACAGCGCGTTCCACTCGATAACATCGAGTTCGACGTCAAAGTAGCATTCCTTCAGCGCTTGCTGCAGGAACTCATTCATCGGGATCGGTTGCATCTGCCCGGAGCCGGACGCCGATGTGATCGTCTTGACCTTGAGGCGCTTCGTCGCGCTGAACCCTGCTTCTTCCATCAGTTTCTTGGCGCCAACCAAGTCATACTTGATATCGAACTTTGGGTTGCCCCACCACGGATGTCCGGGCGGAACGGTGCCCTTTGGCACTTCCATCAAGCCACCCAGCGCCGACTTCAAGTCCTCGCGGTTGATACACAAGTTAGCCGCATGGCGGACGCGCTTATCGAGCCAAGGTGAGCCCTCAGCGAACGAAAACTGCCACGGCCAGACGTGCGGTTGGGCATTGGTATAAACAGTGAAGCCTTTGGCCTTGATCTGCGGCACGGCATCGGGAGCTGGCGCCTCGATCCAATCGACCTGGCCTGATAGCAGCGCTGCCGTGCGTGCGTTGGCTTCGGGTAGTGGCATCAGCACGACGCGATCAATTTTGGGCGTGCGCTTCGGATCCCAATAGCCAGCATTCTTGACGTACTCGACGCGTTCGCGCGGCGTGAACTTCGCCATCTTGAACGGACCTGAACCCGAAGCATCGGCTGCGAATGCAGCCCATGCCTGCTTAGCGCGCTCTGCTGGATCAGTAACGGAGGCCAAGCCATCGAACTTGGCTTTCCAGTGCGTTGGCGACGCAATGAACAGGTTCGTCAAATTAATCGGCAGGAAGCTGTCTGGCTCTTTCGTTTTCAGAACCACCGTCAGGTCGTCAACTTTGGTTGCGCTTTCAAGCGTCGGCATACGGCTGACCGTGACGCCGATCTGATCGGGCGCAAAGTGTGCAGCGTCCTTTTTCAAGACTTTCTCGACGTTCCAGACGATCGAGTCTGCGGTCAGCGCCGAGCCATCGTGGAACTTGACGCCGGGGCGAAGCTTGAATGTCCATTTCGTCTTATCGGCATCGTCCACCTTCCACTCCGTGGCAAGGCCTGGAATGACGACGCTGGGCTTGTCGGTAGTCGATAAATCCCAGTGCGTCAGCGCATCATACAATGGAATTCCTGTGAACCGATTGCCTTCGAAGCCCTGGTCGGGCTGGCCAGTCGTCTTTGGAATGTCGGCCGCCGTCATGCCGATGCGTAGCACTTTCTCTTGTGCGACAGCCCGTCCTACAAAAGATCCACTAACTGCCACTGCTGAGACCGTTAGGCTCAACGCAACCAACCTCAACTGCTTCATCGCACTATTTTCCCAAGCTGTTTCGTCAACCACATCAATGCAAAAGGAAGCATGAACGTTATCTTTGCACAAGCGCTAGGCAGGTACTTAAAATAGGGCAGACTGCTATGAATTTCATCACAGCAAATTTATGTACGGCGGCGAGCTGTGATCCATATCCTGTCCCAAGCCATATGCTACAGAAGTAGCTACCATTGAAACGTTTGTGTTTAACTTCCTCGGAGTGGTCCCCCCCATGAAGTTCTCAATAGCGAATTTGAGCGCCCTTCTGATCACCGGCGCAACAGCTGCGGCGATTCTAACCGCACCGATTCAGGCCGTTGCGAAAGGCGAACCTGTCGATTGCAGGATCAAAGCCAACAAGACCAAGCCCGAGTGCAAGAAAAACCGCGAAGACCTCGGTGACAACGAACTTTACTATGCCGGGTACTGGTTGGCCCGCGCCGGTAAGTACGAGCAAGCCCTGACCTATCTGCGCCAAGCCAAAAATGCCGATGATCCTCGCTTTCTGACCTATATCGGGTTTGCCACCCGTAAGCTTGGTGATCACGACGCCGCCATGCAGTACTATGACCGCGCGCTCGCAGTTGATGCGGATTTCGTCATCGCGCGCGCCTATCTGGGCGAAGCGTTTCTCGACAAGGGTGACGTCGCTAAGGCTGAACAGCAACTCGGCGAAATCGAGAAGCGTTGCGGCGCGGCCTGCCTCGAGTATCAGGAATTGTCAGCCCAAATCGACGTGTTCAAATCGAAGTCACCCACGCGCGGCTGATTTGAGTTCGACACCCGCGCTTGGCGTACAGGGCGGTATAGGTTGGTGCCTGTACCTCCTTATTCACTCAGAGTATTCATGACACTCAATCCTTGCCAGCACGGGCGGCGGTGCTGGCACTGACCTCGATTTCGCGAACGACAATCTGGCCGTGCTCACCGCCACTTATCAAGCGCCGTCCATTCGCCGAGAAGCTCAAAGACTTTATGGCACTCAAGTGATCGCTCCCGCCGCTGTAAATGCGAACGAGGCGGCCCTTGCGTGGCTCCCATAGCCGGACAGCGCCATCCTCACCCACAGAGGCCAACAGGTCACCAGACGGAGCGAAAGCCAGTGCGTTGACCCGTCCGCGATGTCCATTGAGCGTCGTCACGAGGCGATTGGATGCGGTGGAAGAAACTCTAATCGTGCCGTCAAGTCCAGCCGACGCCAGCAGCCGCCCATCGGCCGTAAAGTCGACAGCCGTGACGAAGTCCTTATGTCCGCGATAGGTGCGCACGAGCGCGCCTGTGTCCATGTTCCAAAGTTTGACCATACGGTCTGCCCCACCCGAGGCGACGAATGGGCCACGCGGCGAAAATGCGACCGACTGGGCTGCACTTTCGTGGCCTTCAAAAACTTGTGTTGGTGCTCGCGGCTGTGCGGCGTCCCAAATCGTTATCGACCAGTCGTGACTAGCTATCGCGACCCGATCTTGGCTGCCGGCAAACGCAACGGACCAGACCGTTGCCTCATTGCTTTTGAAGGTGGCGATTTTATCGGACCGATCAAGGTCCCATAGGACCGCCGAGCCATCGCTGTGACCGGTTACTGCCCGTCGCCCCAAGAACGCTGCACTCGTAATCGACGCTTGGTTCGTGGCAAACTCGCGCTGGAGAACGCCAGTTGTAGCATTCCATAGCCGCAACACGCCGTTACTGGTCGCGCTGACAGCTTGATCTCCCGTAAAACCAACGCCCGCGATTGAGGCCCCCTGCCCCTTGATGATGAGCGATGGCGCGACATCGGCCGTCGCGACGTTTGTCGCCGAAGGAGTGTTGGAGCCGACAGTCGAGCCGTTACTCGAACTGCGGCCAGCACCACTTGGTAGATCGAACTTGGGAACTCGGTCTTTCAGGCCAACTGCAGCACTGGTAATGCCAGCCGCCGCCAGTACTAGAATCGCTGCGCGACGAGACCAAACAGCACGCCACTCTCCGCGCATGCGCCTGGGTCTCGGCAACACGGCTGGCAGCTCCTGGCGCGCCGGGGGCGGGGGCGGCGCCGATAATTTTTTGAGTACTTTGGCAGCCTTTACAGTTTTCGTCTTGCGAGGTGTAACTGCGGTCCCGGGCTTGGCTGACACGGGCATTTCGACCGTCACCGCGGGCGGCGGCGGTGGTGCTTTGAGTGCCACCGTTTCGCTGCCACTGGGTTTCGATGCTGCGTTCCTCTTCAATCCCTCGAAGAAATCTAGGATGCCGCCCTTTTGCCCCGGTGCATCGGGGACTGGCGGCAGTTCAACCACCAACTCATTCGTCAGATCAGCAACTTTGGACTTTGCCGCAGGCTTCTCAACTGGCTCCGACGACAACCAATTTTTCTTGGGTGCCTTCGGTTCTGGTGACAGCAACTCCCCGCGCCACTCGGCGATCGATTGCGGGCGCCGCTCAATATCGAGCAGCAGCGCCCGATCGATCGCGGCGAGAAATTTCGGACGATAGGAAGACAGCGCCACATCCTTCGCACTGACGTAGTCATCTTTGACGACGCGGCCAGGGCTATCTGGCGGACGCTTGCCGCTAATGGCGTGATACAGGGTCGCGGCAAACGCGTAAATATCGGTCCATGGACCCTGCTGGGAGCTTTTTTCGGCATACTGCTCGTAAGGGCTGTAACCGGGCTTCACGAGTGCGCTGACGGTACGCGTCTGCTGGGCGATCTCACCACGCGCCGAGCCAAAGTCGATCAGCACGGGCGACCCATCGCGGCGAACCATGATGTTATCCGGTGCAATATCGCGATGCAGAAAATCTGCCTTGTGGATGATCTCAAGCGCGTCGAGGAGCGGTCCGACAATCTTGTCGATTTCGGCTTGCCTGGGGGCACGTCCCAGCCCCTTCAACCAGGCTTTGAGGCTCGCCCCTTCCTCGAAATGCAACACCATGTAGCCGGTGTTGTTGGCGCGAAAGTAGCGATACACGCGACAAATATTTCTATGGTCGAACCGCGCAAGCGTCTGAGCTTCCTCAATAAAACGATCAAGACCCCACTTGTAGTCGCCGGCACAATCGCTCGACCGCGGCACCGCCCCTTGATCCTTGGTACGGGCGGCAAAATCCGTTGGGAAGTATTCCTTGATGGTGACCGCTCGAGCGAGCGCGATTTCATCGGCAAGATACGTGATCCCGAAGCCGCCAGCGCCCAACACACGTTCTATGCGAAAGTCACCAACAAGCTCGGTCCCAGGCGTCAAGGCCATCACATGGGTCATGGCTGCTCAACCCGCAGTTGAGCGCGATCCATCAGCCGCCCGGCGGAACGGAGGATCGCCACACCAACTACTGTTCGCCGCCGCCCCACACCTGCTCCTCACGAGCATTTCTGATATGCTTTCGCCCATCGCACGACGTTTGTGGCCGGAAATTGTGGCCGCTGGAAGAACACCCCTCGTAAACAGCTACCACTGCTGCGTTGCGCCCACCAATTGGCGTGTCATACTGGTCACAGCAAGGCGCAAGTATTCTCACCGGTTGGCCGCAACGACATGGCATTTCTCGTTCTCGACCAATTGACAAAACGGTTTGGCGATCACGCGGCCGTAGACCGGCTGACGTTGACGGTGTCGCAAGGCGAGTTTATTTCGCTGCTGGGTCCGTCTGGTTGCGGCAAAACGACCACACTGCAAATGATCGCAGGCTTTGCCACCCCGACCTCCGGCACCATCCGCCTGGAAGATCGGGATCTCAATACCGTACATCCGAGCCAACGGGGATTGGGCGTCGTCTTTCAAAGCTACGCCTTGTTTCCACATATGTCGGTTTCGGAAAATGTCGGATTTGGGCTGCAAATGCGCAATGTCGCCACCACGGAGCGAGCGACGCGCGTTGCAGACACCTTGAAGCTTGTCGGATTAAATGGCTTTGCTGATCGCTATCCGCGCCGGATGTCGGGCGGCCAGCAACAACGCGTTGCCTTAGCCCGCGCACTGGTGATCCGGCCCAGTATACTTTTGTTGGATGAGCCTCTGTCTAACCTTGATGCGAAACTGCGCGAGGAGATGCAAATCGAGTTGCGCCAGATCCAACGGGCAAGTGGTACGACCACGATTCTCGTAACGCACGATCAGGCCGAAGCAATGGCGCTCTCTGACCGGATCGTTGTGATGAACAACGGCCGCGTCGAGCAGATCGCGGCGCCTCACGAGGCTTACAAAAATCCAGCGACGGCATTCGTCGCCAACTTTCTCGGCAAGACAAACATCGTTGCAGCAGAAGGTCAGAGCGATTTCGTCGCGATCGGTAGCGGGCGATGGCCCCAGACGGAGAATAAAACCGGCCCCTTACTGGCAAGCGTCCGACCCGAGCGCATCAGTTTCGGCACAGCGCGCGCAGCAAGTCTCCCTGGCGTCGTGAAAACCCGGATCTTTCAAGGCAACCATTGGCTCTACCACGTTGAGACAATGGTTGGCCTCTTGACTGTCATCCAACAAAACAGTGGTGACGCGGCACATCACGAGTCCGAAGCCGTAAACCTAACCTGGCGTACAACTGACATGACGTTACAGGCCGCGCCATGAGCGGCGGTTTCGATCATGGTCGTTCTTCGTCAGGCGTGGCTGCACTGGTCGCACCAGCAGCCCTACTTTTCATCGGCGTTGTTCTCGTTCCCCTGGTGATGACGCTGATCCTCTCGTTCAATGAGTGGGGCCAATACACCGGTATCCAATCGGTAATCACGCTTAAGAACTGGCACGAAGTCATATCCGACAGCTACTACTTCGAAGTGTTCGGACGCACGCTGCGGATTGCGTTGTTCGTAACACTGATCACGGCGCTGCTCGGTGCGCCAGAAGCCTATATCCTGCATCGCATGGCAGCCCCTTGGAAAGGCTTGTTCCTGCTTGCCATACTCGGGCCACTGCTGATCTCGGTCGTTGCGCGCACACTTGGCTGGGCACTCCTTTTTGGCGGCAACAGTGGCGTCATCAATAAAGCGCTGATGAACCTTGGTGTCATCTCAAGCCCGATCCCCTTCATGTTCACGGAAACGGGCGTTGTCGTAGCACTTGCCCATGTCCTGATGCCGTTCATGGTGCTGTCCGTTTGGGCGTCGCTACAGCGGCTCGATCCACAGATCGAAAATGCCGCCATTTCGCTTGGCGCCCGGCAGCCGACGGTGATTGCGCGCATCATCCTGCCACAGATCATGCCGGGACTGCTGTCTGGTGGCATCATCGTGTTTGCACTCGCTGCCAGCGCGTTTGCTTCACCCGCGATCATCGGCGGACGCCGCCTCAAAGTTGCAGCAACACTTGCCTATGACGAGTTTCTCAACACACTCAATTGGCCGCTTGGCGCCGTCGTCGCTGTGCTGTTGCTGATTGGATTGATTGCGATCATTGTCGGCACCAACCGACTGGTCGAGCGACGCTATGCGGAGGTCTTCAGATGAGCCGCAATGGGCCCTTAGCGCTGCTCTTTCACGCAGCGTTCATAACATTCATGCTGGCGCCGATCCTGATCGTGTGCGTCGTCGCATTCACGCCGGAAGGATATCTGTCTTTGCCAACGAACGGACTGTCGCTGCGCTGGTTCTATGCCATTGGCGACTATCCTGAGTTTTTCCGCGCATTCAAAACCAGTCTGGTACTGGGCTCTCTCTCGTCCCTACTGGCGCTCGCATTTGCTGTGCCCGCAGCGATCGGTCTTGCCCGCTCTCGCTTCCGCGGTCGCGAGGCCGTCACGGCATTCCTGATGTCGCCGCTGATGATCCCGCATGTTGTACTCGGCATCGCTTTCCTGCGCTTTTTCACGCAAGTTGGCATCAGTGGCACCTTCGCAGGGCTCGTCATTGCCCACCTCGTCGTCGTATTGCCATTCGCGCTCCGACTAACGCTTGCTTCGACCATCGGCATGGATCAGCGCCTTGAGGACGCCGCAGTCTCGCTCGGCGCATCAAGCGCCACGGTATTTCGACGCATCACGTTACCTTTAATTCTGCCGGGCCTGCTTAGCGGCTGGGCGCTCGCCTTCATCCAATCGTTCGATGAGGTGACGATGACGGTGTTCATCGCGGCGCCAGGCACCGAGACCTTGCCGGTTCGCATGTTCCTGTACATTCAGGACAACATTGATCCCCTAGTCACCTCCGTGTCAGCGTGTGTCATTGTCATAACCATTGCCTTTCTGATCATCCTTGATCGCGCCTTCGGCTTGGAGCGCCTGCTCTCCGGCCACGCGCGGGATGAGTGAAGCCATGAAAAGCATAGCTGCATCCGAGTATGATTGCGCCGTTGTTGGCGGCGGCCTTCTCGGTGCGTCGATTGCCTGGGGCTTGGCGAAGCTCGGGCAACGCGTCGTGATTCTCGACGAGGGCGATACCGCAATCAGAGCCTCACGCGGCAACTTCGCACTCGTGTGGGTCCAGAGCAAAGGCCTCGGCATGCCTGAGTACGCGGCCTGGACCGTCCAATCATCAGACGCCTGGACAGGTTTCGCCGGACAGTTGCGCGACCAGACTGGCCTCGACGTATCGTTCGAACGTCCCGGCGGCTTCCACTTGTGCCTGTCGGAAGCCGAACTCGACGCCCGCAGCCTACAGATGAAGCGCCTACACAACCAGCCCGGCGGCGTCGATACCCGCACGGTGATGATGGAGCGCCCCGAAATCGCAAAAATGCTGCCCCACATCGGACCGGACGTGGTTGGCGGCAGCTTTTGCCCAATCGACGGACACGTGAATTCTCTGCGCTTATTCCGGGCATTGCACGTTGGTCTCGCGCAGTTCGGCGCGGCGTACCTGCCGAACCATACTGTGACGGACATTCGTCAGGAGCAGGGAGTATTCCGACTAATCAGCGATAAGGCAGAAGTGCGCGCGGCAAAGGTCATTCTAGCCGCCGGCAACGCCAACCTGCATCTGGCCCCGCTCGTCGGCCTGCATGCGCCGATGCTACCCGAACGTGGGCAGATCATTGTTACAGAGCGCGTTCAACCGTTTCTGAAACACCCGGTCGTCACGGTGCGTCAAACCGACGAAGGCACGGTCATGATCGGCGACAGCCGTGAGGAACGCACCTCGCCCGAAGGCATGACGACGCCGATCACCGCTATGATGGCCAACCGTGCCGTTCGCATGTTCCCGATTCTGGCTACGCTGAATGTCGTCCGTTCCTGGGCCGCCATCCGCGTGATGACCCAAGACGGATTCCCGATCTACGATCAGTCGACAACGCATCCTGGTGCCTTCCTAGCTTGCTGCCATTCCGGCGTGACACTGGCCTCCAACCACGCCCTCACCATCGCTCCGATGATTGCAGCAGGTGCACTCGACGAAACGGAACTTACCGCGTTTTCGGGCCGACGTTTCACGAGGAGATCCGATGTTTCGCAGGTTGCCTGACAAAACCGACGCTGGCGTCGTCAACTTCACGATCAACGGAGAGCCGCGCGTTGGTCGTCGTGGCGACACGGTTGCAGCAGTGCTGCTGCTGAGCGCCATCAGCCCAACGCGTGTATCGGCGGTCTCTGGCGAGCCACGCGCGCCGTACTGCATGATGGGCGTATGCTTCGAATGCCTCGTCACCATCAACGACATTGGCAATCGTCAAGGCTGCCTGATCGAGGTTACCAACGGTATGCGGATCAAGACTCAGACCACACGGCGGGAGGCAGGCGCTTGAGCACGCAACCCGAAATTAAAGCTGCTTATGACGTCGCCATTGTCGGCGCAGGACCAGCAGGCCTTGCTGCTGCCGCTGTCACCGCCGGTTGCGGGCTTACCACCGTTTTACTCGACGAAAATCCGGGTGCTGGCGGTCAAGTCTACCGCGGCATCGAGACGACGCCGGTGCGTGATCCCAAAATCCTCGACCGAGACTACACCGATGGTCACGATCTGGTCCTCGATTTAAAGGAAACGGCAGCTGAATTCGTGCGTTCGGCGGTGGTGTGGAGTCTAGCGCGCGACGGCGAAATTGGTGTTTCGGTCAACGGTCACGCCCACATGCTGCGTGCCAAACACACCATCCTCGCGACCGGCGCCATGGAACGGCCATTCCCGATCCCCGGCTGGACCTTGCCAGGTGTGATGACGGTGGGCGGCGCGCAGACGCTCCTCAAATCATCCGGCATCGTGCCTGAGGGGCGCATCGTGATGGCCGGTTGTGGACCATTGCTCTGGTTGTGCGCCTATCAACTCCTGCAGGCAGGCTGCACCGTTCAAGCCATACTCGATACAACGGATGCTGGGCAACATCATGCCAGTATGCGCCATGCAGCAGGCTTTGCGCTGTCGCCCTATGTCGCCAAAGGCGTGAAACTGATGGCCGCAGTTCGCCGCAGGACACGCGTGATCAGCGGAGTCACACAATTAGCTGCCATCGGTGACGGCAAACTCCAAACCGTCTCGTACATTGCAAAATCCGGCAATCTTGAGCGGATGGAAACCGATTACCTGCTGTTGCACCACGGTGTGATCCCGAACGTCAATCTCGCGATGAGCGTTGGCATCGACCATACCTGGGACGAAGTCCAGGGGTGCTGGACGCCAACAGTCGACAACTTCGGCACAACTACGGTTCCCGGCATCGCGATTGCCGGTGACGGTGCGGGGATCGCTGGCGCCTGGGCCGCCCAGTATCGTGGTCGCCTTGCTGGCATTGCAGCCGTTCGCACGATCAATCCGAACGCGACCGGCTTACCCGACGAACTAGCCATTCGTCGCGATTTGGCCCACGCCATGCGCGGCCGCACGTTTCTTGATCACCTCTACCGACCCGCGCGCGCGTTCCGACTGCCCGCCGACGACACCATCGTCTGCCGTTGCGAAGAGATCACATCCAAGCAGATCCGCGAGACCGTAGCGCTTGGCGCACAAGGCCCGAACCAGCTGAAGTCGTTCCTGCGTTGTGGAATGGGCCCGTGCCAGGGTCGGCTTTGCGGCACCACCGTCACCGAGATCATCGCCGATGCCCGCAAAGTTTCGCCGCAAGATGTGGGCTACTACCGGCTTCGCCCTCCGGTGAAACCGATTACCCTCGCCGAGCTTGCAGGCTTGCCGCAAACTGATGATGCCGCAAAAGCTGTGGTGCGTCTGTGACAAAGCGGCCCGATGTCATCGTTATCGGCGGCGGAATTCAAGGCTGCTCGACGGCACTTCATCTTAGCCTGCGCGGCGTCCAAGTTCTCTTGATCGAAAAAGACTACATCGGGCGCCATGCTTCGGGCGTCAATGCGGGTGGTGTTCGCCGTCTCGGGCGACATCTATCCGAAGTACCGTTGTCCGTTGCGTCAATGGAGATTTGGCATTCGATCCAAGACCTCGTCGATGATGACTGTGGGTTCGAATCCCACGGTCAGATCAAAGTCGCCGAGACTGAAGCGGAGCATAGCCTCCAGCGCGCCCGCGTCGATCAAACCCGTCTACTCGGTTTCACCCATGAAGAGCTGATCGGCCAAGATGAGCTGCGGGATCTGGTGCCAGCCATCGCTCCCCACTGCATCGGTGCCATCATCTGCCGCACAGATGGCGCGGCCATGCCGTATCGCACAGCGCTGGCATTCAAACGCAAAGCAGAAAGCCTGGGCGCAACTTTTCTCGAAGGGGGCCGTGTCGACGATCTAAAACGGGTTGGCCAAACGTGGCACGTTGCGACATCGAACGGCACACACGAAGCCCCTGTTGTGGTCAACTGCGCCGGGGCCTGGGCCGACCGGATTGCTGCGAAACTCGGCGAGCCCGTTCCGCTCGAGGTCATCGCCCCCATGCTGATGATCACAGCCCGTATGCCTGCCTTCGTCAAACCGGTGATTGGCGCGCAGGGCCGCACCCTGTCGTTCAAGCAGTACGAGAACGGTACCGTACTCATTGGTGGCGGCTATCGCGGACGACCGAACCGTGACACCAACTGGACCGACCTCGACTTCAGCAAGCTTGCCGACAATGCCAAGACAGCTACTGCCCTCTTCCCGATCATGAAAACTGCCGAGATCGTTCGCGCCTGGGCCGGCATCGAAGCCCGCATGCCAGATGACATCCCGGTGATCGGCCCGAGCACAACAGCCGAAGGCGTGTTCCATGCGTTCGGCTTTTCAGCGCACGGCTTCCAGCTCGGCCCAGCTGTTGGCCGGGTCATGGCTGAGTTGATCACGACCGGTGCAACTAACATCCCGATCGAAGGCTTAGGTATGCAACGTTTTCAGAACGTGCGCGCTGCCTAATTTGGAAAGCATTTTCTCGCGAACCGTAGTTCTAGAGATTGTTTGACTGAAATGCAGCCTACCTCGCATGAAAAATCATGGTGGAACCGAAGTTCCATGAATGCCAGAGTCCAAATGGCATGAACACGTAATCCTGTGGCAATCGAGTTCCTACACGACTGATGGCAAAAATTTTTCTTAGCCTGCACTTTTCAGAATTGATTCATTCGAATTGATGCACCAAGGTTATGGTGACACTTTAATCAAAATGAAAAAAAACATCTGGGAGTGACCAAGATGATGGAGCGCAAAGCACCACAGCCAACACGACGGGCAGCACTCAAAGGTGGACTGGCGCTTGCCACGCTCCCCCTGGTCGCCAACCCGGCTCGGGCACAAGATCGCCCGGTGACAAAGGTCTTGGATTTTAACACCGGAGCTGACATTGCCAAGGCGGAAGCCGAAGGCGAGTTTCTATTTTACACGCATGACGGCGAACCAGCTGCGGCCAGCATTGTTGAGGCGTTCGGCAAAGATTTCCCGAAGATAAAGGGTAAATACGTTCGGGCGCAAAATGGCTCACTGTTCAGCAAGACAATTGCCGAGCGGTCAGCTGGTAAATTCAATGTCGACGTCATCCAGTTTTCCGAGCCCGCCACCGCCATCGATTTCCAGAAACGCGGTGGCTATACGCGCTATGTGTCGCCTGAGGCGTCGGGTTATGCGCCAGAGCATCTGAGCAACCCGGTTGGCGATTATTTCTGGGTCGGCGTCACATTTGCTGGCATTGCCTACAACACCGACAAAGTCAAAGCAGCGGACGCTCCGAAGGCATGGAAAGATATTCTGAACCCGTTGTGGTTGAATGGCATCAATGCCAAGCAAGCGAATTCGGGCATGCAATTCATCCAATGGTTTGAGCTGCGCAAGCTCTACGGCGAAGGCTTCTGGAAGGAATTCGCCAAGTTGCGGCCACGCGGATTTGACAGTCGCGTGCAACTGTATGATCGATTGGCAAAGGGTGACGACAAGGTCTGCGCACTGGCGGAATATGCAGGTTACCTGCTGCACAAGCAGAAGGGGGCGCCGATTGAATTTGTCGCGCCCGCCGACGGACTACCGGCCAGCCAATTGCTGAACGGTGTTGCCGATAAGGCGCCGCATCCGGAAGCGGCGCGCCTGTTCGTTGACTGGCTCATGTCGAACCGCGGGCAGGCGCATTATCAGAACAACCCATTCCTCTACTACGGATCGGTGCGCAAGGACGCGCCACCAATGCCAGGTGGTACGCGCCTCAAGGATTTCAAACTACTGATCCCAACCGACATGGATGCCCTGATGGGCGCACGGGAAGCCTTCAACAAGGAATGGAACGGGATGCTCGGCCTGTAAAAACCTACCGCGTGGCTTGGGGAGACAACGGCCATGGCGACGGACGCAACAGGCATGCCGACGGAGATCGCACCGCAGCGGCTCAAGTCGCTGCAAATGATCAGCATGGCAGCCACAGTTGGCGTGGTGACGTTGTTCGTGCTGTATCCCGTCTACTATCTTTTACAGGCGTCGTTTGACGTCGGGGGCGCTGATATTCGGCCGCCGACGGCTTACGGCCTCGACAATTATGCGGCGCTGACAAACTATCAAGCGATTATCGTCAACACGCTGGTGGTCACCTTTGCCGCAACGATCATGGCGCTGACATTCGGCTTTCTCACCGCATGGATTCTCACACGGACCAACGTACCTTTCCAGCGCACCCTTGAGCAGCTCATGGTCGTGCCGTACTACGTCACGCCGCTGCTCGGCGCGTTGGCGTGGAGCTTCCTCGGCGCGCCGGAGAGCGGCTTCATCAATCAACTCTGGCGGCATTTCGGCGGCGAGGCCGCACTCATCGATATCACGTCGCCGATGGGCATTGCCTGGGTAATGGCTTTGTTCGAAGGATCGGTCGCCTTTGTCATGATTGGCGCCGTGATGAAGTCGATGGACCCGTCGCTGGAAGAAGCCTCGCAAGTTATCGGCGGTAGCCGCGTTCGCACGATGATGCGCGTGACGTTGCCGCTGGTTGCACCCGGCGTATTGGGCGCGGCAATCTTTGTTTTTGCGGAGATGTTGGGCTCGTTCTCGGCGGCGTTGGTGCTTGGAACGCCTGCGCGCTTTTACGTCATAACCACGGCGATTTATCAACTGGTCTCGCAGTATCCACCACGAATGCCGCTTGCAGCCGCCATGGGCGTATCGCTATTCGCGGTGATGTTTTTGATGCTTTACGCTTACCGCCGCATTACGGCACACAGGAGCTACGTCACCATCAGCGGCAAAGCCTTTCGCCCACGCGTGATGGATGTCGGCTGGCTACGCTGGGTCCTATTTGCGGTGTGCGCGTCCTACGTACTCCTCTCAGTCGTGATACCAGTGGCAACGCTGATCTATGCCTCGGTCCAAAAGCTGGCCGTCGCCTTCCCGCTGGCGTCGAACTTTACCCTCGACAATTTCCGTCAGGCCCTGTCCCTCAATGCGGTTCGCGATGCCATGACCAATAGCATCGTATTAGGGCTGGTGACGGCAACCCTTGGTGTCATCATCACGGGCCTGCTGGCATGGATTATACAGCGCAGCCGCCTGCCGGGTCGCGGCCTGCTTGAATACGTCGTTATGTTTCCACAAGCCGTGCCACGCCTTGTCTTCGCATTTGGCATGATGTGGGCCTGGCTCGTATTTCCAATCCCGATCTATGGCACGTTCTGGGTGTTGCTGATCGCATATCTGACCGTGTTCATGCCGCTTGGCGTGCGCACAATTTCAAGCGTCATCATGCAACTCGACCGCAGTCTCGATGAATGCGGTCAAGTTTGCGGTGCCTCGTGGGCTTACCGCCTGCAGACGATAACAGTGCCACTGCTGCGGCCTGGGTTGCTCGCGGCATGGCTGCTTATCTTTGTTGCTAGCGTCCGCGAACTTGGCGCCTCGATTCTGTTGATGGGTCCTAATTCAAAGGTCATGACACCAGCCATCGTCGAGGCTTGGTTTTCATCGAGTTCCGAATTGACGGCAGCCATGGCCCTCATCCAGACCGCCGTTATCGCGATCACCATGACAATCTTTTATCTTCTCACTCGCCGCAGCGCTCAACAGGAAGTCTGATCACCATGTCTGCTGGCACAACCGCTCCTGCCATCGACGTTGAAAACCTGTCCATACGATATGGCTCGATCACGGCGGTTGGCTCGGTCAGTTTTTCCGCGAGCCCCGGCGAACAGTTGACGCTGCTCGGACCATCGGGTTGCGGCAAGACATCGACGCTTCGTGCAGTTGCCGGGCTCGAGCGGCCGACGTCTGGTGCGATTCGCATTGGCGGACGCACGATGTTCGATAGTGACAAGGGTATCAATTTGCCAGCCGAGCAGCGCGGCCTATCGATGGTGTTTCAGTCCTATGCCATCTGGCCACACATGACAGTATTCGAAAACGCGGCTTACGGACTGCGCGTGCGCAACGAAAGCGGTACTGCGCTAAAAGAGAAAGTTCATCACGCGCTCGATCTGGTGAAGATGGGCCCTTACGCGGATCGCAACGCTTCCCAACTTTCCGGCGGGCAACAGCAACGGGTGGCTCTAGCCCGCGCGTGTGCATTTTCGCCGACCGTACTGCTGTTCGATGAGCCACTGTCGAACCTTGATGCGAAACTACGCTCCGAAATGCGCATCGAGCTGCGGGAACTACAGCGTCGACTGAGGGTCACATCGCTCTACGTTACGCATGATCTCGAAGAAGCGCTCGCCATGTCCGATCAAATCGTTGTAATGCGCGCTGGCGATATCGAGCAACGCGGCACACCCGGCGAAATTTACAACTATCCACGGACGGCGTTTGTCGCTGATTTCGTGGGCTCATCAAATCTTGTGCAAGGCCAGCGATTGACCGAAGTGTCAGACAAAGCTCGGATCGTCATCACGACTGATAGCGGCAACGTGCTGCATGGTGTCAGCCAAGGCCGCACACCTCATGAACGACCGACGTTGTCACTCCGCGCTGTTCATCTGGCACTGAGCCCGAACCGACCAGACGTGCCGGTCAATGTATGGGCTGTTACGATCAAGCGCGTCGTCTTCCTCGGCGATATCAGTCAGGTCCACGTCGATTGGGGTGGTCGCGAACTTGTCATTCGCCAAACGGCATTGACGGATTACGTAGCCGGACAGTCGGTGTTTTTGTCGATTGCGCCCGAGCACTGCATTTTACTTGAAGCGGATTAATCGACACCTGCAAGGCGAAGCTCTCTGGCATGGTGACAGCTGACTTTGTGCGCCGGTGCGATTTCGACGAGCGTTGGCATTTCAATCTTGCAGCGCTCGGTCGCATATTTACAACGCGGGTGAAATGCGCAGCCCAGCGGTGCATTTGCCGGATCGGCAACTTCCCCCTTCAAAATGATGCGCTCCGATCGCCGCCGTGGGTCCGGCTTTGGCACCGCCGACAACAAGGCTTCCGTGTAGGGATGACGCGGCGCCTTGAACAAATCCGTCGTCGGCGCTTCTTCGACAATACGCCCGACGTACATGACAGCAACCCGATCACTCATATGTTTGACGACCGACAGATCGTGCGCGACAAACAAATAGGACAGCCCCAGGCGTTCCTGGAGTTCCAGCATTAAATTGACGATCTGTGCCTGCACCGACACGTCGAGTGCTGACACGGGTTCGTCGGCAACAACGAGGCTCGGGTTTAACGCCAAGGCACGCGCGATGCCGACCCGCTGGCGCTGCCCGCCTGAGAATGCATGAGGAAACCGGTTCATGTAGGCAGCTGGCAGCTTCACCAAATCCAACAGGTCGCGCACGCGCGCAGCCCGGGACGCTGCATCACCAATGCTATTGATCAGCATCGGCTCAGCGATGATATCGCCAACCATCATGCGCGGATTGAGCGACGAAAATGGATCTTGAAAGATCATCTGCATATGCGGCCTGAGTGGTGCCAGCCCGCGACGATTTAGTTTAGCGACATCGATCATCTCGCCATCTTGAGGACGAAAGCGGATTGCGCCGGACGTTGGCTGCAAGGCGCGCACGATGCAACGTGACACCGTCGTCTTGCCGCAACCAGACTCACCAACCAGTGAAAGCGTCTGCCCTTTCGCAATCGTCAAACCTACGCCGTCGACGGCCTTGACTTGGCCGACAACCTTGCGCAGAAACCCGCGCCGGATCGGAAAGTGCTTCTTGAGGCCTTCCACTTCGAGAACATTTGTCATGCCGACACCTTGGCGGCCGAATGGCTGGAGACGTCGACAGCAACCGGACTGTAGAGGAAGCAACTCACGGCGGTGGCTGCGTCGAGTTGCACGGTCGGTGGCATTGATTGGTCGCAGCGACCGGCCATGTGGTCGGCACATCGCGGATGAAACGGACAGCCCTTTGGTCGGTTGTAGGGATGCGGGATCGAACCCTCGATCGTTTCGAGTTTCGAGCGCGGCGTCGCCAGGATCGACGGTATCGAGCGAAGAAGCGCCTTGGTGTAGGGATGTTTGGGAGCGTGAAAAATCTGATCAACCGGCCCGCGTTCGACGATGCGTCCCAAATACATGACAGCGACATCATCGGCCATTTCAGCGATGACGCCCATATCGTGCGTGATCAAAATCAACGAAAGGCCTCGCTCACGCTGCAACGATCTCAGTAGATCGAGCACCTGGGCCTGGGTCGTCACATCGAGCGCAGTCGTCGGCTCATCAGCGATCAGGATGCGGGGATCGCAGGCCAACGACATTGCGATCATCACGCGCTGACGCAATCCACCCGACAATTGAAACGGGTATTCGTCGATGCGCCGGTCCGGTTGTGGGATGCCGACCAATTTTAAGAGCTCGAGTGTGCGAAGTCTCGCCGCCGCCTTGTCGGCCTTCGGGTCATGGACCAGCACCGCTTCGCCGATCTGATTGCCAACCGTGTAGTGCGCCGACAGCGACGTCATCGGCTCTTGGAAGATTAGCGCAATTTCCTTACCACGAATCGCGCGCATCTCAGGCCCGGTCGGCTTCAGTTGTGCAATGTCGACTGCGAGTGCATCTGGGCGATTGAGCCAGATCTCGCCAGCAGCGATCCGGCCCGGACGCTCCAGGATCTGCAGGATCGAGCGCGTTGTTACGCTTTTCCCGCAACCTGACTCGCCAACGATGCCAAGCGTCTTGCCGGGTAGCAAATCAAAGCTCGCGCCATCGACCGCCCGCACGACGCCTTCATCCTGCGGAAAGTGCGTTTCCAGATTGCGCACTGATAGGAGCGGCGTTTGTGGTTTGATTTTTGGCGCCTCAGCCATAGGGGTCTGCCGCATCACGAAGTCCATCGCCAAGAAAGTTGAAAGCCAAGATCACGATGATAACAGGCACTGCCGCCAGCAGAAGCCAAGGCGCAATCGCGAGTGTTTGAATGTTTTGGGCGTCCTGCAGCAAGATCCCCCAACTAATAGCCGGCGGCCTGAGGCCTAGCCCAAGAAAGCTCAACGAGGTCTCAGAGATGATCATGGCTGGCAGCGCGAGGCTGACCGCCGCGATGATATGGCTAGTGAAGGATGGCAGCATATGTCGAAAGATAATTCGCATCCGACTCGCACCCATGAGATCGGCTGCAACGACGAAGTCCTCTTCCCGCAACGAAAGAAACCGACCACGCACGACACGGGCGAGATCGGTCCATCCAATCAGCGAAATGATCAACGTAATAGCGAAGTAAACCTGGATCGAGGACCACGTGTTGGGCAACGCCGCAGCAAGCCCCATCCATAGGGGGATTGTTGGGATCGAACGAACCAGTTCAATCACACGCTGGATCGCTGTATCGATCGCACCGCCATAGAGACCAGAGATCCCGCCAAACAACACTCCAAGGAACAGACTGATGGTGACGCCGGCCAATCCAATCAGCAGCGATACCCGGCTGGCGACCATCAGCCGTGACCACAAGTCTCGCCCCTGCACATCAGTGCCAAGGAGAAACAAACCATTTTCTGGCACGGTGCTATCGTAACTGAGAAGATGGCGCTTGGTTGGGATCAAACCGAAAAGGTTGTAGGCATAACCCTCGCCGAAGAACTTTATATAAACCTTCCGGTTGGGATCGACAGTATAGACCAGCTTGAACGTCTTCATGTCGCGCACACCCTTTAGGCCATGCACGTAGGGGCGAAACGCACCATCACTATCAAACCAGCAGATCGACTGCGGCGGGATGTAGCCGCGCCGTGAGTCGCTGCTTTCCGGATCGGTGTACGCTAGGAAATCGGCAAAGAGCGCGAGCAGGTAAAACAGCGCGACGACAACAAGGCTCAGAACCGCGAGCTTGTGCTTTTTGAAGCGCCACCAGATCAACTGAGATTGCGTCGCAACCGCGATTCTATCTTCGCCGATAGCACCACTTTGTGGTGCCTTACGACCAAACCAGCGACCAAACATGTTGGCGATCACTGTCATTGGTCCACCTGGTGGCGAATACGCGGGTCGATCCACATGAGAGCCAAATCCGACAAGAACGTGCCGACAACAGTCAACAGACCGAGCAGCAGCACGATCGCGCCTGCAAGGTACATATCCTGCGCAATCAGCGCTTTCAGTAGGACGGGCCCGACTGTCGGCAAGCTCAGAACCAGCGACACGATAATTGAGCCGGAGACGAGGTAGGGGAATAAGTAGGCAAGCGTCGAGGCGAACGGATTGAGTGCGGCCCGCACCGGATACTTCAGGATTACGCGCGTCTCGGTCAGGCCTTTGGCACGTGCGGTCACGACATAGGGTTTGCGCAACTCATCGAGGAGATTTGCGCGCATGATGCGGATCAACTGGGCGGTACCGGCAAGTGCCAGAATGAGCGCTGGCAGCGGCAAGTGCCAGGTCAAATCCCAAACCTTAGCAAGGCTCCATGGGGCAAGTTCATATTCGCTGGAGAACAGACCACCGACATTCAGTCCGAACCAGCGGAACGACACGTAGAGAATAATCAATGCCAGCAGAAAATTTGGAACGGCCAAGCCGATGAAGCCAATAAAGGTGAACACATAGTCCCCGACCGAGTATTGCCGGACCGCTGAATAAATCCCGATCGGCAATGCCAATCCCCAGGTCACTAGCAACGCCGCAAACGAAATAAGCACGGTGATCCACAGCCGGTCGCCGATGACCTCGGATACCGGCCGCTGCCACTCCATCGATTCACCGAAATCGCCTTTGATGACGCGACCGACCCACTTCAAGTACTGAACCGCATACGGCTTATCCAACCCGTATAACTCTCGCATGCCCTGCGCTTCCGCGAGTGAAACGGAACTTCCTGTCGACGACAGACGCGCAATGTACGCATCGACGAAATCACCCGGCGGCAACTGGATGATCGTAAACGCCAGCACCGAGATCGCCCACATAGTGGCTAGCGCGAGCAGGAAACGGCGGAAGATGAAGGCGGCCATGCGGTGATCTCTGTGTGGTCATTGGATCATTGGTTGCAGGTTGGGTTGCGATCGCAGATGTGCGACCGCAACCCAGCCTCCTGACGTACTTCACTCCTTGAAGAACCAAGTTTCAGGGTGCGAGCCACCCGGTGTCCGGCAATGCTGGGCAATGCAGACCCGCGATGGAATATTGCCAAGCTTGTTCGAGGCAACTCTGACGCCCATCAACCCTGGCGATTGTCCAACTGTGCCAATGCCGTATTGCTGGTCGACGATGATCTTCCAGATTTCATGTGCGATTTTGATGCGCTCCGGTTCTTTTTGGCTCGACGCAGAGGCATAAAGTTCGAAGATCTTTTTCATGTTCGGATCAGTTGGCTCGCGCCCCTGCTTGCCGCCTGACGAATACCACGCCGCATATTCTGGCCCCATGAAGGCCTCCGTCGCATCGACGGGAACCGCGTGGCGCGGGAACAGATAAATGATCTCCGTGCCGCCGTTGGTCCACACCATGATGTGGTGCTCGTTATTTCGTGTGCGCGTGAACGCGAGGTTGCGTTCCATTTCTTTGGCTTCGGCCGAGATACCGATCTTGCGCCATTGTTGCGCAATCATTTCCGCGTGGGCCGGCCAGGGCATGAACGCCTTGACTGCCTGGATCTGAATGCGCAAGCGCTCGCCATTGTCCGTGCGCACGCGGAAGCCTTCGCCATCCTTCTTGGTCAAGCCAATGCCATCGAGCAACTTATTGGCCGCGGCAACATCGAGTGTCGACCACTTGGTGCGCCACTCTGCGCCTGGAAAATAAGGGCTACTTTCGCCCGGCACCGCTGACCCTGGCGTGCCAACGCCCAGGAAGAACGTCTCGTTGATCTGATTCCGGTCGATGCCCATCGACAGCGCACGACGGAAGTCGGCGTTGGTCAGCCACTTCGCGATTTCTGGATCAGCCTTGAACGATTGGTTGATCTGCAGAACCGTGTCGGCACCATTTATCGCTGTATCCAGATGGAGCGTGTAATTACCCTTCTTCTGGTTCTCGATGATCACCGGCAACTTGCCCAGATCGATGTGTCGTTCCTGCAGATCGTACTCGCCGGCAATGGCGCGCAGATTAAGGATTTCGGTATCCTCAGCCAGCGTCATGACGATGCGATCAATATAGGGCAACTGATTGCCAGCAGTGTCGACGACGTAATAGTAGGGATTGCGCTCAAGCACCCAGGTTGGCGTGTTGACGGGCCTCGTTGTACGCCAAGCGCCAAGCGTCGGCACTTCCGGATTGAGCGACCAATCTTTCTTGAAGTGGATCAGCTTGACCCAGTTCTCGTAGCCTTCCTTCTTTGCGCGTTCGTTAGCTGCTTCGAGCGAGGAATACTTCGGTAGAAACTGCTTCAGGTAGTTCTTTGGAGCGTACGAGCCGAACGTAAAGCCTTGGCTTTGCCGCACCGATTGGCCGCCGCCGATCAGCGTGTCGCCAGCAAGGATATCGTAGAACAGGAAGTAGGAATCATCGAATGCGAATTGCACCGTGGTCTCGTCCACCTTGACGAGCTTGCCGGGCTTGCCGTTGACACTCATCTCGGGTGTCGGCGTCGGTACGATGTCTTTGTTTTGGTATAAATCCTCGAACCAGAACACGAAATCGTCGGCGGTAAATGGCGAGCCGTCCGACCACTTCATACCCTTACGCAGGCTAATCGTGAACGTCTTGCCGTCGGCACTCATCTCGACGTTCTTGGCGACACTGGGCACGATCTTAGTGCCCGTATGATCCCAAAAAAGCAGTTTGTCGGAGGCATTGATGCGATTGCCGTTCTCGACGTCGCCAGGACCTGTAAACCCGCGCCGCCACGTGCCGCCGTATTTACCGACCGAATGCACGGGCTTCAGAACCATCGGCTCCGAAGGCAGGCGATCCTTTACCGGAGGTAACTTGCCTTGCTTGACCAGTTCGGCCAATTGCGGGGCTTCCTTGAATTCCTTGGGGATGGCTGCCGGATCGCGCTGGATCTCCGCCCCCTCGAGCTTACCGACAAGGCCGGATGACTGGAGCCCGGTTTGGCCGTGAGCCGCACCGACGAGCCCAATCGGCACCAGGCCAATTGCCATCGCCAGCATCCCCGCAACAAATTGCGTCTTGGAATCTCGCATACGCTTCCTCCAGGTTTGACGTGGCGCTCGTTGGATGGCGCCATCGACGTTCAGCAGTTCGTCTCAAGTCTCGATCAAGTGCTCCAATTCGTTTTTAATACAACGGGCATTGGTCCGATTTCAAAGAACGGCCATCATGCCCCCGTCGACATAGATGATCTGTCCGTTGATATAATCTGAGGCTGGTGATGCCAGAAAAACAGCCGCACCGATCAGTTCTTCCGGTTTGCCCCAGCGCTTCGACGGCGTGCGCCCCTTTACCCAAGCGTCGAACGTAGGATTCTCGATAAGCGCCGTGTTCATTTCGGTGATCATGTAGCCAGGACCAATTGCGTTGGCCTGGATGCCATGCTCCGCCCACTCGGCAGCCATCGCTTGCGTCAGCATCTTGATGCCGCCCTTCGCCACCGTGTAAGGGGCAACCGTTGCACGGGCGAGGGCACTCGTCAGCGAGCCAATGTTGATAATCTTGCCACGGCGACGTTTAATCATGCGCTTGGCCGCTTCCCGTCCGATGACGAATGCACTCGTTAGATTGGTGTCGATGACCCGCTGCCAGTCGGCGGTTTCCAACTCAACCATCGGCTTGCGGAATTGGATGCCAGCATTATTGACGAGAATGTCAACGTCGACGCCGCGGGCATCGAGATCCTTGAAAACTCGAACGACGTCGATCTCAGACGTCACATCAAATGGCACGGCCTCGGCCTGATAACCGCCAGACCGGAAGCCTGCAACGGCGACTTCAACCTTGGCCGGATCGGTGCCGTTGATCAGAAGCTTCGCACCGGCTGCGGCCAAACCTTCCGCCATGGCGCGCCCTAGACCGCGCGATGAGCCGGTCACCAGCGCCGTGCGGCCCGTGAGATCGAACAGCGGATTGCCCATGCTCATGTCCTCACGCGTTGGTACGGCGGACAGTCAAGTCCGAACGTTTGAACACGGCTGGCAACAAGTCAACGCCGAGGCCCGGTCCTTCCATTGGGTAGACGTAACCATCTTTGATGACCGGCATGGTAGTTACAAGCTCGTTGTACCATCCCGTATAGAATGCGCGCACTGACTCCTGGATCAATGTGTTCGGTTGACTGAACGACGCATGGACCGCTGCAATAAAACCAACTGGTCCGATGCAGTCATGCGGCGCAAAAGGCCGGTGGAACGTCTCGGCCAACGAAGCAATCTTGCGTCCTTCGGTCAGACCGCCAGTCCAGCACAGATCGACCATGACGACGTGGACGGCGTCGCGCTCCAGGAAATCCTTGTAGGGCCAGCGCGAGCCGAGCGTCTCGCTAGCACAGACCCAAACATCGGTTGATCGGGCATATTCAGCCATAGCCTGGGGTGAATTCATTTTAATCGGGTCTTCATACCACGTCGGCTTGTAGGCCTCGAGCACCTTGGCTATTTGTTTGGCGGCAGGCAGGTTCCAGAGCGAATGGAACTCCACCATGATTTCCATCTTGTCGCCGACGGCCTTGCGGATTTTCTCGAACGGCTCGACCGCTTTTTTCATCTGCGCGGCCGAAATAAACAGGCCTTGGTTCTCTTGCGCTGCTGGATCAAACGGCCAGATCTTCATTGCCGAAATGCCGCTTTCGAGCAGGCTTTCAGCGACGGCGTCGGCCCGGGTCATAAAGCCATTGAGGTCTTCGAAGGGGCCTTCCGCATCGTTAGCATTCCAGTTCGATACCGGCTTGATGTCGTTGGAGCGGACATAACGATAGCCGGCACAAGTATTGTAAATCCGCTGCTTATCGCGGCACAGACCACCCAACATCTGGTGCACCGGCTGGTTACAGACTTTGCCGAACAAATCCCACAGTGCAATATCAACCGCGGACGCCGCGCGATACTCGACCCCGGTCGACGATTGCGCCATCGGCAAGTTCACCATGTCACGGTGGATTGCCTCGATGTGCAGCGGGTTGCGGCCCAGCAAGCGCATCGCGAGCGTGTCGTGGACGTGGGCTTCGACGGCGCCTGCACCATAAAATGTTTCGCCAAGCCCTATGATCCCGGCGTCGGTATGAATGCGCACCCATAGAACGTTGGCGAACTCGCGGGTGCGAAGCGTTTCGACGCCGGTGATTTTCAATGTCGCGCCTCCCGGTCCGCCTCGCACCATACCGACTAAAACTGTGTCGGTTGGCCACTCGCTTGTTAGGCCTGCGCATTTTGCAAGTGTGCGCTTGTAAAATATCACAACATGTTTAGGGTCGCTTGGCAATACGATTGCGCGACGTGTACATCTAAGAGCCTGTCACGACGAAGTAGCAGGATTGACTATGGGGCGACAGCTAAGCCGACCAAAACTCGTCGTGCCAAAACTCGTTGTGATGGACAAACCCGGCGGCGGTCGACGCAATCGGGTCAATCTGTTTGAACTCGCCTATCAGCGCCTTGAGGAGTTGCTCGTCACCTGCGCACTGCGACCCGGTCGCCTGCTGACAACGCAGGATTTACAGGACCAGACCGGGTTCGGTCGGACGCCCGTGCATCACGCCGTAAATCGACTTGCAGCCGACACGCTCATCCTCATTCGTCCACGGCATGGCTTGCAGATTGCGCCCATCGATCTCGCACGAGAGCGGATGCTGCTGCGGTTGCGCCGCGACATCGAGCGGTTCGTCATCCGACTTGCTGCCGAGCGGGCGAGCGCGCACCACCGCAACCAAATGCTGCACATGGAGCGCTCGCTACGGGAGAAACGAAACACGCTTACCTTGGCGAAGTTCAACGCCTTGGATCGCGACATTGATCGCTTGATTCTGGCAGCTGCAGACGAGCCGTTTCTTGAGCATACGCTTCGCCCCCTACACACGGTTTTCCGCCGCATTGGCTACATCCACCACACGTATCTGTCGGGCAAGTCGAATCTCAACGGCACCATTGATCGCCACATTGCGGTTCTCAACGCGGTTGCCAACGGGCATGCTGACCGGGCGGTCGCCGAAACCGACGCACTCATGGATTTTGTCGCCGGCATGTTCGATGCAATGGAGGTGGAGATTGATCCATCCCTGCTTGATTGCAGCATCGACTATATGCCGGTTGTCTAGCTGCAGCTTTGGGGGCAATCGATGCGCATCGTGTTTCATGGGGACAATGCGGCCTCGTTTAGTCGAGACTTCGAAAGTCTGGTTGGCCCAGAAGCCGAAATCAGCGTTCTCCCTGATGTTTTGGGCGACCCGGCCGACCGCCAGCGCTATTCGAATGCAGACATTATCATCGGCACCAAGTTCGATGCAACTATTCCGGTGCGACCGGACTTGAAGCTTTTTCATGTGCCAGCCGCTGGTTTTGACGCCATCAAGATGGATCGCCTGCCGCTGACGACGACCGTGTGCAACTGCTTCGGGCACGAACAAGCAATTGCAGAGTACGTGATGGCGGCACTCCTCGCGCGCCATGTGCCGCTTGTGGATGCTGATGCACGTTTGCGGCAAAGCGACTGGACGTATTGGGCTGGTTCATTGAGCCGTGTCCACGATGAAATTGCCGGCAAAACGATTGGCCTGCTTGGCTTCGGCCATATCGGCAAAGCCATTGCAGCTCGTGCCCGGGCCTTCGAAATGCGCGTAACGGTTGCAAATCGCAGCGTGGTTGCGTCATCGCCCTTGTTTGATCGCTCGTTCACGCTCGATCAGTTGCCCGAATTCTGGGGATCGGCAGATTTTATCGTGGTATCGGTGCCGTTGACACCGGAAACTCAGGGAATCGTTGGACACGATGCCTTTGCTGCAATGCGTCCGACCGCTGTTATTCTCAATGTGGGTCGCGGCCCGACAATCGATGAAGCCTCGCTTTATGCCGCATTGAAGAGTGGCCGGATTGCAGGTGCGATTATCGACACTTGGTACTCGTATCCAACACCCGAAAACCCTGGTCCTCAGCCCTCATCGTTGCCGTTTCACGAACTGCGCAATGTCCTGATGACGCCGCACATGTCAGGCTGGACGAACGGTACCGTGCGGCGTCGCCAACGCACGATCGCTGACAATATTCTGAACCTGTCACGCGGCCAGCCGTGCAGCAACGTCGTGCGCCTAGGGGCGGCGCAATAGCGGCGGGCAGGGCGCAACACCGTCAGTGACAACAAACAACCGCTAGTTCAAGCGATTGCGACGCATAAGTTGTCAATGTGAAATATTGGTGGAGCCAAGCGGGATCGAACCGCTGACCTCTTGCATGCCATGCAAGCGCTCTCCCAGCTGAGCTATGGCCCCTGAACCAGTATTTGGGATCGAAATACCCGCCGATAGGGTATGTCTCCGGCGCAAGCGTAGATGCGCGAAGCGGTTACTATGCCCCCAGCGTCTGATACGCAAGGGGCTTTTTCGTTTTCACCAGTGACGTCCACATGCCGTGTGCGCCGACTTCGAAAATCGACAACTCGTTAGACTTCCTCGCCGCCCTCAGCGACCGGACCACCGATCATGCCTGAGACATCGCCGCCTTCTTCCTCTTCTTCTTCGAGGAATCCTTCATCGCCTTCAGCAGCAATCGGCTCCTCGGCGACTTCGAGATCGGCCAACGCCTCCTCGCCATCACCCGGCACAACCTCCGCTGCTGCGTCATCGGCGAGCTTCTTGGCCTTGCGAGCGGCCTTTTCCTCGGCAGCAGCGGCTGCAGCTGCGGCGGCAGGGCTCAGCGACTGATGCGCGATCACATAAGCGCTTTCGCACATCGGGCAGGCGATCGGGTCGCGATTGAGATCGTAGAAGCGGGCGCCGCATTCCTGATTTTGGCAGGTACGCTTTGTCCCACGGGCAGCTTTAGTCGCCATGGCAGTCCTCAAATGGTTATTCGAATGTCATTGGTTAGCGGGGGATCTGCCACGAGCACCGCCACTTGTCAAAAGTAAAGGCTGAGAGCGTTGACAGCCGATGCCGACGGTTGTTCATGGCATCCAAATCCGCAATTGAGCGCTAAGGGCCCAAAACCCATGTCAAATACCACCAACAGCCGCCTCACAGCCCACCGCTCTGGGCCCCTTTTGGGCAAAGTCCGCGTGCCGGGCGATAAATCGATCTCGCACCGGGCGCTCATGTTTGGCGCCATGGCGACCGGGCGAACCCGCATAACTGGGCTTCTCGAGGCCGAGGACGTCCTCAATACGGCACGGATTATCACCCAATTGGGTGCGAAGGCCGCCAAAACGGTTGCTGGATGGGAAGTTCAGGGCTGCGGCACCGGAGGACTTCAACAGCCAGCCGATGCCCTGGATTTCGGTAACGCCGGCACTGGTACGCGCCTGATGATGGGCGTGATCGCCGGCCACGACATGACGGTTGAGATGATCGGCGATGCGTCGTTGAGCCGCCGTCCAATGGGACGGGTGTTGACCCCTCTCAAACAGATGGGCGTGACCATCACATCAACCAACCCGGATCGCCTGCCGTTGCAGTTCCGCGGCACATCGAAGCTGGTGCCAATCGAGTACACGTTGCCAGTGCCATCGGCCCAGGTGAAATCGGCGATCCTGATCGCTGGGATCCAGGCGCCGGGTCGGACAACCGTGATCGAACCCGAGGCCACACGCGATCACACCGAGCGCATGCTGAGTTATTTCGGTGCGACCGTCACGCGCGCCCAACAGGGCCATGCAAGTGCCATCACCGTGACCGGCCATGCTGAGCTCGAAGGACGCGACGTCATTGTTCCCACCGACCCGAGTTCCGCAGCGTTCCTGGCAGCAGCAGCTCTGCTCGTGCCTGGTTCAGACGTCGTTATTGAGGGCGTTCTCGTCAATCCAACCCGCACCGGCTTTTACACGACCGTGAAGGAAATGGGTGCCGACATCGCGTTCCTTAACGAGCGGACCGAAGGCGGCGAGCCGATTGCCGACATCCGTGTGCGGGCATCCAAGCTCAAGGGCGTCACCGTGCCACCAGAACGCGCGCCCAGCATGATCGATGAATATCCGGTGCTGGCTGTCCTCGCGTCGTTTGCTGATGGCGACACGCGCATGGAGGGTCTCGCCGAATTGAAAGCTAAGGAGAGTGATCGGTTGGCCGCAACCGCCGCTGGCCTAGCGGCGAACGGTGTGTCAGCAAAGGTCGATGGCGACACGCTAACGGTCACCGGCTCAAAGGTCGTGCGTGGCGGCGGCACAGTTGCGACGCATCTCGATCACCGAATCGCAATGGCGTTTCTGACCATGGGCCTTGCCAGTGATCGTCCGGTGACCGTTGACGACGCGAGCATGATCGCAACGAGCTTTCCGACATTTCGTCCGTTGATGGAACAGCTGGGTGCCGCTTACGAAGGCTGACGTTCCAGCATCGCGCGGCCGGGAATCGAGGCAAGGAGCGCGCGTGTATACTCATGCTTGGGTGTGCCGAACACGTCGGCCGTGATACCGGCTTCAACGACGTGGCCGTCCTTCATGATGGCGATGCGGTCGCAGATCTGGGCTGCGACCCGCAAATCATGGGTGATAAACACCATCGACAGCCCGAGTTTTTCGCGCAAATGCACCAGCAACCGCAACACCTGCGCCTGTACCGATACGTCAAGCGCCGAGACGGGCTCGTCGGCGACCAACACTTGCGGGTTCATGGCAAGCGCGCGAGCGATGCCAATACGCTGACGTTGGCCACCGGAGAACTCGTGTGGGTAACGATCGATCGAAGAGGGATCGAG
The DNA here is from genome assembly GCA_031429105.1 of Hyphomicrobiaceae bacterium. Lineage (GTDB taxonomy): Bacteria > Pseudomonadota > Alphaproteobacteria > Rhizobiales > Hyphomicrobiaceae > JAKFWF01. The sequence continues at coordinate 4,123 of JANOYV010000089.1, read as the reverse complement.
CCCGACAAGGGCGAACAACTCCGCAGCCTTTGCGATGGCAAGGGAGCGCGAAACCCCATGTGCAATGGGTCCCTGGGCAACAAGATCGCCGGCCTTACGACGTGGATTGAGCGAGGCAAACGGGTCCTGGAATACCATCTGAACTTTCGAGCTTGCCGCCCGCAATTCGGCGCCGCGCACCTTTGCAAGATCGAGCGCGCCAAGTTGAATTTGGCCGCTGTCCACGTCGATCAACCGGACGATGGCCTTGGCGAGTGTCGATTTGCCGGAGCCGCTTTCCCCAACCACGCCGAGCGTGCCGCCCTTGGGTAATTGCATAGAGACAGCGTCAAGGGCCTTGGTGATGCGCGCACGCCGCCCCAGGAACCCACCAGAGCGATACGTCTTCGAAACAGCTTTGATATCGAGCGCGATCTCGCTCGAAAGTTTGCGCGGCGGTGGTGCCGTAAGCGGCGGCACAGCGGCAATCAGGCTCTTCGTGTAGGCGTGTTCAGGCGCATGCAAAACTTGATCGACGGCGCCGGTCTCGACCACACGACCATGCTGCATGACAACGATGCGATTGGCGATTTCCGCCACCACCCCGAAATCGTGCGTGATGAACAGCACCGCCGTGCCCTTCTTCGGTTGCAGATCGCGGATGAGTTTCAGGATTTGCGCCTGCGTCGTCACGTCGAGCGCGGTGGTCGGCTCATCGGCGATCAGCACTTTCGGCTCAAGCGCCAACGCCATCGCGATCATTGCACGCTGTCGTTGCCCGCCGGAGAGTTCATGCGGGTAGACCGCGATCGCGCCCGTGGGGTCCGGAATGCGGACTTCGTCGAGCAGCGCCAACACTTTTTCGCGGATGCGATCTTTCGATAGATCGGTATGTTCTCGAAACATTTCACCAATCTGGTCGCCAATGGTGCGCAACGGATTGAGCGCCGTCATCGGCTCCTGGAAGATCATTGCGATGCGGTTTCCCCGCACCTTGCGCAATTGCGCTTCCGTCATCGTGAGCAGATCAATGCCGTCGAGCAGGATGCGGCCGGTGGTCGGGCGCACATCTTCCGGCAACAGCCCCATGACGGCATTCGCCGCCATCGACTTGCCTGATCCGCTCTCGCCGACTACGCACAGAATTTCGCTTGCCCCCAAGCTCAGCGACACGCGATCAAGCGCCAACGCACGATCAGCCCCCGTCGGCAGTGCAACAGACAGATTTTCGATTTCAAGGAGCGGCGTCATCGCTTTTTCAGCCGCGGGTTGAGCGCGTCGTTCAAGCCCTGGCCGACCAGCGACACCGCGAGAACGGTGATAATGATTGCGACACCTGGAATGGCCGAAACGTACCATTGCGAGCGCAGCACACCCCGCCCGGTACCAATCAAATTACCCCAGGACGCAACATTGGGGTCTGACAAGTTTAGAAACGCCAATGCGCTTTCGAGCAGGATCGACACCGCCATCACGACACTCGCGTAAACGATCACGGGCGGTAGTGCGTTGGGTAAGATCTCGCGGAAGATAATTTGGAAATCACGTAAGCCGAGCACGCGGGTTGCCTGGACGAACTCGCGCCCACGCAAACTCATGAACTCAGCGCGTGTGAGCCGCGCCGGTGCCGGCCACGAGACAATACCGATCGCCAAGGTCACGACCCACAGCGTCGAGCCGAAGACCGCAACGAGGACAAGAAGCAGCAGGAAATTCGGCAAGGTCTGGAACGCTTCGGTGATCCGCATGAGGATATCGTCGACGATGCCGCCGTAGTAACCCGCAATTGCGCCAACCAGGATGCCGATAAGGATTGCGACTGACGTTGCGAAAAATCCAATCAGTAGCGAGACACGTGCGCCGTGAAAGATCTGCGCGGCAATGTCGCGCCCCGAACTATCGGTGCCGAGCGGAAAGGCCGATACTTCCATCGGCCATTGCAGCGGTCGCCCAGCTAGGCCCAGCGGATCACGCGGGTAAAATAGACCAGCTGTTGCCGCCATGAACACGACAAGCAATAAAAGCGCGAGCCCAATCGCGGCCGACGGACTTCTGAGATAGCGTTGCAATAGGACGCTCATTTCCGCCCACCCGCTGTATCGGCTGAGATGCGAGGGTCAAGCCGGGCGTAAATCAAATCAACGATGAAGTTGATCACAATGACCAGCAACGCTGAAACAAACACGATGCCAAGCAGCGTGTTGAGATCGCGCTGCACCACGCTCTCGTAGGCAAGACGCCCGAGGCCCGGCAGCGCGAACACGCTCTCCACCACCACCGAGCCACCGAGCATCGTGCCGGCCTGCAATCCGACCAGTGTCACGACCGGTAACAACGCATTGCGCAGCACATGGCGCACTACGATTGCCGTTTCGGATAGGCCCTTAGAGCGCGCCGTCTTCACGTAGTCGAGTGACATCACTTCCAACATCGACGCGCGCATGATCCGCAGATAGATCGCGAGAAAAATAAGGCCAAGCGTGAGGGTCGGCAGCACAAGATACTTCGCGATATCGATGACGTGCCCGATCCCCGTCAGACCTGAACTGATTGTGCCAAAGCCTCCGGGCGGCAGCCACGCGAGCTTCACCGCGAACACGACAATACCCATTAGCCCGAACCAGAACGAGGGCGTGGCGTAGAACAAAAGGCCCAGCGTCGAAATTAGTGTATCCGGCCATTTGTTGACGCGCCGGGCGGCCAACACACCGAGCACCATGCCGCCGCTCAAGGCGAGCGACAGCGATGATATCATCAGCAGGAGCGTTGCTGGAAGTCGTTCCCAGATAACGGTTGAAACCGGTTTGCCATAGATCGCCGAATAACCCAGATCGAAGTGAATGAGCCGCCAGAGATAGCGCGTGAGTTGGGCGGCGACGCCGACGTCGAGCCCGTAGAACTTGCGCAAGTCGGCTGCCATCTTGGCGTCGCCGCCGCCCATTTGGGCAAGTAGTGCATCGACCGTGTCGCCAGGTGCCAACTGCAAAAGCAGGAATAATCCGGCGATTAAAATCAGCAGGGTGGGGATACTCGCAGCCAACCTGCGACCGGCAAGAGCGAAGATGCGCATTTATACTATCCCCTCTCCCGTGCGGCCCTTGCGAAACGGGGAGAGGAGAAAACAGCGGCGTCGACTGATGAGCATCAACCCGCGATCCACAGATCGGCCCAGGAACTGGACGGCCAACGCGGCGTGTTCGAATGATTGCGCAGTGTTTTGTTGACGACCGTCACGAACTGCCGCTCGACCGCCATCCAAACCGGCAGATCGGTGTTCACCTGGTTGACGAACTCAGCATACATCGCCTTGCGCTTCACAGCATCAATCTCGCTTGCGGCATCGTCGATGGTTTTATCGACAAGTTCGGACTTCCAGCCCCATTGATTGGTCCAAGGTGTGCCCTTCGGACTGCCTGAGCGATACCACACCGTCGTGGAAACGGCCGGGTCATTGCGGTACTGATGCCAACCAGTGGCGATGTCGAACGTCCAATCCTTGTAGACGTTGGTGAGATACCCCGGCGCGTCGAGCCGCACGATCTCGACCTTGATGCCGATGGGTTGCAGGGACTGCTGAACGAACGTCGCCCACAGCTGAATGTCCTCGCCCCAAGGCGCTGGCAGCAGCTTGATCGCAAAGCGCGTGCCGTCAGCACCCTTCTTGTAGCCGGCTTCGTCTAGCAGCGCTTCGGCCTTGGCTTTGTCAAAGCCGTACTGCGGTGCGCCAGTTGGATAGAAATCCGGCGAGGACGTCGGAATTGGGCCGGTGCCACGCTTGCCAAGCCCGTACAGGAAGTTGGTGCAGAAGAAATCCACGTCGAGGGCATGCGCAATGGCACGCCGTACGCGAACGTCGGCCAGCTCCTTGCGGCGAAAATTGAATTCCAGCGTGTTATTGACCGCATTACCTTCGTTGCCCTTGGTCGTCACTTCGAAGCGGGCATCTTTCTTCAGACGGTCCATGTCGGCGAGCGGTAGTGACGAATAGGGACTGACCTGCACTTGACCAGACTCCATCGCGGCTGTCGATGCCGCCTTGTCGGTAATGAAGCGCCAGACGATGCGATCAAGATGCGGGAACCCCTTCATCCAATAGTTCGGGTTTTTTTCAGCAATGATGAACTGCCCACGCTCGTATTGAACG
>JANOYV010000088.1:0-3638 GCA_031429105.1 Hyphomicrobiaceae bacterium | reverse complement strand
GCGCCGGGGATGCCCGGTGACGTGCACCAGCGCATCGCTATCGGTGACGACGTTGCAGCCCATGCCGGCCAGCGCGTTCTGCACTTTGGCGACGGCCTTCTCGTTGCCGGGGATCGTGCGCGAGGAGAAAATCACCATGTCTCCCTTGGTCAATGCGACCTGCGGATGCTCTTCCTCGGCAATCCGCGCCATGGCCGCCCGCGCTTCGCCCTGGCTGCCGGTGCACAGACATAAGGTCTGGGCGGCATCCAGGAAGCCGAACTGGTTCTGGTCGAGATACTTGAAATCCACCGGCAGATAGCCGGTATCGATCGCAACCTGGATGATCCGGTGCAACGACCGTCCGACCACAACGAGCTTGCGCCCGGTCGCTTCGGCAGCATCGGCGACGGCGCGAACCCGGGCGACGTTCGAGGCAAACGATGTGACGGCGACCCGGCGCTTCGCTCCCTTGATGATTTTCGTTAGGGAGGCTGCAACTTCGATTTCGGACGGCGAACGACCTTCGCGCATGGCGTTCGTTGAATCGCACACCATCGCGACGATGCCTTCTTCACCCAATGCCTGCAGCCGTGCGTTGTCGCTTGGCATGCCGACGAGGGGATCGGAATCGAGCTTCCAGTCGCCGGTATGAAACACATTGCCGTGGCCGGTGCGGATCACGAGGCCGGACGATTCGGGGATCGAGTGCGCGAGGTTGATGAACTCGAGTTTGAACGGGCCAACCTCGAACTGCGTGCCGATTGGAATTTCGGTGATCGGCAATTTGATCCGGTTGCCAAACTCGGTCGATTTCGAGCGTAACATCCCAGCGGTAAACGGCGTCGCGTAGATTGGGCAACCGATGCGCGGCCATAGATCGATCACGGCGCCAATATGGTCCTCATGCGCGTGGGTCAGCACAAGGCCGGCCAACTGCTTACGATTCTCGGCAATGAACTTTAGGTCGGGCAGCACAACATCGACGCCGGGTTCGGCTTCGCCCGGAAAGGTCAGGCCGAGATCGACCATCAACCATTTCCGCTGACGTGCTTCGCCAAGCCCGTAAAGGTACGAGTTCATGCCTATTTCGCCGAGCCCACCGAGCGCTGCGAATACCAGCTCACCTTTGACTCGTGCCGTCTCATTCGCGCCGTTTGCGCGTTCTTCAGTCATGTCGTCGTCCTTTCAGGGCCAACCCCTGTTGCCGTCGTCAGGGATACATCCCCGTAAGTCAGTCGGCGCTCAATGCCGTCTGCGTCGCGCAGAAGCAGAGCACCCGTTGAATCTATGCCTTGGAATGCACCTTCGATCCGTTGATGACCAGCATTAACTGCAAGTCCCTCGCCGATCGCGCCAGCGCGCGCGAGCCAGGCGTCCCGAACTGCGGTAAATCCTGCACCATTGTGCCAAACGTGCAGCCAGTGTTGTAGTTCCATACGTAAGGTTTTGAACAATAGATCGCGATTAAGATCGGGTGCGGTTGCAGCAAGGTGCGTGACGTCGCGTCCTTCAATGCTGGGTGCGTGCTTGATATTCAGACCAATGCCTATCACGGCCGAGATGCGGCCCTCGACAATAGTGGTTTCGACGAGGATTCCACCGGCCTTCGCCCGCCCGATGAAGATGTCATTCGGCCATTTCAGGCGCAGGCCCTCGATCGGTTTTGCCACGGCCTTTGCAATGCCACCGTGGACGGCAACGCCGGTGAGCAATGCCAGTTGATGCAACGCTTCGGGTTTGCACTGGGGCTCAAACAGATAGGAAGCTGCGAGATTGCCATCGCTCGTTGCCCAGGCACGCCCGGAGCGTCCCCGTGCCGCACTTTGCCGATCAGCCAAGATCCACAATGGTCCGCGTTCGCCGCCAGCGCTCAGGCGCATGGCCTCGGCATTCGTCGAGTCGACCTCAACTAAATGCCTTAGCCCTGAGCCCGCATCATCCGCTTGCGATACCATCAATACCGGAATGTTTTGGCCGCAGCCGTCGCCGCATCGACAATCGGCCCGCCAATGAATGGCAATGAGAACAACAGTGAAAACAGTCCGGCGACCGCCATCACGACCAACACTTTCGGTCTGACGGGGAGGAAAGGTTCGGCTGCCTCATCGAAGAACATGATCTTGACGATGCGCAAGTAGTAATAAGCACCGATCACGCTCGCGAGCACGCCGACAACCGCCAGGAACCACAGATTGGCGTTGACGGCTGCCAGAAACACGTACCACTTTGACCAGAAGCCTGCGAGTGGCGGAATGCCTGCCAGCGAGAACATCAACATCGCGAGTACGAACGCCATCGGCAGGTTGTGTTTCGATAACCCCGCCAGATCGTTGATCGTCTCGACGTTGCCACCCTGGCGGCGCATGGCGAGGATGCAGGCAAATGTGCCAAGCGTCATGAACAGGTATATCGCCATGTAGATCAGCACGCCTTGAGTGCCTTCGGCAGAATGGGCGGCCAGGCCAACCAGTGCAAAGCCGACGTTGGCAATCGACGAATATGCCATCAGCCGTTTGATGTTGGTCTGCCCGATCGCAGCAAACGCGCCAAGCAGCATCGAAGCGATGCTGAGGAATACGATGATCTGCTGCCACTGCTTGGTGAAGCCCGGAAACGCGCCGAGCGTCACGCGACACAGCAGTGCCATGGCCGCGATCTTTGGTGCAGCCGAGAAGAACGCGGCAACGGGTGTCGGCGCGCCTTCGTAAACATCGGGCGTCCACATGTGGAACGGCACGGCAGACACTTTGAACGCCAAGCCGACCATCAGGAACACCAGACCGAAAATCAGCCCGATGTTACCGGCTGCAACCGCGCTCGTTGCCGAGGCCGCAATCACCGAGAAATTCGTCGAGCCGGTGAAGCCGTAGACGAGCGACGCGCCATAGAGCAGCATGCCCGACGACAAGGCACCCAGCACAAAGTATTTGAGACCGGCCTCGCTCGATTTCACATCGTCGCGCCGGAACGCCGCCACGACATAGAGTGCGAGGCTTTGCAGCTCGAGACCGAGGTACAACGAGATCATATCGCCGGCCGACACCATCATCATCATGCCGACGGTCGCGAGCAAGATCAGCACCGGGTATTCGAACTTCATGTGCTTGTGGTCGCAGAAATCGTCGAATGACAAGACGAGTGCGACCGCCGAGCCCGCCAGCACCAGTAGCTTCATGAAACGGCCGAAGCCATCGATGACGAAGGCGTTGTCGAACAACGTCACGGCGTTCGACGGTTGGCCGACCATGACAATCCCAGCAACGATCAATGCCAGAATAGCAAGCCAGCCGATCCGCTCGCCATTGGCGTCGGTCTCGGGGCGAAAGGCGCCAACCATCAGCAGGATCATCGCAGATCCTGCGATGATCATCTCGGGCCACAGGGGATAGAGGGATTGGAGTGTCATGGCGCGCAAGCCTTGAACGAGCCACAGAGCATTTTGCTCCTAGTGGCAGTTGTTTGAAAAATTCCGCGATGCACGAAGTGGCCCCCCACCCCAGCCCTCCCCCTCGAGGGGGGAGGGAGGGAGTTCAATCGGGAGGGCAGCGTTGGTGATGAGTTCAAAAATGCAGAGCACTCACTCCCACCCCCCACCCTGACCCTCCCCCCTTGAGGGGGAGGGTCAGGGTGGGGGGTGTTTGAGGTTGAAAAGCTCA
>JANOYV010000087.1:0-1965 GCA_031429105.1 Hyphomicrobiaceae bacterium | reverse complement strand
CCGGTTGGCGTCGCAAATCGGATCTGGTTTGACCGGCGTGCTGTACGTTCTCGATGAGCCCTCCATCGGTTTGCACCAGCGTGACAACGCGCGGCTGCTGGAAACGCTCAAGCACTTGCGCGATCTCGGCAACACGGTGCTTGTCGTCGAGCACGACGAGGATGCAATCCTCACCGCCGACTATGTGGTCGACATCGGCCCCGGCGCTGGCGTTCACGGTGGGCAGATCATTGCAGCTGGCACGCCTGACGAAGTGATGGCGACGCCGGGCAGTTTGACCGCCGAGTACCTGACCGGCATCCGGCAGGTGTCGTTGCCGAAGAAGCGGCGGCCGCGCGTCAAGGGGCGCGCACTGAAGGTCGTCGGTGCGCGCGGCAACAACTTGAAAAACGTTACGGCGGAGGTGCCGCTCGGCATCCTCACCTGCGTAACGGGCGTGTCGGGCGGAGGTAAATCGACGTTCCTGATCGATACGCTGTTTCGGGCCGCCGCCCGCAAGTTGACGGGCGCACGTGAGCATCCAGCTCCCCATGATCGCATCGAGGGGCTGGAGCAACTCGACAAGGTGATCGACATCGACCAGTCGCCGATTGGGCGCACCCCGCGTTCGAACCCGGCGACCTACACGGGCGCGTTCACGCCGATCCGCGATTGGTTCGCCGGATTGCCGGAAGCCAAAACACGCGGCTACGGTCCGGGGCGCTTTTCGTTCAACGTCAAAGGCGGGCGCTGCGAAGCCTGCGAGGGCGACGGCGTTATCAAGATTGAAATGCACTTTTTACCAGACGTCTACGTCACCTGCGACCAGTGCAAGGGCCGCCGCTACAACCGCGAAACGCTCGACGTGAAGTTCAAAGACAAGTCGATTGCTGACGTGCTCGACATGACGATCGAGGATGGCGCGGTGTTCTTTCAAGCCGTGCCGTCGATCCGCGACAAGCTCGAAACTTTGAAGCGCGTGGGGCTCGGCTACATCAAGATTGGCCAGCAGGCGACGACGCTTTCGGGTGGTGAGGCGCAGCGCATCAAGCTCGCCAAGGAACTATCCAGGCGGGCAACGGGGCGGACGCTCTACATTCTCGACGAGCCGACCACGGGCCTGCATTTCCACGATGTGGCGAAGCTACTCGAAGTGATTCACGAGTTGGCGGACGCTGGCAACACGGTGGTGGTGATCGAGCACAATCTGGAAGTGATCAAGACCGCCGACTGGGTCATCGACCTGGGGCCGGAGGGCGGCGACGGCGGCGGCAGAATCGTCGCCGAAGGCACACCCGAAGACGTCGCCAAGGTGAAGGAGAGCTACACCGGTCAATTCCTGCGCGAGTTGCTCAAGCGGCGGGCGGGCGCAGGGGGCGGTAAGAAAGAGGCGGCGGAGTGAGTGGGGGGCAGTGGTTTTCCTGAGTTGAGTGAGGCAGATAAAATGTCGCAAAAGCAAATCAAGCAGGAAATAGATCGCCTAAAATTCTTTGTTGGCTTCGTCGCCAGCGGCAGCGCTAAGCACAAGGCCACCCGAAAATTGGCGAGTTGGGAGCGACATTTAAAGCGACGTTTTAGCGAAATGGGTCCTACCAGTCCTAACCGCTCTGGCAAAACCTAGAATCTGAAATTCAAAACGCTCACACCGCCCCCGCAGATACTTGTCGTGGGTCCCGGCCTTCGCCGGGATGACGGCTTTGGGTGTGTTCGACGACAATGGTTCGCTCGCGCCAACGCTAGATACAACTGTTGGTGCGCACAGGGTCTGTCTCCCCCACCAGGAAACTTCCAAGCGGCCTTCGCCGGGATGACGGCTTTGGGTGTGTTCGACGAAAATGGGTGCGCGCGCCAAGGCTAGATACAACTGTTGGTGCGCACAGGGTCTGTCTCCCCCACCAGGAAACTTTCAAGCGGCCTTCGCCGGGATGACGGCACGGGGTGGGTTCGGCACTGGGCGTTGACCGCAACATTTGGCGTGCGCAAACT
>JANOYV010000086.1:0-24175 GCA_031429105.1 Hyphomicrobiaceae bacterium | reverse complement strand
TACTTCTCGATGTTGCTGCTTGCTGGAGTTTTTTCCTTTCTGTCCATCAAGGGCCGACGCGCAGCTCTATTGCTGCAACTGCCGGTCATCCTGACTGCACTCTTTTTTATCTGGGCTGGAACCACGAGTTTCTGGGCGGTGGAGCCCGACATCACCACACGACGGTTTCTGCTCGCCGTATTTATCGGTGGCAGCATTATCCTGGCGACCCTTGCCACGCGCGCCACCGATCAGCTGATGAGCTGGATCTTCTGGATGTTTTTTGTGGTCACGATATTGAGTGCGATCAGTGTGCTGACCACCGCACCGACGGCGCTAGGGCACGCCGCGTACTTTCCACACAAGAATTCGTTCGGCGCGACGATCTCAGTTGCCGTTCTGGTTGCACTCTATCAGGTAACGAACGGCCGCGGCATCACCCGGATCGCAGGCGTTGCCATGCTTGCCGCCGGTGTGTGGTTCCTTATTGAATCGCGCTCGAAGACCAGCCTTGCACTAGTTATCGTTGCCCCGACGGCAGCCTTTGGCATCGCCCTGCTGGCCCGCCTCGGTCGGATCTCGCCAGCCATTACTGTGATCGTTGCGATCATTGGATTGTACGGCATTTATGCCATTGGCGCTGCCTCCCACATCTGGGACTTTGACGAAGTCGCCACCGCAATTTTTGGCGACCCAACGCTGACCCAGCGGACCGACATTTGGGCCTTCGCGGTCAAGATGATCGAGCAGCGGCCGTGGCTCGGATATGGCTACGAAGTATTCTGGGGCGCCAGCATCGAGAGCCCGAGCGTACGGCAGGGCCCAGGTTTCGTCGCGCAGATGCCACATGCGCATAATGGCTACATCGATATCGTCTTGCAGACGGGCTACATCGGACTCATCATTCTGATCGCACTCCTTCTGACGGTCCTACATCTCGCGGGCCGGGTTGCCAGCCATTCACTGGGGCTTGCGAGTTTCCTGTTGTCGGTCCTCGTGTACTGCATTCTCGCGAATGGACTCGAGTCGAGTTGGTTTCGCTCGTTCAGCCTGGCTTCGATGATGTTTGTGCTGATCATCGCCATAATCGCGAGACAGGACGCGCGACCGCAATGACAACAGTCACAATCGCGATCGCCAGTACCGGCCGCCCGAGCCTCGCGCGCTGCCTCGCGTCGATTGCCGCACTGATCAACCCAATGTCACATGTCATCGACGTGGTGATCGCCGATGACAGCCCCGATGGCAGCGTTGCAAGGTTGCTCCGCGAGCACCCGGGCCTTCCTTTCAAAACTGCCGTGATTATTACTGCCGCCCACAACGTTGCCATCGCACGCAATGCCTGCCTGAATGCAGCGACCGGCGATTACATCGCCTTTATCGACGATGACGAATGGGCGGAACCAGACTGGCTATCGCGGATGTTCGCTTGCCTTGCGGACTTCAACGCCGACTGTGTGTTTGGCCCGGTGCACCCGATCTATCCGGTTGGCACTGAGCGCTGGATTATCGATGCCAACCCGCTGCACGTCGATTGGGGCAAACGGGGTCGCAGGGTCTCAGTCGGGCGCGGTGGCAACACATTGTTCAAGCGCGCGATTGCCGAGCAGCACCACCTGCGCTTCGATCCAGCCCTGGGTCGGACCGGCGGCGAGGACACGCAGTTCTTTCACCGCTACGGGCAAACCGGCGCAACCATGGTAGTGACCGACGATGCGATCATTCGGGAACATGCCCCCAAAGCCCGTGTCAACATCGCCTACTTCCGGGCCCGCGCAATGCGAACCGGGCAGATCTACGCGCGCTTCGTCGTCGGTGAAACGGCGCGAACACCGCTGGCACGCGCCACCTTCTACGCCGGTGCTTTCGCGAAAGCCGTCATTGCCCATGGTGCGGGCATCCTAGTCTATCCCGTAAATCAAGCGCTCTGGCTGCGGCTTGCCATGCGCGGCTGGATGAACGTTGGCAAGCTCCGCGAATTGTTCGGTTTTGCCCCCACTCATATGAGCTGAGATGGAAGATGGGGCTAATCAATAAAACCCATATTTCGCCCGGCGCGCCCGATCATAGACCGCTGCCTGCGCGCGGGCCGACCAAGCGGCCAACTGAGGCAAATCGCGCACCGCATTAAACCCAGCGCGAATGGAATTGCGCGGCACAAGCCCGTGGTCAGCCACGGCGAATCCGCCCGAGCTCGTGAACAGTGACGTGAAGCCTGCCTCCTTTGCTGCATCGGCCGCGCGTCGATCCAAAGCGCCAAATGGCGTCGAAGCACTGGTTATCGCCTGTCCGATGACGTCCTCGATCGCAGCCCGTGCGTCGTCCAGCTCGCGCCGCAGGGTCGAATCGTCGGCTTCGCGCCAATTTAGATGGTCGTACCCGTGGCAGCCAATCTGCATGCCGCCTGCCACGAGTTCCCGCAGTTGCGCTGCATCCAGGAAACCCGGCTTGCCGATCCAGCCCGCACAAACGAAAACGATGCCTATTCGACCATGAGCCATCAGTCGCGGGTAGCCGATGCTGTGATCGGATTGGTTGCCGTCATCGAATGTGAAGCGCACGTCGATGCCGCTCTCACGTTCGAGATCGCGGACGAGGCTGAGCGTTTCCTCGAAAAGAGCTTCGGAATGCCAATAACGACGTACATCATCTGGGATCGGCGCCGAGGGCGCACCCAATCCATGCCAAGTCAGATAAAGTAGTCGCGGAAGCATCCAATCCCGTTTTGTATTTGAGAGCGGAACCCAATCAGCCTACAGACCGGCTCGACGCAATCACGCGAACCGCACAATAGCTGAACAAGTATAACATGCTATCGGTTAAGCTAGTGAGTACGCTTCGGCACGTGGTTTGCTTGTGCGATAGTGGAAAAAGGTAAATATGCCTCGCCCATCCCTGATCGCCATCCATGGTGCGGTTTGGCCCGTTACGCCTGTCACCGCATTGGAATACCATGGCGCACCGCCCCCTGATTTTGCACATTACCGGTGACTATCCCGATCCTTCGCGGGCGCCAACGACAGTTGCCGTCAAACGCTTGATCGACGGCCTCGTTGATTGCGATCACGTCATCGTCTCGCTCACGCGCTCCGCGACACAATCGCCGACGGGGGTGCACCAGTTTGAAGGCGCGAGCGGCCAGCGGTTAATCGCCATTCACCATTTCGGTCTGCCGTTCGGACTTGGGCTACAGCGTAGTTTTCGTGCGGTCGCGCGCCAAATCGAAACATACCTTTCCCAGCACAACCTTGCTCCGGACTTGGTCCATTCCCATCGCCTGACGTTCGATGGCATCGCGGGCGATCTCATCTCGAAGGCGAGACGGATCCCTCACGTCGTATCAGTGCGGGGTGAAGTTGAGAGCAAAGTTTTGCGGTTCAAGCCCACCTATCGCCCCCTGATTGCCGACATTCTCAACGCGGCGCACCGGATTTACTATGTCTCGGCCTGGTTTCAGCCCGATATCGAGCGCTTGATTGGACCGCAGCCAGCGAAATCTCGGCTGCTGCCAAACATCGTCGCCAACACCCGGTCGACGATCATGAGCTGTCCGCCGCGTCCGGTGATCATGACTGTGGCCAACCTCGACATTTACCAGAAGAAGGGGATCGACCGGCTGATCGCTGCGTTTGCGCGGGTGGCCGCGCAAGTGCCAGAGGTTTCACTCGAAATCATCGGCGGCGGCCAACCTGAGAGCACGGCCAAGGTTGCGGCATTGATCGCAGCAACGGGCCTAGGCGAGCGGATCCGATTGCGTGGCAAGCTTAGCAACGATGCCTTCCTGGCTGAACTCCCAACCGCCCTGGCGCTCGCATTACCGAGCCGAAACGAGACTTTCGGCATGGTTTATACAGAGGCGCTTTTTGCCGGCGTTCCCATTCTTTACGGTCGCAATACGGGGATCGACGGTCATCTGCACGGCCTCGATGTTGGTGTTGCCGTGGCAGTCGACGACACCAGCGCAATTGCCGACGGACTGTTAACGCTGATCGAGCGCAACGCCCCGTTTCGGGCGATGATCGCTAGGTCAGCAGGCGACCTGTTCCAGCGGTTTAATCCAGATGGCCTGATCGCTCGGTACATGGCCGACTTGGAGGATGGCCTTAAGCACCAAACTGTGAATGGCGCAATTCGTGCATAATCCGCACATAGACAGTGTTGAATGCGGAGCTTTCCCGCATTGGCGCAATGGCAGTAGCGAGATCGCAAGCGAACGATTTGGTCCGAGCGAGGACTGATCGCGGGAGTTGAGTAACGTGTCGACGAGTTCCACGCCACCGAATGCGAAGTCTGATGGCCCTGGCCCGCTTGAAGCCGGCGTCGCAAGCATTGTCACCGAATTCCAATCCCTGTTGGGTGTCATACGCCGACGCTGGTTGTGGATTTTGCTATCGACCATTGCAGCCCTGGCAGCCGCAACACTCTTCCTTCTGCTGACAACACCCCGGTATGTGGCGACCGCGCAAATCCTGATCGACCCGCGTGCCAAACGCATCGTCGAGGGCGCTGTCGTTCCAGGTGGATTTGGCTCGTCGGCAGCGGGCGCCGACACACTCCTCGTCGATAGCCAGGTCGAGCTGCTGCAATCGAGCGCGGTGCTGAAAAAGCTCGTCGAAAGCGAACAACTCCACAAGGATAAAGAATTCGCGGTGCCACGCGGCGGCGGTGGTCTTCGCGTCCTGCTACGCAACTCCATTGGGACCAGCATCTTCGGAACCGACCGGGAGGAACCGTATGCGACGAATGACATCGACACCACAGTGTGGCGGTTCGTCGACAAGCATCTGCGCGTGCGCCGGGTTGGCAACACGTATGTGATCAATGTCGCTGTGATGTCGCAAGACCCGACGAAAGCTGCCCGCCTCGCCAATGCACTTGCGCAAGCCTATATCAACGATCAAGTGCGTGCGACCGGCGACACCACACGCGAAGCAACCAGCGTTTTGCAATCGCGCATCGCCGACCTGCGCACCCGTGTCGAGACTGCGGAAAATGCCGTTGAAACCTTCCGCACCAAGGCAGGCTTGCTCGGTGCGCCCAACCTGCTCGTAACCGAACAGCAGTTACAGCAGACCAACGACAAGTTAATTCTGGCGCGCGCGCAAACAGCCCTTGCTAAGGCACGCTTCGATCAGGTGAAGGATTTACCGGCGCGCGGCGGAGCGGCATTGCTCAGCGCCCAATCCGATGCCTTGAAGTCGCCAGTGATCGCCAACTTGCGGTCGGCCCTCAGTCGGGTCGAGCGGCGGGAAGCGATCATCCAGCAAACCTTGAAGCCCGGACATCCCGAGTATGCCAGCGCCCAGGTCGAAAAACGCGCGGTGATGACCCAGATTGAAGACGAACTGTCTCGCATTAAGGCGAATGCCAAGGGAGAGTTCGAACTCGCAGCAACCACCGAGCGCTCTCTTGCAGGTGAACTCAAGTCGATGGAGACGAAGACCTCCAGCAGCAACCAATCGCAGGTGCGCCTGCGCGAACTGCAGCGTGAGGCCCAATCGGCGCGCGCAATCTTCGAACAATTTCTCAATCGCGAAAAAGAAACCCGCGAGCAAGAAGGTCTTGGTCGCGAGAATACGCGCATCATCAGTGAAGCGACCGTGCCGCCCTATCCGACCTTTCCACCGACGTTTCTGATCCTGTCGGGGGCACTGTTCGCGGGCCTAGTCGGTGGTGCTGGGACGGCATGGCTTGGTCATGTTTTAACGGCTCCAACGGGAGCCCGCTCGAGCGTGACGCCACACGCCAAGTCAGCCCAACGGATTTCGATGCCAACCAATCGTGCGACCGTCGAGCCGCCTGTGCCGATTGAAAAAATCTCACCCGACAGTGACACTGCGCGTCCAGTTTACCGGGGGCCTCGCCTGCGCAAGATGCTCGTGCCCCGGCTGCGCGCGGCAGCACTCCATCAAGCTGATCCGAAGCCCGCCGCCGCTGACCCAATGCGGCCCACTGGAACCGAATTTCAAACTCCGATCATGAAAGTCGTTCCCACCGCTGTTAAGCCAACGGCAACTGGCACTTTCGCAACGCTGACACAGCCAACGACGCTTGCAAGTCTGCCAACGATTGCAAACCTGACCAATGCATCGGCAACAAAGTTCGGTCAGGCTCCCAGCTTCTCCGATCATATTGCAGCCGTTGATGATGTGTCGGCAACGGCATATCCCGGATACCGGGCGGCAATCGAAACGATGTTGGCGGCACTGTGCGAAAACCGCCGTCCAGGCCAACCGCGCGTCGCACTACTCGTCGGCGTCGAACGCAAGGCTGGCACTTCAAGTACCGCGCTGGCACTTGCCTATCGATCAGCGGTTTCTGGAAAGCGGACACTGCTCGTCGATGTCAGCGTCGCTGATGCGAAACTCAGCCACGTGTTTGCAGGTAGCCTCACGCAGAGCCGCGCCTGTATTCTCGACAGCGAGGCGCATCTGGCCGAAATCACCCTGAATGACCGTCGGACCGGATTATCACTTTTGCCACTCGCGCTGGCTGACCTGAGCCGGTTCAGCCCTGATCAGCAACAGCGTTTGGGGGTCGGCTTGCGCCAACTGATCAGCCGGTATGACCTTGTCGTGTTTGATGCTGGCATCGCGCGCGAAAGCAGCAGTGTCGCCTTCCTGGCGAGCCTCGCCGACAAGGTGCTGGTGGTCACGCCGAAGCGCAATGCTGCAAGCGGTCTATCTCGCTTACAGGCGATGGATGCGGCGCGCCGCTTTGAAGCCAAGGATGCCCGCGCGAACATCGTCGAAACGTCGGCGGGATAGAGGCCATGCCAACAACGTTGAACCCTCAGCCAACGTCTGTTGGGAGCGCAAGCTCCTTCACACTGACGGCCGCCCAACTTGACGCGATCCGTCATGTCCCGCACTTCGCCGATGGCGCCTATCGGGACTTGCCCATTCTCGATACCCTTGCATTCTACAAAAAACGGTACGTCGACCAACTGCCAAAATTTCGCGTTGTCGACCAACACACGGTCATTGCCGACATCGGCGCTGGATACGGCTGGCTCGCGATGGCGTTTGCCGCATTTACGCAGGCTCACATCATCGCCATTGAAATGGATGCCGCGCGATTGGCGGCTGGCCGACAGATTGCTGAAATCATGGGGCTGGCAGATCGCATCACGTGGCGTGCCGAAGGGCTCGGCGCGATCGGCCTGCCCGATCTCAGCGTCGATGTCGCCTACTGCATCGAAGTGCTGGAACACGTGCAGCGCGATGCGCGGACGGTGGCGGACCTCGCCCGCCTGCCGCGCGATTTAGCGATCATTACGACCCCGAATTTGTGGTTTCCAGTGATCGCGCACGATACGCGGTTGCCGTTCTGCCACTGGCTGCCGATGCCGCTACGCCGCATATACGCCCGCGCATTCGGTCGGCAAAATGCCGAAAACGACAACCTGTTTTGGGCGGGCCCAGGGCTCGGGCGCCATCTTCATGCCTACCGGCCGGTCTCCGGCTTTTTGCACTATTCGAGTTTGACCGATTACGTCGCGACCTACCCGTTTCATTTGCCCTATGTCGGCGGTGGCGTGCAGACCCGGGTCGGCAAAGCCAAACACCTCTACTACAGCATTGCGGCCAGGCTCGGCCCTGCCTCACGTTATATCATGCCAAATCTAGCAATGGTCTGGCAGCGGCGGACGTGACGCTGCCAGATTCGATAAGGCGGATAGTTATTACGTCCGTGGCATTGCCACCCGCAACGCCTTGCGGCTCCGATCAGCGAGCATTGGTTTGGTCGGTGCTCTGTTGCCGCGCGATAGTTCGCCAGTCAGAACGCCAGCTGGCAGCAGGCTTTGCGGCACCGAGTTCATCAAAATCGCACTTGCCGAAAACGCAGTCGTTAACCCAGGTGCGCCGCCGACCGATGCAATTGCTGCGATTGTCGCGTTATGCCCAGCGGTTTTGGCAGCCTTCGCCTGATTGATTTTCGCTAGATTCAACTGCTTTAGCGCCGGCAGACTTGCGATCATGCGGCTGGTATCGAGGGCTGGCATAACCCGGCTCACGTCGGCCATAGCCATATCGAAGTTTTGGTAGTTGCCGATCGGGCCCGGCACTGCTGCATAAGTCCGATGTTTCTTGTAGCGTGCTTCCGCTGGTGTCGGTGCCGATATCACTTGGACATGCAGCGAAGCGACGCCCGAGCGTTTAAAGCCAAGCCGTTCGGCAGTTGCCCGCGAGACGTCCAGCGTGCGCTTGCCGTGGTAGGGGCCAGCGCTATTGACGCGGACGATTGCCGCTGACTTTGTCTTCGGATTCCACACCATCAGCTTGGTGCCGTCAGGATAAATCGGGCTGGCGGCGTTGTCGGGACGATGCGGCTTGAATACTTCACCCGAGGAAGTAAGCGTGCACGGATTGAATCGGTCAACCTTGCAGTCATCGTAAAACGACGCTTGCACAGTCGTTTTGACGCCAACCAACTTCTCCGTTTCGGCGATTGTTTTCACCCGATGACAGATGCCGAAATAGCAGTGCGTGCCACCAAGAACCTTGGCCTCGGCATCGACCGCGCCCACACCCATCACAACTGCGGTGGTCGACAGCAACAAAGCTGCGCATAAAACATTCCGGCCAATCGCTGGCCGTTGAACTTTCGACATTCGAATTTACCTCGGTGATTTTCGTTGTGCGTCATTGAGTTGCCAGAGCAACCGCGCAACACCTGAGGGAACGTCAACAGCCTTTTTTCCTCCGTGGTAACCCATTTCCGTCTAACATGGTTAACGTGCCGCATCGGCTATTGCGGCTGGTTCCGGCCGTCAAACGCGGAGCTTACAACAACCCCATGGCGCTAAGCTTGGCTTTTAAACCGGCATGCGCTGCGTCAAGCAGGTCAGCATCGGTTGCGCGCAGGACGAGCTGCGTACACGGCTTATTATCGCGCAGCATCGGATAACTTCCCATCGACACCTCGGGGAACTCTTTTTGATGCGCACCGAACATTTCCGCAATTGCCCCCTCTGGAAACGCAAGATCAATCGCGAGCGTGAGCATTTTCTTCCCCGTCTTGAGGCGCGGCGTGACCGCATCCAGCATCACCTGCATGATGTTGGGAACGCCAGCCATGGTGATCACGTTTTCCACCATGAAGCCTGGCGCAATCGAAATCGAGTTATCGACGAGGCTTGCGCCATCGGGGATACGTGCCATCCGCAGCCGACCGGGCGTCAACTCAAGACCGCGCTTATCGTAGTAAGGTTTGAGCAGGGCTAACGCGCGGGGATCGACATCGATGCCGACGCCAAACGCTTTGGCGATGCAGTCGGCGGTGATGTCGTCGTGGGTCGGGCCGATGCCGCCGGTCGTGAACACGTAGGTGTAGCGCGCGCGCAGGGCGTTGACCGCGGCCACCACATCGCTCTCCTCGTCGCTGACAACACGGACTTCCTTCAATTGGATGCCGATCCGCGTGCAGTGTTCGGCGATATAGCCGATATTTTTATCCTTGGTGCGCCCGGAGAGAATTTCGTCTCCAATCACCAGGATCGCGGCGGTGACGATTTCAGCACTTGCATTGTCGGCCATGGGTCTGCTTTCAAGGTTTGCTCAAGCCGCAATCATCCTCCACCTTAGAGGCAAAATCCACCATGAAGGCCGCTACGGCAATTATACGCGACCCGACCACCACACCAGAAACACGATGGGACGATGACCGTGGCCGCCTTTCATTCCGGAACTTGATCGACGGCGATGAAACGCCGAGCGAGGCCTTGACATTCGGCACCGCGACGTTGGTGCAGGGCGATTTTCTGGCACCCCACCGGCATAGCCATGCGGAGATTTACTACATTTTGGAGGGTGCTGCGGAGCTGACTGTGGCAGGCCAAATCCACGCCGTTGCCGCAGGGTGCGGCATCTTCATCCCCGGCAATGCGGAGCACGCCATCTGCAATACCAATAATGTCCCTTGCCGGTTTCTTTATGCGTTCGCGGCCGATCGCTTTTCGGAAATCACATACGTGTTCTCACCCAAGGTCACACCATGAAGTTTGCAAGCCCCCTGCTGCGTGGCCGTCTCGTCAAGCGCTACAAACGGTTCCTGGCCGACGTTGTTCTAGATACCGGCGAGTCCGTTACAACGACCTGCCCCAACACCGGTTCGATGATGGGATTACTGGAGCCAGGCTCCGCCGTTTGGCTTTCGGTGAGCGACAGCCCGACGCGAAAGTACAAGCACACGTGGGAACTGGTCGAAGCCAACTTCGGCGGGACCAAGGAAATGGTCGGCATCAATACCAACCACCCGAATAAGCTCGTAACTGAGGCCATCGAAGGTGGATTGATCAAGGAGTTGAAGGGGTACGAAACCCTGAAACGCGAAGTCAAATACGGCAAAAATAGCCGCATCGATATCCTGCTGACCGACGCAACCAAGCCCGCCTGTTACGTCGAAATCAAAAACGTCCACATGATGCGGCATTCGGGTCGTGCTGAATTTCCCGACAGCGTGACTGAGCGTGGCGCCAAGCATCTAGCGGAGATTTCCGACATGGTGGCGGCGGGACACCGGGCCGTTATGTTGTATCTCATCCAGATGAGCAGCCCGAAATCGTTCGAACTCGCGCGCGATATCGACCCGGCCTATGCAGCAGCCTTCCAGAAGGCAAAGGCTGCTGGTGTCGAGGCGATTGCCTACCGTTGCCGCCTTTCGCCTGCTGAAATTGCCGTCGATAAGGCTGTGAAGATCAAAGTTTGAAACGGAACATCGCCTTATGACGTACCTTTGATCGGGAGTGACTGGACGCTGCAATCACCAGCCCGCATATATGTCCAACTGATCAAGTCTCGCTTATTTCGCCATGGAGTTCGACATGATGACCCGCCGCACAGCCGCCAAGTCAGGCCTCGGTGCCTTCGTTGCCTCGCTCATTGGCGGCCAGAGCGCTGCCGATGCGGCCGGCCCAAAGATCACTTTTGAGGTCACGAAAACCCCGGAAGAATGGAAAAAGATCCTCACCAAAGAACAGTACTACGTGCTGCGCGAGCACGGTACAGAGCGCGCCGGAACCAGTCCGCTCGACAAGACATACACAGCCGGCATGTATCATTGCGCCGGGTGCGACCTGCCGCTCTATTCATCGACGACCAAGTTCGACAGCGGGACCGGCTGGCCCAGTTTCTGGAAAGCCGAAGACAAGGCCGTTGGCACGACAAGCGACAACTCCTTGTTCATGACCCGCACGGAAGTCCACTGCAGCCGGTGTGGCGGGCATCAAGGGCATATCTTCCCAGATGGCCCAAAACCAACGGGCGAGCGCCACTGCATCAACGGTGTTGCGTTGAAATTCGTTGCCAAGACCACGAGCTGACCTTGCCACGACGGTATCAGGCCACTCGGGTCTGATACCGGATCATTCGACTTTCGGGGACATTGCCGATGCTAGCAAAACTCATTCGCGCTTTGGCGCTTACCTCTGCACTCTTGTTCGGCCAACCCGCAGTTGCACAAACGGCACCACCGACTGCATCAGCGGGCCTCGCCATCGCGACGTTTGCCGGCGGTTGCTTCTGGTGCATGGAAGCTCCCTTCGACAAGATCGATGGGGTCTTCTCGGTCTACTCCGGCTTCATGGGCGGGAAAACACCAAACCCAACTTATGAACAAGTGAGCCGTGGCGGAACGGGTCATGCCGAAGTGGTGCAGATCACCTACGATCCTGCAAAGGTCGCCTACAACAAATTGCTCGACACGTTCTGGGTGAATATCGATCCGGTCGACAAAGGGGGACAGTTCTGCGATCGCGGTGATGTGTACCGGCCTGAGATCTACGTGCACAACGCGGAGCAGCGCAAACTAGCGGAAGCCAGCAAGGCCAAGCTTGACGCGTCAAAGCAGTTGCAATGGCCGGTGGTCGTGCCGGTAACCGACGCGTCAGCCTTCACCAAGGCCGACGGCTATCACCAGAAATTTTACAAAACCAACGCCGACCATTATTACCGCTATCGCAAAGGTTGTGGTCGCGACGCTCGCCTCGAAGCCCTTTGGGGCAAGGACGCAAGCGCACCCAAGACGCAGTAGATTGTCCCTACATCTGACAGAACGTCATTTCTGACAGAACGTCGTGGTTACGAGACAGCGGTACTCGGTGCCGAGCGGTCCGAGGTTGAGATAGACCTCACAGCTCACCGTCTCGTTGCTCTTGACCATCGGCTTGGTCAGCACCCACTTGCGCTTCTTGGCTTCCGCCTCGGCATACTCCTGTTGGCGGAAGCGGGCAGCGTTCGTTGCGTTCTCAGTACCAAAGGCGACATCAGAGAGCGGCAACCGCATACACCCGGCTGGTGTGGCTGCTGGCTTTTTGGCTGACGCGACAGCGCCTACAGCGCCAACGGGTGCGGCAGCAGCCGCAGGTTTTGCGGCAGGTGCGGGGGCTGGTGACGTTTGTGCGATGGCAGGCATAGCAAACATCAAGCCCGAAAGGGCACCGGCTAGAGCAAGCTTCGACATGTGAGGCACCAAGGTTTACGGTTTCAGTTCTCGATGAGAGGGGGAGTGGGGCGGCGCGACTGCGCAACCCCAAACTTCAGATAGTGCAAGTTATGCCGGGTCGCGCGAAATCGCTCGATCCAACTTACAACGACCTAGTTACCCGGCCAGGGCTTCTGCCGGCACACCTGCCCGCTCCAACTTTAGCCGCTCAGCGATTAAGAACGCCAACTCGAGCGATTGATCGGCATTGAGACGCGGGTCGCAATGGGTGTGATAACGGTCAGACAGGTTGGCATCCGAGATCGCCATCGCACCACCGGTGCACTCCGTCACATTCTGGCCGGTCATCTCGATGTGAATGCCACCCGCGTGCGTGCCTTCGGCCCGGTGAACTGCAAAAAACGTCTCGACCTCTGACAGCACCCGATCAAACGGACGGGTCTTAAAACCAGAAGCCGCCGTAATGGTGTTGCCGTGCATCGGATCACAGGACCAAACCACAGTGCGGCCGGCCTTCTTGACGGCGCGAATGAGCTTCGGCAGTTGGCTTGCAACCTTATCGGACCCGAACCGGCAGATCAGCGTCAACCGCCCCGCCTCATCCTTCGGATTGAGAATATCGATCAGCTGCAGCAAGCCATCGGGATCAAGGGAGGGCCCGCATTTTAATCCGATTGGATTTTTTACCCCGCGGCAAAACTCGATATGCGCATGATCGGGCTGACGCGTCCGGTCGCCGACCCACAGCATGTGGCCGGACGTCGCGTACCAATCACCGGAGGTCGAATCCATCCGCGTTAACGCCTGCTCGAAGCCAAGCAAGAGCGCTTCATGGCTGGTGTAGAAATTCGTCGTGCGCAACTGCGGGGTGTTGTCCGACGTGATCCCGCACGCCTTCATGAAGCCCATGGTCTCCGTGATACGGCTCGCCAATTCCTGGTAGCGATGGCCGGCTGGGCTATCCTTGACGAACCCCAAGTTCCATTGGTGCACGCGCTCAAGGTCGGCATAACCGCCCATTGCAAACGCACGAATGAGATTGAGGGTCGCCGCTGATTGACGATAGGCCTCGATCTGGCGCTGCGGATCGGGCGTGCGTTGTTCAACCGTGAACTCAGGTCCATTGATGATGTCGCCGCGATAGCTTGGCAGCTCAACAGCACCCTTTTTCTCCATCGGCGAGGATCGAGGCTTAGCGAACTGTCCGGCCAACCGCCCAACCTTTACGACTGGCTGGCCACCAGCATAGGTGAGCACCACGGCCATCTGAAGAAAGACGCGGAAGAAATCGCGGATGTTGTCGGCGCGGTGTTCCAGGAAGCTTTCAGCGCAGTCGCCACCCTGGAGCAGAAAACCATTGCCATGAGCGACGTCGGCAAGCGTGCGCTTCAACTGGCGGGCCTCGCCCGCAAAAACCAGCGGTGGAAAGGTCGCAAGCTTGGTTTCGACTTCGGCTAATACAGCGGCACTGGGATATTCCGGCACCTGCTGGATCGGCTTTGATCTCCAGGTATCTGGGGTCCAGGACTTAAGCATGAAACGATCTCCAATGGGCGAGCCACACGTGGTCGCCACCAAACTTCGAGCCTGGGTTATAGAACACCGCCCACGATGGCACCAGCCACGAGGACGGCTGTGGCGACGGGCATTTTAAAGTTGCAGATCAGCCTTGATGGCTCTGTCGACCACGATTGCTGGTTAGTCCACTCAACAGGCCAACCGAGATCAATCCAATGGCAACGATCACCAACGCCCCGGTCGAGGCCTGTGCCAATTGCTCGTCGGCCGCCAACTGGTGGACCCGAACTGCCAGCGTATCAAAATTGAAGGGCCGGATGATTAGCGTTGCTGGCAGTTCCTTGAGGACATCGACAAACACCAACACTCCAGCCGTCACAATTGAACGCCCGAGTAGTGGAGCGTGTACTCGGCGCATAACGCCACCAGACGTACACCCAAGAGTGCGCGCCGCATGATCCATGTTCGTAGGGATCCGCCCGAAGCCGGCATTGATTGTGCCCGACGCAATCGCAAGAAACCGCACGAGATAGGCAAACAGCAGACCGGCCACGGTCCCGCTCAGGAGTAGACCGGTCGACATGCCGAACATACGTCGTGCCGCGTCGTCGACGGCGTTGTCAAACGCGCCGAGCGGTATTAACACGCCAACGGCAATCACCGTTCCGGGCAGTGCATATCCGAAGGTTGCCAACTGCAGAAACGCCCGCGTGACGTTTGAACGCGACAGCCGCAAAGCGTAGGCCACGAACAGCCCGGCTGCCGTCACCAGAGTTGCGGCAAGCGCTGCGACCGAAAAGGTAGTTGCTGCGAGCTTCAAGAAGCGCCAGCCAAACAACACATCGCCACCTTGGACGTGCAGTCGCCCAAGGATCAACACCGGCAAAACGAATCCAAGCACCACCGGCAAGAGGCAAATTGAGACTGCCAGCCATCGGCGCCATCCGTTCAGCGCTGTTGGCCGCAGCGGGTTATCTTTGGAACCCGTCCGATGCACCCGCCCTTGTCGTCGCGCCCATTGCTCCAGCAGCACAAGAGCTGCGACGAAAAGCAGGAGCGCACTCGCCAATTGGCCGGCAGCCACCCGGTCCCCCATGCCAAACCAAGTTCGGTAAATGGCGGTCGTGAACGTGTTGATGCCGAAATACTGCACAGTCCCGAAGTCGGCCAATGCCTCCATCAGAGCCAATGCAAGACCCGCTGCAATCGCCGGGCGCGCAAGTGGCAGCGCCACCCGAACGAACCGATCGCGGCCGCCGTGCCCTAGCGTGCGCGCAACATCCAACGCCGTCGCCGACTGATCCATAAATGCGGCGCGCGCAAGGAAGTAGACATAGGGATAAAGCACCAAGGTCAGCATCACGCTGACGCCTGGAAGCGTTCTGATTTCAGGAAACCAATAGTCTTGGCGACCCCATCCGAAGGCCGCGCGCAGGCCACTTTGCACAGCACCAGAATAATTCAGCAGGTCCGTATACGCATAGCCGATGATGTAACCCGGCATCGCCATCGGCAGCAACAGCAGCCAACCAAGCACCCGACTTCCAGGAAAGCGATACATCGTGACGAGCCACGCACACGTGGTGCCGACCACTGCCGTGCCGATGCCCACCATCACGAGCAATCCGACGGTATCGAACACAATTTCGGCAAGGATCGTGTCAGCCAGATGCGCGATGGTGCCGTTCGATTGGCGAAACACGTTGCTCACGACTGACAGGATCGGCAACGCCAGGAGCGCACATAGACTGATCGCGCCGACGAGAAGTGCTGGACTGTCCCCCATCCAGTTCCGCAACGCAGTGCGCAGCCTGACCGGTTGCCCGGTCGGCGTGATGCGCGAATTTTCTAACTGCGTGCTCACGCGTATCCGCTCTTTAGCTCAATCATTGCGGTGAGTTATGCGGCAGACTTAGCCTCATTTCCAGCCTGCACGATCCATAATCTTCAGCGCTTCGGCGTTATTGCGCGCATAGACGCGGGCATTGAGTTGGTCTTGCTTGAACGTGCCGAATGCAGCAAGCGTCTTTGGCAGCGGGACACCGGCGACGACCGGGTACTCGTCATTGCCCTCTGCGAAATAGGACTGCGCCGCAGGTGTCAGCAAATACTCCAGAAACTTGATGCCGTTTTCCTTGTTTTTAGCGGACGCAGCCAAACCGCCACCTGAGATGTTGGCGTGGGTGCCGCGATCGGCTTGGTTCGGGAAGATGATGCCGATCTTGGTCAGCACGTCGGCGTCCTTCGCCTCAGGCTTCTTGATGATGTTGCCAAGGTAATAGGTATTTGAAATGGCGATGTCGGCTTCGCCAGCAGCGCATCCACGAATCTGATCACGGTCACCACCCTTGGGCGGATGGGCGAAGTTCGCAACCAGCCCCTTGCACCAGGCTTCAGTTTTGACATCGCCCAAGGCTGCGAGGATCGAACCCGTCAGCGATTGATTGTAGATGTGAGTCGAGGAACGATTGAGAATTTTGCCCTTCCACTTGGGGTCGGCCAGATCCTCGTAAGTTGAGATGTCGCCAACCTTGATCTTATCCTTGTTGTACATGATCACGCGGGCGCGCGACGAGAAGCCGAACCAATGATCTTCTGGGTCGCGTAGGTTGGCTGGCACCGCCGTTTTGATAACACTGGAATTGAGCGGCTGCAGAAGTCCCATTTCGCGCGCACGCTCGATGCGCCCCGCATCAACGGAAATGAATACATCGGCCGGACTGTTGGCGCCCTCCGCCTTCATCCGCTCGAGCAGCGCGTCGGGCTGGGCCTCAACCCGGTTTACCTTGATGCCGGTGGCCTGGGTGAAATCCGAATAGAGCCGCTCGTCGGTATCGTAGTGGCGCGAGGAGTAAAGGTTGACGACTTTTTCCTGGGCGCGCACGACCGAAGGCGCTGCCATCGACGCGACAAGTCCGGTGGTTCCGGCCAAAAACGAGCGACGGCCAATGGTTTTCGTCGACATTGCAGTATAACTCCTCAGCGCGAGCTTGATTGTGTTTAAATCTGACTTGGCTGGTATGGTTTAATATAGACGACTTGTCCAGTCGGAATAAACACCCCTGCTATGCCACGTTGAAGCAGTGCCGGACGAGCAATGGAAGGTCACACGATGTCTCAGACGCGGGTCGCGATTGCTGGACTTGGCGCCATTGGCAAAGCTGTCGCCCTTGCACTGCACAGTGGGCTGCCGGGTCTCAAGCTGACTGCGATTGCCGCACGCGATGTCAAGAAGGCAAGCACCTGGTTGGCAGAGCATAACATCGACGCCGCCGTCGTAGCACTCAGTGAGCTACCGACCCACGCCGACCTCGTGGTCGAATGCGCGCCAGGGGCGATTCTCTCAGACATCTGTACGCCGATGCTAAAGGCGGGGCGCCGCGTCATGGTGTTGTCGGCCGCAGCACTCCTGACGCGACCGGAATTGATCGAACTGGCGCGCGTTTACAGCGGCCAGATCATCGTGCCGAGCGGCGCGCTGCTCGGCCTCGATGCAGTAACTGCCGCCGCCGAAGGCACGATCCAATCCGTGACGATGATCACACGTAAGCCGCCGGGCGGCCTTGCCGGTGCGCCGCACTTAGAACGCAACAGCATTTCGGTTGCGGGACTGACGGCTCCTAAACTGGTGTTTAAGGGCAACGCTCGTGAAGCGGCCCTCGGCTTCCCGGCCAACGTCAATGTCGCCGCCGCATTGTCGCTCGCTGGCATCGGTCCCGACCGCACCACGATCGAGATCTGGGCAGACCCTGGCGTCACGCGTAATTGCCATTCGATCGTTGTCGTATCCGACGCCGCAACGTTCACCGTTTCAATCGAGAACGTGCCATCAGAAAACCCGAAGACCGGACGTATTACCGCACAGTCCGTGCTCGCAGCGTTACGGAAGATCAATGCGCCACTACGGATTGGGACTTGATGACGGCGGCGCAAAACTTCGGCGGCCCTAGTCTAGCTTACAATGCAACGCTTGGTCGTGCCATGATCTGATCGCTGCCTGGCGCGAGGACTGCTGATGGCTGAAACCCAAAAAATTGCTGCTTTCTGCACGCAGTGCCGGTCACGGTGCGGCTGCATCGCGGTGGTTGAAGCCGGTCGGCTAGTGGAGATCGAACCATTACCCGACCATCCGACCGGCCAAAAGCTTTGCCCGAAGGGGCGGGCAGCACCGGAACTCGTTTATCATCCTGAACGTATAACGAGGCCGCTTCGGCGCACGCAGCCCAAAGGAGCAGCTGATCCTGGCTGGCAGCCGATAAGCTGGGATGAAGCACTGGCCGAAATCACGACCCGTATGGCCCAGATCCGCGATACGCACGGGCCCGAGCAGGTCGCGTTCTCTGTCACCTCACCAAGTGGTTCGCACATCTCAGACTCGATCTCCTGGATCGAGCGCTTTATTCGCAGCTACGGCAGTCCAAATACGATCTACGCCACCGAAATCTGTAATTGGCATAAGGATTTTGCCTCTCGCTTCACGTATGGCCATGACATCGGCACCCCGGATTTTGCGAATACGGACTGCGTGGTTCTTTGGGGCAACAATCCAGCCGCGACCTGGCTCGCACGCAATGTCGAAATACAAAAGGGATTGAAGAGCGGCGCGCGCATGATCGTGGTGGACCCGCGACCAACCGTGTTGGCAAGGCGCGCAACGCAGTGGCTTCAGGTGCGCCCCGGAACGGACCAGGCGGTCGCGCTCGGTTTGGCAAATTTGCTTGTTTCAAGCGGACGCTTTGATCAGGCCTTTGCCGCCAAGTGGACCAATAGCAGCTTCCTGGTGCGTTCCGACACGGGCCGGTTCCTGCGCGAAAGTGACATATTATCTGGGGGACGGCCTGATGTTTTATTCTCCCGCGCTCGAGATGACGACCGCCTGTTGGCCTACGATCAGGCCCTCGGTTGTTGGATTGATGCGACCAGTGCAACCGCTCTACGCTGGCAGGGTGTGGTTGAAACACTGGCTGGTGCTGTCGTTTGTCACACGGGCCTCGAACTGTTCGCGCGAGCCGCCGCTGAGTTTCCGCCCGAGCGAGTCTTACAGATCAGTGGTATCGAACCCAGCGCACTTGCAAATGCGGCTGAGATTATCGCTGGCTCCGAGTCCGTCGCCTACTACGCTTGGAATGGCGTCGGGCAGAGCGTCACGGCGACACAAACGGATCGCGCCATTTCAATCCTTTATGCGCTTACCGGCAGCTATGGCCGCAAAGGTGGGAACGTGCCAGGTGGTGCTGCACCTTTTGTCGATATATCCGGCCAAGATATTCTCTCAACCGCGCAGCGCAGCAAAGCACTCGGCCTCGCTGAGCGACCGCTCGGTCCAGGTCTCCACGGCTGGGTGACGGCCCGGGATGTGTACCGCGCAGCGCTTACACGGGCGCCTTACCCGGTGCGCATGTTGATGTCGTTTGGCACCAATCTTCTCGTGTCGCAGCCAGATCCGGACATCGCTCGCCGTGCCCTCGCGGCACTTGAGTTTCATGTCCACGCTGATTTCTTTAACAACGCAACGGCACGGTACGCCGACATCGTGCTACCGGTCGCCACCTCGTGGGAGCGAGAAGGGCTGCGCACCGGCTTCGATGGCAGCTTGGAGGGTTTACGGCGGATCCAACTACGGCCACCGGTGATTGCCCCAATCGGCGAGGCGCGATCCGACACCGACATCGTCATGGGCCTTGCAGCCCCACTTGGGCTCAGTTCGAAAATGTTCGATCTCGATCCTGATCAAGGTCACAATTCCATTCTGGCCAAAACTGGACTGACGGTTGAGATGCTGCGCCAATCTCCAGCCGGTATTACGACGCAAGGTTCGGTCCACTTTGACGCCCAATCGATCGTGGTCGAGGGCCAATCGCGCGGCTATCCAACGCCAACCAGGAAGATCGAGATCTATTCAGAGCGGTTGCTGTTGGCGGGATACGAGCCGCTCCCGATCTTGAGCCCGCATGATCTCATGCCACCAGAGGAGGAATATCCACTGCGCCTCGCGAGTGCAAAGAGTGTCGCTTACTGCCACAGCCAACACCGCAACATTGCGTCCCTAAGGCGATTGATGCCCGACCCCGTTGTCGAAATTTCGGCGATGGATGCCGCGAGCCGGTCTATCGCTCAGCATGATTGGGTTCGGATCAAAACGCGATCTGGGAGTTCGCTCGCCCGCGCCGTGATCGTGCAAGGTTTAGCAGCGGGAGCGGTTTTCGGGCAACACGGCTGGTGGGTCGACGGTGAAAAAGGCAGCCCCTACGATGCCAGCCAGCCTTTAGCTGCGAACTTGAACAATACGATTGGCACCGATCGAGCCGATCCCATCAGCGGTTCGGTACCATTGCGGGGTTCGTGGTGTGAGTTGGAGAAAATAGCATTGTCAGCCGTTTGATGGCCCAGCACTTATGGCTTCATGCCGAGTGGAGCGATCTGCTCCGCGACCAAGCCAACGTCATCGAACGCACGACGAACCAAACCAGAGGCCTTCGCCTCCTCGATAAAGGTACTCACGTACGCAAGTGCTGCGTCGTTACCTTTCGGCACCGCCACTGCGGTTGTTGAATTCAGAAACGCACCTTCGAGCACACGCGCTCCAGGAATGCTAGTCAACAGGCCACCAAGCGAGGCACGCCCGAGTGCAATTGCGTCGGTTTTCCCCGCACGCATCAAGTCTATTGCCGCCGCAACGCCGTCCAACTCGATATGAGTTGCCTTGGGAGATGCTCGCAACGATGCTCGGAAGGTGGCGGTGTCTTTTACGCCCGCGATCCGCACGCCGACGGCATTTGCATCTGCAATTGTGCGAAGCGCTGAATTCGGCGCCACGAGATAGGTGCTCTGTAGTAAGTGATACGGAGCACCAAAATCGAGGAGCTTACGGCGCTCATCATCGACAGGCATGAATGTGACGTCCCAGAGCCCAGATGTAGCTGAGCCCTGAATGGCACCGGAACCAAGATAGGGGACGAACACGACCGGCACGCCGAGTTTTTCAGCAAGTCGTTTCGAGAGGTCGATCGTCACGCCGCGATAGGTGCCAGACGTGGCATCCTTGATGGCATGCCCGACGGAGCCGGGCCAACCGCGATCGCAACCCGCAAGTTGCCGGTCGAAGCCAGCTGCTGTTTTGCAACTCCGTCATCGGCACGCGCGCTGGACTGGACAAGCATGACGCCAATCAGTGCCGCCCAAAATTGTTTCATCAGCATGTTGATCACTTGAGCTGTCTTTCGATGACTACAACGCCAATAAACAGTGCGTCATGAGGCGTCGTCCGGGGACTTCGGTTTGTAAGGCGCATTATGCACATTGGCGCACCCACCACTAGGCAAACGAAATGACAGGTTCAAAACTCTAACCGCTGCACCCGGTTGACATGCTCGAAGGACTTGATGCGGGCGATCACGGTATCGCTGGCAGCACTGTCGATCGCAATCAAGGCGATGGCATCTCCACCCGGCTTATCCCGACCGAGATTAAGACGGGCGATATTGATGCCAACCTCCCCCATCAGCGCGCCGACTTTACCGATGAAGCCAGGCTTATCTCTATTCGTGACGTAGAGCATATGGGCATAGAATTGCGCCTCCATCTCGATGCCCTTGACTTGGATAATCCGCGGGCGACCATCCGAGAATACCGTGCCTGCAACCGAGCGCTCTTGATCGCCGGTTTTAACGGTGAGGCGCACATAGCTTTCATAGGCGCCATCCTGCCCGCGCGTCACCTCCTCGACCACCATGCCGCGCTCCTTGGCGATGGCACTGGCCGAGACCATATTGACGTCTGAGAGCAAGGGCCGCAGGACGCCGGCAATCGCGGCGGCGGTCAACGGCTTGACGTTCAGCTTGGCGATTTCGCCGGCATATTCAACGCGCACCGACTTGATACCGCTTTCCGTCAACTGACCAGCGAACAGTCCAAGTTGCTCGGCAAGCTTCACATAGGGGCGTAACTTTGGCGCATCCTCCGCCGAGATCGACGGGAAGTTGATCGCGTTGGTAATGGCACCCGTCAAAAGATAATCCGACATCTGCTCGGCGACTTGCAGTGCGACATTCTCCTGCGCTTCCACCGTTGCCGCACCAAGGTGCGGTGTGCAGATGACGTTTTCGTGCCCGAACAGTGCGTTCTCCTTGGCAGGCTCAACCAGGAACACGTCGAGTGCAGCGCCCGCGACATGACCCGAATTGAGGCCTGCCAGCAATGCCGCCTCATCGATCAACCCACCGCGCGCGCAGTTGATGATGCGCACGCCCTTTTTGGTTTTTGCGAGCGCCGTTGCATCGAGGATGTTGCGCGTCTTTTCGGTGAGCGGCGTGTGCAGCGTTATGAAGTCGGCACGCCGCAGCAACTCATCGAGATCAACTTTCGTGACCCCAAGCACTAGTGCGCGCTCTTCGGTCAGAAACGGATCGAACGCCACGACTTTCATTTTGAGCCCAAGTGCGCGCTCCGCGACAATCGCACCAATGTTACCGCAGCCAATGACACCCAGCGTCTTCGCCGTGATCTCGACGCCCATGAACTTCGACTTTTCCCATTTGCCAGCTTGCGTCGAGCGATCAGCGGTTGGGATCTGACGGGCGAGCGAGAGCATCAGCGTGATTGCGTGTTCGGCGGTCGTAATCGAGTTGCCGAACGGCGTGTTCATCACAATGATGCCCTTGGCGGTCGCAGCCTTGATGTCGACGTTGTCGACGCCAATGCCGGCGCGACCGACAACCTTGAGACGTTCGGCTTTGGCGAGTAGCTTTTCAGTGACCTTAGTGGCGGACCGAATAGCCAAGCCATCGTAGTCGCCAATGATCTTTTCCAACTCGTCTTTGGTGAGGCCAGGCTTCACATCGACAGCAACGCCGCGGTCCTTGAAAATTTGGACAGCAGCTGGCGAAAGTTCGTCTGAGATGAGGACGCGGGGAGGAGTGGTGGTCATGGGGAGCTTCCTTTTATCCCCTCTCCCCCATTTTTCATGGGGAGAGGGTTAGGGTGAGGGGCGGCAACGCGAAGATCGGCGTCACAGCGGGCTTGGTGAATGTCGGGCGGGGGGCCGGTTCGAACAAGCAGCCGCCCCTCACCCTCGGCCCGCCATATCGGCGTGCCTCTGCCCTCTCCCCCGAAACCGCAGGGGAGAGGGGACGTGTTAGCTGAGCTTCGCGCGCTCTTGTGCAAAGGCCCACTCGATCCAGGGGAGGAGGGCCTTTACGTCCGACGTTTCGACGGTCGAACCACACCAGATGCGCAAGCCCGGCGGGGCATCGCGGTAGTAGGCGATGTCGAGGGCCGCACTTTCCTTGTCGAGTGCACCAGCCACTTGCTTGGCGAAGGCTGCCTGCGCCTCCAGCGGCAATGCGGTGATCGCTGAATCTACAAATCGCAGGCACACCGAAGTGTTTGACCGCGTTGCAGGCACCACTGCAAGGTTGGCAATCCAAGGTGTGCGGGCCGTCCAATCGAAGATAACGGCGGCGTTTGCATCCGCGCGTGAAATGAGCCCCTTAAGCCCACCGACGCTTTCAGCCCAATGAAGCGCATCGAGGTAATCCTCAAGTGCCAGCATCGACGGCGTGTTGATCGTCTCGCCCTCGAACACCTCTTTCATGAATTTGCCACCCTTGGTCAGGCGGAATATTTTCGGCAGCGGCCACGTTGGCGTGTACGATTCCAAACGGGCAACCGCGCGTGGCGATAGCACCAGCATGCCGTGAGCGGCTTCGCCACCGAGCACCTTCTGCCAAGAGAAGGTGCACACATCGATCTTCGACCAGTCCAGATCTTGCGCGAACGCAGCCGATGTTGCGTCGGCGAACGTGAGCCCGGCACGGTCGGCCGGGATCCAATCGTAGTTTGGCACCTTCACGCCCGATGTCGTGCCGTTGGCTGTGAACAGCACATCGCGCTCGAAATCAACCTTGGCAAGGTCAGGCAGATGACCGTACTCGGCGATTGTGATCTTGGCGTCTTTGAGTTTCAGCTGCTTGACGATATCGGTGACCCAACCAGCGCCGAAACTTTCCCAGGCGAGCGCCTCAACGGGGCGTTGGCCGAGCATCGTCCACATTGCCATTTCATAGGCACCGGTGTCGGAAGCTGGCACGATGGCGCAATGATAGTCGGCTGGGAGTCCGAGAATTGCTTTGGTTTTATCGATCGCGAGCTTGAGGCGCGCCTTGCCCTCCTTCGCCCGGTGCGAGCGACCGAGGAATGCCTTGTCGAGGGCTTTGAGGGTCCAGCCGGGGCGCTT
>JANOYV010000085.1:0-7054 GCA_031429105.1 Hyphomicrobiaceae bacterium | reverse complement strand
GGACCCTGCTTCTTCAGGGCCGCCTTGAATTTCTCCGCCATGACATCGAAGGCTTCGTTCCAGGTGACCGGCGTGAACTCTCCCGACTTGTCGTATTTGCCGTTCTTCTTGCGAAGCAATGGCTGGGTCAGTCGATCCTCGCCATACATGATCTTGGAAAGAAAATAGCCCTTGACGCAATTGAGGCCGCGATTGACCTCGGACTTGACGTCGCCATGCGTAGCGACCACACGACCATCCTTGGTCGCAACCATCACGCCGCATCCCGTGCCGCAGAACCGGCACGGCGCCTTGTTCCAAGTCAGTTCGGTCTGGGCGCGGTCGGTGACGACCTGGGCACTTGCGGGCGCCGCCATGCCGGCCGCTGCCGCTGCCGCCAAGGCGGCTTGAGCCTTGAGCATCCGGCGGCGATCGATCGTGATTTCGGTCATGTGCCCACCTCAGATTGCTGCAGCTTCGGAATCGGTCGCCTGAAAAACCATGACGGCCGACAGCACATTCGGCAGCCCGCAGATCTCATTGGTCTTGGCGCCGATGGCCCCCTGGGTCGCAGCCTCCATGACGACGATCAGCCGGCCCTTGGGATCGCTGCCATGGATCTCCGTGCCACCGAGCTGCAGGATGGCGTCGGCGACGGTGTCGAGGTGTTGCGGCCACGCATTGACGATGAGGCTGACGATCTCAATGGTGTGAGGGTCCGCGGAGATCCGGTTGGGTTGGTCAGCGGTCAAATGTCCGCTCATGAACGCTCGGCGCGACGTGGGCATCTGAGGGCTCATTGTGACTTGGGGTTCGGAGGGGCACGAAGCGGCGGCGTGGCCTTGGCGGGAGTTCCGGGAGGCCCCGCAATCATCTGATAGGTCCAGACCGCCAGTCCGTAGCCGCCGACAGCCGCGACCGAGAGCGCCGGTGCGAGTAGCACTGCGAGTACAACGAATACGCGCAGTTCGAGAGTTCGCCGCGAGTCCTGCGCTGTCGCCTCATGGATCATGACATTCCCGCATCTATTTGAGCGACGACTGCATTCTAATGGCTGGTTGAACGAACCAACACGTTGCGCTTCGGAGCGTAGCATTGCTGGGTTGCGCGCAAAGACCCGAAGAGTTCCGTCGATTGATCCAGTACTTGGTGGGTAATCACCGCCGCGCGCAATTCCATGATGCACCGTCGCAAGCGGGTTCCACAGCTTCGGAAAGTACTCACGTGCACCGGCGAGCCCGGCAAAGGATCCTGGCGTCCAGCTCAACCGGAATCAGGCTTCCCTCGAACGTGTGGCGACGTTAGCGCCGGTCAAAAAGACCGTTCGGAACTGCAAGCAATCATCTCGCTATCAAGCTTTGGCGCGCCGGAGAGGATAAAAGTGCGAACACCTATGTGATTGAAATTGCGGTGTAAAAATATTGCATGTCCATCCTGCTGGGAGTGAGCGAATTTGGCTCGGAACGTCCCGGCGCGCGCGTCGGCTTGCGCATCTCGTCCACGCCCAAACTGCTACCGTCTTGTTGTGCCGCCAAGACTAGGCATCCGCGCATTGATTGATTGGGCAAGAAGCGCCTGTGCACAACCAACATCGACATCACAATACCACAATAATAGTGCTATGAGGCTATTGGTAAGTTCATTCGTCACGAAAGGATGCAACGATGGCTGACAAGGAGAAGTCGCAGGGTAAGGTTGAGATAAAGATCGGCAACATGAGCTTCGCAGCCGAGGGAGACCAAGTTTGGTTGGGCGAGCAACTGACCAAAGTCATTGACGCCGCCTCTATCGTGCCCGCACCAAGTGAGTCCGCCGAAGCCGCATCAACAGACGACGGTAATTCTGGTGGACCGCCCAGCAATTTCAGCGGCTCCTTGGCCTCCTATCTCAAAGCGAAGGGCGGAGAGAGCAAACAGGTACAACGCTTCCTCGCCGCCGCAGCGTGGTTGTACCGCCGCGGACAGAAGGAACTCAGCGCATCAGCTGTCGCAAAGGCGCTTCAAGAAAACCATCAGAAAAAGCTCGCGAATCCCGCAGACTGCCTTAACCAAAACGTTACCAAGGGCTACTGCGAGAAAACCAAAGATGGCTTCTTCATTACGCCAGAAGGATGGGCCATTTTGGGTGAAGATCAATGACAACTGACAAGGTGCTGGCCGTGATTCCAAATGGCCTGCGTAAGCCTCTGTTGGCTGAATATCAGTCGATCGTTCAAAACTACTCCGAGCATCGTTGGACTCCGTCAGAACTGAGTGGCGGGAAGTTCTGTGAGATTGTCTTCTCCATCCTCGATGGGCACGCGAAGGGTAAGTATTCCGCAAGTCCGAGCAAGCCATCCGACTTCGTTGGGGCTTGCAGAAAACTGGAGCAAAATACGCACGTACCACGCAGTATGCAGATCCTAATTCCGAGGCTCTTGCCAGCACTTTTTGAGGTCCGCAATAACCGAGGTGTCGGGCACGCCGGTGGCGATGTCGACCCCAATCACATGGACGCAACCTTCGTCTTAACAAACAGCAATTGGGTGATGGGGGAACTTGTACGGGTGTACCATGGGCTTCCAACGAAAGCGGCCCAGGAACTGGTGGACAGTTTGGTGGAGCGGCGACTACCCCTCATTTGGGAAGGCGATACCACGCGTCGCGTCCTCGATCCAAAAATGAAGCTGAAACCACAGGTCTTGGTGCTGCTCGCGACGTCGATCGGCAAAATTGCTACAGCGAAATTGATTGAATGGACCGGATACGAGAATCGAGCATATTTCTTTAAGCTGCTCAGAGAGATGCATAACGAGCGGTTGATCGAACTCTCGAAAGACGAGTCGCTGGCCGAGGTACTTCCGCCCGGCAGCAAAGAGGCTGCCGAAATCGTGCGCGGCACAGTCTAGCACGGCCGCAACTGCCCAATAGGGGTGCCCAAAGGGCTCTCTGGTCGGATTCCTAGACTTATTTGCCACAAACTCAGCGACTAGTTGTCTACGCCGCCGCGTCAACGCAAAGCGCAAGCAATCATCTTGATATCAAGCAATGGCGCACCGGACAGGTTTCGAACACACGCGATCCTGGCTGGACGTTCGAAATCATCATCCAAAGAGACTACGTGTAAGTCAGTGCAAATCTACGCATTCACCGTCATCGTGACGACCTGGCTGCATCGCCCACTGCATGCCCCCCGCAACCAACGTCGCAGCCACCTTGTGGCGGCATCAACTTCGGCCAGCAATGCCTTTGGCTACATCGCCGGCCGCGATGCCGCAGGGGCGATAGTTTCCGAAGACGGTGTGGCTGTACCCCACGCGTTGCAACGCCCGGTTCGTCGCACAAATCAAGTGGACTTCACCTGGCGGGCAAGCGTCAGTCGTCGCACAGGCGGAGGCATGACGACCCATGAACCACGACATACGAGAGATTGCGCGGCATCTCCAAGCCGAGATCACCGGGCGGCTCGAACAAGCGCATGATCTCGCGATCAGCGGCCAGTCTTCGGACGATCGAGGCAGGTACCACGCTGAGGTGGCAGCGGCACTCCTGACAGTGCTTGACGACCTGACCATCCTTGCCAAGACAGTAACCATTCTGGTGGGAACACCGGCCAAACGGCGGCAACGCCGCAAAACGTCCGCCGAACCCCGCTGAAGCGACTGGACTTCGCTGCGGAAAGGAGCGGTAGTGCGTCTGCGTGACAAGCGATTTCTGTAATTGTGACCTGCCTCGGTGTTGAACCGGGGCTGTGGGTGGTGCGAGCGCCGACATCAGGCCGGCGCCCTATCGGAGACCCACCATGGCGCGCACAAAATCCAGACCGTTGAACGACACCGAACTCTTGATTCTCGGCAGCGCCGCGGCGCGCGACGACCGAAGCGTGCTGCCGTTCCCGAAGTCGCTCAAGACCAAGGGTGATGATCTCGTCCGGACGATCGAGCACCTCGTCGAACGCGGCCTGATCGCAGAAATCGCCACCAGGAGGAAAACCTCGAGCTGGCGGCACGACACCGATCACGGGCTGGTCGGCTTGCAACTGACGGACAAGGGTCTTGCCGCACTGGAGCCTGCCGAACAGCCCGGCGAGATCACCGGAGAGCATAAGGGAGCGGCGCGCGCCGGAACTAAGAGCGCAACCCTAGTTTTGTTGCTCCAACGCAAGCAAGGCGTCTCGATTGCCGAGATGATGTCGGCGACCGGGTGGCAGGCGCACTCGGTGCGCGGCTTTCTGGCAGGCGCGCTCAAGAAACGGCTCGGGCTGCCGCTGACCACAGCCTTGAGCAAGTCCGGCGAGCGGCGCTACCATGTCGAGGTGTGACACTCGCCCCCGCAGCCGGATGCAAGTGGCCGACGAGATTGCCCGGATCGGCACTCTCGATGCCACTGCCCTCAGGGCGTTATGGCCGGCGTGGTTCGGCCAGCCACCGCCGGCGCGCATGCGTCGAAATATGTTGGCTTTGGCACTGGCCCACCGCATCCAGTGTACGGCGCTTGGTGGCCTGTCCAGACACGCCTTCCGTACCCTGGATGCGGTCGCCGCAAAGGAGTTCGGCGAGACGGCGATGCGGACGAGCGATCAACCGCGACGCCTGCGGCCCGGCACAAGGCTCGTTCGCGAGTGGCACGGTGTGGTTCACGATGTCTCGGTCGTCGAAGATGGCTTCATCTGGAACGGCACACGGTATCGCTCGCTATCGGCAGTGGCTCGAACGATCACGGGAACGCGCTGGAACGGCCTCGTGTTCTTCGGTCTGAAAGCCGCTGGGATGGCAAAATCACGCCCCGGTGCCGACACCCCGGGCGCGGCCGAGGTGCCCAGTGGCTGAAATATCATCCAAGAGGCGCCTGCGCTGCGCCATCTACACTCGCAAATCGAGCGAGGAGGGCCTGGAACAGGATTTCAACTCGCTCGATGCGCAGCGCGAGGCATGTAACGCCTATATTGCCAGCCAGAAGCACGAGGGCTGGATCGGATTATCGACCCGGTACGATGATGGTGCCTACTCCGGCGGCACCATGGAGCGGCCGGCGCTCCAGACACTGCTCGCCGACATCAAGGCGCGCAAGATCGACGTGGTCGTTGTTTACAAAGTCGATCGACTGACGCGCGCGCTCGCCGATTTCGCCAAGATCGTCGAGGTGTTCGATGGGCACGGCGTGTCGTTCGTTTCGGTGACACAGGCATTCAACACGACGACGTCGATGGGTCGCTTGACCCTTAACGTACTGCTCTCGTTCGCCCAGTTCGAGCGCGAGGTGACCGGCGAGCGCATCCGCGACAAGATTGCGGCATCGAAGCAGAAGGGCATGTGGATGGGCGGCTTCGTGCCATTTGGCTACCGGTCGCATGCGCGCACCCTCGTGATTGAGGAACCAGAGGCGGAGATCGTGCGGCTGATTTTCGCATTGTATCTGGACCATGGCACGGTTCGACAGGTGGAGGCGGAACTCAAGCACCGTGCGATCCCGATTCCGGGCCGCACGACCATAGCCGGCCGGCTTTATGGCAACCGAAGCTTCAGTCGCGGCCAACTCTACAAGCTGCTGTCCAACCCGATCTACTGCGGTGAGATCAGCCACAAGGGCACCCGGCATCCGGGACAGCATCCACCGATCATATCGCCGGAGACGTTCACCCTGGTTGCAAAGCGGCTGGCGGCTAACGGCCATGAGCGCAAGACGGGGCGGAACGCGAAAATTCCGAGTTTGCTGGCCGGCCTGCTCATTGATGCTGACGGGAATAAGCTGATCGCAGCGCATGCGGTCAAAAAAGGCCAGCGCTACCGCTATTACATCAGTAAGGCGCTGCACGTGGGCCGCAAACCTGGGCGTCCGAGCCGCGATCTGCTTTTAGGCGTCGGGGCCAGTGCGTCCTCGCTCTGGCGCTTACCTGCAGCCGGCATCGAGACCATCGTCGTGCGAGAGATCAGGAGCTTCCTGTCTGATCCGATGCGGCTCATTGATGTAGTCAAAGGCGTCGCTCCCGACAGATCCCTGGCGATGGCCGAGCGCACCAAGCTGGCCGAAGTGGCGGCCAAAGCAGCGGATCACCTTGCCGGCACGGACGCGGGGTCTGCAAGGACCCAGGTTCTCGAGCTCGTTTCAGCGATAGAGGTCAGGTCCGACGGGGTAACGATCATTCTCAACCCCAGCGGACTGTTGGCAACACTCGGACAGGAGGCGGCGGTCCATGCCCTTACTGAAACAGAGGAGCCGCGACTGCACATCCCAATGACCCTGCGCCGTCGCGGCGTTGAAACCAAAATGGTGCTGACCGGTGACGGCCTTCCCGAGGCGGAACCGGACGAGACTCTGATCCGTGCCATCGCACGAGCACACCGTTGGATGAACGATCTCGTGGAAGGCAATCATGGCTCGATAGTCGATCTCGCAGCGGCTTATGCCACAAGCGCCAACTACGTCGCCAAACATCTGCAGCTTGCCTGTCTGTCGCCGACCTTGACCCAGTCGATCCTCGACGGCCGACAACCGGTTGAACTGACCACATGGGATCTGCTGAACCGGATCGAGATCCCCCTCGACTGGACCGATCAGGCCCGGCGGCTGAGCTCGCGTTGATCTCAACGACATGCGAGGCGCTCAAATCTCGTCGATAGTGCCGCCCCGGCCCTCCTGCGACAGCGCTCCATCGTTCTTCCGCGGCGGCCGGCAAAGCACACCGGCAAATTGGCGGCCAGAGAAAAACGCGGTGGTTACGGCTGAATTCCTGGAAACTCCGGACCGCTCAGGAACGGAGAAAAACCACACCTCGAAAAGTGCCCACTTGCGGGCTCTGTTAGAAAACGATATTATCATTTTATCGTTCAATATCAATGAGTTAGACGCTGGCGGAGGGGGTGGGATTCGAACCCACGGTGGGCTTTCACCCACGCCGGTTTTCAAGACCGGTGCCTTAAACCACTCGGCCACCCCTCCAGCGCGCGAAACCTACTCTGCCGCAGCGCTACCGACAAGTGCGCACGCGAATGCTTTATATGAATTCGCGCGATAGCTCCTTCGGCTAGCCGATCGCGGTCTTATCATGCACCTGAGCACCGCTGCGCAGTAGCTTGTAGTTGATGCTGTCGAGAAGC
>JANOYV010000084.1:0-28902 GCA_031429105.1 Hyphomicrobiaceae bacterium | reverse complement strand
CCGGCTGAAAGCAAGGGGCCGTGGGACTATGCCAAGCTGGTCAAGACGATCCCGGCAGAAGAAGCCTGGCGCCCGCTCGACCAAGGTGGTTGTCCTATGGTCAAGAAGTAATTCAGGTTAACCTTGCAAAGTAGAAAAGCGGCTCCACGCGGGCCGCCTTTCGAGGTCTGTAAAAGTTTAAGCCGAAAATGGAATGACACCGCAGCACGGCTTTCGACGACGCGTCGGCGTGAGCGTCGATTCGAGCAATGGTAAAAGTCGAGTCGAGCGCATCGCAGAGTCAGCGGTCGGACACGGCAACCACCTGAGGCTCCGTTCGACTAGGATGGGAATGTCCGCTTCCGACGAGACGGTCGATGTCTCTTGTGGGTCAAAAGCGTTTTTCTTCAACGGGTTGGCCGACGCTTTGCAGAGAAAGCGGAATTTGATGGTTCGATCAAATTCGCGGGCCAGAAGGCACGTGGTGCCGTCGCTGGGCGGCAGCAAGCAGACGAGGGTTAGATTCTAGCGGATCAGGCCTGTGCATCTGCGATGGAAGCGACCACGACTCCTTGAACGCGCATTTCGCGCGCTGCCAAGATCGGTTTGTGCGACTTGTTCGAGCTTCGGGGCATCAGAGCTGCCGCGCTAGTCGACAACCTTAACTCTTTGATCGTCACCTCGTCATCCACGAGCGCCACGACGACTTCGCCCGACATGGCGACCTCTTGCTGTTTGACGAGTACGAGGGAGCCATCGGCGATCCCTGCCTCGTCCATCGAATCACCCCTCGCCCTGACGAGAAAATACTTCGCCCCCGGCCGAGCCAAGTCGCTTGAGACCGGGTACCACGCCTCGATATTCTGCTCTGCAAGCAGCGGCGCACCGCATGGAGCGCTGCCGACGAGTGGCACCGACACCGTTGACACGCGATCGTCCGCGTCGTCCGGCATTCGGAGCAATTGAAGCGCGCGGTCCCCTTCGCGACGCTTCAAGTATCCTTCGTCAATCAGTCTTCCAATGATTAGCGCGGCCGAGCGTGGCGACTGGAACCCGAGTTCCGCGCTCAACTCGCGCACAGACGGCGCTTGTCCGAAATGTACCAGTCGATTCCGGATCAAGGTGAGCGCACGTCTTTCCACAGGTTTCAGCATCGCGTAGTTACGCCTCCATTTACACGAACCGTATGCTGGTGTATACCACGCGTCAAGCACTTTTGTCGCGCGTTCTCGTCATCTCCACCACAGCGAGCGTCAGCAAACCATGGCGATTTCAGCGGACAAGGCTGCCGACATGCGCGCCAAGCATCTCGAACTCCTTCAGGTCGTGATCGCTCGCATGGCAAATTACGGTGCCACGCTCAAGAATTACTGCATAACGCTCACGACGGCGGTCTGCGGTTTCGCCGCGACCTTGAGCAAGCCTTGGGCAGGCTTCCTTGCTCTGCTGCCGATCGCTGTCTGCGCCATCCTGGACGCGCGGTACCTGTGCAACGAGCGGCGATTCCGGGGGCTCTACGACAGGATCAGGCAAGAAGACTGGGCCGATCGGCCGTCCTTTGAAATCTCACTCACCACCGCGCCGGCCGAGAGTTTCGTCTCGTGTCTCTTCCGCTGGGCAATCCTCGGCTTCTACGCGCCACTCGCCGTCGCCGTAGTCGCCGTCACCCTCTTTGCCGGAGTGACCTATGGCCGCTAATTATCCATTCCCATCGCCGTTCGTCGAAGTTAAGAAACGCAAGGCGTTCTTCTCATTCCATTACGACGATATCATGCGCGTCAACAACGTGCGGAACGCCTGGAAGATCGATCACCCAGACACCCAGTCGATGCGGAGCTTCTACGACAGCAGTTTGTGGGAGAGTAGGAAGCTGGAAGGGCCGGAAGCCCTCAAGCGTCTCATTCGTGAAGGTGTCGAGCGCACCTCCGCGATTTGCGTGCTGATCGGCAGCGAGACGTGGTCGCGTGAGTGGGTGCGCTATGAAATCGCCCGTGCGATCATCGATAATCGCGGGTTGCTCGGGGTGCACATCAACGGCCTCAATCACCACCGCTTGGGCATCCCGCACGTGAACGGGCTGAACCCCTTCGACTACCTGGGAATCTACCGTGAGAACACTTCGTATCTCACCGCACCGCGGTACTACCTCTACGAAAACAACGGATCGGGCTGGTACCCCTACACCCATTACAGCCAACCGGTATCACTGCCAACGTATCTGATGTCGCCGAATCCTGGATACGTGCAGCCGCTGTCGAGCGCGGTGCCGATCTTCGATTTCGTGCGCCAGGAAGGACACCGCAATATCGGTGCGTGGATCGACGTAGCTGCACAGCGTGTCGGGCGGTAGTTAAAAAACTGACGGGCAGCGCAACGGCCATAGAGAACGCGATTGCTCATCAGACTTTTTGTAGCACGCGAGAAAACCAGGGGCATAGGCGATGTTGGTCCAAGTCCAGACGGAAATATCAGTAACGGTGACAGAGGGCTTCGACGCCGAGATTTCTACCGATCTTGTCGACGTTTGGAAGCTATTCGTTCCAACCTCCGATGCCGCCGTCTACCATCGCAAGTCGTTGGACGTTCTACCCCAGTACATACAATTTATCGGAAGTGCGTCCGTCTGGACCATTCT
Source organism: Hyphomicrobiaceae bacterium (assembly GCA_031429105.1). Taxonomy (GTDB): domain Bacteria; phylum Pseudomonadota; class Alphaproteobacteria; order Rhizobiales; family Hyphomicrobiaceae; genus JAKFWF01. The sequence goes on along the minus strand of JANOYV010000084.1, from coordinate 26,288 downwards.
CGCACCCGCGGCAGCGGCGTTTCTTGCGCGCATTGGCTATCTTCTAGCCGACGATGCGATGGCTGCCGTGAGGGGGAAGTTGCAGCCATCGCCGAAACCGGTCGAAGAGATGGCGGCAGCACTACATGCGGCTGGGAAGAGATTGCGGTCACCGGGGCAGGTTTTCATCGGTATCAACCTGCCGGATGACCGCTGGGGAACATCGCTTGAGCTAGACTTGACGGACGAAGCGGCGTTAGCAGAACGACTATCGATTTTCGTCCTCAATGTTGAGCGACTTGCGAAAATATTGAACGAATACTGTGAACGGGGCGAGGGACCGCTGGGGAAGGGTACGATCACGATTTCCGAAGAAGGCCAAATCGAGGTCGAATGGATGTCGCAGCGCGATTTCAAGCGGGTTCGCGCAGTGCTTCTTAAGAAGGAGTAAAGGCTTCGTCATCTGAGCCATCGACGCGGCCCCCCCGATTCCGGACGTCATCGAGGACGCTAGCTGTTTGGCGACTGTCGCAACACCCATTGTCAGCTAATGGGATATTTCGACCAACCGCCCTTCGATCAGCAGAAGTCAGGGTGAGCGACATCTGCAAGCATAACCGCGGTGCATATTTGCAGACAGTCCTCCCTTTTCCCCTGGACTTCAGCCGCACAGGAAGCATTAGTGTGCCTGTCAACGGACGCGCCTAAGGCGCGGCGAGTTTGACAACGGCTCGCCTCGCGATTTGCGGGGCTTCCGCTGGTGCGAGCGTCAATTCCGACGCTGCGAACCACCGGAGCCCAACATCATGTCAACCGCATCCATCGAAACCTCCCCTAAGTCCAAGCGCGGCGCGACGAAGAAGGTCAGCGACCCACGGAAATCAAATTCGGCCATAAAGTCTGCGCCCATCGGCAAGCCGGCTAAGAACGATGTCCCGCCCTCCGAGGGCTGCATCACAAAGCAGGAGCGAGTTCTGGCGCTGTTGAACCGGTCATCGGGCGCGAGCGTCGAGGACATCATGGAAGCCACGGCGTGGCAGCAGCACAGCGTGCGGGGATTCTTGGCCGGTACGGTAAAGAAGAAGCTCGGCCTCGATCTCGCATCGTCCAAGACCAGTGATGAAGCGCGGCGATATCGGATCGTGACGCGTCGAGGCCGCTGATATGACCAGATCAGTGGTCGATATTACAAGCGAACTCACCCGGCTAGAAGGCGTTGTGATCCTCGAACTGCGGCAAGAGTGGCGACGTCTTTATCAGACGCCACCACCTATGCGGCTTAGCCGTGATATCCTGCTTCGAGGCATCGTCTACAAACTTCAGGAACGCGTTCTGGGCGGCCTATCGAAATCTACGCTCCGCAAACTTCAAAGCGCGGACCCAGATGGACTGACCATGTTGGAGGGCCGACGCCGCCCGCGCGTGTCATTTAAGCCCGGCACGAGGCTCGTTCGCGAATGGCACGATGTGACACACACGGTCATCATTCTGGCCGACGGCGTCGAGTGGCGCGGCCAACGCTACCGGTCGCTCTCGGTCGTCGCGCGTGAGATCACAGACGCGCGCTGGTCGGGACCCAGGTTCTTCGGTTTGAAATCGGGTGCAGTCGATGGCTAACCGACCAAAACTGGAGGCCGCGCGCAAGACCTTCGCCGATGTTACAGGCGCGCTGGAAGACGCCGCACTGCTGGCGTCAGAGGCCCAGGCGGCGCCAAGTCTTGTCGCCGCCTGCCAGTCGTGCGATCGCTTGATCATTGCGGTCGAGAAATGCCGTGGCCGCCTAGATCGATTAAAAAAGCGGCTTGAATGACCCGCATTGCTTGTGCCATCTACACCCGCAAGTCGTCGGAAGAGGGGCTCGATAAGGAGTTCAACTCGCTCGATGCGCAGCGTGAGGCGTGTGAAGCTTACATCGTGAGCCAGAAACATGCCGGTTGGGTCGCCGTGCGCGACCTGTATGATGACGGCGGTTTATCAGGCGGCACTCTGGAACGCCCGGCACTGCAGCGCCTGCTCGGCGATATCAAGATCGGTAAGGTGCAGATCGTGGTCGTCTATAAGGTAGACCGGTTGACGCGCTCGCTTGCAGACTTCGCCAAGATTGTCGACGTCCTGGATGCACACAATGCCTCGTTCGTGTCGGTGACGCAGTCGTTCAACACAACGACCTCGATGGGACGGCTGACACTCAACATGCTGCTCTCATTCGCCCAATTCGAGCGCGAGATTGCCGGGGAACGCATCCGCGATAAGATCGCCGCATCGAAGGCCAAGGGCATGTGGATGGGCGGCGCCATTCCACTCGGCTATGACGTCAAAGATCGCAAACTGGTGATCAATGCGGCCGAGGCCCAGACGGTGCTTCTGATCTTCGCACGCTATGCTGAACTTGGCTCGGTGACGCTGCTGCAAGGTGAACTCGATCGCCGCGGCTTTCGCAGCAAGCGTCGCGAGGGCGTTGTCGGTCGGCTTGCGGGTGGCGCCAAGTTTTCTCGCGGCATCTTGTATTTGATCCTGCAAAACCATCTGTACCGGGGCGAGGTCGCACATAAGGGCAACGTTTATCCCGGCCAGCATGAGGCAATCGTCGATACTGGCCTTTGGAAAGTCGTCCAGGACAAACTCGCCGCGAACCGCCGGGCGCGAACCTTGGGCGTAGGCGCCGAAGCCCCTAGCCTGCTGTCCGGCCTCATCTTCGATAGCGACGGCAACCGCATGACGCCGACGCACGCCAACAAGCGTGGTCGGCGGTACCGGTACTATATTTCGGCCTCCTGCTCGATCGCGGGACGGCTGGGCCGAATACCATGCGCGTACCGGCAGGAGAGATCGACGGTCTGGTACTCGATCGACTGCACGCGCTCATATCGTCACGACAGGAACTCGCTAATGCGCTCGACCCGCTCGATCTTACGGCAAAACAGCTCGACCTCGTACTTCAGCGTGCCGTCGAGTTTGATCGGCAGTGGTTGACCATCCCGCCAGATGACATGCGGGCACTGGCGAGGCAGATCACTGTCCGGGTCACGCTGTCACCTGATCGAATCGAGATCGTCGTTGGCACCGGCAAACTCGCGGACGCGCTTGGATGCCCGGTGAGTCTGGAAAAAAAGACTGAGCCGATGATCGTGTTGTCGATTGCTGCCGAGCTGCGTCGGGCCGGAAAAGGCAAGCGCATCGTGATCGGCGAACAGAACGGAGTTGAAATCGATCTTAGTCTCGTTCGCTTGATGCAGGAGGCGTTTGCGGCCAGGGATCACCTGCTGACTGACACAACTGAAAGCATCAATGCGATCACCGCCCGCCTAGCTAAGAGCAAGGGGCGGATGACGTCGCTCATGCGACTGTCCTATCTCGCGCCGCCGATCATCAATGACCTCTTGTTAGGGCGGCAACCGTCAGAACTGAGCGCCAAGCGACTGTTGCAACTTTCGAGAGATCTGCCGCTCGATTGGGCCCACCAGCGCAAGTTCCTGCGCTTCGATTGAGCTGCCGCGCCCAAATTAGCGGGCAAAAAACCCGCACCGCCTTCCCCGAAAGCCGTCGATAGAGACGTTTTGCCCAACGTCCCGCGAAACCACGGCGAATTGCGTCTCCGCTCGGTCGTGCTGCGATTGACAAGGCGCTAACGTCCGGAAGACGCGACCGTATTCCGGCACACGCCAAAATCAAAATTATGGAGCAATATCAATAAGTTAGCTGGCTGGGGCGCCAGGATTCGAACCTGGGAATGGTGGAATCAAAATCCACTGCCTTACCACTTGGCGACGCCCCATCGCGGCTGGTGTAACTCATCGCCCGCCTGCAACGCGGCGGACCATAGTCGAGGTCTGCGGTCGCTGCAATGGCATGTTTTAGATCGTGAACGACTAGGTCTCGGCGCTCCTTCGGGCAATCCGCCGCATTAGTCGGGTTGTAGCTGCCGAAATACGCCACGCAGATAGATCAAGGGGTCACCGGCATCGCGGCTTGCGGACGCCACAACCCGGCCAATGAAAATCGTATGTGTGGCAAAGACATGCTCTTGCGTCACCTCGCAGTCGAACGCCGCGAGCGCATGCTCCAGAATCGGCGCGCCGGTCGTGAGCGTCTGCCAAGTCGCGCCTGTGAACCGAGCCTCGCCCTTCAAGCCGGACCGGCCGGCAAAGTAGCCTGCAACTGCCGCTTGATCGCTGGCCAATAAATTGATCGAGAATGATCGATTTTTTTGGATCACGTCGTGGGCACTAGCTGATCGATTGACACATGCCAGTAGCGTCGGCGGATCATCGGATAGCGAGCAGACAGCTGTCGCAGTCAATCCAAAGCGCTGGTCGATCGCACCGGTTGCGATCACTGTCACTGCACCGGCAAGATGCCGCATACGGGCGCGGAATTCATCCGGCGCGACGGTTGGTTGGTTGATTGGCACTGTGGCGGATGACACGTGATGGCTCCGGAATTTGGCGCCCAGCGCCGTCCTCGATCATATCACGCCTTCGCACATCAAATCTTGGATTTCCAGTCGCCGATTGTCGCCTTTTGCAGACCCAAGTGATCGCGCAGCGTGTTGCCGGTGTAGGCCTTCCGAAACAGCCCGCGCCGCTGAAGCTCCGGCACGACAAGCCGCGTGAAATCCTCGTAGGAACCGGGCAAGTGGGTGCCAGCCACAACAAAGCCATCGCACGCATTGCCGACGAACCACTCTTCCATCTTGTCGGCGATGTCTTTGGGGCTGCCGACAAACAGTGGAAATTCGCGGATGGTGCCTCGGTTGGAAACTTCGACAAAATCCCGGATGGTCGGGTTCTTTTTACCCGAGGATGCCACCACCCGGTCACGGATTGCTTGCAGCCCGCTGATCGATTTCAATTCGTCGTCGGTGAATGCGTCATCCATTTTTTTCGAGGCGAAGTCGAAGTTGAGCACTTCGGACAGCAGGGCCAGCGCATCGACCGGCTTAGCGAGCTTATCGATGATCTCCATTTTGGCTTCGGCAATGGTGCGCGTCTCACCTGCGATGACGTAAATCGCAGGCGCCACTTTTACGTGGGACGGTTCGCGACCAGCCTTCGCCACTTGATCCTTAAACGCCGCATAGATTTTTCGGCCGACGTCGAGATTCGGATAGACGGCAAAGACGAGTTCACCCCAGCGGGATGCAAACCTCAAGCCTCGGCCCGATTGACCGGCCTGGATCACTACGGGGCGCCCCTGAGCACTTCGCGGCACCGTGAAAGGCCCGCGTGAGCGGAACCACTTGCCCTCGAAATCGAGGCGATGGACTTTATTTGCGTCAGCAAATTGCCCCGTCGCGCGGTCGGCGACAATCGCGTCGGGCTCCCAGCTGTCCCAATGGCCGTGGACCACTTCCATGAATTCGTCGGCGCGGTCGTAGCGCAGGTCGTGCTCGGGGTGCTCCATCTGGCTGAAATTGCGTGCTTCGCTGTGATTGAGCGAAGTGACGACATTCCACGCGACGCGACCGCCGAGCATTAAATCCATAGTTTGGAATACGCGCGCCACATGGAACGGCTCGTAGTAGGTGGTCGAATACGTCGAGCCGAGGCCGAGCTTTTCGGTGGCAGCCCCCATAACGGTAAGAATGGTCGCCGGGTCCATCTTGACGACGCGAATACCGTTTTCAACGGCTGCCCGATAATCGTCGCCAAGAATGTCGGGCATAGCGAGACGGTCATCGAAGAAGGCAAGGTCGAAACAACCTGCCTCAAGTGTGCGTGCGATCCGCTGATAGTAAGCTGGTGATAGAAAATCTGGTGCGGTTGCCGGATGTCGCCACGAGCCGACATAGTTCGAGCAGTTCTGCGCTTGCAGGAAACCGATCAGCGTCATCTGACGTGGCGTAGTGGTCATCAATATCTCCCTAGCGCTTGTTTTGCGGCGTATGATGGCACAAGCCGATCATAGCGCAACCACAGCGAATGCAGGGGAGGCAGACGGCGCGATTACAGCTCCATAATTAGGCAGGTCGTAGTGCCCGTGGCGAGAATGCGCCCTTGACTGTCAAGCAATCGGCCGTCAGCTGTTGCCACGCGTCGGCCTGACGAGATCACAGTGCCCTCCGCCCGCACCATGCCGGTATCGATCGTCATGCCCCGCAAAAAGTTGATCTTGAATTCGAGCGTGGTGTAGCCGAACCCCTGCGCCAGGGTGGATTGAACAGCGCACCCCATGCAGCTATCGAGCAGCGTCGCTGCATATCCGCCGTGCACTGAACCAATTGGATTGTAATGCTGCGCGCCGGGCTTGCCCTCGAATGCGAAGAAACCTTTGGAGACGGCAACCGGAGCAAACTCCATAAGTCGACCGATCGGCGCACGTGGTAATTTTCCATCGATCATCGCCTGCAGAAAATCGAGGCCACTCATCGACTTCAAAACGTCTAGTGGAACACTGCCGTGTGACTGATCGATCATTGCCAATGGCCTCGCTTGAATACGGTGGTTTGACGCCTCACGACAAATCTGGATGGCGTGACGAACAATTGAGGACTTAGCAAATGCCAATCACCGCCGTCTACGCAGCTGTGCTGACCGCATTGTTCGTGCTCTTATCGACCCGCGTCATCGTATGGCGCCGGGCGCAACGCATCGAGATTGGCGATGGCGCCGACAAGGAGTTGCTGCGGCGCATGCGCGTGCACGCGAACTTCGTCGAATACACGCCGTTCTTTCTGGTGCTGATTGCCTTGGCGGAATCACTTGCGACACCGAAACTCATCTTGCATGCATTGGGCGCTGTGTTCGTCATGGGTCGCATCGCACACGCCTACGCGCTCTCGCAGACACCTCACATTCTCAAGATGCGCGTGGTCGGCATGTTGTCGTCGTTGAACGCGCTGATCTTCGGCGCGTGCGTGTGCGTGGTGATGGCCCTGCGCCACGGCGGAATACTCTGACGTTTGCCGCATCCGGCTCTCCGCCAGGGGAGCCGGATGCGACGACAATCAATGATTATCGCGCGGCATGCCTTTGGTTTCGGCGATGCGCTGGTATTTGACGGCGGGCTTCAACACCATGCCGTTTGACAATTCATCAACCATGCCACGCTGGATTTCCTGCCACGGCGTTTGATGATCGGGATACTTGTAGCCACCAGCGGCCTTCAATGCGGCGCGACGCTTTTCGAGCTCGGCGTCCGAGATCAAAATATTCGCCGAGCGCTTGCCGAGATCGATCCGCACCTTGTCGCCGGTCTTCAGCAACGCCAGATTGCCGCCTGATGCTGCTTCCGGCGACGCATTCAAGATCGACGGTGATCCAGACGTACCCGATTGGCGACCATCGCCGATGCAAGGCAGCGCCGACACGCCCTTCTTGAGCAGATAATTAGGCGCACGCATGTTGACGACTTCGGCAGCGCCTGGGTAGCCGATGGGGCCAACGCCGCGCATGAACAGCAAGCAATGCTCGTCGATCTCAAGCTTCGGGTCGTCGATCCGCTTGTGATAGTCCTCCGGCCCGTCAAATACGATGGCGCGGCCTTCGAACGCCATCGGGTCTTTGGGGTTCGACAGATAGCGGCGACGGAACTCATCGGTGATGACCGAGGTCTTCATGATCGCGCTGTCGAACAGGTTGCCTTTGAAATTCAAGAAGCCAGATTGCGCTTTCATCGGTGCATCGTAGGTCTTGATCACCTTGCGATCCTCGGCGAATTTGCCCTTGCAGTTTTCAATCAGCGAGCGTCCGTTGACGGTAATCGCATCACCATCGATCTTGCCTTTGGCGATCAACTCGGCAACGACCGCTGGCACGCCGCCGGCACGATGATACTCCTCGCCGAGGTACTCGCCGGCCGGCTGCATGTTGACGAGCAGCGGAATGTCGTAGCCGACGCGCTCCCAATCATCGCAGGTGAGTTCCACTCCGATATGGGCCGCAATAGCGTTGAGATGGATCGGCGCGTTGGTCGATCCGCCAATGGCTGAATTCACGACGATCGCGTTCTCGAACGCGGCTCTCGTCAAAATCTTCGATGGCTTGAGGTCTTCCCACACCATATCGACAATGCGGCGGCCGGTTTCATACGCCATCTGCTGGCGCTCGCGGTAGGGCGCGGGGATCGCAGCACACCCCGGCAAGCTCATGCCAAGCGCTTCAGCCAGCGAGTTCATCGTCGAGGCTGTGCCCATCGTATTGCAGTGCCCAGCCGACGGTGCCGATGACGCGACGAGTTCGAGGAACCCCTGGTAATCGATTTCGCCCTTGGCCATTTGCTCACGGGCTTTCCACACGATGGTGCCGGAGCCGGTGCGCTCGCCCTTGTGCCAGCCATTCAGCATCGGTCCACCGGACAACACTATTGATGGGATATCAACGGTAGCTGCCCCCATCAACAGAGCCGGTGTGGTTTTATCGCATCCGGTCGTGAGCACGAGCCCATCGAGGGGATAGCCATAGGCAATCTCGACCAGCGACAAGTAAGTAAGGTTGCGATCCAGCGAGGCCGTTGGCCGCTTGCAGGTCTCCTGCATCGGATGCACCGGGAATTCGAACGGTACGCCACCAGCCTCGCGAATGCCATCGCGCACACGGTCCGCCAGGAAGATATGATGCCGGTTGCAAGGTGAGATATCCGAGCCGGTTTGCGCGATGCCGATGATCGGACGGCCCGACTGTAACTCCTCCAGCGTCAGGCCGAAGTTCATTGTGCGCTCAAGGTAGAGTGCTGTCATATCGGGGTTATCGGGGTTATCGAACCACTGGCGCGAACGCAGTTTCTTGATCTGTGTGGCGGTCGGCTTTTTCATGGGGTCGCTTCCTCTCGGCGGATGCTCTTACGAGCGTTTGACCCGAGTGTAATCCCCACAGCCGGTGCGTCAATGAGGGTTGATCGCGCCAGAAAAATTTCCCTCATTAGAACCGAGAAACTAGGGCCGCTTGAACGTGACGGAAGCCCAGAGGCTTGACCAATTCGAGCTGCTCTTGGAAGCGGGCTTCAGGTCACCCGGCATCATAATAACAGCGCTCAGGAGGACTTCGCCAGCCGACACACCACTGATGCTGGCTCGGCCCTCGACATCGGTGCGTGCACTCCTTGGCGATTGTACGTCAGCCCGATTGAATGCCTTGACGAGCACGTTCTCAACTGGCCGTCCATCGTGAAACACACGCACCGGAATGTCGGCATTGCGCGCAAGGTCATAAGGGTTGCCATCAACTACGATTTCAAATCGCAATCCCACGGCACGGTCGGCGCCTTGACCGGTGCCAACCTTGACCAGCGCCTTAGCATAGCGCGCGTAACTTTCGCGGATGTCTGTTTCCGGCCACCCCATGGCGCGATGCTGAGCTGGCACATGGTCCAAGCCTTCACCTTCAAGCACTTCGATGAAACGGGCCATTGTGGCATGCGTTAACGTGTCCGCGGCCCGCTCATAGACCACGATTGCAAGTCCTGCGTTTGGAAATGCGACGTCTGCCGCAGGGTCATCGCCTTCGATCGCCTTGATCACGCGCTCGCCCCGCCCGTCGATGACCGAGAACCGTTTTGAGGATGCACGCACGTAAGGGAAGCTATCGCCAAGAAAGTTTGTGCCAGTGCGTTGCACGACCGGCACCTTTGCACCGGGCTTTGGTGCGTAATCGATCATATCGAGCCAAAATTCGTGGGCAGCGACGGGCGCGGCGTGCATACCGCAGTGCAACATCAGCGCACTGAGCACAAACTTTGGAATTCGTCCCATCCCATTGCAACCTTTCGCACATTGGATACGTAGCTACGGTTAAGCCTTATAATGGGTACGGTGGCGTGCCTGATTAGTTTCAGGTCGGCTGCGACCAGTACTATGAAATTTGCGTTCGGGGATCCAAGGTGCGGCATCAGTTTTTAGCAATTCTCATTCAGCTCATCGGATTGGTTGCAGGAGTTGCGGGCGCGAATGCGCATGAAATCCGCCCAGCGGTGGTCACGGCCGACATCGCAACGCCCGGTAAATATACAATTTCAATTACCGTTAACCTCGAAGCCTTGCTTGCGGGTATCGGGTCCGAACACAAAGACACCAACGAAGCACCCGGCGCTGCGCAATATAATCAACTCCGTGCATTGTCGCCGGAGCAATTGCGCGCTCGCTTTGAAGCGTTCTCAGCCACCTGGTTGCAGGACATCATTGTTTCGTTTGGCGGCTCCAGAGCCACTTCGACGATTGATGAGATCACAATTCCCGTTGGTGTCGATCCTGCACTGGCCCGGATTTCGACAATCAAGCTCTCTGGCGTCATACCGACAGCCGCCAGCAACTTTCAGTGGGCCTACCCAAAGCAATTCGGCACCAGCGTCTTGCGTGTCAAACGCCAGGGGAGTTCTGAGCTAGAAACGGACTGGTTGAGGCAAGGTGCGTCGAGCGTTGAGATGCCTTTGGTTGCTGGACCGGCTAAAGCCAAGCTTCGAGTGCTGCTTGACTATATCAGTCTCGGTTTCACCCACATCCTGCCGCTAGGCATCGATCATATTCTGTTCGTGCTTGGCTTGTTCCTGCTTAGCACCCAGATGCGGCCATTGCTGATCCAAGTGACGGCCTTCACGATCGCCCATTCAATCACGCTTGCACTGGGCCTGTATGGCATTGTCGAAGTCTCGCCCAAAATCGTCGAGCCGATGATTGCGCTATCGATCGTATTCGTGGCCGTTGAAAATTTGCTGATAACCAAGCTCAGCGTATGGCGCCCGTTCATCGTCTTTGGGTTTGGCCTGCTGCACGGTCTTGGATTTGCCGGTGTCCTACAGGAATTGGGGTTGCCGCGTGAGCAATACGTCGTCGGGCTGACTGGCTTTAACATCGGTGTCGAATTGGGCCAGTTGGCGGTCATCACACTCGCCTGGATCGGCACCGCCTATTGGTTCCGGCATCGGACTTGGTATCGTCGGCGGATTGTGTGGCCGGCCTCCCTTGCGATTGCACTTATAGGTGCGTTCTGGACCATCGAGCGCATCTGGTTCGCATAATTTCATGTGCAAGATCGCTGTGATATCAACGCAACATATGGATCCTAGAATTAGTTTTAGTCATCGTTTTCCACAAATTGCGGTCAGATTTTTATTTGAGCTACTGAAACCTCGGCTAGCCTCGACCGTAGCTATTTGGCTGCGGGTGCCCGCCGCAGTTAAGGGCAGCGAGATAATCAGTCTCGTCGACCAAATGAACGGGTTTCGTCGAACCAACGATCAAAGGGAGCGAGCCTCATGCGTGTTGTGAAAATTCTGGTTGCCGTCGCCATTGCAGCCACCGCTGGCCTAGTAACGACCTCAATCGGCACCATGGGCGCCGCCGAGGCAAAAGCCCACGTCACCAAGGGCAAACCCGGCAAGTGCGGCGTGATGAAATACTACAGCAAGAAGGATAAGGGTTGCCTGTCGAAGGGCTAACCCCATTACGGCAGTCACGACGGGTCGGGCACAGCGCCTGGCCCGTCACTTCTTTGCCCCCCAGCGTCCAAGTCCCGCAATGCAATCTCAATGCAGGCGATAACTTCTGATGCGTTGTCGAGACGATGGGCCAACGTCAGAGCAAGCTTGGCGAAGAACAAGGCCTCCTGCTCCGGCCCGACACGATCAATCGCGTCTGCCAGCGCATCGTAGGCCATCTCAAGGCGATCAAATGACGTTGTGATCATATCGAAGGCTCACCGAGACAGGTCTTCAACGCAGTTATCAATTGCTCGATACCGAATTGCCGCCACCGACCAGCGACATGCAGATCTGGCCGTAGCAAATAAACGGTGCCAGGTTTCGCATCGAAAGCATCGGCAATCGTGCGATCAGTATCCGCCAAATCACCAGCAGGTCCGATGCCCAGCAGAGTGATTTGCGGGTCTAGTTTGTAAAGCGCATCACCCAACGCGCCCGTCAGCAGGTGTTCGCCGAAAACGAGCGCGGTAAAGCCGATCCCGGCGTGATCAAGCAAATGCCCACCTGACGCCAAATTGCAATTAATACATGCAGCGCCGCTTCGCGGCCCGGCGACGAACTCACGATCCTCGGATGTCGCCAGCGTTAATGGGCTGTTGGCATAGGTGTAAGGCGTCATCTGGCGGGGATCGGCAAACCGCTTGGCGAAGTCGTGGCTAATGGAAAGTGAGAGCGCTGCATCGCGCATTAATTTCAGGCCCCGTGTGGCAGGGGTCATGAAGCGCGTGCTCTTGGTCGCATTTGCGAACACATCGAGTGTCGCGCCGCGCCGCTCGGGCGAATAGCTATCCAACAGTGTTTCGTTGGCGTGTCCGCTCAGTACATACGCCAGCTTCCAGCCAATATCGTAAGCATCGGCTAGCCCGTTGTTGAGCCCCCGCACGCCGAAGATCGGCACAATGTGCGCACTGTCGCCGACGAAGATCACGCGGCCGTGCCTGTAGTCATCGAGACAAAGTGTGTTGGCCTTGTAGATGCTCCACCACTCGAGTTCCCACTCTTTGTCATGGCCGATCTCGGCGATGATGGCACCAACGCGCCGCCGGATTTCGACTTCGCCAACGGCGACGCTCTCGTCCTCATCGTCCCTGAGCTGGTAGTCGATGCGCCAAATGTCGTCGGGCTGTTTGTGGATCAAAACCGTGCCGCCTGGATTTGACTTTGGCTCGAACAATGCGCGCCGCTCGGTCGGGTAATCGTGCTGCATGCGAACATCGGCGATGACGTAGCGGCCTTCGTAGTTCTCACCCTTGAGACGCAAGCCCATCTGACTTCTCACCCCACTGCGGGCGCCGTCGGCTGCGAGAACATAGTCTACCTTGAGTTTGTAGTCGCCCTTTGTCGAGGCAACATGCAACGTCACGCCCTGGTCATCGGGCCGCGTGTCGGTCACCTCGCTGGCCCAGCGCATCTCGATCAATGGGTCTCGGACGGCTGCGTCATGCAGATACTGTTCGATGTATTGCTGCTGCAGATTGTACATCGGCAGAAACTTGTCATGTGCGCTGTGGGGCATTTCAAGCCGATAGATTACGCGACCGCGATAGAATGTGGAGCCATGCAGCCAGCCCAGCGCTTTCGCGAGAAACGGTTGTGCAACGCCCAGTCGATCCAGAATCTGCATGCTTGAGCGCGCAATGCAGATGGCGCGAGAGCCGTCATTGAAGCTCGTTTTGGCGTCCAATACGACACTTGCGATGCCGTGCCGCGCCAGCGTCAAGGCGGCCGTCAACCCGATGGGACCTGCGCCTACAATCGCGACCCGGTGATTGAGCGACGCGCCACTATGTTCGGGCACGTCCGGCGCGTCAAACGTCGGATACTCAAAGTACAACGACTGCAATGGACCACGTCCGGCTGGCCGCATTTGAACGCTAACTCCTGTTCCAAAAATCCTAATTCCTCAGCGGTGCCTATGGCCTTGCCCTCAAAGCGCCTGCCCCGCCGACCAACCGCTCGACCAGGCCCATTGAAAATTATAGCCACCAAGCCAGCCCGTGACATCGACCGCCTCGCCAATGGCATATAGCCCCGGCGCGGCAATCGCTTCCATCGTTTTCGACGAGAGATCGCGCGTATCAATGCCACCGACGGTCACTTCGGCTTTGGCGTAGCCTTCGGTGCCAGTTGGCGACACCGGCCAGCACTTTAACCGTGCGGCAAGTGCGGCCAACGCACGATCCGGAATATTGGCCATCTCACTGGCAGGTAAATGATCGGCTGCAACCGCCTGAGCCAGTCGCGTTGGCATGATTTCGGCCAAGATCGTTTGCGCCGCAGCCCTTGGCCGCGATCGCTTCCGCTCGACGAGAAATGCCATCGCATCCTGATCGGGCAGTAGATCCAGTTGGAACGCTTGCCCGGGCCGCCAATACGACGAGATCTGCAGGATTGCCGGTCCTGACAGCCCTCGATGCGTGAACAGTATGTTCTCCCGGAATTTTGCTTTTTCGAATGACGCGACCGCATCCAATGCCACGCCAGCCAGTTCAGCATCGACCTCAGTCGAAAGTGATGCGCCCTTGAATGGTACCAATCCCGGCACTGTTTGCGTTACGCGCAGTCCGAACCGGCGCGCGACATCATAGGCAAACCCAGTTGCGCCCATTTTCGGGATCGAGAGGCCGCCGGTAGCAAGCACCAGCGCGGGCGCCGTGAAGTCGCCGGCGGTTGTTGCCACCCGATATTGGTCGGGGCGCGAGACATCGGTGATGGAATGGTTGGTGCGCAGATCGACGCCGCCAGCCGCGCACTCGTCGTGCAGCATGGCAACGATCGCCCGCGCTGAACCATCGCAGAACAGCTGCCCAAGTGTCTTCTCGTGATACGGGATGCTGTGTTTTTCGACCAGCGCAATGAAGTCGCCTTGCGTGTAGCGGCGGAGTGCCGACGTGCAAAAATGAGGATTGCCAGAGAGGAAGCGGTTGGGCACCACGTCGAGGTTCGTGAAGTTGCAGCGGCCACCGCCCGAGATCAGGATTTTTGCGCCAACCTTGTCGGTGTGCTCCAATAGCAGGATCCTGCGGCCGCGCTGCCCAGCCGTTAGCGCACACATGAGCCCAGCGGCTCCAGCTCCGATGATAATGGCGTCGAACTGTTCGGCGGTGCGGTTCATGGGGCGACAAGCTCCACTGATCGTGCCGATGCAATCAGCACCTCTTTCGCGCGACGAGACAACCGCTTGATCCGGATTTCACCTTTCAACGCTTGCGACCTTGTATCGAACGGCGCTTGATAGACCAGGGCAACCGGACGCCGTGCGGCGGTATAGCGTGCCCCCCTAGCCTTGGCGCCGTTGTGCTCCATAATCCGTCGCTCGACGTCCGTTGCAATGCCCGTATAGTACGTGCCGTCGGCGCATTCGACGATGTAGACGAAATAGCTCATGCGATCTCCCCTGACGACGCGGGCTACAGCACGCGCCGTCTGGTGGCAACCAGCGCTATGATCGGTGTCAGGGAATCGACAGGCTGCAAGTCAGGAGAACGTCATTGGCTGCAATAAAACTCGGGCTTATCGGTTTCGGTATCATGGGCGAGCGATTGTTGCGGGCAGCCCTCGCCCACGACCGGCACGTGATCACCGTATCCGGCGCTTATGATCCGGCACCGGACACAACCGAACGGTTGCACGCCATTGACGCGCGCTTAACCGCATTCGCGACCGCCGCCGAGGTGATCGCTCACTCAGACTGCCTGCATATCGCTTCCCCACCCGCCAGCCATCTGGGGTACTTGCGCAGATGTCATGCAGCCGGAAAATCAGCGCTATGCGAGAAGCCCCTCGCCGTCGATGTCGAGACAGCCGTGACTGCCGTTAGCGAACTCGTGGCAGCGGGCATGCGGGCAGCCGTCAACTTCCCATTCGCGTCTTCGTTTGGCGTCGACCAGATTAATTCCTGGATGCGCGAAGGCAGGGTTGGAACGCCCCAGCGGCTCGATATCGTCATCCAATTCGCAGCCTGGCCACGCCCCTGGCAGATCGATGCTGCCGGGTGGCTCGACGCGCGGGCTGAAGGCGGGTTCACACGGGAAGTCGCCTCGCATTTTCTTTTTTTGACACGCCGTCAACTCGGACCTTTGCAGCTTATCAGTGCTGATACGGCGTATCCAATTGGCGGCAAAAGCGAACGCGCTATGAGGGCAGAGCTGACGGCCGGAGGCATTCCCGTTACTCTTGAAGGTAGCGTTGGCACGACCCAACTTGACGATCACAACAGTTGGACGCTGACCGGCGATAGCGGCCGCATTCGATTGCGCGACTGGTCCATCGCGGAGGCTGAAACGAACACAACTTGGCAACCACCCGCGGACGCCAAATCAAACGAAGTCATGCGGCCCTTGGTGCTTGCCCGCCAGCTCGACAAGATTGCGGCCATGACACGATCCGAGTCGACTAATCTCGCGACCCTGGCTGAGGCGTTGGAGGTTCAATCCGCGGTCGAAGCGATCCTGCAATCGACGTCAAATCGCGCGCCGTTAACGCAGGCGTGAACGTGATGTTACTGTTTCCTATCCCCGACCTCGTGGTAGCTTTGCGCGACGAGCAAACAGCCGCGACCACAAAGTGTGGTTAAGCAGCGCTCAAGGGGAGTGAGACTTGGACAATCGATTGGCGGACAAATTGAGCAAAGTGACAGTAACTGCGGTTGCGGCGCGTCAGCCTTCGTCTGTCAAATTTGTCGATCCCGATACCACTGCAAAGGGCAAAACGCGGGCCTCTGTCGCCCTTACCCGCCTCGAGACCCTGTGGATCAATACCGGCACGCTCTGCAACATCACATGCCGCAATTGCTACATTGAATCGAGCCCCAGCAATGATCGACTGGTTTATATTTCGACTGCCGAAACGGCCACCTACCTCGATGAAATTCGCGATTTAAAACTCGGCACCAAGGAAATCGCCTTCACCGGAGGCGAGCCATTTCTCAACCCCGACATGTTGGCGATGACGGGTGATGCGCTTGCGCGCGGGCATTCAGTGCTAATTTTGACCAACGCAATGCAGCCCATGCAGCGGCCAAAGATTAAGGCTGGACTACTTGCGCTGAAGCAAAAATTCGCCTCTGCCCTGACCTTGCGCGTCAGCCTGGACCACCATACCAAGGCCCTCCACGAAGTCGAACGTGGTGTTGACACCTGGGACAAGGCTTTGGCTGGCCTTGACTGGCTCAGCGAAAATGGGTTCCAGATGGCGATCGCGGGTCGGACCTGCTGGGGTGAGGCCGATGCAAAGTCTCGCGAAGGCTATGCGAAGTTGATTGCTGCACGCGGCTGGCCCATTATGCCCGCAAATACCAAGCAACTCATGTTGCTACCTGAAATGGACGATCACGCAGACGTGCCCGAAATCACCACTGCTTGCTGGGGCATTTTGAATAAGCGCCCCGTCGACATGATGTGCGCGACGAGCCGGATGGTGGTCAAACGTAAAGGCGCCGAAACGCCTGTCGTGGTGCCCTGCACCTTACTCCCCTATCAGCCGCAATTCGAAATGGCAGCAACGCTTGGCGGCTCGCTGAAAGCGAATAGCGGCATGTTTTCAAATGGTGCCGTGAAACTATGCCACTCCCACTGCGCAAAGTTCTGCGTGCTGGGCGGCGGTAGCTGCTCGTAGTCCTGATCGACACAAAAAAAAGGCCCCACCTCCATGAGGTAGGGCCTTTTTTTCATCTAGTGCTCGGCTACGAATTACTTCTTGGCCAACGCATCGCGAATTTCTTTGAGATAGATTTCGCTTTGGGCTGGCGGCGGCGCGGCAGCAACAACGACTGGCGCTGGCTTCTTCATCTTGTTCATGGCCTTGATCACCATGAACAGCACGAAAGCAACAATCGCGAAGTCGATGATCGACTGAATAAAGGCGCCGTACTTAATCAACACCGGTTTTGCGACTGTCCCAAGGTTGATGCCAAGGTCCTTGAAGTCCACACCGCTCATCAGAAAGCCAATGGGTGGCATCAAAATGTTCTCGACCAGGGTCGAAACAACCTTGCCGAAAGCCGTACCGATAATGACGCCGACAGCCAGGTCCACAACGTTGCCTTTGAGGGCAAACTCTTTGAATTCGTCGATCATGCTCATGCGAGTTCTCCGGGTGTTAAGTGAAGTTAGTTATCCCCACTGAAGGGGCACGCCTGCCAACTGCGCACTCTGTCGAATCAACCATCGCCCATGCCTTAAGGGATCGTGCTTTGCCGCACAATCGATCCGTCTCAGGAATGTCAGTTTCTGTTTCAGGTTCAATGTGCCAGTGTTGCATCACCAATTAATTGGTTGCCAGATTAGACTTTCTCGGTCCGATTGCTCACAGTGCAGTCAACATGACCCGAAATCCTGTGTGAGCCGACGATGTTCCAAACCGGCGCTATAGTCGCTCTGGCGATTGGCTACGTATGCGCGCTCTTTGCCATCGCGTGGGCCGGCGACCGTATGTTGCGGTCCCGCAAGAAGTCGGGCGGACGCCCATTCATCTATGCGCTGACTCTGGGCGTCTACTGCACCTCCTGGACTTTTTTCGGCAGCGTTGGCCTCGCGAGCGCGACCGGCTACGACTTTATCCCCGTCTACATTGGCCCGATCCTCATGTTTGCAATCGGCTGGCCGATGGTCGTGCGCATCGTCCGACTGTCAAAAAGTCAGAACTTGACGTCGGTTGCCGATTTTTTGGCCGCTCGCTATGGCAAGAGCCCGGCCGTTGCCGCCATAGTTACGATCGTCTCGGTGGTGGGAACCGTTCCCTACATTGCCCTGCAGTTAAAGGCCGTCGTCACTTCGACTGAAGTGCTGCTTGGCAATAGCCCGCTGATCCCCCTGGCTCTGCCCGAGATTGGGATCCTTGAAACCGCATTTGTGGTGACCCTCGCACTTGCGCTGTTTGCGGTACTGTTTGGAACGCGCCATATCGATGCGACTGAACATCAGCATGGGCTGATGCTCGCCGTTGCAGCAGAATCTCTGGTCAAACTGGCAGCGTTTCTGACCGTCGGTTTGTTTGTGTTGTACTCTGTCTTCGGTGGCGTTTCAGGCTTTGCCGAACGCGCGCGTACGAGTTTGGAGTTCCAGACCATCTTCGGGCGGGGGTTCAATGGCGGTACTTGGCTCACCGTCATGTTTTTGAGTTTTGTCTGCATCATTCTATTACCGCGCCAGTTTCACGTCACGGTCGTCGAGAACCACGCCGAACAGGAAATCAAGCGGGCTGCCTGGATGTTCCCGCTCTATCTTGTGCTCATCAACCTGTTTGTGGTGCCGATTGCGGCAGCGGGATTTTTGACCTTGCCGCGCACACTTGTTGACGCCGACATGTTTGTTATTGCGCTGCCGATGTCGATGGGTGCGGACATCATCACGACATTGGCCTACGTCGGCGGATTGTCGGCCGCAACCGCCATGGTCATCGTCGAGTCGGTGGCGCTCTCGATCATGATTTGTAACGGCCTTGTCGTTCCCATCCTGCTGCGTCGGCACAGTGCGGAGGCAAATCCCCAACAGGAACTGGCTGGTCAACTCCTCGTTATTCGACGCATTGCCATTTTCGCCGTTGTCCTGGCCGGCTACATGGTTCACCGCGCACTTGGTCAGGCACAAGGACTGGCGGCTATCGGCCTCGTGTCATTTGCAGCCATTGCCCAACTCGCCCCGGCATTTTTCCTGGGGTTGATTTGGCGCAAGGGCACCGCACGTGGCGCGATGGCTGGTATCATCGCTGGCATTGTCGTCTGGGGCTACACGCTGTTTCTGCCGTGGGTCGTTAAAGCTGGCTGGCTGCCCTTGTCGCTGCTGGAGGCTGGGCCATTCGGCATCGCTTGGCTGAAACCGCAGGCGCTACTGCTATTGAAATTCGAACCGCTGACGCATGGCGTGATCTGGAGCATGGCAGCTAACGTCGGGGCGTATTTGACGGTGTCTCTACTGCGCGCTCCTGAACCCGTCGAGCGGTTGCAAGCCCACCTGTTTATCGATGGTGATGCATCGCGGACAGACTTTCCAGCAACCCCCATTGCGTTTCGACTATGGCGCACATCTATCACCATCGGGGACCTGCAAACGACCGCTGCACGTTATCTTGGCGCTGAACGAACCGAGCGCGCGTTCGCGGAATATGCGGCTGCACTAAAACCCACCGCTGGCCCCAGTTTGCGGCTTGATGCCGAAGCCGACGTCCAATCCCTGCGCTTTACCGAACGACTACTGACCAGCGCCATTGGTGCAGCATCTGCGCGCCTCGTGTTAGCGCTGCTGTTGCGGCGATCGAATGTTGGCAGTCAAGCGGCGCTGCGTTTGCTCGATGATGCGTCTGAAGCGCTGCAGTATAATCGCGATCTGCTCCAATCGGCTCTAGATCAAGTACGGCATGGCTTGGGTGTCTTCGACAAGGACATGCGACTAATCTGCTGGAACCGACAGTTCCGGGAATTGCTGGATCTACCGGCCGACCTCGGGCGCGTCGGCACCCCGATGTACATCATTCTGAAGCACTGCGCCGACCGAGGCGACTTCGGCGTCGGTCCACCCGAACAGTTGGTTGCCGACCGGATGACCAAGTTGGCGCAAGGCCGAGAGACGTTTCTCGAACGCACCAGCGCTGGCACCCGAATTCTTGAGATCCGCACCGCCGCAATGCCGCAAGGTGGCATCGTCGCAACATATTCGGACATCACCGATCGGGTCGCTGCCGCGAATGCTTTGACGGCTGCAAATGAAACCCTCGAACGGCGCGTCGCAGAGCGCACGGCCGAATTAATGCAGGTCAACGACAAACTCGCGATTGCGAAAACCAAAGCCGACGAGGCCAATCTCGACAAGACGCGATTTCTTGCAGCCGCAAGCCACGACCTGCTCCAGCCACTCAATGCTGCTCGACTCTATGCTGCAAGCCTAGTCGAACGCACTCACGACAGTAGTCACGCGCAAACCGCGCGCAACATCGATGTCTCATTAAGCTCTGTTGAAGAGATCCTGAGTGCGTTGATCGATTTGTCGCGGATGGATGCGGGACGCCTTGAACCCGAAATGACAGCAGTATCGCTTGCTGAAGTTTTCGAACGACTACGGGTCGAATTTGAACCGATTGCACGCGCCCAAGGGATCGAGCTTCGGGTCGTTGAGACTTCGGCATGGGTTTACACGGATCGACGCCTAATCCGCCGACTGCTGCAAAATCTGGTGTCGAACGCGTTGAAGTATACGACGACAGGAACCGTTCTTCTTGGCATTCGACGACGCGACAACAGCTTCGTCGTCTCAGTCATCGATACCGGGCCTGGGATCGATTCAATTCATCACAAATTGATCTTCAAGGAGTTCCAACGACTTGATGAATCCGTCCACCCACAGTCTGGTTTGGGCCTCGGGCTCTCGATCGTCGAACGGATCGGACGCGTGCTTGATGCCGACGTTGGCTTGAAGTCGAAACGTGGCGAAGGCTCGACATTCTGGGTGCGCCTGCCTGCAACGTCGGCCGTCGCACTTTCAAATGCAGAGGCTGTCGTCAAGTTGCCAATCGGATCGATGTCAGGACTGATCGCCCTATGCATCGACAATGAGCCATCAGTTCTAGATGGAATGCACACTCTTTTGTCGGGATGGGGTTGTGCGGTCTTGACCGCAGCAGACAGTGTCACTGCGTTGGCATTGGTACGGGCTCAAGGCGTCACACCGGACGCCATTTTGGCCGACTACCAGCTCGATCACGAGACCGGAATCGACGCCATCAATCACATCAGAGCGCACACCGACTCAGGGATCGCCGGCATCATCATCACTGCAAATCACTCACCTGAAGTGCAACGAGACGTCCGAAGCCGTGGGCTGGCGTTTCTCGGCAAACCAGTGAAAGCCGCCAATCTGCGAGCCCTGCTGATGCAAATCGAACTGCGGCGCAAGGCGGCTGCGGAATAGATCCGGTATTATTCGCATACACTAATGACTGGCGGACCATTCGCCTTGCCCGAGCTTATTGATCGCGATCACAGCTTGGGTGCGACTATCAACACCGAGCTTTTGCAATATCGCCGAAACGTGAGCCTTTATGGTGGCCTCGGACACACTCAAGCGAAACGCAATCTGCTTGTTCAGTAAGCCTTCGCCCAACATCATCAAAACACGGACCTGTTGAGGGGTCAGCGTTGACAGCCGCGCCGCAATGCCCGTGGCAGTCTTGTCCGTCTGGCCAATGTCTAGGTCCGGCGGTATCCAAACTTCGCCGGCCAGAACCTGCGCAATGGCGCCCCTGATCTGATCTACCGTCTGGGACTTGGGCACATAACCGGACGCACCAAATTCGATCGCACGGCGGATCGTGTTTACATCCTCACTGGCGGAAACGATCACGACGGGAATTCCTGGATGATCGGCCCGCAAAAAAAGTAATCCGGACAAACCTTGAACGCCCGGCATGGCAAGATCGAGCAAAATGAGGTCGATTTCGTTGTCAGGCTTCAGCAGCGAAATGAGTTCATCGAGCGACCCTGCCTCGATAATCTGCGCACCTTCAATCGAGGTGCCAAGCGCCTGTTTCAGCGCCCCCCGGAACAGTGGATGATCGTCGACAATAACTATACGTGTGGCAGCCATGCGGCTTATCCAGTTCAGCGCTGATCTCAGTGGCTGGGCCTCGACTAGAATGATGAGTAACACGTGTCGCATCACCGCGATGCACCAATCAACATCTGGCAGCAGTTCCCTCGAATAGGCAAGTTCGCTATTATAGTGTCGAATTCACCATGTGGTTTTTTAGGTCGTTTGACCGGCAAGTCGTGCCACTGCCGTAATCAGTCCGCATGGCTCATCAGTCACTTGATCGATGGTTCAGGAACTTCGCATGATACAGCGCAAAGAACGCAAGCCATACTGGCGGCATACTAAGTTGCAGATGGTTGCGAGCCTGCTGCCATTCCTGATGGTGCTGATTATTTTCCCTTTATATGCCGACGCATTGAATTCAAAGCTTTTTTTGGGATTTCCGTTGGGCTATTTCCTCGTCGCGCACGGCCTGTTACTGATCGCCTTGTTCACGATCGCATCATTCGTAAACCGACAAGATGCCGTCGACCATTGGCACGGTGCGCACGAAGACAGCTAACTGGTGAACGTGCGCTTCCGCCGCCATTGACATGATTGCAGTTTACAAGTCTCGCGCACGTTAACTCCAAGGCGCACCCAATGCCGACAACCCAGCGAACGCGCCTCGTCAACCCACGACTTGGTACCTACTTCGGTATCTTCGTCAGCGCCTTTGTCTGTTTGCTCCTTATAGCGGTCATCGCCGAAGAGCTTGGTGCGCCAGATATTGCGCTGCGGTGGACCATGATGCTCGTACCCCTGGCATTGTACGTCACGATCGGGATCGCCGCGCTGACGCAGGACGTGCCTGATTTTTTCGCTGCAGGTCGCCGCGTTCCAGCGTTCTTTACGGGCCTTGGCCTCGCCATGACGGCCATTGGCGGCGTCGGGTTCGTTTCGATCACAGGGCTCATGCTGATCAACGGGCAAGATGCTTGGTGCATTGCGAACGGCGTGGTGGCGGGCTTTGTCGTCTGCGCCGTGATGATTGCCCCTTATCTCCGTAAATTTGGCAGCTATACGCTTCCAAGCTATCTTGGGCGGCGGTTCGATAGTCGTCTTTTGCGGATAACGACGGCTGCGATCCTGTGTGTGCCGATCTTGCTGATTATCATTGCTGAAATCAAAATTGGATTGGTTGCTGCGACTTGGCTGACGGGTGCGTCGCCACACACCATGGCAATTCTGCTCGCGGCGACAATCATCGCGGCCGTTGGCTTTGGCGGGCTTCGATCGCTCACCTGGTCTGGCACTGCCGCAGCGTTGACCGTGCTAATCGCGATCCTGGTTCCATCAGCGATCGCAGCACTTGAATTCACAAATCTACCGTTGGGCCAGCTTACCCATGGGCCAGTGCTCAGGATCATAGGCCGACTTGAACACACCCAGGCGATTCCGATTCCAGTTCTGTCGCCGTTCGTCTTTGATTTTGCGGGCCTTGGCCTGGAACCACTGACGCGCCGCATGGCTGTGCCGTTTGGCAGTCTTGGTCCGGCAAGCTATGTGCTGACGTCGCTCATGCTGATGATGGGTATCGCCGTTGCACCTTGGCTTCTGCCGCGGATTGGCGCCACCCAGGGCATTTATGAAGCCCGTAAGTCGCTGGGGTGGGCGATGTTCATTTTCGGCAGCCTGATGCTGACAATGGCCGCTATTGCAGTGTTCGAACGCAGCATTGTCATGACGCAACTGGTTGGGCAAAGCGCTGCGACCCTGCCAGAATGGTTTGCGGAACTGCTGCCTGGCGGGCATGTGGCGGTCGATGGACGGCTGCCGAAGCTGCCGTTATCGAGTTTCTCCGTCAAACGAGATTCAGCACTGTTTATGCTCCCGGTTATGTCTCAGTTTCCATCGGCGCTGTTCTATCTGGCGCTTGTCGGCGGAATCGCTGCAACATTTGCCAGTGCATCCGCTGCCATCTACGCTTTTGGAACCATCGTTGCAGAGGACGGTATCAACGGCGGCCACTGGGAAGCACCGGCTGCGGCTCCGCGGTTGCTTGTTGCGCGGATTGCCATTTTGTTTGTCACAGTTCTAGGCGCGATGTTGGCATTGGCTCTGCCAACCGATCCGGTAACCCTCGTTTTATGGGCCATCGGGTTGAGCGGTGCCGCCCTGTTTCCAGTCGTTGCACTATCAATCTGGTGGAAGCGGCTCAACACGTTGGGTGCGATGTCGGCCGTAATTGTCGGATTCGGCACGGCCATCCTCGGCATCCTGGCAGGACAAGCCAACTTCATCGGTATTCCAAGCGCGCTGATCAGCGTGTTCGCGGTGCCGCTGGGCGTGATCGCTGCGTTGATCGGCACGCGCATTGGGCCAAAGCCCAGCCGGCAGGTTCTTGAACTGGTGCGCGATATCCGCGTGCCCGGCGGCGAAACCGTCTATGACCGCGAGCAGCGGTTGCTGCGTTTGAAGCAGCGTCAGCGGACCACTTAACGAGGTCGCAAAACACCGGGTTGCAGCCGCGCCAACGATACATATAGTGCGACCAATATTCATTCACTTATGGCAGGACGCGCAATGGCGACGAAAACCGCAGCTAAAAGCAGCAAGAGCATCAAGAAAGTCGTCCTTGCCTATTCCGGCGGGCTAGACACCTCGATCATCCTGAAATGGCTGCAAACGACCTACGGCTGTGAGGTCATCACCTTCACCGCCGACCTCGGCCAAGGCGAGGAATTGGGCCCGGCGCGCGACAAGGCATTACAGCTTGGGATCAAGCCTGAGAACATCTTCATCGAGGATCTGCGCGAGGAGTTTGTGCGCGACTACGTATTCCCGATGTTCCGCGCCAATGCCGTCTATGAGGGCGTGTATCTGCTCGGCACCTCGATCGCACGACCGCTGATCGCCAAGTCGCAGATCGAGATCGCACGCCGGATGGGCGCCGATGCTGTCTGTCACGGCGCGACCGGCAAGGGCAACGACCAAGTCCGCTTTGAACTCACCTATTACGCGCTCGAGCCCGGCATCAAGATCATCGCACCCTGGCGCGAGTGGGAGTTCAAGGGCCGCGCCGACCTCCTCGACTTTGCCAAGGCGAACAACATTCCAATCGCCAAGGGCAAGGAGAACGACGCGCCGTATTCGGTCGATGCCAACCTGCTGCACTCATCATCCGAGGGCAAGGTGCTGGAGGATCCGGCCAATGAAGCCCCATCCATGGTTTACCAGCGCACGATCTCGCCGATGGACGCGCCCGACAATCCAACCGACATCACCGTTGGTTTCAAAAATGGCGACGCGGTGAGCGTCAACGGAAAAGCCATGAGCCCGGCAACTGTGTTGACCAAATTGAACAAGCTCGGCCACGACAACGGCATCGGCCGTCTCGATCTCGTCGAGAACCGCTTCGTTGGCATGAAGTCGCGCGGCATCTACGAGACGCCGGGCGGCACGATTTTGCTAGCCGCTCACCGTGCGATGGAAAGCATCACGCTCGACCGGGGTGCCGCCCACCTCAAGGACGAATTGATGCCGCGTTATGCCGAACTGATCTACAACGGTTTCTGGTATTCGCCGGAGCGCGAGATGCTGCAAGCGCTGATCGACCGGAGCCAAGAGCACGTTGAGGGTGAAGTGTCGATCAAGCTCTATAAGGGCAACACCATCGTCACCGGCCGATCGAGCCCGAAGTCACTCTATTCATCCACCCTCGTCACCTTCGAGGACGATAAGGGCGCCTACGACCAGAAGGACGCCCAAGGCTTCATCAAGCTCAACGCACTGCGGCTGCGGACGCTGGCCGCACGGAAGGCGAAGACGTGAGCGGCCATATTCTGCCGCGCGCCAACTGATCAGTGTCATCCCGGAGCTTGTCCCCGGGACCCATCGCGCAACGAGTTGAGTTGTCAGAAGTGGCTTGAGACCTACCGAATACAAGGAACCGCAATCGATGAACAACCGGATCGAGCTCGGGCGGATTGCGGGCATCCCGATCTATCTCGACATGTTCTTCGTGTTGGTCCTGCTCGTCTCGCAGTCCCGGTATTTTACGAGCGGCAACACGCAAGCGATGTCGGCAGGACTGCTGATCGTTGCCGGCATCTTCGGTTCGATCCTGCTGCATGAGTTGGGGCACGCGGCAGCGGGACGCCTGTTCAACACGCACGTGACGCACATCGAGTTGACCGGCCTCGGCGGCATCGCCCATTTCGGCAGCTCATTGCCGCGCGCCGTAATCCCGCGCGTCATCATCTACCTTGCCGGACCAGCCGCCAATATCGCCTTGTATTATGCGCTGATCCAACTTGGCTTGGCAGCAGGCGGCTCAAAGCCGATGCTGACATTGGCGTTGATCCAATTGGCATACATCAATCTCTACTTGGC
>JANOYV010000083.1:0-19230 GCA_031429105.1 Hyphomicrobiaceae bacterium | reverse complement strand
ACGCCGTGCAGCGGTCCCAGTGGACGCTTGGCCGAGATTACCGCGTCCGCAGCTTTCGCCGCGAGCAGTGCAGTCTCGTCCTCAAATGAAATTACGGCGTTTGTTTTCTCGTGCACGGTGCGGGCGCGCTTCAAAGCCGAGGTCGTTGCCTCGACGCTTGTTATCTGGCCGCTGGCGATCGCATCCGCGCTGGCGCTGAGTGATAAGGTATGGAACTCCATTGCTGTCAGCCCTCTTCGGCTTCGAGGGCGGCAGCGAAATCGCCGACATCGGCTTGGAGGGGTAACTCATCGGAGACGGCGCGTGCGGTCGCGGCCAACGTCTGCATGTGCGGCACAATCAGCGATAACCGGTCCGGCGGCACATCGTGGCCGGTCAGGCTCATGGGAAGTGCCAGGGGAGGCGTAATGGGTGGTTTTGTCAGCATGATGTGCTCGGTCTCAAGTTGAAGGTACGAAGCCTACGATGCGGCCAACCTGAACTCAATTCAAGGTCGTTAATCTTTCGTTAACCATCCTTGAGTATCAGCAACGCGTCCAGATGTTCATGTGTGGCGTCGTTGCTGGAATGAATCGCCGTGTCTTCGAGGACGATCTATGCAGACCCTTGCGATCATCGCACTCGCATTTCTGTCACTGTTTGCTGGCGCCCTGATCGAGCCGCCGGCGGCGCGGGCCGCAAATCCGAAAACAAAGCCCGTTAGCGCAAAGCCAGCTGAAGTGACGCCCAGTGACAAATCGGGCTATCGTGTCGTGTCTGAGGACATTTCCACAGACACGAGCCGCCGTTACGTCGCCGTGGTGCTGGCAAAGCGCGTCGCAGAAGTTGAAATTGTGCGAATTGCAGATCTTATCCGGGCCAAGGAAACCGCGCCCTACGAGCGGACGTTGGTGAATTTCTATTTGCCCGGCATGAAGATTGGCCAAGGCGCGTGGGCCACGGCCACCTACAACCCAGCACTCAAGGTCGCAGTTGTCGGGATTAGGCTCGATGAAGAGCAGTCCGCAATTGGCGAAGTAGCAGCCGATCAGCGGTCGCTGGTTGGCGTCTGGCTGACCGCCCCGCCTGCGGCTCCGGGTCGGCTGACGATCTATCGCGAAGGGGCAAAGATCTTTGCCGAGTGGCGCTTGCGCAGCGGTAATAAATCGGTCGAGGAAGTCAGCGAAAGCCGAGATGGTCGCGGGCGCCGGATCGCTCCGCTGTCGGGTGGTAGCGATTACTTTTATCTCACTGCCGCCGGTGATTTGGAGCTGCGCGACGGGCAGACGCTCGTGGCAACGGCGGAACGCCTCCCAGGCGTGACTGAGGCAGCGGCGCCAAAGGCCGTCACTGCAGCGTCACGCCCCCGTGTCCGGTCAGCCAATTCGGCATCGCTATCGTCGGCCGGCACGGACCAAGGGTTGGCACTATCTAAGAAGCTGTTCAGCAATTGAGGCGGGGGCGACGGGTGCCGCCGTCGACGCCTAGCCCAAAAGACGCTCGAGTGTCGCCTCATCGACATCAATGTTTGAAAATACAGTTTGCACGTCATCGTCGTCTTCAAAGGCGGCCAATAGTTTGAACACCGAGGCAGCCGTTTCTTCATCGGCAGGTGCGGTAAGATTCGGCTTCCAAACGACTTTGGTGGTGGTTGCTTCGCCGAGCTTGGCCTCGAGCGCCCCTGCAACCGTGCCGAGGCTGTCGAACCCGCAGATGATCGTGTGTCCGGTTGCTTCGCTTGTGCAATCGTCGGCGCCAGCATCGATCGCAGCTTCCAAGACCGCGTCGGCGCTGCCAGCCTTTGCCAGATAGACGATCTCACCGACGTGCGCGAACATATGTGATACGGCGCCGGTCGAACCGAGGTTGCCACCGTGTTTGGTGAACAGGGCACGGATGGCCCCGCCCGTCCGGTTGCGGTTATCCGTCAAGGCCTCGATGATGACGGCGACGCCGCCAACGGCATAGCCTTCATAGCGCACCTGCTCAAACGCTTCACCGTCTCCACCTGATGCTTTCTTGATGGCGCGGTCGATGTTGTCCTTCGGCATGTTTTCGGCACGCGCCGCCTGGACTGCCAGTCGAAGTCTGGCATTCATCGTCGGGTCGGGCAGGCCGGTTTTGGCTGCAACCGTGATTTCGCGAGCTAATTTGCCGAAAATCTTCGATTTTGCTGCATCCTGGCGACCCTTGCGGTGCATAATGTTCTTGAATTGGGAATGACCAGCCATGGTTCGTCTGCGTCCCGAAAAAAGTTTCACAGTGCTGTCACACAGCAGCACAGCCTTATAGATCGGCTTGTTCGGTGAAATCCAGTCCAGTTAGGTGCGTCTTCGCCGTAACAGATGGCACTGCAACGAAAAAAACCGTATTGCCGAATTAACCCGAAGCAGCGATTGTGGTGTCAATGCTCCTTGCCCAGGAGCCGACAGCAAGGTCCTCAATCAGCCGGGGGCCGATCGCATCGAGGGCGGTGATTTGGTCCATCCGGGGTCAAATTCGACCTTTCTCGGCGGTGACACTGCAGCTTTGCAGGCCAATTAAATCTCTCTCTCGATCCAAGCCAGCGGCTCGGTAGGTGCTAAGACACCACCGAGCCGCACTGGCGTGATGCTGCGCGCCAAGCCCGTTTTATCGTCAATGTCGATGGCAGCGCCAGACAACGTCGCGGGTCCGTCCGCCGGTGAAAAGCGTTCGTTCGGGATTCGTGTGAGGAAGCGGTGGATGGGCTCGACCCGGTCCATGCCCAGGACTGAGTCATAGTCGCCCGTCATGCCTGCATCCGACATGTAGGCGGTACCACCGGTCAGTACGCGATTGTCGGACGTCGGCGCATGGGTGTGGGTGCCGACAACGGCGCTCACGCGACCATCGAGGAAGTGCCCTAGTGCCTGCTTTTCACTGGTGGCTTCGGCGTGAAAGTCGATGAAGATTGCATCCGCGCCGCGTTTCAACTTGCAGGCCGTGACCTCGTTGTCGATCGCCCTAAATGGGCAATCCATTTCATTCATGAAGACGCGGCCGAGGGCATTGACGACAAGCACTTCGGCGCCGTTGCGCGCCTTATAGAGACCTGCACCGCGGCCGGGCGTGCCCTTTGGCAAATTGAGTGGGCGCACCAGTTGCGGTTGCCGGTCGATGAAGACGAGCGCATCCTTTTGATCGAAGGCGTGATTGCCGAGGGTGACGCAATCGGCGCCTGCTTCGAGAAAATCGGCGAGGATCGCCTCCGTAATGCCAAAGCCGCCGGCTGCATTCTCGCCGTTGACGATGACAAAATCGAGCGCGTAACGCTTGCGCAATCCAGGTAATTTTTCCAACAAAACCCGGCGGCCTGAACGCCCGACAATGTCACCAACAAAGAGTAGCCGCATCGAGTAACTTTCTCTGGATTTAGTCGGCATTTGCCCTGCGGGGGCTCCGCCGCCAGCAACGGGTAGAGTTAAAAGTTGACCTTGTCGCCACCCTTGAGCTGCAACATTTCGCGCGCTTCGTCCGAAGTCGCGATTTCTAGGCCCATGTTCTCGATGATGCCGCGCACGAGTTTTACCTGCTGCGCGTTGCTGGTGGCGAGTTGGCCGGGTCCGGCCCAAAGACTATCTTCAAGGCCAACTCGAACATTGCCACCGAGTGCAATGGCTTGCGTCGCGATCGGCAACTGATTGCGCCCAGCCCCCAGTACGCTCCAATGATAGTCATCGCCAAACAGACGGTCGGCTGTCCGCTTCATGTGCATGACGTCTTCTGGGTGTGGTCCGATGCCGCCTAAGATCCCGAACACCGATTGGATGAAGTATGGCGGCTTGACGATACCACGGTCGGCAAAGTGGCGCAGCGTGTAGAGATGGCCAATGTCGTAGCACTCGATCTCGAACCGCGTGTTGTTTTGCGCGCACGAGGTCAGAATGCCTTCGATATCCTTGAACGTGTTTTTGAAGATCCGGTCGTGGCTGCCCTCCAGATAGGGCTTTTCCCAGTCGTACTTGAACGTCTTCTGCCGTTCCAGCATCGGGTAGAGACCGAAGTTCATCGAGCCCATATTGAGGGATGCAACCTCGGGTTTGAAGTGCGCGCACGGCTGTAGCCGCTCCTCAAGCCCCATCGTTGGCGAACCGCCTGTGGTGATATTGATCACGCAGTTCGAGCGCTGCTTGATCACCTGCAGAAATGGCGCGAATGCCGCTGGCGATTGATCTGGTTTGCCGGTCTTTGGATCGCGGGCGTGGACGTGGACGAGGGCTGCACCTGCTTCTGCCGCGCCGATTGCAGCATCGGCGATTTCCTCAGCTGTGATCGGCAGATGCGGTGACATGGATGGCGTGTGGATGGCGCCGGTCACAGCACAGGTGATAATGACTTTGCGTTTCTTGGCCATAGGAACTCCAACGACGACTGGATCTTCGGGGTGTGGTGACTAGTGTGACAGCGGTAGCGCCGCCGTCAATGCGTGCGCGGGCGAAACATAGTCGAGGCCAGAAGTCCCGCCGTCACAGCAACCGCAACCGTGAACAGGCCATAAAGAAACGCGTGCTCGAAGGCGAACGCGTACAGTACGCGCTCGACGCCTTGTCGTTCGAGATTGACGCGGGCGGTGTAGGTCGACA
Organism: Hyphomicrobiaceae bacterium; assembly: GCA_031429105.1. Lineage (GTDB taxonomy): Bacteria > Pseudomonadota > Alphaproteobacteria > Rhizobiales > Hyphomicrobiaceae > JAKFWF01. The sequence goes on along the minus strand of JANOYV010000083.1, from coordinate 14,647 downwards.
GCAATTGGCCCTCACGCATCAGGTACACGCGCGCCACCAGGGGCCCCACGGGTACGTTGGCTGGCAATTCAATGCTTGCCCGGAACAGGCTACGCCCAATAAAAACCACGCCGTATTGCTCTTGTACGTAGAGCCCTTCTTTTTGCTTGAGGCGTACCACGGCCGCTTTGAAATCGCCCAGATCGGCCGTCGACAAACCCGTTTCCCAACCGCGGATCGGCGTCATCCGAATCTGCTCGAAGCCGATGTCATTCTCACGCAGCAATACAGGGTCGGCCAATTCATCGAGCGGTCTAGTCGAGGCGATGGCGTAGTAGCTCGGGATGCTCTCGAAGGTCACGGCTTGGGTGTTGATCCAGATGCCAGCGATGTTGCTCTTGCGTCGCGACACCAGGCGGTCCGGCATGCCTTCAAGAACGATAACGACATCATACAATCCCGATTCTGCGCTCGATTGCCGAGAGTTGTCGACGGCGCCGAACACGACAATTTCCGTACCGGTAAAACTAGACGTGATCGAAACGCTGCGGGTCGAGACATCGGCCTGGACGGTCTCGCGCGTGTCGGCAGTGGGTACCGCTGGTTTTGGCTGGCTAGGCACAGGTGTCGGTAACGGTGGTGTGCTGCCAATGGCAGAGGGCGGTGCCGGGCGCACCCGCTTCTGCTGCGTGGCCGAAGGCGGTTGCTGGGCAAACGCGACGGCGCCCGCACCGCACACAAGAAGGCCGATTAGCGTCAGGAGCCAGCCATATCTGCGCGGCACCTGCATATGCCCGGATTTCCTTTTAGAACCATTGTCGCTGTGCGCATCCAATCGCACGAAATCTCAGCTATGCCCATTAATCCTGGGCCCCCATTAATCCTGGGCCCAAGTGCTTGGTCAATTGCAAAGTATGAGTATTTTCGGCCGATCAACTGGGAGAGATCGGCTTCTGACCGAAGTGGCTGACAATCAATAGTGTTGCAATGCAACAGTCGGCTGGTTATATCTGCATTGAACCTTCCTCATTCACATCGTTAATCGCCGCTTGGCCGTTGTTTTGGCCCGGCAGCAGGAGAGACCCTATGAGCGACCGTAAGCCGTTGATGCCAAAGGCAACTGCCGTCTGGCTCGTCGAAAACACATCACTGTCGTTTAATCAGATCGCGGTTTTCTGCGGGATGCATTTGCTTGAGGTGAAGGGCATCGCCGATGGTGACGTGGCGGCTGGTATCAAAGGAATGGACCCCATTGCCTCTGGCCAGCTCACCCGCGAAGAGATCAAGCGCGCCGAGGAAAAGGAAGGCGCTGAACTTCGCCTTGCCGCTTCGAAGGTTGAAGTGCCGCCGGTCAAGACCAAGAAGGGCCCGAAGTACACGCCGGTGTCCCGACGTCATGATCGGCCGAATGCCGTGCTCTGGCTGCTGCGCAATCATCCCGAATTGAAAGATAGTCAGTTGATGCGACTGGTCGGCACAACCAAGCCGACAATTGCCCAGATCCGCGACCGGACGCACTGGAACTCTGCGAACCTTGTGCCGCAGGACCCGGTGACGATGGCGCTGTGTTCGCAGATCGACCTCGATGCCGAAGTTCGCAAGGCAGCGGCGCGATCGGCCAAAGAGCGTCGCGACGCAGGTATCCCCGATCCGGAACGTGCGGGCACACTTTTGCCGACCGCACAGACCACCGGATTTGCCGGCGGCACCTCGATCATGCAACCAAAGGAGAAGGAAGCGCCGAAGGCCGAGACCGAGGCTGAAGAGCAAGCCCGCGTGTTGGCTAAGCTTAAAGGCATGTCGGCTGTTGAAAAGCCCCAACCAGAAGACGAGTGATTGAGATAGTCCGACACTGGGCGCCGTGCAAAGTGTCGGGCGAGTGCCGTTTCAGCGGTCAGCTCGCAACCTTCGCCTTTAGAACAGCCGGAATAATAGGCAATCGGTCGTGGTCAAAATAGCGGCTCAGCTAATGGCGACCATCGTTTGCTACGCATTCTGGTAGCAAATTTGTTGCCGCTGGACGATCTGCAGTTGGAACCTCGATGGTGCCGCAAATGACGAAATTCGCACGCCAGGGCTTTTTCAATAGCCCAGGCTCGGGCGTTCCTTTTATAATATAAAATACGGTAATTTCTGCAATTGGAATGAGATAGCGCACGCCAATGAGGTGGTCGGGGCTGCGCCACCTGCCGAAAAGCCATCCATTTGCGTCAGCTGGTCGGTTTGCTTTGAGAAGTGAAAAAATATTGACTGTCACCTGCTTGTTAACGGCGGGATTTTTTTGATGTTCGATCAACGCACGTGCATTGGCGTCTAAGAGCGCGGTGTGTCGAAAATCAAGAAATGCGCCGTAGTGCAATGGGATTGGTTCTATGAGACCGTTAGTGCTGTCGCGATACCCAAGCCGGTATATGGGATTCATTACTTGAGGTGTGGGGTAGGCCCAGCCGAACTGCATATAGTTGTGGAACGGCGGAATGGCTCCATAGAAGGGTGCAATCCAACAAATCATTGCGGCTGTTCCCATAAAAAGGGGAGCCATGATCTCTTTCGTGGCTAGGTTTTTCTCTTCCAAATTTGGTTCGATACGCGGCGCGGCCCAGCAGCGGCGGTATAATGATGAGAAGGGAATGGTGACAGCCAAAGCAATTGGAACCCACGTTATGAATGCAATGCCGGTGACGAAGAGCACGATCATATGGTAGGCGGCAGCAAAAAAACCTGCATGTATGCGTGCAGCCAAACTAAACGGAACGATCAGCCATAGAAATTGCTCGACAAGAACGACCCAGCCACCCAACGCGTCCGCGATCGGCCAGCGCAGCAGGAACGACGAGCTGCGACTTGCGATTGCGTCCATCCAAGTGGGCATGTCTTGCGAGTGCAAGAGCCAGCTGATGGGGTAGTGATTTCCAATTTTCACGTGCGCGGCCCAGGACCAGTCGAAGATCAGTTTCGAAAGTCCGGCCTGTACGTAATAGGTTGCCACAAAACCAAGGCAGGTTAACATTGCCATTTTAGCCGGCGCGCTTGGTCGGGCATCCCACGCTGCCGCTTTGCGAAAGTTGATCGGTAGAAAAATGAGAAGGGTCAATAGGGCCAGTGGCGTGTCAATCGTATATAAATGAGCTCGAAATTGAAACGCGCCTGTATCCAATAGCCACGTCAAGACGACAGCCGGCACCATAAATATACGACACGGCCTGACGACGAGCGCAACGAGGGCTGCTGCAGCAAGAAATTGTGCTGGTCGGATGTTGGCGGACTGAAACAGGCGGCAGCGATGAGTTATAAAAAGATCATCCAGCCAAGTTGGCTTGAAGTGGAAAAGAACGGGTTGATCGCACAGATCGGCGAGCGCTGAAAAATCGAGAGACAGGAGCTTGAATGCTAACGGCAATGCTAGGACTGCCAAAAGAATGCGCACGTCCAATGGCGCAATCCACGCGTTCGATTTCGTGAACTTGCACCTGAGCCAGACGAAGAGGTATCGAACACCCTCTAGTCGGCTGAAATTCGTCATTTGGCGACAACCTTCGCCTCTACCCGACGGGCATGAAGTAGGGGCTCGGTGTAGCCGCTCGGCTGCGAGGCTCCTTTGAGAACCAAGTCGCAAGCGGCGTTGAACGCAACACCATCGAAATCAGGCGCCATGCGCTGGTAGGCTGGGTCACCAGCGTTCTGCTTGTCGACCACGGCTGCCATGCGCTTCATCGTCGCCATAACTTGAGTTTCATTGGTCACACCATGGCGCAGCCAGTTCGCCATGTGCTGCGCTGAAATGCGCAGCGTGGCGCGGTCTTCCATTAGGCCGATATTGTCGATGTCAGGCACTTTCGAGCAGCCGACGCCTTGATCGACCCACCGCACCACGTATCCAAGGATGCCTTGCGCGTTATTGTCGAGTTCGGCTTGGACGTCCTCGGCGCTCCAGTTGCGGCCGGTCGCCACGGGAATCGTCAGAATGTCGTCTAGTTTCGCGCGCGGTCGAGATTTAAGTTCAGCCTGCCGTGCGGCAACGTCGACCTTGTGGTAGTGCATGGCGTGCAAGGTTGCAGCTGTCGGCGATGGCACCCAGGCGGTGTTGGCACCGGCCATCGGATGCGCAATTTTCTGCTCGATCATGGCCGCCATCTGGTCGGGCATGGCCCACATGCCCTTGCCGATTTGGGCGCGGCCGGGCAGGCCACAGGCAAGCCCGATATCGACGTTCCAATCTTCGTAGGCCTTGATCCAGGGCTGTGCTTTCATCTCGGCCTTACGGATCATCGGGCCAGCTTCCATCGAGGTGTGCATTTCATCGCCGGTGCGATCCAGGAAACCGGTGTTGATGAAAAACACCCGCGACTTGGCGGCCCGTATGCACTCCTTGAGGTTTACGGTGGTGCGCCGTTCTTCGTCCATGATGCCCATTTTGATGGTGTTGGGCTCGAGCCCGAGCGTCGACTCGATGACGTCGAACAACGTGTTGGCGAAGGCAACTTCAGCCGGGCCATGCATCTTCGGCTTGACGATATAGATCGAGCCGGTGCGGCTATTGCGTCGCGCCTTCAGGTCATGCATCGCGATCAGGCTGGTGATGAAACCATCGAGAATGCCTTCCGGCGCGGATCTGCCTTCGCGATCAAGAACACTGGTGTCGGTCATCAGGTGCCCGACGTTGCGGATCAGCATAATCGCGCGGCCGGGCAAGTTCACTTTGCCACCACCAGGGCCTGTGTAGGTGCGATCGTCATTGAGGCTACGGGTGAGGGAGCTGCCGCCCTTTTCGAAGGTGTCCTGCAGCTTACCGGTCATCAGCCCGAGCCAGTTGCTGTAGGCTGCAACTTTGTCATCTGGATCGACGGACGCAATCGAGTCTTCAAGGTCCATGATCGTTGTCAGTGCGGATTCAAGTACAATGTCGCTGATTCCTGCGACGTCGACCAAACCCATAGGGTGGATCCGGTCAATGTGGACTTCCACGTGAAGCCCGTTGTGCACCAACAACACGACCGATGGATTATCCGGCGTCCCACGGTAACCCGCAAATCCTGCAGCAGTTTTCAGGAAGGTCTGGGTGCCAGCCTTGGTCGTGGCAAATAGGTGGCCGCTTGCCACGTTGAGCGACGTCACGTCGGACCACGAGGTGTCGTCGAACGGCGTTATCGCATCGAGCATGGCACGGGCATAGGAGACAACCTTGGCGCCGCGCGCCGGATTGAACTTTGCCGTGCGCTCACAGCCATTGTCCTGCGCGATGACATCGGTGCCATAGAGCGCATCGTAGAGCGAGCCCCAGCGCGCATTGGCGGCATTCAGTGCATAGCGCGCATTTATCACTGGCACGACCAATTGCGGACCAGCCATGGTGGCAATTTCGGGATCGACCTTTGCCGTGTTGATCATGAAATCAGGACCTTCGGGCACGAGATAGCCGATGGCTATCAGGTGGGCCTTGTAGGTTGCCATATCGAAGGGCTGGTCGCGATGCTGCCGATGCCAAGCGTCAATCTTGCCCTGGATCTCAGTGCGCACCTGCAAGAGTTCGCGGTTCTTCGGGCCTAGGTCGTGCACTGCGGCATCAAGACCTGCCCAGAATCGAGCCTTTGATACGCCTGCCTCGGGAAGCACTTTGTCGTTGATGAAATTGAACAGCACGCTGGCAATACTCAGGCTGCCTAGATGCACTCGATCGGTCATAAGGGCTTGGTTCCGCTGGTTTGGTTTACGCCGCGCGCGCAGGGCGGCTGCAGTCACTAGACATTCAAGGTTCGGCTGACGCCGCGTGTCGGCGGGCAGCGCCAGCATTGTCGCGCAGTCAACTACGTCCGCGCATAAGTCCGTAAATCAGTCCGGTTGCCAACCCGAAGCCGCCAAGGATCAAAAGCGTGGCTCCCATGCGGGCAGGGTCGAAGCCAGCAAAGTAAACTTGGCGCGGCATACCCAGCAATGTGCCTCTGATGAAAGGCAGCAAAGTCCAGTTGCTGACCAAGGCGATGATGCAGCCAAAGATCAAACCGCGCAGCCACATCGTACCGCCCGGCAGCCTCGGCCATACGACGGCGAACAGCGAGCCCCAGAGGCCGCCCCAGAACACGTCATTGAGGATTTTTGGAACTCCAAATGGTGCGATGGCCGCCATCGACCAAGCTTGGCTGGTCGCCGGCAGAAACTTGGCGCTGATCAATCCATACACGATCGATTGATGCACGGTTAATACTGCGATAGCTGCCGCGATAAAACCGAGGATCAGCGACATGGCCAAGCCATTTGATGATTTTGTCGACATGTTTTGAGAATCTTTCTGTATGTGGTCGGACGATTGACAGCCGCCAAATAGAACGTGTGACGTTCAACTAGACTACCAGATCGGATGCTTAAGTTATAAGATGGATTGAAGGATTTGGTTACATATCAGCGACATTGGGCTCGGCCATTGCCGGTTTTGACTGTGCGGTTTTGCCCACGAGGGAACAACACTTTGTTGTTTTTCTGTTGCCGATTGGCCTCGCCTATATCATATAAGTGCGGTCGAATTCACTGGGTGCACTCTACGGCAAGGCTCGACCGGCCACCTGGACCGTCCTTTGTGTAATTTGACGACCCACGGCAATTCCGCGTGGGCCGGCGATAAGACCAGAGGATTGAAGATGGCGACTGGTACTGTGAAATGGTTCAACGGCCAAAAAGGCTACGGGTTCATTCAGCCGGATGAGGGTGGGGCAGACGTTTTCGTTCACATCTCAGCCGTCGAGCGGGCCAACATGACGGGTCTGCGAGAAGGCCAGAAGCTATCCTACGATCTAGAGCGGGGCCGTAACGGCAAATCGTCCGCAGTCAATTTGCGCGCACTCTGATATCATCACGCGATCGTTGATGACCCAGTAAATCGGCGCGGGCAGGCTTGACGTCTGCCCGCCGAAGGCGTTTGTGCACGGGGCATACCCGAGGGAGTTACATGGCTAAGGAAGAAGTACTCGAATTTGAAGGTGTCGTGAGCGAAGTTCTTCCCGACGCGCGTTGTCGCGTGAAGCTGGAGAACGGCCATGAGGTGATTGCCTATACGTCCGGCCGTATGAAGAAAAATCGCATCCGTATTCTGGCTGGCGATAAGGTCACGGTTGAGATGACGCCCTACGATCTGACCAAGGGCCGGATCAACTTCCGTCACAAAGATGTCCGGTCGGGTCCGCCGCCCTCTGCGAGTTCACGTCCGCCCCAGAAGCGATATCGCTGACGGCACTTAACGCCTTTCTAACGGCCGGGTAAGACGAGGATCTTTTGTTTGCCCGGCAGTGTCTCGCGGCTGACGACGACGGTTGATGTTGCGCTTTCTTCGATATCGAATGCACCTCTGACGCGTGTCATGAAGCGTTCAAGCGTGAAGCTTGAGAAGTAGTGCATCGGGATCATCAACGGTGCTTTGATGTCCTTCAAGACTTCGACCATGCCGTCGAGGTCCATGGTGTAGCTGCCGTCGACTGGCACCAACACAATGTCCATCTGGCCCAGTTGGCCTAACTGCTGTACCGTCAAGGTGTGATGCAGATGTCCAAGATGGGCGATGCACAGGCCAGCAATCTCGAACACGAAGATCGAGTTTCCATAAACATTGGTGCCGCCTTGAAAATCGCGCGTATTGGTGGGGATGTTGCGGACCCGCACGTCAGCGATCGAAACGTCGTGCTGAGCGGCTCCTCCATCCGGGTTCCAGCCGCGCAGGACGTGTTTAATGCCCGGGTCTGGGTTATTTGAATAGTGCGTGTCATGCGCCCGGTTCATCGTCACGATCTCCGGCACCATATTAGGACGGTAATAATCGTTGTAGTCGGTTGCGATCCGAACGTTCTTGCTGCTCTCGATCAGGAAGGTCGAGTGACCGAGAAATGTAATGCGAACTTCGGCCGCTTTGAGTTGGGCATCGACGAAGGATGCCCGCTCAATGCGAGGTCCTAACGAGGGGCCTTGCGCGAAGGCTAGGCACCGGTCAGGGGCGGCAGCATGGGCTTGATCCCCGTACAGACAAACCAAGCCGCCACAGGCAAATAATAGTGTCAATAGCGCGCGTCTAAAAACCTCGAACATCAAACCTCCTACAGGCGAAGGCAACTCGATCGCTGTCAAGCTTAGGCGATGCGCGCGCGCCCGACCAGTGTTCACGAGGTGCGTTGGTTGCGACCAGTTTGCTTACACCTGGTGATGCAGAGGACAACGCAGGGGAGGTGTGCGGCCCACGGCGTGACAAATGACCCGGCAATGTGGCACTCCATTCGAGGTGCACTTGGTGCCCGGCTGACTGTCGCCGTGTCTACTCCCTCGTGGGCTCTCCCGATCATGTCTGACGTCAAGCAACGACCCGAGACGAAGCGCGAGCAACGGCCCTTCGTCGATGCGAGCATGATATTTTTTATCGGGCTAGCGCTTGTGTCAGCAGCACTCGTCTATTGGGTCAAAGGTGCTGCCACACTGTCTCATGCCTTGAGCCAGTCACTGGTGTTGCTCGGCAATGTCATTCCCCTTATCGCGCTTGGCATGATGTTGGGTGGGCTGGCGAAAGAGCTCGCCGATCCAAAGAAAATTGCCCCCATACTTGGCGCCCAATCAGGCTGGGCTGGATTGTTTCTGGCAACAGCGTTGGGGGCGATCACGCCAGGCGGGCCATTCGCCGCCTTCCCCATTGTCTATGCGCTTTTTATTGCCGGCGCTGATGTTGGCGCGGTCATTGCCTACGTGACGGCTTGGTCGGTCATCGGCATCCACCGCGTCATTATTTGGGAGTGGCCGCTGCTCGGCCACGAGTTCGTGATTGTGCGGGTGCTGACCGCGTTGCCTCTACCAATCCTCGCTGGTGCCTTGGCGCGACTGCTGGCGCGGGGGCCGCTCGAAATTGACAGACCGGAGTTGCGCACTGGTCCACACAAGGACCCGACATGATTTCATCTCTGGTCATTCTGGGCATTGCTGTACTGATTGCTGGGTACTTTGCGCGGCGGAGGGATCCGGCCGCCATTGGCCGTGCCGCCAAGTTTACGGTCGATGAGGGGTCTCGCCTTGCCATCAGGTTGCCGTTCTCGCTGATCGCAGCGTCATGCCTTGCTGAGTTGATCCCTGATCGCATGATTGTCTCAATGCTTGGGCCCGACACGGGGCTGACTGGGATTACGCTCGCCTCTTTGTTCGGCGGACTTTTGCCGGGCGGACCGGTGGTGTCGTTCCCGATCGCCATTCTGCTGGCGCGCGAAGGAGCCGGTGGGGCGCAAGTCATTGCGTTGATTACCGGCTGGTCGGTCTATGCATTCCACCGTGTCATTGCCTACGAGGGGCCGATCATGGGTTGGCGGTTTGTGGCTTTGCGGATGATCGCGTCGAGCTTCGTGCCCATTGCTTCCGCCGTACTGGCTGGTGCCTTGGCGCAGGCGCTCGGCTGGTCGATTGCCATCAAGTGAGTGTGCTTGATTAAAGAACCTTCGCGACCTTTGTCTGCTGCACGGAAGTTCGATCGAAGAACCGGCCGATCGCATCGATCGTCGGTTGGTCCATCAGCAGCGGCGCATGGCCTTGGCCTTTGACGACGAGGCTGGTGCAGTTGGGGTGGCGCTGCTGCATGAGGGCCACCGTCTCCGCGCTCAGCAGATCCGAGGTTTCGCCGCGCACTACCAACACGCGGGCATGTTTGAGCGCCAGAAATTGTGGCCATAGCGGCGGCGGTGTCGCATCCGTTGTGGAGAATGATTGGCCGAGTTTTGGATCATAGCCTGGCGCTGGGCGACCGTTGGCCTCGTTGAACCAGGCGCGTGCGACCTTGGCCCACGTCGCTTCCGGAACAGCTGTGAACGCCTTGCGGCTGACGTCGCCAACCATGCGGGCCGCGTCCTCCCACGATAGCGGCAGCGGCATGCGTCCGACGTAGCCCGCGATCCGCACAAGCCCGGCACGCTCGATCACGGGGCCAATGTCGTTGAGCACTACCGCGCCCACCATGCCGGGTTGGAGCGCTGCCAAAATCATGGCAACGAGACCACCGCGCGATGTGCCGATGATCGAAGTATTATGCAAGCCAAGCGCCGTCATCACGTCGATCACGTCTTGGGTCTCAACCGGGACGGAATAATTTTTCCAGTCCGGATCGTGGTCCGACAGTCCGCGTCCGCGCGCATCAAGCGCGTAGACATGGCGCGCGGTCTCGCCTTGGCTGAGCGCTACCGCGATATCGTTGAAGTCGCGGGCGTTGCGAGTGAGGCCCGGCAAGCACAGGATTGGTGCCGCCATCGGCGTTGACGCGGCCCATTGCGTGACATGCAAATTCAGGCCATCGCGCACCTTGATCGTATGGTGCGTCTGGGCGCCGTCCGTAATGTCGGCCATTGCGATGGGTCCTCATAACGACGCGCGCACATTTGTTTCCGCACTCTGGTACGATTTTTATCCGCGCGGGCGCAAATTCGCAGGATCATAGGGTGCCTTCAGGGTTGCCCGCACTTTAATACGTGTGCCGCCGATATCGACTTCATAGGTTTGTGCTGAGAGCATCGCCTCGTCGAGTGTTTCGCTGTTGGTCCTGAAGGACGCCAACATCACAACGCGTTCGAGCGTTGCACCGAACGCCGCCGACGTTACATCGCCGACCGGGCGGCCATCACGCAGCACAAGCTCGCCGCCATGTGCGAGCGGCGCGCCGGGGTCGACCGCCACCAACGAGACGCAGCGCGTTGGCGGCACCTTCGACTTTGCGGCCAACAGCGCGTCGCGACCAATGAAGTCGCAGCCCTTGTCGAGCTTCACGGCCCAACCGAGGCCCGCTTCATAGGGTGTGATATCTGGCGTCAGTTCACGTCCCCAGGCGCGATAGCCCTTCTCCAGGCGCAGGCCATCGATGGCGTAGTAGCCTGCATCGCGCAAACCTAAATCGCGACCTGCTTCGTGCAGTGTATCGTAGACGCCGGCCACGAACTCCGTTGGAATGTACAACTCCCAGCCGAGTTCACCCATGTAGGTCCGCCTGCAGGCAAGCCCTGTCGCGTAGCCGATCTCAATCGGCTTGACAGCCCCGAACGGGAACGATGCGTTGTCGAGCTTGGTGCGGCCAACGCGAGCCAACAGCTCACGCGATTTCGGCCCCATGACGGGAATGACCGAATAGGCCGACGTTACATCGGTCACGGTTGCGCGGGCATCATTGCCGATGTTGCGGCGCAGCCAGTCGAGGTCACGTACAGCTTGGGCGGTGCCGGTGAGCACCAGGAATTCGGTGTCCGATAACCGCGAGACGGTGACGTCACTTTCATAACCGCCGCGCGCATTGAGCATCGCGGTATAGACCGACATGCCGGGCGTCACCGCGATATCGTTGGCGCAGATGCGTTGCAACTCGGCCTCGGCATCGCGTCCCTGCACCAGCAACTTTGCGAACGACGTCATATCAAACAGCGCCACCGCCTCGCGGGCAGCTTTTTGCTCGGCGTTGGCCCAAGGGAACCAGTTCTGGCGGTCCCACCCGTAGGCGATCTCGCGCGCTTCACCTGCGGGCGCGAATACGTTGGGCCGCTCCCAACCCATCTTCGAGCCCCAGATTGCACCTTTCGCATCCAATCGGTCGTAGAGCGGTGAGCGGCGAAATGGTCGCGCCGTTTCCAACTCGCGGTTTGGCCACGGCATTTTGTAGTGCAGCCCGAGGACTTCGGCGACCCGGTCCTTCATCCAGCGACCGTTGCTGTTGAAGGGGGCAAAGCGGCGGATGTCGACTGGCCAAAGATCAAGTTGCGGTTCGCCCGAAACGATCCATTCGGCCAGCGCCTTGCCGGCCCCCCCCGAACTCGCGATGCCCATCGAGTTGAAGCCGCCGGTCACGAACAAGCCTTTGACGGTCGGCGCTTCACCCATGATGTAGTTGTTGTCTGCGGTGAAACTTTCCGGCCCGTTCATGAAGGTCTTGACTTCGGCTGTCTCAAGGGCTGGCACGCGGTGGATCGCGTTTTTCATGAGGATCTCGAACTGATCCCAATCATCTGGCAACATGCCGAACTCGAACTCGTCGGGAACGTCGGTCAGCCACGGCTTGGCGGTCGGCTCGAAGCCGCCCATCAACAGCCCGCCGACTTCCTCCTTGAAGTAGATGTAGCCATCGGGATCGCGCAGGCACGGCAAGTCCGGCGTGACGCCTGGAATGCGCGCCGTGACAATGTACATGTGCTCGCACGCATGCAGCGGCACGGCTACACCGATTTTTTCGGCGATCTGGCGCGACCACTGGCCGCCGGCGATGACGACAACATCGGCGGTGATCGTTTGATCACCGACCACAACGCCAGTTGCGCGGCCATTTTTGACGGCAATCTCGGTCACACGGGTCTTTTCGAAGATCCTTGCGCCGCGGGCGCGGGCCCCTTTGGCGAGCGCTTGCGTAATGTCAGCTGGATTGGCCTTGCCGTCACCCGGCAGCCAAACGGCGCCGACGAGGTCGTCGGTTTTCATGATCGGCCATTTATCGCCAGCCTCTTTCGCCGATAGTTCATCGCAAACGATGCCTTGCGCCTTGGCCGACGTCGCTACCCGCCGCAACAGCGTCATCCGATCGGGCGTGCGGGCAATCGTCAGCGAGCCGCATTGCTTCCAGCCCGTTGCTTGGCCGGTTTCAGCTTCTAGGCTGGCATAGAGCTCAGTCGAATAGCGGATCAACTTGGTCATGCTGGTGTGGCCGCGCAACTGCCCAACGAGGCCAGCGGCGTGCCATGTCGTACCGCCCGACAATCGGCCCTGCTCCAGCAGCACGACATCCGACCAGCCAAGCGCGGTCAGGTGGTAGGCAATCGAACACCCGGCAATGCCGCCGCCGATGATGACGGCGCGGGCGTGTGCGGGTAGGTTCACCGAGGCTGGCACTGTCATGCGTCGTCTCTCGCGTGTTGCGCTTTATTCGTCTTTGTCGGGAAAATTCTTGATGATGTAGCGGTGAATGTTGGCCGGTTTGATCCGCTCCTCATTGAGCGCCCAGCCGCGCACCGAGATGCCAGCCTCATGTACGGTTTCAGGCGAGCCGGAAACCAGCGGATGCCACCACGCAAGGCCCAAACCTGCCTCAATGCGCCGATACCCGCAGGTCGCAGGCAGCCAGCCCAATGATCGCACCTGATCTGGGTCAATGGCGATGCAATCCGGTACTTTTTTTTGCCGGTTCGGGTAATCGCTGCAGCGACATGAACCGACATCGAGCAAACGGCACGACAGCCGCGTCAGATGAATTTCGTCGGTTTCGTCGTCCTGCAGTTTGACCAAACAGCAGCGACCGCAGCCGTCGCAAAGGCTTTCCCATTCGCTCTGTGTCATTTCATCGAGGGTTTTGTGTTCCCAAAACGGAACATCGCCTGACTTGTCGCCGCTCGCCACGATAGTTCTTCCTCGCATTACCGCCGCAGTCAGGTGTAAATTAGCGTTGGCGGTCTGTCTTCGCGATTCTTGTGCAATCGTGGGCCAACTGTGCGTGTCTGGCAATGACGCAGGAGCGTGTGCTTTTGAAGGACTGGCTCATACAGCTGGGCGGAAAAATCCGGTCGATTGGCTGGCTGAAACTCGATTCGGTGATCGATTCCAGCCTTGCAGGACTGTGGGAGCGCCTGAAGGACGGCTACAACGCCGCTTCGAGCTTCGCCATGCGCTTTCGCGTATCTGGCTGGCAGCGTGCTTTCACCGAGGTTGGCTCCGAGGCGATGACGCTGGGCGTTGGCGGTCTGATGGTCATGTACATGCTGGCGTTGCCAGCGTTTTTGGAAATCGATGAGGATAAATACCTCACACCGGGCAAATTTTCGGTCAAGTTTCTCGACGCCCGGGGCAACGAGATCGGCAAACGGGGGATCAACCTCAACGACGCCATTCCGCTCGACGAAATACCCGAAGTCTTGATCCGCGCCACCATGGCAACTGAAGACCGGCGCTTTTACGACCATTTCGGCATCGATTTTATCGGTACGGCGCGCGCGCTTGTCGCCAACATAAACGCTGGTGAGACGGTGCAGGGTGGATCAACACTCACGCAGCAGCTGGCAAAGAACCTGTTCTTGTCATCGGAGCGCTCATTGCAGCGCAAGATCAAGGAAGTGTTCATGTCGTTTTGGCTGGAAAGCCGACTGACAAAACGCGACATTTTGAAATTGTACCTCGACCGCGCCTACATGGGGGGCGGCACCTTCGGCGTCGAAGCTGCCGCCCAGTTCTATTTCGGCAAGTCGGTGCGCGACGTGAACATGGCGGAAGCGGCCATGATGGCCGGCCTGTTCAAAGCCCCGACAAAGTATGCCCCGCACGCCAACTTACCGGCCGCTCGGGCACGCGCCAACGATGTGCTGTCCAACTTGATTGAAGCTGGATTTTACACGCCCGGCCAGATCCACAATGCCAGGCTCAATCCGGCGAAAGTGATTGAAACCAGAAATGCGGCCAGTCCGGACTGGTTCCTGGATTTTGCCTACGAGGAAATCCAGCGGGTAATGGATGGCAAAGGCCAGTTCGTGCTGACTGCCCGTACCACCGTCGATCTGACGTTGCAGCAGGCGGCTGACAATGCTTTGCAATCGACCATCAGGCTTGATGGTAAGAATGCGCGATTGAAGGCTGGCGCGCTGGTGTCGATGGAGCCGGATGGTTCGGTCAAAGCGCTGGTGGGCGGTCTCGACTATGGTGAAAGTCAGTT
>JANOYV010000082.1:0-20568 GCA_031429105.1 Hyphomicrobiaceae bacterium | reverse complement strand
GATTGAACGCACGTTATTTTGCGAAAGCGCCTCGCCCGCGCAACTCGATCTTTGGAATAAGAACTGTGAAGTGATGCGCGTCGGTTCAGCACTAATCCAGCCTGGCAAGAAGTGCTCCGAGATTGCCGTCGAATTGAACGAACTTTATCGCTCATGGGATCTCCTGAAATATCGCTCGTTCGGCTACGGGCACTCGTTTGGCGTGCTGTCGCATTACTACGGCCGAGAGGCTGGCGTTGAGTTGCGCGAAGACTGCCACACCGTGCTCCGGCCCGGCATGGTTGTATCGATGGAGCCGATGATCATGATCCCCGATGGTCAACCGGGCGCTGGCGGATACCGCGAGCATGACATTTTCATCGTCACCGAAACCGGCGCCGACAACATCACCAACTTCCCCTACGGCCCCGAGACAATGATCATCAAGAATTGACGACGACTTCCTTCTCTCCCGAAACGGCGGGGGAGAGGGAGAAGTGGAAACAACATGCGCTTCTCAATCGGTTCCCTCATCCGGAATGCCTTCTCAGGTCATCAGAACTGGACGCGGCAATGGCGTGCGCCTGATCCAAAGCCCGCATACGACGCTATCATCGTCGGCGCCGGCGGGCACGGCCTGGCGACCGCGTTCTATCTGGCGAGCGAGCACGGCTTGACCAACATCGCGGTGATTGAGAAAGGCTGGCTCGGCGGCGGCAATACCGGTCGCAACACCACCATCATCCGCTCGAACTATCTCTATGACGAAAGTGCTGCCCTCTACGACCACGCGCTCAAGCTGTGGGAGGGCCTATCGCAGGCACTGAATTACAACGTGATGTACTCAGCGCGCGGCGTACTGATGCTGGCGCACAACCATCACGACGTGATCAGCTTCAAGCGACACATCTACGCCAATCGACTGAACGGTGTCGATAACGAGTGGTTGAATCTCGAGCAGATCAAAGACTTCTGCCCGCCGCTCAATCTGTCACAGTCGATCCGCTACCCGGTTGTCGGTGGTGCCTTGCAACGACGTGGCGGCGTTGCCCGTCACGATGCTGTGGCTTGGGGCTATGCGCGCGCCGCCGACGCGCTCGGGGTCGATATCATCCAGAATTGTGAAGTCACCGGCTTCAAGCGCGACGCACGCGGCGCCATCGCCGGGATTGAAACCACCCGAGGGCCGATTGCGACGAAAAAAGTCGGCGTGGTCGCCGCCGGTCATACGTCCGTCGTGATGGCGCGCGCCGGGTTACGCATGCCACTTGAAAGCTTTCCATTGCAGGCGCTGGTATCGGAACCAGTCAAACCGATGTTCCCGTGCGTCGTGATGTCGAACACGATCCACGCCTACATATCGCAGTCAGACAAAGGTGAACTCGTTATCGGCGCCGGCACCGACCAATACGTATCGTACAGCCAGCAAGGTGGATTACACATCACGACCCACACCCTCGACGCGATCTGCGAACTCGTCCCGGAGTTCAGGCGCATGCGGATGCTGCGCAACTGGGGTGGCATCGTCGATGTTACGCCGGACCGGTCGCCGATCTTGTCAAAAACGCCAATCGAAGGGCTTTACGTTAATTGCGGTTGGGGCACCGGCGGCTTCAAGGCGACGCCGGGATCGGGCCATGCCTTCGCCCACACGATGGCGCGCAATGAGCCACACCCCGTCAACGCGCCGTTCACACTTGACCGGTTCCGTTCCGGCCGCCTGATCGACGAAGCCGCCGCCGCCGCCGTCGCACACTAAGGATCAATGCCCATGTTGCTGATCAACTGCCCCCATTGCGGGCCGCGCGCCGAAATTGAATTCCGCTGTGGCGGCGAGGCGCACATCGCCCGCCCCACCGATCCGTCCGCGCTTGATGACACCGCGTGGGCGCAATTCTTGTTCTACCGTTCAAGTCCGAAAGGTGAGCATGCCGAGCGCTGGAACCACACGCACGGCTGCCAACGCTGGTTCAATGCCGTGCGCGATACGGTGAGTGACCGCATCATCACAACTTACAAGTCTGGCGAGCCGCGGCCCGACATTACCACCAATACCACAGGTGAGCGATGACACGTTCCTACCGGTTACCGAACGGCGGGCGTATTGACCGATCCAAGCCCATCATCGTGCACTTCAATGGACGCCCGCTTCCAGCGTTCGAGGGCGACACGGCTGCGTCCGCGCTGATCGCCAACGGCATCCACTTTGTCGGACGCTCATTCAAGTACCATCGCCCGCGCGGAATTTTGAGCCATGGCTCGGATGAGCCCAACGCCCTCCTCGATGTGGATCGTGGCCGCGACCGCCGCGACCCGAACAATCGCGCGACCGTCGTCGAAGCCTTCGACGGCTTGAGCCTCAGCAGCCAGAACCACTGGCCTTCGCTCGGGCTTGACGTTGGCGAAATCAACAACGTGCTGGGTTCGGTGTTCGTTGCAGGCTTCTACTACAAAACGTTCATGTGGCCGCCGACGTTTTGGACCAAGGTCTATGAGCCCATCATCCGACGTGCAGCGGGCCTTGGCGAAGTTCCAAAGAAGCCCGACCCTGATCGCTATACACAACGCCATGCTCACTGCGAGACGCTTGTGGTTGGGGCAGGCCCGGCAGGGTTGGCTGCGGCGCTTGCTGCATCGGAAAATCCAAAATCACGTGTCATCCTGTGCGACGAGCAATCGGAGCCTGGTGGCACCTTGCTCCATGATATGACATCGCAAATCGACGGCGTGTCAGCGCAACAATGGCTGACAAAGGCTATGGCGGAGCTGAATGCGCGCCCCAATGTCACGATCCTCAGCCGAACTACGGCGTTTGGCTATTTCAACCACAACCATATCGCATTGGCTGAACGCATTACTGATCACCTGCGGCAACCCCATGCGGATCTGCCCCGGGAGCGACTTTGGCAGGTGCGTGCAGGCCGCGTGATCCTCGCGACCGGGTCACACGAGCGACCACTGGTATTCGCCAACAATGATCGACCTGGCATCATGTTGGCCGAAAGCCTCCGATGCTTCATCAACCGTTACGCGGCCGTGCCAGGTCGACAAGTCGTAATCGCGACGTCGGGCGCGTCTGCATATGCTGCGGCGCTCGATCTGAAGTCGGCCGGGCTCGATGTCACGATTGTCGATCTGCGACGCGAGGCTGACTGCGGACTTGAATTTAAGGCTGCGATCCATGCCGGGATTGAAGTGCTGCCCGCCCACACAGTGATCGGCACCAAGGGTCGCACACGCGTGTCGGGGCTGATTGTTGCAAAGCTTGACGACAATGGTCATCCCGGCGCGCCACGCGTCCTCGCCTGCGATTGCGTCGGCATGTCGGGCGGCTGGACGCCAGCGGTCCACCTGCACTCCCAGTCACGCGGCAAGCTCACCTTCGATACGCTGCTTGACGCATTTATACCGGGCCATTCGGCGCAAAACGAAACATCCGTTGGCAGTTGTCGCGGGATTTATGATCTGGCAGCTTGCATTGCCGATGGCGCGCAGGCTGGCGGCTCACAGCTCACCGTTGCGGCTACAAACAGCTTTGTCGGGTTCCAGGCCGTCCGATCAATGCCAGCGCCAACAGATCAAGGTTCAGTCAAGGCCTTCATCGATTTTCAGAACGACGTGACCGCCAAAGACGTCAAGCTCGCTGTTCGTGAAGGCTTCGAGTCGATCGAACACGTGAAGCGCTACACCACAACCGGCATGGCAACCGACCAAGGCAAGACCAGCAATATGAATACACTGGGGCTAGTCGCTGACGAACTTGGCAAGCAGATCCCGCAGATCGGCACGACGACATTCCGACTGCCTTATACGCCGGTTTCGTTCGGCTCATTTGCCGGGGCGAACCGAGGCGACCTGTTCGATCCAACGCGGATCACGCCGATGCACGACTGGGCCGCGCGCCACGGCGCCACGTTCGAAGATGTCGGGCTATGGAAGCGCGCCTGGTACTATCCAACCGGCGACGAGGACATGAACGCCGCCGTTGACCGCGAAACGCGGGCCGTTCGAACCAACGTCGGCCTCTTCGATGCCTCGACACTCGGAAAGATCGAAGTTTCCGGGCCAGATGCCGCCGAATTCATGAATCGCATCTATACGAATGCGTGGGCCAAGCTCGAGCCGGGACGCTGCCGCTATGGCCTGATGCTCAAAGAGGACGGCTACATCATGGACGATGGTGTCGCCGCCCGCCTGACGCCAAACCTGTTCCATGTGACCACAACCACGGGCGGTGCGCCGCGTGTGCTCGCCCATATGGAAGACTACCTGCAAACCGAGTGGCCCGACCTGAAGGTGTTCCTCACATCAATCACAGAACAGTGGGCCGTCATCGCCCTTCAAGGTCGACATGCACGCGACATTCTTGCGCCGCTGATCTCAGACATTGATTTAACCGAGCAAGCGTTTCCGCACATGGCGGTCCGCACAGGGCACATAAGCGATGTACCATGCCGCCTGTTCCGGGTTTCATTCACCGGTGAGCTTGGCTATGAGATCAACGTGCCAGCCGACTACGGCGAAGCGATCTGGAACATGATCTACGATGGCGGCCAGCGCTTTGGCATTACCCCCTACGGCACCGAGGCCATGCACGTGCTGCGCGCCGAAAAAGGCTTCATCATCGTCGGTCAGGAAACCGATGGCACTGTTACGCCGGACGATTTGGGTCTCGGCGGACTTGTCGGCAAGGCAAAGCGTGATTTTGTCGGCAAGCGCTCACTCGGTCGACCGGATGTGGTTGCCGCTGGGAGAAAACAGCTTGTCGGCCTTCGCACCGCCAATCCAGCGCTCGTGTTGGACGAGGGCGCGCAGATTGTAACCGACCCCAATCAGCCGATCCCGATGAAAATGATCGGGCACGTTACGTCAAGCTACATGAGCGGCAACGTTGGTCGCTCAATTGCGCTCGCGATGGTGACCGACGGACGCCGCCGCATCAACGAGCGGCTGCACGTTACAACTCCTGCAGGCTTCACCGAGGCCACGGTCGTTGAGCCCATCTTCTTTGACCCCGAAGGAGTGCGTCTCCATGCATGACGCAATACACATGCCACCGAGAATCGGCGTTCTAAGCGCCCTTCAACCTATTTCGAGCGCTAAGTGCACAATCCAGACGCTGCCGAGCATGGGCCGGTTTGCACTGCGCTTGCCTGGTGAGGCGAGCCGCACGATCTCACACCTTGCTGGCATCAACATTGATATGCCGGTCAACCGGGCAAACTCCGGTGACAATGGAATGGCCGCACGATTGGGCCCTGATGAATGGCTTCTTGTTGTTCCCGAAGCCAGCACCAAGCGAATCCAGGCCGAGGCAACGATGCAGCTTGCCAGCTATCACCATGCATTGGTGGATATTAGCCATCGGAACTGTGCGATCAAGATTACAGGCGCAGCTGCGCCTGACGTGTTAGCGGCGGGATGCCCAATAGACTTCGGTGCAAACCACTTCCCGCCACTTGCGGCAACACGAACGCTCTTGGGTCGAGCCGAGATCATACTCTGGCGGCTGGACGACGCAGCAGATCCAAACGGTATGCTCCAACCCTGTTTTCATGTGGAATGCTGGCGCTCTTTTGGCCGTTATCTTTACGCCCTGTTACGAGAAGTGGCCCGTGACCATAATGTATCCTAAAGTCCCTCAACTTCCATAAAAACTGAAACAATCCTGCGGCAATTCCTTGAAACGTTACCCCATAGGTTGAACGGCTGCGTGTCTGCGGTTCAACATACAGGGGTGGGGGCTCCAAGGCACAATGTTACAGACTTTCTCATCGGACTGGATCGCGCAACAAATCGGGTCCACACAAAGTTCGGCCACCGACCATCGGCCTTTGGAGAAAGGTGCGGGCATTGCCGATCTAACGCCGCTTGCGAAAGCTGCATCTGTGTTAGGCGATGAGATCGATGCAGCGCTATTAGCCTCGATCCTCAATATGGACCCTGCGCAGTTGCAGCCGCATCTGACTCGTTGGGCATTGGATGGCGGCATCATTCAAACCACGCATCATTACCGCTTTACGCAAACGCACATTCGATTAGCTGCCTATGCCAAGGTTCCCCCGGAACTACGCCAGACACTCCATTCGAGGGCAGCAGATGCATTGTCGCGACGCTCCGGGCCGATATCAGTTGCAACAGCCGAGCAGATCGCAAATCATCTTGAGTGTGCAGCACAGCCGCAAGCTGCTTTCTCCTGGTGGATGACAGCTGCTGAATACGCGGGACGAGACGAGCAGCCGGTTGTTGCAGCAGGCTATCTCGAACGCGCGATTGCCGTTTCTGCGGCTCATCCATCCCATATTGCGCCTGAGGATGAACTATCAGCCTTGCAATCATTAGGCCCACTATTGGCTCAATCCAAGGGCAGTGGTTCTGTTGAAGTTGCACGGGTTTATGAGCGATGTCTTGAGATTGCAGATGGATTGCAAAGGACCAGTTCGCCTTCTGCGTTTGACGTGCTTTGGGGTCTCAACGCCTGCATACTGGTGCAAGGCCGGATTGAAACAGCGAGTGAATTAAGCGGACGCTTGGTGCGTGCGGCGCAACAAGCAGGCGATGAAACTCAAGTCCTATTGGCGACCAGACTCAAAGCACTCGTCCACTTACTTGCTGGTAACCTGAGCGCGGCCTTGATTGATTTCGAGATCGTCAAGGAACTCAGTGAAACAGGCGACCATGCCAATCTGAGATTTCGCTATGCGTCTGATCAGCGAGCGGTTTCCCGTTCGCACCAAGCCTGGGCTGAAGCCATCAGCGGCGCAACCGTTGCCTCCGAAAGATCACACAAGCAGGCTTTGCACTTTGCTGAGGAGTTGCAGCATCCTCACACCAGTGCTCACGTCATGTGCGTACTGGCCGCGCGGGCCCAAACGATTGACGATCGGATGGCTGCGGCGCCATTGGCAAATGCTGGCCGGACAATTGCCCGGCTGCACCGTTTTCCATATTGGGAAGCCTGGGCCGATCTAATTCTTGGCTGGCACGATGCAACGAGAGACACGCATCAAGCCATCGCGCGTATCGACAATGCCATTGAAGCCTACCAACGAACAGGCGCTGGCCAAGCTTTACCCTATGCGCACCTGCTACGTGCGAGCGTTGCACATGCCGCAGGCTGGGCGAATATGGCTGTTGCATCGGCCGATGCCGGGCTCGCCCATACTGATGCCTACGGTGTGGCGCTGTTCAGAGCCGAACTTTTGCTCATCAAGGCAAAGGCCATGCCTGCTGGCGATGCGCAGCACACCATTGTCGAACTCGCCATCGACACGTCCCGCGCCCAAGGAGCGCGCCTGTTCGAAGCACGTGCATTACGACTTCGAGATCGCTTGATCGCGACCTCCACGGCACTTGCCGAATGACGTGATTCGATCCGAACCGTTGACCTTGTGCCTTGCTTCAATGCGTTTCTTTGAGCCCGCGACGATCATACACAGAGAAATTCTAGCTGCTCGAAACGAGGCAGAAAAAGCATGATTTGCGCACTGCAATTCAATACCAATGCAACCAGAAAGCCAAAAAAGCGTTTGGTTCAAATAGGTTGTCAAACTTATTGCAAAAAGATCACGTTTTGCTCAACGGACGTACTTCCGCCGGAACTTCAGGCAATACTCTTGGTGTGTGCGAATTTGTGCGCAGAAAGGTCACACCCGGATCCGCGATCCGAGTGAATGCGAGTATAGTATCGTTACTAGGGACGCTAGATTCAGACAGTCGGCCGGCAAGGCGTGCTTCAAAGAATAGCCACCGTAGCTGATCGACTGTCTGTTCGTGGACGAGGCCAAGCGCAAGTGCGGCTGAATGTGTGAACAATCGATCAAGCGACGAGGCCGAACATGACGTCACAAGACGAGATTTTCGAGGTCTTCACGCGAAGCTACGATCGGCAAAAGCAGGCCGAGGTATCGCTGAAGCAATATCTTGAGAACTGCCGTGCCGATCCGTTACAATATGCCAGCGCTGCTGAACGCATGATGGCGGCTATCGGCGAGCCGGAGTTTATCGACAGCTCAAAAGATCCTCGGATTAGCCGCATCTTCCTCAATAGGACCGTTAAGGTTTATCCAGCTTTCAAGGATTTTTACGGTCTCGAGGAGACGATCGAGCGCATTGTAGGTTTCTTCCGCCATGCGGCCCAGGGTCTCGAAGAGCGCAAGCAAATCCTCTACCTCTTGGGCCCGGTCGGCGGGGGCAAGTCTTCGCTTGCCGAACGCCTGAAGGAATTGATGGAGCAACGTCCTGTTTACGTGCTCAAGGCTGGCGATGAAACAAGTCCAATTTTCGAAAGCCCACTTGGCTTGTTCGATCCAGCGACGATGGGCGCAGCGCTTGAAGAAAAGTACGGTATTCCAAGGCGTAAGCTCACTGGGCGCATGAGCCCATGGGCGGTGAAACGCCTTGATGAATTTGGTGGCGACATCTCGAAGTTCTCGGTCGTGCGTCTTAATCCATCGCGACTGCGGCAGGTCTGTGTGTCGAAAACAGAGCCTGGCGATGACAACAACCAGGATATCTCAGCACTAGTCGGCAAGGTTGATATCCGCAAACTTGAGTTCCACGGCCAAAGCGATGCCGATGCGTACTCGTACTCGGGTGGCCTCAACCGCACGACACAAGGCATGCTCGAATTCGTCGAAATGTTCAAAGCGCCGATCAAGATGCTGCATCCCTTGCTTACCGCAACTCAGGACGGCACCTATGTCGGCACCGAGAACGTCGGCGCGCTGCCCTATCAAGGTGTGATCATTGCTCACTCGAACGAAAGCGAGTGGCAGACGTTCCGCGCCAACAAAAACAACGAAGCGTTCCTCGATCGTATCTGCGTGATCCAGGTGCCCTACTGCCTACGCGTTTCCGAAGAGCAGAAGATCTACGAGAAGCTCTTGTCTACGTCAGAAGTCGCCAAGGCACCGTGCGCACCCGGGACACTACAAATGCTGGCGCAGTTCTCCGTGCTCACCCGTCTCAAGGAGCACGAAAACTCAAGCCTGTATTCGAAGATGCGCGTCTATGACGGCGAAACGTTGAAGGATACCGATCCGCACGCCAAAACCATCCAGGAGTACCGCGATGCCGGTGGCATCAACGAAGGCATGGACGGAACATCGACGCGATTTGCCTACAAGATTCTATCGGAGACCTTCAACTTCGACACCCACGAGGTCGCGGCCGATCCTGTCCATTTGATGTTCGTTCTGGAGCAGTCCGTCCGGCGCGAGCAGATGCCGGAGGATCGGGAAGACCGTTACATCGAATTCATCAAGGAGGAATTGGCGCCCCGCTACGCCGAGTTCATCGGCAACGAGGTGCAAAAAGCCTATCTTGAGAGCTATTCTGAGTTCGGCCAAAATTTGTTTGATCGCTACGTATCATACGCCGATGCGTGGATCGAGGACCAGGACTTCAAGGACCCAGACACCGGGAACTTGATGAACCGACAAGTTCTCGATCAGGAACTGTCGAAGATCGAGAAGCCAGCCGGCATCGCGAATCCGAAGGATTTCCGCTACGAAGTCGTCAAGTTCTCGCTTCGGGCGCGCGCACGCAATGGCGGAAAGAATCCGAGCTGGACATCCTACGAGAAAATCCGCGAGGTGATCGAGAAGCGCATGTTCAGCCAGGTTGAGGACCTGCTGCCGGTGATCTCATTCGGTGCCAAGAAAGATGGCGATACGGAAAAGAAACACGAGGAGTTCGTGACACGCATGGTGACCCGTGGCTACACGCCGCGCCAGGTTCGACGCCTCGTCGAATGGTACATGCGCGTCAAGAAGGCTGGGTGATCGAAGTGCGTAGGGAATGGGAAGTGGCTCCACGCTTTTTTCAAGTTCCTATTCCCTACCGCCCACTCCCTACTCCCCATCTGTGGAGCAAGAATGGATATCGTTGATCGCCGCCTCAATCCAAAAGCCAAGAGCCTTGGCAACCGGCAACGCTTTCTGCGTCGCGCCAAGGGCGAAATCCGTGATGCCGTGCGGGACGCCATCAAGAAGCGCAAGATTGCCGAAGTTGAAGGTGGCGAGAATGTTCGTATCCGCTCGAAAAGCCTGCGCGAACCATCTTTCGGTCTCGGTCATGGCACAGGTCAGCGCGATTTCGTGTTGCCGGGCAATCGGGAGTATTCGGTCGGCGATGTCATTCGCAAGCCGGACGGTGGCAGTGGCGGATCGGGTTCGAAAGGAAGCTCCGATGGTTCGGGCGAAGATGATTTCGTCTTCAATCTGTCGCGCGATGAGTTCCTGGACATCTTCTTCGAAGATCTGAAGCTACCTAACCTCGTCAAAGCCAAACTGAAAGACATGCGCTCGCCGCAGCCGGTGCGTGCAGGTCATACGACCGATGGCCCACCGGCTCGACTAAACCACACGCGCACCATGCGAAAAAGCATGGCACGCCGCATCGCATTGCACCGCCCGCGCCTGCAGGACCTTGAAGAACTGGAAACTGAAATTGCGCGGCATGAGGCGCGCGATCCGCGCGACGAGGCGCATCTCACGGCGTTGAAGGCCAAACTTTCGCGGCTTTCATACCTGCGCAAAGTGGTCGCCTACATCGATCCACTCGATCTGCAATACAACCGGCTTGAGCGCCGCCCCAAGCCCAAAACGCAAGCTGTAATGTTTTGCCTGATGGACGTGTCGGCCTCAATGACCGAGCCGCTGAAAGATCTCGCCAAGCGCTTTTTTATGTTGCTGCACCTGTTCCTCACGCGCCACTATGCCGAGGTCGATCTTGTCTTCATCCGTCACACGACGGAAGCCCAGGAAGTCGACGAGGAAACGTTCTTCAAGGCTACAGAAACCGGCGGGACGATCATCTCGACGGCACTTGTCGAAATGATGAAGATCATCAAGGATCGCTACTCGCCAGCCGACTGGAATATTTACGCGGCGCAAGCATCGGACGGTCACAACTTCGACGACGACATGGAGCAATGCCTGCAGATGCTGGAGGGCGACATACTACCCTGCACGCAGTATTTTGCGTACATAGAAGTCGGCCAGGAAGACGGTATGCATGGCATGTCGAGCGTTGCGTGGTCCGGGTACGAGGAGATTGCTGGGCGGCACGAACACTTCGCGATGCGCAAGGCGTCATCGCCCGGCGACATTTACCCCGTGTTCCGTGAGCTGTTTGCAACATCCGAGTTGAGGGCTTCAGGAGCATGCCCATGAACGCGCCGTTCCGCAATATTGCACCTGACGTAGAGCCACTTTTCAAGGGCGCCGAATGGGATTTCGAACTCGTCAAGAAAACCTACGATGCCATCGAAAAAATTGGCGTTGGCGAGATGGGCCTCGACATCTACCCGAACCAGATTGAGGTCATCACGGCGGAGCAGATGCTCGATGCCTATGCGTCGATCGGCATGCCGAACATGTATCGGCACTGGTCGTTCGGCAAACATTTCGCGCGCGAAGAGGGCATGTACCGCAAGGGTGGTCGGGCGCTGGCATATGAGCTTGTGATCAATTCCAATCCCTGCATCAACTACATCATGGAAGAGAACACCATGACGATGCAGACGCTGGTGATGGCGCACGCGGCCATGGGGCATAACCACTTCTTCAAGAACAATTACCTGTTCAAGCAGTGGACTGACGCCACCTCGATCCTCGACTATTTGGCCTTCGCCAAGGAGTACGTGACGGAGTGCGAAGAAAAACACGGTGTGGAAGCCGTCGAAGCGGTACTCGACAGCGCCCACGCGCTGATGAACCAAGGCATCAGTCGTCATCCAGCCAAACGATCCTCGATCTCGCAGCAGCGCGACAAGGCCAATAAGCGGCGCGAGCACGAGGAAGCAACCTACAACGAGATCTGGCGCACGGTGCCGCGTTCTGCCCTACCTAGTCTCGCACCCGATGCTGACAGTCGCGCATCCCTGCAGGAAAGCGCAACGCTGGGACTACCGCAGGAAAATCTCCTCTACTTCCTAGAAAAGCACGCGCCGAAGCTGGAAGATTGGCAGCGCGAGTTGCTGCGCATCGTTCGCATGCTGGCGCAGTATTTCTATCCCCAACGCCAGACTAAGGTGATGAACGAAGGCTGCGCCACATGGGTGCATTACGAAATCATGAACCGCATGTACGACCGCGGGCAGCTGACCGAAGGCTCGATGCTGGAATTCATGCACTCGCATTCCTCCGTCGTGTTCCAGCCGAAGTTCGAGGACAAGTACTACAACGGCATGAACCCCTACGCGTTGGGCTTCGCCATGATGCAGGATATCAAGCGCATGTGCGAGGAGCCAACCGCGGAAGACCGCGAGTGGTTCCCTGATTTTGCCGGCAACGGCGACACCCTGGGTACTTTGAAGGACGCCTGGGCCAACTTCCGTGACGACAGCTTTATCCTGCAATACATGTCGCCAAAGCTGATGCGCGACTTCCGCTTCTTTGCTTTGCACGACAACTCGGCATTCCCTGTGGTCGAAGTGAAATCGATCCACGACGAGAAGGGCTATCGCAATGTCCGCAAGATGCTGGCCGCGCAGTACGACACCTCGGCACGCGATCCAGATATCCAAGTGGTCAATGCCGACCTTTCGGGTGGCCGCCGCCTGACCCTGCAGCATCGCGTCCGCAACAACATTCCGCTCGACCCGGATACCTGCGAACGCACGCTACACCACGTTGCCCATCTGTGGGGCTATCGGGTCAAGCTGATCGAGGTCTACGCCGATACCGGCAAGACCGTGAAGGAGCACGAGACGCTGCCGTTGCCTTGAAGCTGATCTTTCTTAAACCGCAACTCGCCGACCATTATCCTGCGCCATGTGCAGCATGGTGCGCTCGGCTAACGCTGTGATCGTTAGCAGCGGATTGACACCGAGCGAACGCGGAATGACCGACCCGTCGATCACATAGAGCCCCTTGTGCACCCCTGTCGTGCCGACACTCGAGAACACTTCGCCTTTGTGACTGACCGCACCGTCTGATGCGTCCCGTCCCATAGCAACGCCGCCCAACGGATGCGCGGTTGCAGGCTGGTGTCCCATGACGGAGCCCGCCAGCGGGTTCTTCACATAACTGCCACCGACGCTCGTCACGAGTTTACCAAGCATATCGTCGAGCCGTTTGTAGACGGCCTCATCCTTCGCGCCAGGCCAACTGAGGGCCAAACGGTCGCCGTCCAGCGCGAACCGCCCCGAAGCTGAATCGTGGCTTACCGCAAAGAACGTCTGCAGGCTTGCAAACGGCCCCTTGTAGACACCTGACACAAGGCTCTGCAGCGCGCCCAGCAAACGACCGTTCGGCAGGAACATGACGGGCAGTGCGGACGCCAAGGCCGATGGCACCACACCTTCCTGAATGCACAACTCGTTTGCCAGATCGAGCGCATCGCGAATTTCGAGTTGCCCTGAAACACTCGCCCCGATCGGTGCCATTTCGACCTTGGCTGGATGCCCGACGCCGATGCCGTTGATCGGAATTTTAGCGCCATAGCCAAAGGCAATGATATCGCCATTCGCTGAAAACCGCTGGCCCAACTGATCGGAAAGACCGAGCCCTTGCGCGCGCGACCGCAACAGAATTTCCGACGTGCCGAGCGTGCCTGCCGACAAGATCACCCGATCCGCCGAAATTGTGAGTTCCGTACTACCTGTCGTTTGATCCAGCCGCGTAATGTGGATCCGCCACGAGCCATCGCGCGCGCGGCTGACGTAGCGCACCTTCGCCATCGTGAAGAGTTCAGCGCCGTGGTTTACGGCGTCGGGCAGATAGGTCAGCGCCACCGTGTTCTTGGCGCCAACATTGCAGCCGCCGCAGCAATCGCCGCAACGCGTGCACGCCGGCTGACGGATGCCAGCCGGATTGATGGTGTCTTCAAAGCTGACCACCACGCGCGGCGCCACCGGCACTGCGCCGACAGCTTCGGCAGCCTTTGCCAACGCCTGGAATTTCGTATGCGACGATGCCTGCGGATCGCTGTTCGGGCGCAACCACATCTCGGCCCGCCGATAGCCTTCGTCGAGCAAGCCATCCTGGGTGATCTGCCCTGGCCACACCGGATCGGCAAAGACCCGCGCGTCTGGTCGCAAGGCAACGCCAGCGTTGACCAACGATCCGCCACCCAACCCACAACCAACGAGCACGTGCATGTCATCGCCGAGGCGCACATCGTAGAGTGCGGTCTCTGATCCCGTGCGCATACGGCGACCCGTGACTTGCATTTCAGCGCGCAATTCCGGGAACTTCGACGGGAACGTGCCCGTTGGAAATTCACGGCCACGCTCCAAGACAGCCACCGATTTTCCAGCCCGCGCCAAGTGCGCTGCCGCAACACCACCACCATAGCCGGAGCCAACGACAACCACGTCGTAACGGGCTTTGATGGTATCAAGTGAGCGCGCGAGCCGAGCCATGCGAATAACACTCCAGATCTGTTGCTCGCTTATGCACCGATTCCACCCTACAAGCGGAACGTCCGGACGAGCCGGTTAAGCCGCTATCAACGGAATTTCACTGGAAATTTGTAAACAAGTTGGGTCGGTTGCGACCCGGCGGGCGGAGCTGGAAACTTGGTACTGCTTACCGCCGCTAAGGCCGCGTTATCCAGCGTTGTATTGCCGCTCGACGACAAGATTCCAGCCGACCTGAGCGAACCATCCAAGGCAAGCGCGAACGCCACCACGACCTCCCCCCGGTTTGCCAACCCCCGCGGCGGCTTCGGCGGATTACGGGCAACCGCCAACTGCACTTGACGGGCATATGCGCCGAGATCCCCAGCACTGGCAATTGCCGCCGACTGAGCAGCCAGTTCGACGACCGACAATCCGCGCGATGTGGCGCCACCGATCTGCTCGGCCACTGCCGCGTCCGTTGGCATGCTGGGCGACGCCGCAACTGTGGTTGCGGGCTTTGCCTTTACGCTTTCTAATTTTTCTGAACCCTCGATCGGCTCCTCGACTGGTTTCGGCGCAATCACGACCGTTGGCACTTCGGGCAGCGGCGGCTCAGGCTTCAGCACAACATTTGGGATGACGATATCCGGCGTTTCTGCTTTGGCCGGGATCTCGACCGTTTGTTGCTGCTTCTGGTCGAGCTGTTCGAGCGCCGACAGTTGCTCGCGCTCAGACCCTTCGCGGTTCGAAAGTTCAGCTGCCGCGACGGGGGCTAACTTATTGACAGCAGGCGTTGCGATCATGTCGATCGCAGACGCGGAAACAACGTCCACGCTAATCGCCTCGAGGTCGGTGCCGCCGCCACCTGCCGCAATATCTCCGAGTGGATAGGCAAAAGCGACCAGCATGCTTGCGTGCAGTGAAAACGCCGCGACCAAGCTCCAGCGCCAAATGGCTCCATCGCGCAACGGCGGAATGGTATCAAGATTCGGTGCGAAGTCTTCAAATACGCTGCCGTCATTGCCAGGATGCAAGGTTGCATCAGGCTTTGCCGCGTCGATGTCTGCAAGCGCCGTCATCCGTCCCTTTTCGGCAGGATCGCTCACGCGGTCAACGGGACAAAATGCTCGTCTCCAAGGTTCATGACCCCAACCTCATACTTTCGGCGTGCGCACTTTCATCATCAAGATCAAGCCGACAACCAGGAACACGAGGATCGCCGCCATGCCGATGCGCTGGTCGCCGCTGAGTTTAGTCACGAGGCCGACGGCCAAGGGCGCGGCGAACGCGGTGGCTTTACCGGAAAATGCGAACAGCCCAAAAAACTGCGTCACCTTATCGACAGGGGCAAGCCTAGCGATCAGACTGCGGCTTGAGGCTTGCACGGGTGCCGCCACCAGACCGATCAGAATGGCAAACATCAAGAACACCTGCTCGCCTTTCGACGAGAACGGCGCGCTGCCGACGATCTTGGCCGGTACGATCTGGGTGAACAGAACGTGTGTCTTATCGACCGACAGAATGCCGATGGCACCGATGATAATAACAACGAGCGCGCCGACGATCACCCGCTTTGACCCGATTTTGTCGTCGAGGAACCCACCAAGGAACGCGCCAATCGCTCCGGCCAGCACAACGATGATGCCGAACATCCCCTGTTCGCGCAGCCCCCAGTCGAACACCGCCGAACCATAGATGCCGCCAAACACGAAAATCGCCGTCAGTCCGTCGCTGAAAATCATGCGAGCGGCGAGAAACGTCAGGATTTCCGGATGCGACGGCAAGCCTTTCACCGTGATCCAGAACGAGCGCAACCCATCGGCAATCGAGCCATTTGCCGTATGGCGGGGAGCATCCGGTGTGAAAAAGAATAGCGGCAAGGAAAATATCAGCAGCCAAAGTGCAGAGAAGGGCCCGACGAGCCGATCGCCCTCGTGCATGGCTGCGTTCAACTGGAGTGCTGGTAACAAGCCCAACAGTGTTTTGCCCGTTGTCGGGTCGGTTGCAACGAATCCAGCCATAAAGATCAACGCCACGAGCCCGCCGAGATAACCCATCGCCCAGCCGATGCCGGACAGCTTGCCGAGTTTGTCGCGTGGGACCAACGTCGGCATCATCGCGTTGAAGAACACCACAGCGAACTCAGCAACCGCGCTTGCGATCACGAAGGCGAGCAGCATGAGCCAGAGGTTCGTGCCCTTGAGTGCTGGCGTTGCGAACCAGAGCGATGCCATCGCCGCACACAAGATGAGCACAAAGACCGCCAGCCACGGTTTCCGGCTCCCTTTGACATCGGCTACCGCGCCGAGCAAGGGGCTGCCGATGGCGATCAACACACCGGCCGCTGCTGCCGCATAGCCCCAGAGTTCCTGACCATAGGCTTTATCGCCAACGACCACGTTCACGAAATATGGCCCAAACAGAAACGTGACGATGAGGGTGTAGAACGGCTGCGTCGCCCACTCGAACATCACCCATCCGGCCAAAGCACGGGTTGGCGCCGATTGAACAACGGGCGCCTGTGCACCACGGCTTGCGTCAGTTGCCATCGAGACCATGGGGAATTTCCTGCTGCTGCATCAAATCCAATACCCGTCTTGTGTGTGACCGCCGCGACTGGCAAGGAGAATTTTGCAATTCACGCAAAGGTTTGATGCAATCCCAAATGACGAGTGCCCTCGACGCCCTGTTCACCTCCGGCCGCGTGGCCGACTTGATCCTAGCCTTGTTGGCAATCGAAGTTGCGATCCTATTCATCTATCACCGCACGACGGGTCGTGGCATCGCACCGATTGATCTGATCATGAACAACTTGGCCGGTGCAGGACTTGTGCTGGCGCTTCGGTCTGCGCTGACTGGCGGGCACTGGACCAGCGTCGGGGCCTGGCTGGCGGCTGCATTTGCCGCTCACATTTCAGATGTAATCAGACGTTGGCGATGACAATTGGTGCTATGGCTACCGTCAACGGCACTCTGGATCAGCACATCTCATGAACTATCGTCACGTCTATCACGCGGGCAATTTCGCCGATGTCTTGAAGCACATCGTGCTGACCCTCGTGATTGAGCGCATGAAGCTGAAGGACACGCCGTTTCGCGTGATTGATACCCATGCGGGCGTCGGCCTCTATGCTCTGAACCACGGTCCTGCCGAGAAGACGGGCGAATGGCGCGACGGCATTGACCGACTGGTCGGCCCCGACGCGCCGCCGCTGCCATCCAAAGTTGCCGAAATTCTGGCGCCGTATCTCGATGTTATCGCTGGCGAAAACGAAACCGCAACCGGGCAGATCACCCGTTATCCTGGCAGCCCATTGATCGCGCGACGACTGATGCGGCGCGGAGATCAACTGGTTGTCAACGAGCTACATCCAGACGACCGGACGCGCCTGGAGGAGCTTTTCACCAAAGACCGGCAAGTGAAGGTGCTCGGTCTCGATGGCTGGATTGCCTTGAAATCGCTGTTGCCGCCGAAGGAAAAGCGCGGCGTGATCTTGATCGATCCTCCGTTTGAGGAGCCCGGCGAGCTGATCCGGCTGACAGAGGGTGTCGCGGAGGCGATTCGTCGTTTTGAAACAGGCGTTTACGCGCTGTGGTATCCGATCAAGGACCCCAAGATCACCCAGCGCTTTCATCGGGCTATTTCCGAAACGATCAACCGTCCGTGCCTAGTGGTCGAGCTTCTTTTGCGCAGCCCCCGGCACCCGGATAAGCTCAACGGCTGCGGGCTTGCAATCATCAATCCGCCCTGGCACCTGCAGGAACAACTGCGAGTAGTCCTCCCAACTCTTGTCGATCGTCTGGGCCAAGCCGAAGGCGCGGGCTGGCGCGTGGATATGCTCGCCAGTCAGCAAACCGATGGCACGCTCTCCTAACTATGGCTCACGGGCCACGGCGGCTGACAAAAGTCTCAGACCCGCTCGACAGCGTCACGTGCGAGGGGCAACACCATGGAGATGGTTAACATTGTTTGCGTGCTGCACCTTCCCCCCGGAACTTGATCGAGGAGATCACCCAGATGCGCCGTTTCACAACCTCAGTCGCCGCCGCTACAATTATTGCCGCCGCCGTCGTTTCCACCGGTCCTGCTGCTGCGAAAGGCAACTGCTTCAACAAGGCCGCCGAAGGCACCAACACCACCGAAGATGGCGCCAAGTTCCAGGCCTATGAAGCAATCCTGCAGTCGTTCGATTGGGGTGCTTGGTCATCCTGGATGTCGAATAAGACGACTCCTGGCTACAAGATCACACCAGCCAAGTATCGCTGCACCAAAGGCTCAGGCCTCGGTGTCACCTGCGTTGCCCAGGCAACGATCTGCAAAATCTGACGTGCGAGTAGAAGCCTAACCCCAAGGGAGACGTAAAAATGAAGCTCAATAACATTTTAATCCAAGGCGCGGCATTGGCAGCGTTCGTGGCGCTCGGCTCCGTGCATGCATCGGCTGCAAAGTGTGTCATGGCCGGTGGCCAAGGCACCGGCATCACACCAGAAATTGCCAAGAGCCTTTCGGCCATCGCGCTCAACACGTCGATCAGCAATATGGGCGCCAAGGCTAAGGGCAAGGTTGCAACCACCTGTCAGACAACGCTCGTCGTATCGACCTGCACGTCGCGCCAGCGCGCCTGCAAGTAAGCCGTTCAATGCAAATCCGAAGTGCCGGAGCAGCTTTTGCTCCGGCACAGCTTGGCTTGAATTGTGATCCAAGAGCGACAGGTCGCCCCAAAGCGGTAAGGCAAATGCCGATCTGTTGAAGAATATGTTCAGATTTCACGCTATACTTGATCGCAGAACCGGTTCGGATCAAACGAGGATAGCGCCATGCTGCGGATTGCGACACTGACGGTTGTGGCGGCGGCGGTCGCACTACTGACCCCGATATCGGCGAGCGCTGGCACCAAGAAGCCAGTCAAGTCCATGCCTCAGGCCACCGAGACCGTCGAGCATCGCGCATCGAAATCCTATCGGCGCGGGCCCCAAGTGCGCGGCTTCGTGCAGCGTCGCGGCGGCTACTCCTACGGTCTGGCTGACAGCATCAACACCTATGGCGACAGTCGCTCGGTGTACGGTGGCGGCAACACATACAGTGGCTACCAATTCAACCGGCAATCGCAGGGTGGACCGTTCGACAGCGGCTTCTTCTTTGATAGCGGGATCTCGCCACGCGGTGGCAATTCGCCATATCAGAACTGACGCCGCAAGTTGTTCATGCACAGATGTGCAGTAAACGCGCAACAATCACCAACTGAACCAGTGCATCGGTTGTGATGAACTAGTCAGTCGCTGGCAACTCCGGCTATAGGTTTCCCAAGTGAAACCCATAGCCTCAAGAGGTCCCATGCGACTGCGCGCTTCGATCTCCGCCATCTCTGCACTTTTGACGCTCGGCCTCGCAGCCGATGCAGCAAATGCTGCCTGTACCCGTCTGTCGTTTTCTGTGAACGACTACGGCAAGGATGGTCCGACCAAGGATGCCAAGAGCCTACTCGACACTTACATCGCTAAGTGGACGGCCGAGCGCGGCATCAAGAAGTACACCACGGGCAAGAAGGACGTGAGCTGCGAGCTCTATCTGAACTTGATCGTCGTTGACGAGCATACCTGCAAGGCCGAGGCGAGTGTGTGTTGGGACGGAGTCAAGGTTCCCTTAGATGCGAAAGCACCTGCTGCCAGCCCTAAGCCCAAGTCGGCCACGGCCAAGCCCGTTGCGTCAGCAGTGTCGACAGGTT
Source organism: Hyphomicrobiaceae bacterium (assembly GCA_031429105.1). GTDB lineage: Bacteria > Pseudomonadota > Alphaproteobacteria > Rhizobiales > Hyphomicrobiaceae > JAKFWF01. Next base: position 513 of record JANOYV010000082.1, on the reverse strand, counting down.
CGATTGTAGCTCCAGTCTCGGTCGCTGTGCCCGCTCAAATCGTAGCGCCAGCCGCTGTTGCACCAGCAGCTGTTGTCACGCCAATTGCAGCTCCGCCAGCACCAATTGTTGCGCCTGCGCCCGTGATGACGTTGCCAACGACACCACCTGTCGCGGAAGCACCGAAGCCGCAGTAACTCAATCCATTCAACCTACCGCAGACAGGCTCGGAAATATATCCGGGCCTGTTATGTTTCGTGCAGCCCCGATCAATCGATCGGTCCGCACGAGATCAGCAGCTGCCGCCAAATCGCGAGCCATATACCGATCGACGCCAAGGCTTGCGACAACCGTGCGCAAAACTCCGATCGCAGCGCCTAGTTGCGCACTCGTTGTCAGCGGATGCCTAAGCTCGATTCCTTGGGCGGCGACCAACAGTTCGATGCCGACAATGCGCGCGAGATTATCATTCATGCGCGCCAACCGACGGCTGGCATGGGCTGCCATCGAAACATGATCTTCCTGGTTGGCGCT
>JANOYV010000081.1:0-2620 GCA_031429105.1 Hyphomicrobiaceae bacterium | reverse complement strand
CCGAACCGCACGTCGGCGTTCATGAGTTCCTGGCAGAACGATCTGACGGGCAACACGGCCTCATCGAATGCATTGACGGGGCGGACGGCGATGAGTCTGCTGCGCAACCAGGGATTTGCGTCGCGGGTCGTGTCGATGAGGGTGAGCGAGCAGGACGTGACGGAGGCCAGCCGGCAGGCGGATGCGGCGCGCAGTGAGGCGGTTTCTGCTACTCAGGATCGATCTGCGGTCCTGACAGAAGCGTTCACGCGTGGCTTGACCAAGCTGCGCTCTGCTCGCAGTTCGTCGGGTTCTTCCTCTAGTAGTTTCGAGCAACTTGGGGAGACGATGAATCGCTTGGACCAGGTCACCAGAAGCGTCGCAGACAGTACGGGCTTATCTCAATCTCAAGTGGCGAGCATCGCGTTTGGGGCATCGGCACATCTTGGGTTAAGTTCGCCGGTGGCCGGGGCCTCGATTCAGGGCAACGCCGGCAAGAGCTACCAGTCTGGCCTTTCGGAGGAGCAGCGCAAGGTCCTGGGCACCATGACCAATGAGCAGATTGCCGAGTTCAAGCAGTTTGGTGATCGTGTCTCGCGCGACGCCAGTTTCATTACGGCCGTAGCCGATGACTCCCGGGAAGGCCGGGAACTGGCGTCCAGGCTGTCAACGACGACTTCCCGCGCTCAACGCGCAGAGGCCAGTTTCGCGGAACGGAATACGCTCGCGGAGCGCCTTTCGTCCGCGCGCGAGCAGGGCGAGACCATCTCCATCGATCTCGCCCAGGACCCACACAACCTGGAGATGTTCATGCGTTACGCCGAGCGCTACGGAGGTAGCAGTGCGGCAGCGTTCGCGATGCTCGATTCTGAGCTCGCGCGCCAGGGCTTGCGACCGAACAGGGTACTGTCGGACGGTGCAGCACTGCCCGAATCGTTTGACGACTTGCGCCGTCGGCACGACCGGGACCGCAGTTCTTCACCCGTCAATCCCGACCTCACGTCCAGCGATCGCGACAATTCACGCCAAGTGTCAAGGTTCGGACGCTCCACGCCGAAGATCGAAGAAGCGCCACAGCCCTCAGCTATTCGCAGTGAAGTCGAAAAGAAGGGAGCCGCGATCCGTCAAAGCACCGAATCCTCGCAGGGCGGCTTCGATGCAAATGCGCAGATCGTTCGATCACCCGACGGCACCCTCGCGACGAAAAAGTCCTTGCTGATGCAATCCGGCCGGCAGGTTGCAAGCGACACGACCGAGTCAATCGATGCAGCCAAGGGCGTGGCCAAAGACCTGCTCAAACAAAAGAAGTAGTCAGTCAGTCGAGGCGATCTGGATCGAACAAGTGTCGATCGGGCTCCCCGCGTGGCGGCTTCATGAATGGCGGGTGGCCCTTGTCTCTCCAGTAGTTTCGGTCACGATCTTCCGCTGACGTGCCCTGTCCGTAGGACTCGTCCAAGCCAACGGGTCGCAGAGGCGTTGAACGCTTGCCTAGGCGGGTCACTGCCCCACCGATCGCAGCGCCGACGACGGCCCCGATGGTCATCATCACAACTCTGAGCCCCCAGTCACCATCCATGGCCGCGATCAACCCCGCACCAGCGCCTGCGACGACGAATATCAGTAACACGGCCTTTCGCATGTGCCAGCCACTCCCGTTCGATAGCCTACCCATCGACGACTCGTTTGCAAACCCCTTTAGGCAGACGCCAACCGAAACGCCGCAGCCATGGCATCCTGCTCTCGGGCCCGCACGCCAACGTGTGCCGCAATCGTTCGCCACTGCCGCACGACCGTCAGGCAACGGCCGATGGTCGCTTCTGCATCACCAACGGATACACGAAAGTACGGTGCCACGGAGCGGGCAAGATCAAGGTCCAGTGCGTTGTCGGCCTGACTGATATTCAGCTTCAGCCCTTGGGTGTGCGGCACCGGGTTCATGTCGAAGGCCGGCGAGAGGCGCCACCCCTTGCCGGGCACCAGGATGAAGCCGTGGTTTCGCAAGTGGTCGTCGGTGTTGGAAACCATCAGGTTGAAAACGATCCGCGTCCACAGTTCCCCAAGGTCGATGTCGGTCTGCGCGCCGTGATCGATCAGGACTCGCGCGATCTCAAGGTAGCTTGCGCCTGTCGAAGCGTCATCGCCGTCCTGCCGTCCGGTGAGTGTCATCGCCGATGCGAAATGCAGCCGCCGCCCGGAACCTGTGCGATCAAATCGCTTCACGAGAAACGTGTTGTGTGGGTTGGCAAACGGGCGCGCCAGACTTTCGGTGACTTGCAGCCCGCACCCGCGCGCCAGCGTGTGCACCACCATTTCCCAGGCACCCACGTCATGCTCGTCGCGCACGCTGGGAAACTTGGCGATCCACAGGTGGCCATCGGGATCGACGACGCTGGCCTTGGGTCGCGCGCCACCCAAGGACCCACCCGGCGCGATCAGCATGCGCAACCATTGATCGCCTTGCTCAGCGGTGTTGTCCTCGTCACGTTCCAGCGCCAAGCTAGCCGCCTCGAGTTCGCGCAGTTGAACAAATGGCGGCGCAGCAAGGTCGTGCTGGTTGTCGAGAAACTCACCGGCATCATCGAGCCGAAACCTCAGCGCGCCGACGCGGAACGCGTCATGCACACCGAGCAGATAGTCCGAC
>JANOYV010000080.1:0-2040 GCA_031429105.1 Hyphomicrobiaceae bacterium | reverse complement strand
TCACCATCCTTAGTCCGTCGAAGTCGACAAAAGAGTTAGGATCACCACCCGCATAGCCATAAACCCCCGGCCCATCGACGAAGCCGAGCGGATCGGGCTGGGTGTAGCGGCCGAGGCTTGGATCGTAGCTCCGGTGCCAGTTGTAGGCAAGCCTCTCTTTAATGGCGCTTCGGATGCCCACTCGCATCCGCGCCAATCGAGCTGGAACCACTGGCCGGGGAAGCGCGCGTTGAGCGATTCCGCGCCGGAGATCGCATGGGGCGCACCCGTTGGTACTGTCCAGATATTTTCGCACATTTGATTTTGGCTGAGCGGCTTTCCGTTCGGGCTCAGGCGGTGGTGGTGCTCCTTGATTGAGTGCCTTCGTGATCTTTCAGCAGGTCCATCGATAGGTATCTCTTCGTCGACCATTCGGTACCTGCGATGTGGCGCAGCCGGGCTGCCGCCAGGTTCAAAGCCGACTGCCCATCGGGGAACGCGCCGACGACCTTCGTGCGCCGCCTAATCTCACGCATGATCCGCTCCAGCGGATTGTTGGTGCGAATGCGCCGCCAATGTTCTTCTGGGAAGTTATAGTAGGCAAACGTCTCGTCAACCGACGTTTCAACGAGTTCTGCCGCTCGTGTGAGCCGCTGATCGCGCAACTTGGCGATCACTTGCCGAGCCTTTTCTTTCGCCGCGTGCACGTCTTCGGCCGCATGGATCGCCTTTAACATCGCCGCCACTTCGCGCATCTTCTGACGCGGAACATGGCTGAACACGTTGCGATAGAAGTGCACCATGCAGCGCTGCCAGCCGGCGTCGGGAAAAAACTCGGCCGCACTTTCGGCCAATCCCATGCACGCGTCCGACACGATCAACTGCACGCCTTTGAGGCCGCGTTCTTTCAAGTGCTTCAAGAAGCCAGACCAACCGGCTTTGTCTTCCTTCGCGCCTTCGACAATGCCCAGAATTTCGCGATATCCGTCACTGTTCACAGCAATCGCCACCAGCAGCGATACGTTGCGAACCTCGCCAGCCCAGCTCCGCTTCATCACAATGCCGTCGAGATAAAGATATGGATGCTCGCCTTCAATCGGCCGGTTGCGCCACGCGTCGATCGTTACGTAAATCTTCTGGTTCAAGTCCGACACCGTCGACGCCGACACACGCGTGCCCCACAGCGCCTCCGTGATATCTTCGACGCGGCGCACAGAAACACCGGCCAGATACATCTCGATCAACGCCTCCTCGACAGACGCCTCGCGCCTGCGGTAGCGTTCGATGATCGCCGTCTCGAACGTCTGTTGCCGAAGTTTCGGAACCTTCAGCCGAACCGGCCCAGCCTTGGTCTCAAGGTTGCGCTCGTAGTGGCCCGCCCGGGTATCGCGGCGCGCCTCTGTGCGCTCGTAACGCCCGGCATTGCAAAGCCGGTCGGCTTCGGTGTCGAGGAGCGCGTTCAGCGTCTCCTCAACCGTGCCGCGAACCACGCGGTCAAGATGACCGCGGATGCGCTCATCATCAATGCGGACAACGTTGTTGAGTGCGCCCGGAATCGGAGTAATCTCGTCTGTCATGGTGGCCTCTTGTCTGTCTTCGGGTTGACGTCGCAATCACCAGAAGAGCCAGATTCGGGGCCGCCAGCCTCACTCAATTGTGCGAAAAATTGTGTACGTTATCGGATGCCGCTCAGCCAAAATCAAATGTGCGAAATTATCTGGACAGTACCCGCCAGCATCATCGCCCGGCCTTCACTACTGATGTGTGCCCTGTAGGGCTTCTCCCAGAGTTTATGCCGATTCTCCAACACCGCTGCAACGGCCTGCCGGAACAGCGTCGCATCAGGGATCACATGGTCCGAAGGCGCCACCAGCATCAACGCGCCGGGCGTCTGCGCTTCGAGCGCCAGCGCCGCCGCGAGGATCGCCGGGGCGGTGTTGCGGGCCGAGGGTTCGATCAGGATCGCCGCCGGGTCCACCCCGGCTTCGGTCAGCTGCTCGGTCACGATGAAGCGGAAATCCGATCCGGTGACCACCATCGGCCCGGCGAATCCCGGGCCGG
>JANOYV010000079.1:0-83185 GCA_031429105.1 Hyphomicrobiaceae bacterium | reverse complement strand
GCACTCAGCGACTTGCGGGCGGCATTCGAGAGCTATCAGAAGGTTTTGCCTGTGTTGTCGAAAGAAACAGCCCCCAATGATTGGGCAATGCTGTGCGCGGAAATGGGTCACACACTTGTCGCTGCTCTCCCGCTCATGTCCAACGCCGTTCGCAAGCGATCGGGTCAGAACGCTGTGGGCTTGTTCGACAATGCCAGGCCCTATCTCGTTGCTGGCGGTTTTGGGCAGGATCTGGAACGCCTGAATATTGGTATTTCGAAAGCTCGAGAAGCCGCTGGGTCGCCATAGACCGCAACCTGGATCGCTTAGTGCCGCGGCGCGAAAGATGGCGCCCAGTTCATTCAAGTCTACTCCGCCGCGCTGGCCTAGTATCGCTCCACCCTCGACAATGTGGAGCTTGAGCAGCGTCGCTGGGCTGTAGGTTGGACGCCCCGTTGCGACCGGTTTCGCACGATCGAATCTGAGATCGACGAGATCGCACTGCCTCCAATTCCGGACGTAGCGGCCGGCGGCGCAATCGCCGTCGGTTTCGAGGCTCTCACTTCCGCTAATGGGATTTAGCGTTTGAGCGGCGCGATCGGCTAATTGCCGACCGTCGCAGTGATCCGGTAGCTTCCGTCGGCGGTTCGACGCGGAGGGCCACAAGCCGACTCGTGCGCCGCAACAAGCAGCCAACAATTTGCTCACTTCACAGCCGTAGAAGAGATTTTAAGGTTGCGGCCTTTGCGAACGCTTCTTAAGCGCTTCAGTCTCCGCTCTGATCTTGTCCAACCTGGCCTTGTCGGTGGTGTTAGTGGCGCTTCCGTCATTGGGGTTTGAACCGATGACGACAGTATTGTTCCGCGATGTGTTGAAACCGCTTGGCGTAGGGCCCGTCGAAGAAGCCGGCCCGACGGCCGTCGAAGGGCCTCGTCTTGCTCTGGCTGCCTCGATGACGGCATTCTCACGGGCTCGTGCTGCTTCTGCGGCCGTGGGCGCGCGGACAGCAGGTGCGGTGCGAGTGACAACGGGTGCAGGTGCAGCTGTGCGCGCCGCCGGCGCTGGAGTAACACGGACAACAGGAGCAGCCGCAGGTGCGGTGCGAGTGACAACGGGTGCAGGTGCAGCTGCGCGTGCCGCCGACGCTGGAGCCGGGGACGTTGTCGTCGTTGTGGTCTTCTTTTCCTGGGCCAGAACTGATTGCGAAAGTACCAACGAAGCTGATACCAGGCCAGCTACCAGTGCAGACTCTCTATAAGACTTCATGGCGCGTTCTCCCTCGGTGTGCGGTCAAAATGACGACATAGACCCAATTTTCGATGCGGCGACCATTCGATCATGATACACGAAACGCCCATGCCGCACACTTATTCTTGCGCAACTCCTGAGAGTACTGCGGTCAAGATCGTGGTGCTAGAAGAGCCGTATCCCCAACAACTTGCACGTCTGTGCTCTGCCGCATTTGCATCAATTCAACAAATCCGCGATCCCAAGCTATTGCCAATTTGATGATCACAGCACGGTGCCCGCGATAGAAATCCAATCGTTGCCAATCGCATAGGCAGCCTCTGTTGCCCCTTTGAATGCTTCGCAGATTGCTGCCGTCATGATCGACAGCAGCACAGTGCTGGTTGTGGCAAGAGCCATCCTGGCAGCCGATGTGCGGTGGCGCTTGAGTCTTCTCTGGCGCTGTCGCGCGTTTCTGATGCGTTGTGCGTCGGTCGGGCGGTGTCTGGTCGTCCGCGCCGCAAAAACGATACTGTGGCGGTTACGAATTTTTGCAACACGAGTGTTGATCTCGTGCACTTCGTCTGCAGTGGGTCAATCGCGTCGCGCACTATCCATCCGATGGAAGAAATGGCCGGAAACCTGACGTAAAGTCAACAGGTTGGGCACCGGTGAGCGCATGCTGGCCCGTCTCTGAAGCAAGGAGACGGACCATGGAAGAAGATATTGCAACTGTTAACGTGCCCCCTGTTCGCCGCACGCCCTGGAACAAGGGCAAACTTGTCGGCGCCAAACCACTGTTGCGACCAAGCCACGTCTGGTCGATACGAACGAAGCTGCAGATCGAGGGTAAAAAGCGCGACCTTGCGCTCTTCAACTTGGCGATCAACAGCAAATTGCGCGGCTGTGACGTCGTCGCCGTTCGCGTCGATGACGTGGCCCCGAGCGGCTACTCAATGGATCGCGCGACTGTGCGACAGAAAAAGACGGGTAGACCTGTACGGTTCGAGTTGACAGATCAGGCCCGTATGGCGATCGACGACTACCTGAGGCTGACTGGGCGGAGGCTAGGGCAGTTTTTGTTCGCCGGTCGCGGTGACAATGACAAGCGCGGGCTGACCACAAGACAGTATGCGCGACTGGTGCAAGAGTGGGTGGCGAGCATCGGCCTCGATCCAGCGAAGTTCGGGACGCATTCGCTGCGCCGCACGAAGGCAGTGTTGATCTATCGACGAACAGGGAACTTGAGAGCTGTCCAGCTTTTGCTCGGACATTCGAAGATCGAAAGCACCGTTCGCTATCTCGGAATCGAAGTCGACGACACGATCGAGATCGCCGAGAAGATCGATATCTGATCGGCCGACGTGATACCTCGCATAGCAGACATGGTCGGCGGCGAGCAATTCGTCGCCGATCACCACGCCACAATGGCGGCTTTTGTATAGAATCTTCAACTTCGCAATCGAATCCGAGCGGCGCGATGAGGACTTTAACCTCGTTCTCAGCAGTCGGCACAGTCACGCACAACCGACTGGACTTGCTGCCGGAACCACGCATTGGTGTGGGTGTCGGTCGGCGCATACGAGCCAAGACCGGCGGCTCCGGGCTCGCCTCGCGACTTGCGGGGCTTCGAGTGGTGGGAGCGCCAATGACGGCGACCCAAGAACCACGGAGCCCAAGTCATGACCACGAAGGCGATCGACAAAGCGGCCAGATCTGACCGATCGGCCGTCTCACGACGCGCATCGGGCAACAACGCCAAATCAACTCGCGATCAGGCATCCACCAAGACCATTGCCCGCAAGCGTGAAGCGCCACCCGAGCAGCACCCCGGACAAGTTGGCGCCACCAAGCACGCGCAGCTCCTGCAGCTCTTGAGCCGGCCCGATGGCGCCAGTATCGAGGACATGATGCAGGCCACCGGTTGGCAACAGCACAGTGTCCGCGGATATCTGGCCGGCACGGTGAAGAAGAAGATGGGTCTCCCGCTGACGTCGTCCAAGTCCGAAGGCGACGTCCGTCGATACGGGATCGCGACGCGTCGAGGTCGCTGACATGGTCAAACCCACCCTCGATATCACTGCGGAGATCGCCCGGCTTGAAAGACTCACGATCGATCATCTGCGCGAGGAATGGCGGCGTCTACATCAGACGCCGCCTCCAAGGCGACTGAGCCGCGACATCCTTTTGCGCGGGATCACTTACAAACTGCAGGAAAACGCATTCGGAGGTTTGTCCAAGGCCATTTTGCGCAAGTTGCAAAGCACCGGCCTCGGCGAAACATCGTCGGCAGCGAAGCGCTGGCCACGACGGTCGTTTAAGCCGGGAACGCGTCTCGTGCGCGAATGGCGTGGGGTCACGCACACGGTCGTCATCTTGGCCGATGGTGTTGAATGGCGTGGGCAGAGGTACCGATCGTTATCTGTCGTCGCATGCCAGATCACCGGCGCGCATTGGTCCGGTCCGCGTTTCTTCGGACTCAAAGCAGGGTCGTCCGATGGCTAAGGCAGTGCGTGTCGAGGCCGCACGGATGGCTTTTGCCGAGGTCACGGGCGCGCTGGAGGACGCGAGTCTCGTCGCGGCAGAGGGGCAGGCCGCCCTTGATCTCGCAGCGGCGCGCCAAACATACGTCCGCCTGCTGGCACAGATCGACGCTTGTATTGAGCGGTTGCATCGTCTGCGGAGACGGCTCAGATGACCCGCGTCGCCTGCGCCATCTACACCCGCAAGTCCTCCGATGAGGGGCTCGAAAAGGAGTTCAATTCGCTCGATGCACAACGCGAGGCGTGTGAAGCCTACATCGTGAGCCAGAAGCACGCCGGATGGATCGCCGTACGCGATCTTTACGATGATGGAGGTCTATCAGGCGGCACCCTGGAGCGGCCGGCACTTCAAAGACTGCTGGCTGATATCAAGGCTGGCAAAGTGCAAATTGTGGTCGTCTACAAGGTCGACCGGCTGACGAGGTCGCTCGCTGACTTCGCCAAGATCGTCGACGTGCTGGATGCACACAATGCGTCGTTCGTGTCGGTGACCCAGTCGTTCAACACGACGACCTCGATGGGCCGGCTCACGCTCAACATGCTGCTCTCGTTCGCGCAATTCGAACGCGAGATTGCCGGAGAGCGCATTCGCGACAAGATCGCTGCATCAAAGGCCAAAGGCATGTGGATGGGTGGCACAATTCCACTCGGCTACGACGTTAATGAACGCAAGCTCGTCATCAACGAAGTCGAGGCCAATTTGGTTCGCCAGATCTTTGCGCGGTATGCCGAACTCGGCTCAGTGACGTTGCTGCAGGCGGAACTCGATGCTCACGGCCATCGCAGCAAGCGCCGCGAAGGTGCAGGTGGCCTACTCGCCGGCGGACGCAGGTTCTCGCGAGGAATCCTGTATCTGATCCTGCAGAACCACCTCTATCGCGGCGAGGTGGAGCACAAGGGCAATGTTTATCCCGGTCAGCACGAGGCGATCGTGGAAGCGGAGCTTTGGACAATCGTCCAGGAGAAGCTCGTTGCCAGCCGCCGGGACCGCAAACTGGCCATCGGTGCCGAAGCACCGAGCCTGCTGTCAGGCCTTATTTTTGACAGCGACGGAAATCGGATGACGCCGACCCACGCCAACAAGCGCGGACGCAGGTACCGCTATTATATCTCTTCATCGCTTCTTGACCGCACAAAGTCTGGATCGAACACGATGCGCGTACCGGCAAGTGAAGTTGATGGTCTCGTCCTCGATCGCCTACGGAGGCTGATGGCATCACGCCAGGAAATTGCCGATACGCTCGCGTCGCTGGGCTCCCAAGCTCGGGAACTCGATGTTGCACTGACGCGGGCCGATGCGCTCGGGAAGGGATGGCTGACCGCATCTCCGAACGAGTTGCGCGCGCTCACAAGAAACATTGTCACGCGAGTATCCCTCTCACGTGAGAAGATCGAAATCACGATTGGACGAAAGCAACTCGGCAGCGCGCTCGGATTGTCGATCAATCTAGCGGGCGAGCAGGAGCCCACAATCGTGTTGTCGATTGCTGCTGAATTGCGCCGGGCTGGTCAAGGCAAGCGCCTTGTCATCGGTGAGCCCTACATGAACATTGGTAACGCCAGCTTGGTTGAGTTCCTGAAGGAAGCGCTTGCCGTCCGGCAGACGCTTTTGGCGGACACGAGCGAGACGTTGAACGAGATTACGGCGCGCACGACGAAGAGCAAGGGGCGACTGACAGCGCTGATGCGTGTCTCATATCTCGCCCCCGATATCGTCAGCGACATTCTCGCCGGACGTCAGCCGCCTGAACTCAGTGTGAAGCGACTGGTTCGCACGTCACAGAATCTGCCTCTCGATTGGGGCAGCCAGCGCGCCCTTCTAGCCATGGGTTGACGAAATCAGCGCGCGCCGTTCACGAAGGGTTCCGATTCCGCCCGCCCCGGCAGCCGCCATTTGAGACGGTTGCCCAGAAGTCGCCGGAGATAGCCGAGGGTTGGGTCTCTGATACGCTTGTCTGCGATTACGTCGCGGCTAACCTGCGGAACTCACGGACTTTTTTGTCTGCACACGGAATCCAAAAATATTGTTGCATTTCAATAGGTTAGGTGGCTGGGGAACTAGGATTCGAACCTAGACAGGCAGAGTCAGAGTCTGCAGTCCTACCGTTAGACGATTCCCCATGCTGGGCTGCTACCGAAGGATCAACCACGCACCATGATGCTCTTAACAGGCGGCACGGTCCCCCGCAACCTGTGTCGGCAAGTTTGATTTTGGCGCCGATTTCAACGCGTCCGCATAGCTTTGGCGTTCAGTTATGGGATAACTCGCTGGGCACGCAGTTCATCAAAGATGCGGGGGAACATTTCTTCGGTATCAACAACCCCATGGAAGCCGAATTGGCGGGCCTTGGTCGTGCTGCTGATCATATCGTAACCTGACCCGAAGACGCTGTCGCCGAAGCGCCAGGCGACGAGCTGGTCTAGCGGGATTGGTCGTAGAGTATGCTCGGTAACAAGTCGGTGCCAGAGCAGTGCCAGATCTCGCATACCTTCGACCAAGGACATGTGCTGTTGCGGGCCGACTTCGAGCTCGAAATATCGGGCGATTGAGGGCCAAACATCCTTCCATCGGAAAATGTCGCCATTCGTGATGTTGAACGCTTGATTGCCACAGCGTGGATCGGTTGCCATCCAGGTGACTGCCCTGGCGAGGTGACGCGCATCCACGCATTGGTAAAGTGAATGGAAGTTGCCTTTGGTCCCCGGAAATGTAAGGGGCAGCCCGCGCGCCTTGGCGAGTGACGCATACACAGCGATGACGTTGATTAGATTCATCGGGTTGCCGGTGGCAAAGCCACAAATTGCGTGTGGTCGCACGGCTGACCAAGTCCAATGCTGATCTCGTTGACGGTCAATGATGAGATCTAGCTGGTCGTGGTAGAAGTTGGGACCCGGTCCGCGCGGATCACTTTCCTTAGCCGGTGTTTTAAAGGGCCCCAGATGGCTGCCGTACCACTTGGTGCCGTGCATGAGGTTTATGTGCTCGATCCCGCTCATAGCAGGTTGCAGTGCGTCAATCAGATTGCGGAGCATATCGTTGTTGGGTGCGGTGCCCTCGGCCCAGCTGCCTCGCTCTAGGTACGCTGAGTAGAAGACGTGCGTTATGCCGTGTAACTGGCGCAGTTGCGACGTCGTAGTATTCGCATCCAATAGATCTACTGATACATGATTGAATGCGCCGATCAGGTCTGGTGCGCGTCGCGAAAGAGCAGTGATATCCCAGCTTCCATCGCGAAGGAGATGGCTGATCATGTTTCGACCAACAACGCCGGTTGCACCGACGATGAGGGCGTGTTTGCGACTACTCATACCGCGCCTTCACTTTTTCCAGATGCTGTATCATTGCGTCGATCGCCAAAAAGTATGAGTTAATACCAAGGTCTGTGATCATGCCGATGGCCGCTTCTGCCGTCACTGAATGCATTTCCATGTTGGCGCCTTGGATCAGGAGAAGTTTGGTTATCGAGATCTCCCCTCATAGGAACATAGGAAGTTATAGATACCAATCTCGGATCGACCGGCTGTTAGTAGTGCTGAAGGATGCTGTGTGCGCAAATCCGATGTGATCGCCTCGGCATCGGTTTGTCGGATACATTCGATTGCCAGTACGCTTGCAATGGAGCGATCCGGTCTATCACGCAGCATCATCTCGTGGGTCGAACCCGGAGTCTGTAGTTGAGCTACTGTCCACAGGTGCACTCGAGCTACGCCATCGCGCTGTGCAACGATCGGGACATATGAACGAGCGGCAGCAATGTCCAGGAGTGGTTCATCGAGACGGAGTGTCACAACGTGTGATCCGCTCAGCGTACCAGCGACTGCTGCGACATCGCAGACGGTTCGATTCATGTTGCGAAACGACGCCATCGCTTTGGTGGTTGCAGGTGTCGGGTTCTGCTGCCGTTCCATGTAGGCGGGTGAACTCAGCACGTCTGCCGTATCAACCTCATAGTATGTGAAGAACCGGGGAGACACTGTATCTGACTCAAAGCGGCGCCCAAAACGAAAACCGGGAATGTCGACGCGTTCAAGTATGTGCTCGCGTGCATACCACCGCTCGTAGTGCTCACGCCCATCCGGAGCACAGTCATTCCAAAGCACGAGGACTGCGGTCATGTTCATTCCAAGGTGTTGGGGAGATATGCCGCGTTGTCGGCGCCAAGCGCTGGCGCGCTGACCGGGCCCATTGCTCGCTGCCGGAACGCTGGATCAATCGGAACCGGCAGGGCAACGATTGCCGACCCCTTTTCGTTTGAGACATGGTGCTGAAACAAGCCACGCGCGTGAAAGTGAGGGTTTTCTAATGCCTCTCGAAGCGAGTCTACGATCGAGCAACAACAGTCTTTGCCGGCGAACCGACCACGCCAAAAATCGCCCGACTCGCTAGCGATAATTTCTGCAACGCGAGCCGTGGTGGCGGCGGGATCCTTGGTATCGTCGCGCAAGTGCGGATCGAGATCCAACAGATTGCACAGTGTGTCCCAGAACTTCTGCTCGATCGCGGCGACGGCAACCATTCGGCGGTCGCGGGCTGGATACAGCCGGTAGCGCGGTGTGCCACCAGTAACGAGCCCTGCTGCATTGCCCGGCCAATCATTCGCAACCTGTCCACTGCCCATGGCCCAATACATGAATGTGAAAAGATTATCCGTCATGGCAATGTCGAGATGGCACCCCTTGCCGGAATGAGTGCGTTGTTGCAAGGCCAAGAGGATATTCAACACGGCAGGGTACGTCCCGCCTGCAATATCTGCGATCAATGCGGGAGGAACGACGGGCACTTCTGGTGCTCCCATCGACAAGGCGAGCAGCCCCGTATCACCGATGTAGTTGAGATCATGTCCAGCCACGTCGCGCTTGGGTCCGGTTTGCCCATAACCGGTGATCGAACAATAGATGATTTTCGGATTGATGGCGGTGACGGCCGCATAGTCGAGGCCTAGGCGTGCCATTACGCCAGGGCGAAATTGCTCAAGGATCACGTCTGCGCGCGCAATGAGCGGTAGCAATCGTTCAACGTCGGATTGCTTTTTTAGATCAAGCGCCAGGCTCTTCTTGCCCCTGTTGAGCATCGCAAAGTTGACACTGTCTGCACCCCAGGCAGGAGGGTAGCTTCGCATGTCTTCGCCTGTCACTGGTCGTTCAATTTTGACGACTTCGGCGCCTGCCTCGGCAAGAAACAAAGATGCCATCGGACCCGGCAGCAGTGTCGAGAAATCGAGGACAAAAAGACCCTGTAGCGGCTGCATCAGTGGCCCTCGCAAATTTGGACCGCTATGATTTCCCGTACAGCACTCATCGGCCTGATCCTGATTTATTGGCGAAGCTGCGACCGATCAGTTGCCGATGAACTTGATTGGTGCCTTCCCAGATTTGCGTGATCTTGGCGTCGCGCATTAGACGCTCGACGCGATAGTCGCTGCAGTAGCCATAGCCACCGTGCATCTGAACCGCTTCGGTTGACATCCGCATGGCAAGGTCAGAAGCGCGCATCTTGGCCATCGAGGCCTCTAATCCAAAATCGGTAGCGCCGCGTTCGACGAGGCCAGCCACGTAATCGAGCCATGCTTCCGTCATTGCGAGATCGGTTGCGAGGTCAGCCAACGTGAACTGATTGCCTTGAAAGTCGATCACGCGTTGGCCCGACTGGCGGCGTTCGTTCATGTAGTTGACCATATCTTTGAAGGCTGCGTGCGCAATTCCGAGAGCATGTGCGGCCACGCTCGGACGCGACTTATTCAGTGAACCCAATAGGATTTTAAGGCCGTCACCGGGATTGCCGATGAGGTTCGCACGCGGAACTCGGGCGCCACTGAAGTTAAGTGCTGCTGTCGATGATGCTCGATGGCCCATCTTTTGTTCCAACCGACTGACCTCAAAACCAGGCGTGTCCTTCTCGAATATCAGAACCGAAATCGACTTCTTGGAATCTTCGATTTCCGACCACTTACCGAAAAGGAGGATCAGGTCGGCGACATCACCGCTGGAAATAAAGAGCTTCGATCCATCGATGATGATGTGGTCGCCATCCGGTCGGAACGTCGTCGTCATGCCCGTGGCGTCGGAGCCAGCACCAGTCTCGGTGATCGCGAGTGATCCCAATCCGCCGTTGGCAATGCGTGGCAGAAGGCGTTGCCGTTGCTCGACCGTGCCGTAGTCGATGAGGGGCTTCATGCCGTGATAGGTGGTGGCGTAGATGATGCCTGTCGAAGCGCAGGCCTCGGAAATGATCTTTACGACCTCAAGATACAGCCGAAACGATAAGGGGGAACCGCCGTAGGCTCCGGGCACAAATAGCCCGTTTAATCCAAGCGCATTGATGGCTTCGATATTTTGCCATGGGAACTCACCAGATCGATCAGCGTGTGCAGCGTTTAGCGCAATCGTGCTATTTGCCAACCGTCGAACACTGTCGAGTACCATGGCCTCGTCTTCGGTCCAGGCACGTTGACGATCAAGCTGTTCGAAGATCTTCATCAGTGGTTCATCCCCTGTCCACCGTCTAGGTAGATGGTCTCGCCGGTTAGGAAACCAACATCGTCACGAAACAGTCCAGCAACGATCCGAGCAACATCCTCTGGTTTTCCCGCGTGGCCTACAGGGATGCGTCGTGACAGCCACGCGCGTACTTTCTCTTTAGCAAGAAAGTCGTGATTGAGATCGGTTTCGATATAACCTGGAGCGACATTCATGACGCGAATTTTGTCACTCGCCCATTCGACAGCAAGGCACCGCGTGATTGCGGCAACGGCCGCCTTCGATGCGCAGTAGCCGGTGTTTTCTGGTACGCCGAGTTTATCGAAAAACGAACCGATGTTGACGATCATGCCACCGCCAGCGGCTTTCAGGTGTGGGTAGACTTCGCGTGCCGCCACGACAACCGAGGTTGCGTTTGTGCGCATGATGATCTCGAAGGCAGCCGCTGATAAGTCGGCGGCTGGCGACGTCGCATGAAGGCCAGCGTTATTGACCAGGCCAATGATTGGCCCTTGGTCAGCAATGGCTTTGATCGTTTGTTGGACCGCGACCTCATCTGTCACGTCACACGCGTGACCAGGCCCCACGGCAGTGTCACCTGAACGAGACGTGCCGACAACATTGAGGCCGCGTGCCTTCAACTCAATTGCAATGGCCGCACCGATGCCGCGTTGCGCGCCAGTAACGATGATCTGTCCATCATGCATCTTTGAAGTCGGCCTTACGTTTTGCGATGAATGCTGCAGCGCCCTCTATGGCATCCTCGGTCGAGAATGCGAGGGTGTTCAGATCAGCCTCGATTTTGAGACCTTCGGCAATCGATGTGTCACCTGCCCGCATCACGGCCTCGCGGGCAAAGCCAAGTACTGGCAGACTGAAGCCCATGAACTCGCGCGCGAAGCTTACGCCAGCCGAAATCGCATCGCCATCGAACAACCGATTGACGAGGCCAATACGCTCGGCCTCCTCGGCAGCCACCGTTCGGCCCGTCATGATGAGCTCGAGGGCTCGACCCTCGCCAACCAAGCGCGGTAATCTCTGCGTGCCGCCGTATCCAGGAATGACCCCAAGCTTGATTTCTGGCAGGCCGAGCTTGGCGGACTTCGACGCGATCCTGAACGTACAGGCAAGTGCCATCTCCAAGCCGCCACCAAACGCATACCCATTGATTGCGGCGACCGACGCGATCGGCAACCTGTCAAGTTTGGCGAATGTCAATTGTCCGAATTCAGCGCCGCGCTTGCGCTCGACGAGCGAGCGACCCTGAAACTCTTTTATGTCGGCGCCTGCGCAGAACGCTTTTTCACCGGCACCAGTTATAATCAGGGCGCGCGCTTCCCCCTTGCTTCCCCACACTGCGACTTTATCAAAGGCTGATGCCAAGTTTGCGAGAATTTGAAAAGAAAGCGCGTTGAGCGCTTCGGGTCTGTTCAGCCGGATGAACGCAATGCCATCGTGTTTTGATAACTCAACGCTCATGCGTCACCTCCTTTTTTGCCGGCATACTGTACGGGAACAGGTGTTATCTGACCCCGCTTGACCATCTCGATCAACGTCCGCTTGAGAACCTTGCCGCTGGCGGTCAGCGGAAACGTCTCCATCCGCACGAAAAATTCAGGCATGTCGTATTTTGAAAGTCCCTCGCTGGCGAGATGCGCCAGCAGTGCTTCGGGTTCAACATCGGTGGTTGCAGCCAGACACACGCGCTCTCCCAGTCGCTCATCGGCGACCGGGAAAACGGCACATCGGGCGACGGCGCTATGGCGTAATGCCAAGGCCTCGATCTCAGCTGGGTAGATGTTGTGTCCACCGCGAATGATGAGATCTTTCAATCGACCTTCAATCTTGAGATTGCCGTCAGCGCCCATGACGCCAAGGTCACCTGACATGAACCAACCATCGCGATTGAAGCTTTGCTCGGTCGCTGACTGATTGTCGAAGTAACCGAGCATCAGGGCTGCACCTCGACCACCGATATGACCGACCGTGCCGCGCGGCACTTCCACATCAGCGTTCGCTGGATCAAACAGGCGTATTTCATAACCTGTGCCGCCGCGTCCGCATGTTGAAACAATTGTCGATGTCGCATCGGTCGGATGGGTGTACTGATGGGATGAGTTTTCTGTCATTCCATAGACGTTCTGTGGCTTGATGCCCTGCGCGATAAATGCTGTTGCCGTAGTTGGTGGGATTGGTGCACCGGCCATGTAGAAAACCTCTACGTGTCCGATCCTGGGCAAGCTGCGTCGCGTCTGTTCAGCCAGGATATCCATCGCGTGCGTCGGCACGCCTAGGACATAAGTGGCCTGAGTTTCGATGATCCAATCGATCCGCGACATGCCGGGTGGTGGATCATCCGTGATCAACTCAGCCCCGGCGACAAGCCATTGGGCGACAGCCACCCAGGCGATGTGATGCGATAGGGGCGAAAGGCTCAGGATCTTTGATTGAGTTCCATGGTTCCAATCGGTGACCAAGTCGCGCGCGTTTGCCAGCAGCGTGTTATCCGAATGCATGACGCATTTGGGTGCACCGGTCGTGCCCGATGTGAACGCCAGATAGACCACTTTATCGGGATCGTTGTTCGGTGTTGGCAATACCGCAGTGGATTGCGGCAGCGGGTCAGGCATCCAAATTGCCTTCAACGATGCTGCTGATTTCAGCTTTTGTGCGACATCCCCGGTTGAACCGTCTGCGCCCCAGCCGGGTCGGGTCAGCAGGACTTTGCTCGATAGTCGGTCGAGCAACTGTACAATTTCTGCAGCGGTATAAGTCCGATGCAGACTTGGGTTGCAGGCAATGCCTGATCGGGAACATGCGAGGAATAACGCTACGGCCTCAAGTTTGTTGTCGGACCAGATGGAGATCCGGTCACCGCCGACGACGCCAAGATCAGCGAGTGCACCAGCGATCCGATCCACCCATACCTGCAATTGTCGCCAAGTCAGTCGCCTTGCACCATCGCGTGCGGCCACAGTATCGGGTCGTTCATGCGCGTGCTTGCTCATCAAACCGTAAAGGGTCTCATCGTGCCACACGCCGCTCGCATAGAATTTTCGCACGTTGGCTGGATGATGCAGCGTCAAATACGGCCGCATAGGTTACTTTCCGAACTTATCGGGGTTGGGTTTGCGACGCTCACCAAATGCCTTTGATAATTCCTTCGACTCTTCTGTGTTGAGATAGCCGCGAAGCAGCAGGTCGTGCGCCATACGGGCGAGGCCTGATACGCCACCATGTCTTGCGCCAAAGGCCCCCTTGATTGCCGCTGCCGCAAAGGGCCCCCGCTCGGCAATCTCCATCGCCATGGTGCGGGTCTCGGCTTGGAGTTGATCGTCAGGAACCACCTTATTTACAAGACCCCAGTCGAGGGCCTCGGCAGCCGTTAATTTGGGGTTGCGCAGCCACATTTCTTTTGCGCGCTTGCGCCCGATGACGTCTTCAAGCACCCAGGTCCCGTATCCGGCGTCGAACGAGCCCATCATCGGTCCGACTTGTCGGAAAATCGCGCTGCTTTTTGCGATCGTTAAGTCGCAGACCACCTGCAGTACGTTGCCGCCGCCGACCGCGAAGCCATTGACGCTCGCGATAACGGGCTTTTGCAGGCGCTCGATCGCCTCGTACATTTCAAGTGTCGGGAGGACGCCGGCGTAGAGGTTGGTATCCTCCATGCCATCCTTGCGTCCGCCGATGCAGAAGAATTTGTCGCCAGCGCCCGTGATCACGATCACCCGGGTTCTGGTTTCCCGCCGGATCGCATTGATGCAATCGCGCAGATCGTGACACATCTGGGCGTTGAACATATTGCCGTCGTCGGGCCGATTGAGAGTGATTGTGCCGACGGGCCCATCTTCTGCATAAATTATGGTTTCGAAGTTCAAGTGCAAATCCTCCCGAACCAGCAAGAAGAACCGATTTTTGGGAAAGAGTGCAACGACACATCAGCGATAGCAACACTGCGCACGGGACCGTTCAGGCCTCGACGGCAGGGGAGCATTGCAGTGATCACATTGGTCTGCCGTCATGACTGGCGCACCTGCCCCTGCTCCGTGCGACAGCTCTTAAGGCGCCAGTGCTTGTAGCTGGGACGGAGGGGGGGCTGCATCTGGATCGCGTTCGCCGACCAGATCCTTGGCACCGTCTCGACCATAGACATCTGGACGGAATTCGATGCGGCCATCAGCTTCGGCCCAAGCCGTGATGTATGTGAAGTAGACCGGCAATGGCCGCGTCAGCGTCACATCCAGCGGTTGGCCACCTGCGATTACATCGTCGGCACGACCAGGTTTGTCCCAGCCGACCTCGTAACGTGCAATCCATTCGACAAGCTTGAAAACGTCTTGCACGCGCACGCAGCCAGCCGAAAACGGTCGCGAACGTTGGTTGAACAATGGTTTTAATGGCGTGTCGTGCATATATACGGTTTCGGAATTGGGCATGTCGATACGCACCAGGCCAAGTGCGTTCTGCGGGCCCGGATCCTGACGGAAGTGAACGATCTTGCCGTCAGCTTTTTTCCAATCGACCTGCATCGGATCGAGTTCAGGTCCCTTGTATCCGTTAAAGGCGCGGATGAGTTCCTTCGGAAGGTACTCGGGCTCCTTTTGAAGGCGTGGGATCAAATCGAGCGTGGCAACGCTTTGCGGCACGTTCCAATAGGGAAAGAAATTGAGGGCCCGGATGGTCGCGCGCACTACAGGCGTCTGCCGCTCAGGCTTGCCAACGATTACTCGATGGCGTTGGCGTACTTCGTAGCCTTCAACAGCCTCAAGTTGGAATGCTGCGGCATTGACAAGCACATAGCGATCCTCGACCCGGGTCTGGAGTAGCTCCTTGATGCGTCGTTGATTGAGCTTCAGCTGTTCCAGGCGTGAAGCCGCTGAGATGTTCATCTGCGCGATTGTCGACTGTTCGGCCCGCCCGGTGATCCGTAGGCCGTGGCGCTGCTGGAAGCTCTTGACGGCATCCTCGAGGCTATCGTCAAACGAGTAGCTACCCTCCGAGGCACCGGACTTGGTCAGTTCACCGCCCATGACCAGGCGACGGCGCAAGCTTGGTACACGTTCATCATCATCACCGACGCGCAGCAGTCGCCCTGCCTGTACCGTCGGCCAACCGCCGCGCTGGACGATCTGTTGGTAGCGGGCGATGGCCGCTTCGATGCTGTCGACCATTTGATCACTGCGCCACGGTGTCGAATTAGCCCTAAGGTCGTTCAAAACCTCCGGCGCGCGCTCTCGCTTTTCAGAGGCTTCGCGAACACTGCCGCTGCCCCGACCAAAGCCCGGCAGCCCGTCCCACCAGTTGCCACTTGATTGTGCGCAAGCCACGGTTGAGCCCAGGCCTGTATAAGCCAAGCCTGCCAGCAGTTGGCGACGAGTTTGCCCCTTCGATTGCACTGACATTAGCGAGTGGCGGGCCGTTTTCCGTGACATTTAAGACCGTTCCGTCGGAGTTTCGTTCGGTTGGCGCTGGCACAAACGACTCGGTTGTCGGATCCAACACAACGTGAGACGACCAGCATTAGTTCCTAAGTGCCGTGACACTTTTGGCAAAACGAAGACGGTGTAACAGTGCTCGCCAACACTAGCTACCCGCTGCGCGCATTCGACGGATGTCTTACGGTCGCACCCCGCTCTGCCGGTGTGAATATTTGCGAGCGGATTATTTGAAATAACACATTGAATGCTATAGATTAAATGACTATATCATGGTCACCGCATCAGATCCAACTAGGCTCGTTAAACGAATTGTGATGCGCTTGATGCTACGCGGCCATAGTGCATTCTTATTTGGAAAACACGACTTTGCATGAGATGGCTTGTTGAGTGGGGATAAAACCTACACTCACGTTTCTGCCGAGGAATCCATTATATGACCGAAAAGCCAGTACTTTGGAGTTGCGACGATCGCGGCGTGGGGCGGGTCACGCTCAATCGACCTTCGGTAAACAACGCTTATGACGGCGCTCTGATTGAAGGGCTGCACGATGCGATGAACGATCTCGGCAGCAACAAGCGGTTGCGCGCTGTTGTCGTCACCGGTGCGGGCCGAAGCTTCATGGCAGGCGCGGATCTCAAATGGTTGAATGGGGTGCGTAAGGGCTTGCCTGCCGAGAATGATCGCGCATCCCGACTTACAGCCGAAGCTGTGGATCGTTTCAATCGCCTACCCGTTCCTACGCTAGCTCTCGTGCAAGGGTTCTGTGTTGGGGGGGCAACTGGATTGGTTGCTGCGGCCGACGTTGCTATTGCATCGGAGGATGCAAAATTTGCGATTTCCGAGGTGCGCTGGGGGCTGACTGCCGCCATCATTATTCCACAGCTCAACGATGCCATCGGCGTTCGCCAAGTCCGCCGTTATGCCTTGACCGGCGAACGGTTCGATGCGGTTGAAGCCCGGCGAATCGGCCTGGTTCACGAAGTAGTTCCCGCTGCGGCTCTGGGGACAAAGGGCGAGGCGATCATTGCAGCATTCTTGGAGAACGGCCCTAACGCAATCGCTGAAACCAAGGCATGTGCTCTCGATCACGCTTTTGGCGCAGTCGATGCGCGCACCATGGCCGGATTGATTTCATCGCATTCGCTCAAACGGCAATCCGAGGAAGCTCAAGAAGGTCTGGCGTCATTTGCTGAGAAGCGGTCGGCAAACTGGTAGGGTTTGCGACTCTTTGATTGCTTCGGAAGATGCGTTACACCTGTACCGAATGGACCAGCGCATGCCAGCTTCGAATGAACTCCAGACCGGATCATTGCCCGCGATGATCGACCCCTTCGGTCGTCATGTGAGCTACTTGCGCGTTTCGGTCACTGATCGTTGCGATTTCCGCTGCGTTTACTGTATGTCCGAACACATGACCTTTCTACCTAAGAAAGATCTCCTTTCACTTGAGGAACTTGATCGGTTATGTTCTGCGTTCGTCGACAAAGGCGTGCGTAAGCTACGTATTACGGGCGGTGAACCGCTCGTGCGCAAGAATATCATGTGGTTGTTCAAGTCACTGTCGCGGCACCTGAGTTCCGGAGCGTTGGAAGAGCTTACGCTCACAACCAACGGTAGCCAGTTGCCCAAGGTTGCGCAGGAGCTGGCAGACAACGGCGTCCGTCGCATCAACGTGTCGCTCGACACGCTTGATCCGGATAAGTTCAAAGCCATCACCCGATGGGGTGAGTTTGGTCAAGTCGTCGCCGGGCTCGATGCGGCCGACAAAGCAGGGTTGAAAGTCAAAATCAATGCCGTCGCGTTGAAGGGTGTAAACGAGCATGAAATTGAGGACTTGGTGCGGTTTGCTCACGGACGTGGCGCTGATCTTACGTTGATCGAGACCATGCCGTTGGGCGATATCGACGGTGATCGGACCGATCAATATTTGCCGTTGTCAATTGTGCGCGCACGCCTGATGGATACTTTCACGCTCGAAGATATTCCCTACCGGACAGGCGGCCCGGCTCGCTATGTGAAAGTGAAAGAAACGGGTGGCCGATTGGGATTCATCACGCCCATGACGCATAATTTCTGTGAGAGCTGCAATCGCGTGCGACTAACCTGCACGGGCACACTCTACATGTGCCTCGGCCAAGAAGACGCAGCTGACTTGCGCTCTGTTTTACGTTCAACGATGGACAATGTTGCGTTGGGTCATGCCATCGACGAGGCCATCACTCGCAAACCAAAGGGCCATGACTTCATCATTGATCGCCGTTCCAAGAAGCCAGCGGTCGCACGCCATATGAGCGTGACTGGCGGGTGATTTTGGTGCCACGAGCAGGTCTGCCAACCAGTGTTGAAAGTTGTCCTTGGCTGGCACCTTGGCAGTTGTCCCACATCACCAGCTGTGAGACGAAACCAGCAGCTTGAGAAAAGAAGGATTTTGGACCCATCGTCATCCTTTGAGGAGTGGACTCAAGTCGCAAATCCAAGGCGTTTGAGACGTCATTCGAGTGCTCGTTCGCGGTATCCGACAGGTCACTTGCAAGCAATATTCGGTTGAGCAAAAGTTCCATATCGTCCTCAACGAACTAGACTCGGAGGCGATCATTTCAGAGTGCTGTCGCCGCGAAGGTATCACCAAGACCTAGTACTGCAGCTGGTCGAAATCATTCCTCGAAGCCGATAAAACCGCGCGGCCAGCCACCATCGCTGACGTCGAAGCCCTCAAACGCCAAAACTTGGAAACGAGGGAGGTCGTCGTCGAGCAAGTCCTCAAACTTCGCCTGCAAAAAAATAGCATCACCCGGGAGAAATTGACCTTTGCGGACGTCGAATTCGTTCGAGATGAGGACGGCATCGGCAACGACAATTCAGCGTTACCACGGTATGATTGCGTCGATCATTGGATTTACGGGAGAGCTGACCCTGTCAGGACCAAAATTCACGGCAAAGCGCTTGGCATGGCGGGATGTCTCGCTCGGCGTCATCACGCTTGAGAATGGCAGCCGGATGCGACTGACGCTCGGACTCGGGTCAGGCCTATCGCAACGACCGGGCGATCCCAAGGGGACGATCTGGGCGATTGCCGATCGCGGTCCCAATTTGAAGATTAAACCAGCTATAGAACGCTACGGGTTGGAGCATCTGAAGCCGCTGAAGAAGGTCGACGGTGCGAAGATCATGCCGCGCCCCGACATCGGGCCGACGATCTGCCAACTTAAATTGGACGGCAACACGGTTCGGTTGATTCAACGGTTTCCACTGTGCGGCGCAAGCGGTCGGGCAATATCGGGGCTGCCGATCCCAGCAGGCACTGCCGACGTCGAACCCGCCTTTGACCTTAAGGGCGACGCTTTGGGCAGCGACCCATCCGGTGCCGACACCGAGGCGGTCGTCGCGTTATCGGACGGCACATTCTGGGTTGGCGATGAGTATGGTCCATCACTCCTGCGTGTCGGGTCGGACGGACAGGTGTTACAGCGTTGGGTTCCAAAGGGGCTTGAGAAAGCGCTCAAGGGCGCGGACTACGACGTCAAGCCCGTGCTGCCTGCGATAGCTTTGCGGCGCCGGATCAATCGTGGGTTCGAAGCTGTCGCGGCATCGCCGGATGAACGCTGGCTTTATCTCGCATTTCAAAGCCCACTCGCTCATCCAGGCGTGCCCGCGTTCGAAAACGCCGGGCACGTGCGCATCTGGAAGCTCGATGCCCGGACCGGCGCTTTGGACGCTCAATTTCTGTATCCTTTGGACGCACCCGCGACTTTTCTGCGGGATCAAAAAGCGGGCAAAGTCGAGTTGTCAGACGTTAAGGTCAGCGAGATTGCCGCCATAGGTCCGGATCGATTGCTTGTCTTGGAGCGTATCTCGCGAACCACGAAGATATATGAAGTAAAGTTGGGTGCTCGGCTCAGTATTCCGGCCGCGCATATGGACGTCAGGACGCGGCCGACACTTGAACAATTGAGTGCCGCAGGCGGGCTGCCAGACGATTTGCCGGTGCTTGCGAAGTCGCTGGTGCTCACGACCGATGAGGCCCCGGAGATGGATCGCGATCTGGAGGGGCTTGTCGTGCTCTCGCCGAACGAACTGCTCCTCGTCACCGACAATGATTTCAGTGTCGAGGGTGCCCGCACCCGGTTCTGGTGGGTCAAGCTGGCGGCCCCACTTGCATAGCGCGCAGGTCCGCAAGTCAGCTCAACGTTTTCTCGATATTCGCGATCGACGCTTTCGTCAGCGTCTTGCCGTGCTCTGAAACCAGACGGCTCTGCACTTCCTTATGCAGGAGCGGACGGATTTGGCCCAAGGTTTGCGGGTCGGCAACGAGGACAAGCGCTGCAAAGTCGCCTTGATGAGCACGGCGATAGAGTTCTTTGGCCAGTTGTTTTGCAAACGTGGCCTCGTCGGTCTCCTGACTTGTCGACTCACGAGGTCGCTTGCCAGACGGCCCGTCATCTTCAAGGGCAGGTTGAAGCTCGCCGTCTGCCCTCAAGGTTACGCTGAACTCCTGACCAGAATTTCGGAAGAAACGCGCTCCTGTGCCATCGGCGACAACAACAAGCGCGTTGTGCGGAATCTTGTCTGCCATCGTCTCGCTCCTACACGATCATCACTCGATTGACATGGTGCGACTGCGCCCGTTCGACAAGGCCTGGCCTAGAGTAACAGCGGCGAACATCTATTACCGGAGCTGTTGTAAAGCTGCGATGCGGGCCTCGATCGGTGGGTGGGTTGAGAACAGAGCCATAAGGCTGGGCTTGTCACTGATACCCGACGCCTGGATGGATTTGGGGAGTTCGCCCGGTTCGACCCGACCGAGGCTGGCTAATGCGCTGATCATGCTGTCGGGTTGGCCCATGTAGTTGGCGGCACCTGCGTCTGCGCGGAATTCTCGATGGCGTGAGAACCAAGCCACAATCATCGAAGCGAGGATGCCGAACACGACTTGGCACACCAGCGACGTCACGAAATAGCCGATGCCCTGGCCGTTTCCATTCTTGTTGAACTGCTTGTCGACGACGTAGCCAACAGCCCGCGACAGGAACACGACAAATGTGTTCACGACGCCCTGGATGAGCGTCATCGTGACCATGTCGCCGTTCGCGACGTGGGCGACCTCGTGCGCAAGGACAGCTTCGACCTCCTCGCGGTTCATGGACTGGAGTAAACCGGTGGAGACGGCGACGAGCGCGGAGTTCTTGAACGCGCCGGTCGCAAATGCGTTCGGCGCGCCGTCGTAGACGGCAACCTCTGGCATTTTGATGCCGGCGCGGGTGGCCAATTTACCTACGGTTTCGAACAACCACCGTTCATCGGCACTGGCCGGCTGCGCAATTACGTGGGCGCCGGTTTGCCACTTGGCCATTGGTTTCGAGATGAGCAGCGATATGATCGCGCCCGTAAAGCCGATGACCGCCGATAGCGCGAGCAGCGCGCCGAGGTTCAATCCTTTGGCATCGGCGATTCGGCCGAGACCGAGCAGGTTCACAACAACAGAGATGACGACCAGCACTGCAATGTTGGTCACCAGAAAGAGTGCGATCCGCTTCATCTTTATCCATCCACTTAGGACCCACTTCAGTGCTTAGCTGATCCTATGCCGTGCGACGAAGCCTCGGAAACTACTCAGGCTGTTGGCTCGCTTACGGCAAACGACCCATCCACGGCACTACGCGGTGGTGGCCAGGATGGAGAAACGCACTAACGCCGGGATTGATGTCGAGCCAGTTCTCTTCATAATTGCGGCACGATGGTTCTCGACGGTGCG
Source organism: Hyphomicrobiaceae bacterium (assembly GCA_031429105.1). Lineage (GTDB taxonomy): Bacteria > Pseudomonadota > Alphaproteobacteria > Rhizobiales > Hyphomicrobiaceae > JAKFWF01. The sequence continues at coordinate 61,765 of JANOYV010000079.1, read as the reverse complement.
TTGGCTGATCCCAAGGTCTACCGCTATATTTTTGCTGGGATGCCCATTGACGACCATCTCCATGATCTGCTGCTGTCGGACCGTCAGGCCACGCTCGCAATTGAGATTCTCGACCGAATTTATCACGATTTTCGGCTCCTTGCTTGAAGATAAATGCGATTTTTCAACAGGGTAGCTATTACGCCGAAACATTGTACATCTTCGATATTGCCGACTAGTTTGACGATCATATTTCGGTCAACACACAACGCCTTAAGCATCAATTCGTTCCCGACCATTTTTGGATATCGACTTCGTGAATCCGTGAGTTCGGAGCTGGTGTGATCGGGCCGGTTCGAACGGAGCTCTGGCATCGTTGCGCGGCGTGAGCCGCCGAAATCGCGCACTGCTTCGCACTTCGCGGAGCGCGGACAAGCCCCGACGTTCCACGCCCAGAGTTGGAGCTTTCAGGACGGACAGAGCCGGTTGTAGCCGGCCGAGAAACTGGGATGCGGCGGACAGCGGGCGGTGAATTTCGGGTCTAGGCGACGGTCGTTCTCGACGACGCGGGCCACCAGATACATCATTTCGTGCATCACGGTCTTGAGGCGCCGGCGCTTGGCCGCAGCGCAGGATGTTGTAGGTCAGCACGGCGCAGGCGAGCACGAGGTCGTTGGTGGCGAACTTGCCCGAGAGCAGACGCTCGATGTCCAGCGCGGTCTCGAACTCGGAATGGAACTGCTTGCTCGTACCGTGCGGGCGATAGAGGCTGATTAACTGGCCCTCGTCGACGAGGGCCTCGAGCACAGCTCGCGACGCAGTCAACGTGTGCGATGCCGTGGCGCGTGTGCTACCGGAGCGCCTGTCCGATCAGCGCCAGTGCCGAACGCGAGGTCAAGATGTCCGTCGCGGACTGGACTATGTCGAAGCCCCCTACCGCCGCTCGGCCGAAATCGAAGCCACGGAGCAAGTACTTGCCCCAATGAAAGCCGTTCTGAGTAGATTCCGAGTCTCCCGAGAAAGTCCGTGCGCCACTAAGATTTAGCAAGTGGCAATAGGCGGGTCGAGACTGCTCCTGTGGGTGACGCCTTGCGCGCTTTAACGCTCGGTCGGGCACTGCCTCTGATAGGCCCTGTTTGCCGATTTGACGACGCCGGTAGAGTGGTTAGGACGTCATGGTTGAACCGGCGCTCTACCCACTTCGCTTCTCACCGATTTTCCAATATCGCCTCTGGGGCGGGCGAAATCTGTCGAACTGGCTGAAAGCCTCGTTACCGGGTGAAGGGCCGATTGGCGAAGCTTGGTTGCTGAGCGATCGCGACGACCATCCCAGTCGGGTTGCCGACGGCCCGCTGAGAGGCCGCACGATTGCTCAACTCATCGAGCAGTCGCCGCAGCTCATGCTCGGTCAGAGGCTTCTGAAGTTCCGCCGATTTCCGGTGCTCCTGAAATTTCTGGACGTGCAAAAAATGCTGTCGGTTCAAGTCCACCCTGCGGACGGTAAATTCGAACTGATCCCAGAGGGTGAAACTGGCAAGACGGAAGGCTGGGTCGTTCTGGAAGCGGAACCAGGAAGTCGTATCTATGCAGGCTTGAATTCCGGAGTGAGCCCCCAGGACTTGTCAACATTATCGATGCAGTCTGTGGAAGCAAATCTTGCCAGCTTCCGGCCCGAGCGTGGGCAAGCCATTCTGATCGATGCCGGGGTCGTTCATTGTCTCGGCGACGGCGTCGTAGTATTCGAGGTTCAGCAAAACAGTGACGTTACCTACCGCCTCTATGATTGGGACCATATCGATCCCAAAACCGGTCTTCGGCGACCATTGCAGGTCAAACAGGCTCTTGCGTGTATCGATCTTGACCAGGGTCCTGTTCGCCCGATTTCGCCGCTCCCTGAAATTGCGCTGCCGTGCAAGCGCGAGCGGCTCTTCGATGATCCGCATTTCCAAGTGTGGCGCCTTCACGGCGAAGTGCCATTTTCGGTCGGCACCGGCGGCGAGCCGCGGGTGCTGATCTGCCTCGAGGGTACGGGCAGCGTCGATCATGAGGGTGCCGGTTTCGGCATGGAACGAGGCACAGTCATGCTTTTGCCCGCGAGTGTCGGTGAGTGCCTCTTTCGTCCAGAGCGTCCCGTCACGCTGCTGGAAATTGCAGTGCCGGTGCTGCCATGAAGAAGCTCGTCATATTCGATCTCGACGGCACGCTTGCAGAAAGCAAATCACCCCTCGACGCCGAGATCGCGGCGCTTCTCATTCGCCTCCTCGACGCCGTCAAGGTCGCAGTGATCTCCGGCGGCGCGTGGCCGCAGTTCGAGACGCAGCTGCTGTCTCATCTACCGAACGACGATCGCCTGAAGCGACTTTCGCTCCTCCCCACATGCGGGACGCGGTTCTATCGGTGGGACGCCGGCTGGACGCAATTGTATGCGGACGATTTTACCGCCGACGAGAAGAAAACAATCATCGATGCGCTGAACAATGCCCTGGAGGCGTCCGGCTTGAGACCCGAAAAGCGCTGGGGCGAACAGATCGAGGATCGCGGCAGCCAGATCACGTTTTCTGCGCTCGGCCAGGAAGCGCCGCTTGAAATAAAGAAGACGTGGGATGCCGACTTCGCAAAGCGCAAGACGATCTCAAGGATTTTGGACCCCATGCTTCCCGGTTTTTCGACGCATCTAGGCGGTTCGACATCGATCGATATCACGAAACCCGGCATCGACAAGGCATATGGCATCAGAAAGCTCCAGGAGACGCTCGGCATCGCCATTCCAGACATGATCTTCGTCGGCGATGCGCTGTTCCCGGGCGGCAATGACTATCCGGCCAAACAAGCGGGTGTCTTTTCCATCGCCGTGCGAGACCCGCATGAAACTAAGCGTGTCATCGAAGCCTTTGTCGCGTGTCTGGAAAGCGAGAAGAGCTGATGCACGATTTCAGTTTGAAGCGGATCGGTTTGATCATGGAACCGCAACCGGGCGACCCCAATGAAGTGGAGGGCGTGCTCAATCCTGCGGCCATTCGCGGCAAGGATGGGCAGTTGTATCTGTTTCCTCGCCTGGTGGGTCCCGGCAATTATTCCGGCATCGGCGTCGCCCGGGTACTGTTCGACCGCGCCGGCGATCCGACCGGCATCGAGCGCATGGACATCGCGTTGGAGCCTGAAGCCGAGTATGAATTGCATAAAAACGGCGGCGGATGCGAGGACCCGCGTATTGCCTATGTTGAGCCGTTGCAGCATTTTGTGATGACGTACACGGCGTTTTCACGCCGCGGTCCGCGCATCGCGATCGCCGTCTCCGATGATCTTCTGCACTGGGCCGGATCGGGCTCGCCACTTTTTCTCCCTATCGCGGCATTCCGTTCGATGGCATCGACAACAAGGATGCAAGCGTATTTCCGGTCCTGATACCCGGTGTCTTCGGTCACGGAACGGCGTCTGAGTGCTGACATTCCCGCACGCGCCATACGCCCATGCTCCGGAGTAGGTGTACTCGTTCAATCGATACTTTTGACCGGCGGAGTAGGGTAGGGAGCGATTACTTCCGTGGCATTTTATGCAGCGCCTCGCCTTTATGCATGGCGATGTGGTCGGTCTTGTCGCTCTTAATTTCGTATTGCGGGTCGTCCGCGCTGCAGTGGCGCGGATGCCCCTTGTATTCGGTATCGCGGATGTGAATTTTGATGATGTGGCCGCTGGCATGTCCAAATTCCGAATTCCATCCGACGTGGTCGTCAATTTTGAAGTTGGCGGTCATCGGTGCGGTTCCCTTTCGAGGCCACTGGTCAGAAGCGCCTTGGCGCGTGCACACACGTTTTCAATAGTGAAGCCGTATTCGCGCAGCAGGACATCGGCCGGCGCGGAAGCGCCGAAGCGTTCGACACTGATCACATCGCCGCGCGCGCCGATATACCGGTCCCAGCCTTGACGGACACCCAACTCCACCGCGAGGCGTGCGCCGACCGAAGGCGGCAACACCACATCGCGTTCCGAGAGCGGCAAAGCCTCGAACAACTCCCAGCTCGGCATCGAGACACAGCGCACTGCGATGCCCTGCCCTTGCAATCGTTCAGCCGCCGCGACGATCAGACCGACTTCGGAGCCACTGGCGAGCAGGATCAAGTCGGGTTTTCCGCCTTCTGAATCGCTCAACACATACGCACCCCGTCGCAAACCATCGGCGTGAGCGTAGCGGCTGCGATCGAGTGTTGGTACGTCCTGGCGGGTCAACACCAGCAGGACGGGGCGATCACGAGTCTCGAGCGCGACACGCCACGCGACGGCGGTTTCATTGGCATCGGCAGGGCGGATCAGGACCAGGTTTGGGATCGCACGCAGGTTGGCCAATTGCTCGACCGGCTGATGGGTCGGGCCGTCCTCGCCGAGCGCGAGGCTGTCGTGGGTGAAGACATGTACGACGTGCAGGCCCATCAACGCGGCCAGCCGCATCGGCGGCCGCATGTAGTCGGAAAAGATCAGGAATGTCGAGCCATAGGGAATGAATCCGCCGTGCGCGGCGAGGCCGTTGACAATGGCGCCCATCGCATGTTCGCGCACGCCGAAGTGCAGATTGCGTCCGACGTGGCTCCAGCCACCGCCGACGGAACCTTGTTCGTCTTCAGTCTTGGACGGCGAAGGATTGAAATCACCCAAGCCCTTTAGTGCAGTTTTTGTCGATGGGTCGAGGTCGGCAGAGCCGCCCATCAGCGCCGGTAATGTCAACGCAATGGCGTTCATCACTTTGCCGGACGCCTCGCGCGTGGCGAGTCCCTTGGCATCGGCGGGAAAAACCGGAATGTCCCCATCCCAGCCCGGTGGCAATTCGTGACGCAGGCGGCATTGAAGCTCACAGGCAAGATCCGGAAACGTCCTGGCGTAGACGCTCATGCGCTCGTTCCAAGCCGCCTCGTCATGCGCGCCACGTTGCACTGCTCCACGGAAATGCGCTTGTGCCGCGGCCGGTATCAGAAAGTCCGGCTCAACTGGCCAACCGAGCTGCTGCTTGGTCTTGCGCACGCCATCGATGCCGAGAGGTGAGCCGTGCGACTTGAAGCTGTCCTGCTCGGGCGAACCGAAGCCGATGTGCGTACGCACCAGGATCAGCGACGGCCTGGCGGTTTCTGCGCGCGCGGCGTTGAGCGCGCCGTCGATGGCCGCGAGATCATTGCCATCAGCAACCGAGACCGTATGCCAGCCATAGGCCCCGAATCGCCGCGCGCGGTTTTCCGTGAAGGTCATGTCGGTGCCGGCCGCGAGCGTGACTAAATTGTCGTCGTAGAGGCAGGTGAGTTTGCCCAGATTGAGATGGCCTGCCAGTGACGCTGCTTCCGACGCTACGCCCTCCATCAGATCGCCGTCGCTGACGATGGCGTACGTGTGATGATCGATCACCGTGTGTCCCGGCCGGTTATAGCGTGCAGCCAGCTGAGCTTCAGCAATCGCCATACCGACCGCATTGGCCATACCCTGACCGAGCGGACCGGTTGTGACTTCCACGCCCGGCGTGTGGCCGCGCTCGGGATGCCCCGGCACCTTACTGCCCCATTGGCGGAATTGCTTGAGGTCGTCCAGCAGCAGATCATAGCCGGTCAGGTGCAGCAGACTATAGAGCAGCGCCGAGCCGTGGCCGGCCGAGAGCACGAAGCGATCTCGGTCGGGCCATTGCGGATTGCGCGGATTGTGCTTGAGCCGGCGCGTCCACAGCACATAGGCCATGGGTGCTGCACCGAGTGGCATGCCGGGATGCCCGCTGTTGGCCTTCTGCACCATGTCGACCGACAGAAAGCGGATGGTGTTGATGCAGTGGTGATCGAGTTCGTCGGACATTGTCGCTGCCTCATTCGAGTCTGGTGTTCACGCGCCTGCCGAACGCAGCTGGCGGTACCGCTGGATCAGCGCATTGGTCGAGCTGTCGTGGTCGAGTGCGGAGTCGCTCGCGCTGGCAATCTCAGCGCTGGTGCGCTGAGCCAGAGCCTTCCCCAGCTCCACGCCCCATTGGTCGAAGGCTTCATCAGCGGTCTTGCCGAAGGCCAACGCTTGGCGCTGCGCGATCATGTTCGCCATCAGCAGATCGTGCTGATCGCCGAGCGGGTTCACCGCCTGGCAGAACCCAATGAAGTCACTGGGAATGAGCTGCGTGCCCTGATGGATCAATTGGTAAAACGCATGCTGCCCGTTGGTGCCCGGTTCGCCCCAATAAATCGGCCCCGTTGCGCAATCCACGTGCGCGCCGTCGCGGGTGACATGCTTGCCGTTACTCTCCATCGTCAACTGCTGCAGATAGGCTGGAAATCGCTTGAGATAGTGCTCATAAGGCAGCACTGCCACGGTCGAAGCATCGAGAAAATTGGCGTTCCAGATCGCCTGGCCCATCAGGGTGGGTAGGTTGCGTTCCGGCGGCGCGCATTGAAAGTGTTCGTCCATCGCGCGAAATCCTGCGAGCATCGTGCGAAAATTATCCGCGCCGATTGCGAGCATGGTCGACAAACCCACCGCCGAGCCCATCGAGTATCGCCCGCCGACCCAATCCCAGAAGCCGAACATATTGGCCGGATCGATGCCGAATGCTGCCACTCCGGCAGCGTTGGTCGATACCGCGACGAAGTGTTTGGCGATCGCTTCTTCGTGACCCAGTGCCTGCACGCACCAATCGCGCGCGGCATGCGCATTGGTCAGTGTTTCGAGGGTTGTGAACGTCTTCGAGCAGACGACGAACAGCGTCTCCGCTGGATCGAGATCCCGCGTGGCCTCGACAAAATCGGTGCCGTCGACGTTGGAGACGAACCGAAACGTCATCTCTCGGCGGCTGTAGTGGCGCAGCGCCTCGGAGGCCATGACCGGGCCGAGATCGGAACCGCCGATGCCGATATTGACGATATTACGGATTGGTCGCCCGGTGTGACCGGTCCAGGTACCACTGCGCACGCGTTTGCAGAACGTCGTCATTGAATCGAGAACCGCGTGGACTTCGAGCACAACATTCCTGCCATCAAGGTCGATGCGTGAGGCGGCCGGCGCGCGCAACGCGACGTGCAACACCGCGCGGTTCTCCGTAGTGTTGATCTTGTCGCCGCGAAACATCGCTGCGATGCGTTCGGCGAGACCGCAGGCGCCGGCCAGGTCCATCAGCAGGCGCAGCGTCTCGCCAGTGACGCGCTGTTTGGAATAGTCGAGATACAGTCCGCCGGCTTCGGCATTCATGCGATTGCCACGTGCAGGGTCGACGGCGAACAGCTCGCGCAGGTGCCGTGGCCGCAATTCCTCGGCATGGCGCTGCAGCGCGAGCCACTGCGAGCGCAGAGTCAACGGTGTGGACATTGGCTTCGGCTCGTATCGGGTCATGATACGCCTCGTTGACGGCCCTTCACGGCACGCTCGTCAGCGCGGCGCTCTTGTCGGCAATCGCCTGCAGGAGGTGTTGCCAGGACTTGACAAAGGCGAGCGCGCCCTCCTGTTGCAGTCGGATCGCCAGTGCATCGATATCGATCCCGGCCTTGGCAAAGCGCGCAAGCTGAGTCTCGGCCTCCCCGCCATCTGCCGCCATCGTGCCCTTGAGAGTGCCACGCTCCGCGAAGGCACGTAACGTCTTCTCAGGGATCGTGTTGATCGTGTTCGGCGCAGCCAGCGCTTCGACATACAGTGTCTCTATTGCGTCGGGATCCTTTGTGCCGGTACTGGCCCAGAGCAGCCGTTGCGGTTGGGCACCCGCGCAGGCGAGCTTGCGCCACCGTGTCGAATCCAGCAGCTCGCGATAGGCGCGGTACGTCCGCCCGCTGATCGCGATGCCGAGTGTGTTCCGGAGGTCTGCCGGCACGGCGTCATTGACCGCGACGTCCCAACGGCTGACGAACAGAGAGGCGACCGACGCGACGTGGGGATCGAGCGAGGCTTCGATGCGCCGCTCGATGCCGCGTAGATAGGCCTCGGCGGCGGCGAGATACTGCTCGCACGAGAACAGCAGTGTGACATTGATCGGTACCCCGGCGAAGATCGACGCTTCAATCGCCGGGATACCCTCAGGCGTACCGGGAATCTTCACGAACAAATTCGGTCGATTAGCCTGCCGGTGGATGTGGGCGGCGGCCGCGATGCTGCCGGTACTATCGTAGGCAAGCAGCGGCGAGACTTCCATCGAGACCCAGCCGTCACTGCGATGGCTCGAATCTACGGGATGGCTTGTGTCGAACACCGGACGGAATAGATCGGCAGCCAGACGAAGGTCTCCCAACGCCAATTCCATGAACAAGCCTTCACCGGATTTGCCAGCCTGCGTCTTCTTGGCAATGCCGGCGTCGTAGGCATGGCCCGCGCCAATCGCTGCATCGAATATGCTCGGGTTTGAGGTCAGGCCGGTGATGGAAAACTCGTCGATATAGCGCTGCAACGTGCCGTTATCGAGCATGTCACGGGAGATATTGTCGAGCCACAGGCTCTGCCCGAGATCGTGCAAGTCTTGTAAGCGTCGATTCTGTGTCATAGGGCCTCTTTGTCGCCAGTGGTCGGAGTCTGGGTGTGTGACGGTTTGAATATGCGCAACCGATCGATCGCGTACTCACACAGGTCTCCGATCCGGTCGACGGTTACATCGGGCGCGGGGCTGGTGCAGTTGCGGTGTTCGTCTGCAGCATAGTGACCCTGCTGGACAAAAACCGTGGTCAACCGATCGTCCAATACGTGTTTCATGGCCGCCAGCAGTTGCGGCTTGTCGTCAACCATCACGTAGTGCTTCGCCGGATACCGTAGCTGCACCTCGTCGAGCATGCGCTCCTTGTGCAAATAGATCAGCACGCGGGCCTCGACCGCATTCCACAGTCCCGCGCGCTGGATCTTGCGTGGTTGGAAAACGATGTCGCCATCGGAGAGAATGACCGTTGTGCCCATCGCGCGCAGATGCTCGATCACGGCGATTGCACGTGGGTACAGCCGTTGGCTAAAGGGATAGTCGAGCAGGAAGGCCGACATCTGCAGCAATGCCGGCACATTGTCGCTGCCAGAGCGGAAGACCTGCAGCGCGCCGAGATAATCGGCGTAACCGAGCTGGCTGCGCCGCCCGTCATAGATCGACCAGTATCGGAGACGCTCGGTTTCACCGAACTCGTGATCGAGGTGAGCTGTGAGATCGACACCGAAGCGATCGTTGTCGAGCAAGGTATTGTCGACATCAAGCAGGAAGACGACCTCGGCTGACGTCAGCATGGCCGCGCCTCCTCGGGCTTTGGGTCATGCCAGCGAGCGTCGCCAGTGACGATGTCCGCGGCGGCCGAAGGTCCCCAACTGCCGGGCGCGTAGTCGAGTACGGGTTCGCGATCCAAGAGTGCCGGCTCAACCACCGCCCATGCGGCCTCGACACATTCGTCATTGGTGAACAGTGCCGTTTCGCCGCGAAGTGCATCGCCGAGCAATCGCTCGTAGGGCAGGATGTCGCGCTGCGGCTGGTGGCGCATCACGAGTTCCACGGCCTCACCGTGCATCAAAGCACCCGGCTGTTTAACAAGCGCACCCGCCGCAATCACGACGTCCGGGCTCAATCGGAAGCGAAAATAGTTGGAGCGCTGCGGTGTGCATTCCTCGAATATCGCAAGCGGTGGGCACTTCAGATCCACAATGACCTCGGTCGTGGAAACCGGCAAGCATTTGCCGGCGCGGATATAGAACGGCACGCCGGCCCAGCGCCATGTGTCGATATGCAGGCGCAAAGCCGCAAACGTTTCGACGTCAGAACGCGGCGCGACACCCTTTTCGTTGCGGTATCCATGGAACTGACCGCGCACCACCTGTTTGGGATCCAGTGGCCGCATGGCGCGCAACAGGCGCAGCTTTTCCGCCCGCATCGCGGTCGAATTCTGCCCGATCGGCGCGTCCATGGCCAGCAGGGCGGTGACCTGCAGCAGATGGTTCTGCATGACGTCGCGGATGGCACCGACTTCTTCATAGAAATTTCCGCGCCCTTCCACACCGAAGGTCTCGGCCATAGTGATCTGGACGCTGGCGACGTAGATTCGATTCCAGATGGGCTCGAGAAACGTGTTGGCAAAGCGGAAATATAGGAGGTTTTGTACTGCTTCCTTGCCGAGGTAATGATCGATACGGAAGATCGCGGACTCAGGGAAAACCTCGTGTAGCGTGTGGTTCAACGATCGAGCCGACGCGAGATCACGCCCGAAAGGCTTCTCAATCACGATCCGCGCATCGGTGGCGCAGCCGGTGTTCGCCAGGCCCTGAACGACCGGGCCGAACATGCTCGGAGGGATCGCCATGTAGTGTAGCGGCCGGGTGGCGGCGCCGAGGGCTTGTTTCAACCGGGTATAGGTTGTGGGATCATTGTAGTCACCGTCGCAGTACTTCAGTTGCGCGGAGAGCTTGGCGAAAGCATCGCGATCAATCTTGCCATTACTCTCAACGCTGTCGCGTGCCCAGTGTTTCAATCGATCCAGCGACCATCCTGCACGCGCGACCCCAATAATTGGCACATCCAATTGGCCCGCCCGGATCAGAGCCTGCAATGCCGGAAAAATTTTCTTGTACGCAAGATCACCTGTCGCACCGAAAAACACGAAAGCATCTGAACGAGGTATTGTCATTTGCAATTATGGCTCCGCCTAACTTTCAGTTCCATGAGGTGCGCATTGGCCCGTCAAACGTCTGTGGAGGAGGCACTCCTGCGGGGTGTTGCCTCAGTGGCAGGTCGAATCCGATTGAGACGGCTCGTTTGCCGACCACGACCTACCTGCGCATCTCGTCGTCCTGGTTGGCAGCCGTGTCACGGTCTCGCCGGGCTCATGTTGAACCCTTGTGAGCGCGACCTGATCTTGCCCGGCTTCACGACACCGCCGAATCTCGCGATACATTCGGGCGAACGGTCGTGACCGGCCATTTTGATTGGGTGGCGTTCCCGACAGTTTGGCTTCGCCCTGGCCTGCTGCAACCTCGCCGTCATCGGCATCACGCTGAAATGATGACCTTCAACGCTTTCGTATTGGCGGCGTGTGCGAAGGTTTCGTAGGCCTCAAGGATCTGCTCGAACTTGAAGCGATGCGTTATCAGGAGCTTCGGGTCGAGTTTTTTTGATCGCACGATATCAAGGAGCATTGGCGTGCTGGCCGTGTCAACGAGGCGCGTGGTGATCGAGATGTTGCGGTCCCACAGCGTTTCGAGATGCAGGTCCACCTTTTCCCCGTGCACCCCGATATTGGCGATGGTGCCGCCCGGCGCGATGATCTGCTGGCACAGCTCAAATGTCGCCGACACTCCGACTGCCTCTATGGCCGTGTCGACCCCGTGCTCGCCTGGCGTTAGCTTCATGATATTTTGCGTCGCATTGCCGTCACCACTGTTGACGACTGACGTCGCGCCGAAGCGCTTGGCGACGGCAAGCCGGTTGTCGTCGAGGTCGATCATGATTATGGCGGCCGGGGAATAGAACTGGGCCGTCAGCAGCGCCGCAAGCCCGATTGGGCCGGATCCGACGATGGCGACGGTCGAGCCCGGCGCCACTTTGCCATTGAGCACACCGCACTCGAACCCCGTTGGCAAAATATCGCTCAACATGACGAGCGCTTCTTCGTCCGCGCCTTGCGAAATCGGATAGAGGCTGGTGTCGGCGTGCGGTGTGCGCACATAGTCGGCCTGTGTGCCGTCAATGGTGTTGCCGAGTATCCAACCGCCCGTCGTGCAATGAGAGTACATGCCGCGACGGCAATAGCTGCATTTCCCGCATGCCGAAACACAAGAAATCAGCACGCGATCGCCTTTGCGAAACGTCGTCACCGCGGGCCCGACGGAGTCGATGACGCCGACTCCCTCGTGCCCGAGGATGCGGCCTGGCGTGCAGGTCGCCACATCGCCCTTGAGGATATGCAGATCCGTGCCGCAGATCGTCGTCTTCAACATTTCGACGATCGCATCACCCGGCGATTGAATTTCGGGCTTCGGGCGATCCTGAATCGCCTTCTGACCCGGTCCGACATAAACAAGCGCCTTCATTGCTCATACTCTCAGGTTATAGTACACAGTAACCGAACGACCAGCGCAGTTGATCGTGCCGTCAAGCGGCAACGGTCGATGCGCTCTGATCGATGCGCGAAGGATTGAAGGTCGCCAGCAACGTCTTGGCGCGTGCCAATTCTTCAGTTGGGCCCTTGGCCAGAACAAGAAACCTGTCGGCCTTCAAGTCGGTCTCGTAGGCGACGATACTGTTCTTTGGGATGCCGATGCTGTAGAGCGCCGCGCTCAACGCGCTTAGACCGCCGACGACAACGGCGCCCTCGATAGCCGAAACTACCGCGGCGGCAAGGAAACCGACCACGACAACGGGACCAACGACCGGTGCGGTGATGAATACGCCCCCAACGAACCAACCCCAGAGCCCACCCCAGAATGCGCCGTTCTTGCCCCAGAACTTCACGCGGTCACCAGTATTGTAAAATCCAGTCACCTTTTCATCGGTATGATAACCTTTGCCAACGACGCTGAGGTGCTTGATCTCGATGCCCTCCGCGGCGAGTTTCTTGACCGCGGCTTGGGCGCCTTGATGATCGGCAAAAACGGCGATGACAGAATTGGGCTCTTGCATCTGTGTTCCTTTGGATTGCTGAGATTTCAGCCGAGATCATTTTGAGCGTTGGAATAGACGGACGCCGCATTGCGTCAATTGCCGCGTTGGCGAAAACGGCCTTTGAGCCAACCTGATTACAGCTAAGGCGTTTCACCGTGACTTCGCCAGGGTCGGAAATTACTCATGCGCTGGCCGCTCGAAGTATCCGTCCAGTCAAATAGCGTTCCTCAGGGACGCTCAACACACAGCAGTGCCCGCCTACTGCCATGGGTCGCCTGGCATCGACCCGTAGCGCGGGCGACGTTGTAGGACATGGATCCCGTCAGCCGCCGAGCCGGCGCGCCATCCGAGCGGATGCCTGCGCCCTCCTCGCGGGCTCTGAGTACATTCCGAGACTATCGTAACCTCGCCAACCGGGCTTATCAGGAACGTCTGCCGGGTCCCCCACGGTGGGACAAGTTGGGCGATGCTTGCTTCTCAATGGTTGGTGCGTATCCGGTGTTCTGGTTCGCCGGTGCCACCAACCCATTCCCGGCCCCAACCAAGCAATCGGCCTGGGCCGATTGCTGCGAGGAAGTCGCGCAGTATTGAGCGTCAAAGATGGCGTCTGGTCCAAGATCCAAATGGAGCTTCACGAATGATGAGATCCCGCAAAACCCGCACCGCACATGCCCTGTTTGAGCCCTGCGAAGTCGGCACTTTGAAGCTCGCAAATCGGATCGTTATGGCGCCGCTTACCCGCAATCGCGCGGGCCCCGGTCTCGTTCCTGGGCCATTTGCGCAGGAATACTACGCGCAACGTGCCACGGCTGGATTGATTATCGCAGAAGCAACACAGATCTCCGCCCAGGCACAGGGCTATGCCGACACGCCGGGCTGCTACACCAACGAACAGGTCGCTGGTTGGAGGAGAGTGACGGACGCGGTGCACGCAAACGGCGGAACCATTGTTGTCCAGCTCTGGCACACCGGCCGGATCTCACATACCTGCTTCCAGAAAGGAGGCGTGGCGCCGGTTGGCCCATCTGCCGTGCGCGCAAACGCTAAGACCTTTGTAGCGGGCGAAGGCTTTGTCGATGTTTCCATGCCGCGTGCGCTCGAACTCAAGGAAATTCCAGGCATCATTGAGGACTTTCGTTCAGCGTCGCTGCGTGCGATCGAGGCCGGCTTTGATGGCGTTGAATTACACGGTGCGCACGGCTATTTATTGGACGCGTTCCTGCGGGATGGAACCAACCATCGCACCGACGCTTACGGCGGCTCAATCCAAAACCGCGCACGATTGCTTGTCGAGGTTGCGGCGACTTGCGCCAAGGCTATCGGCGCGCACCGCTTGGGTATCAGGATTTCCCCGGTCTCGACCGCCGGCGATTCGCACGACAGCAATCCGCAGCAGCTTTTCAATCACGTTGTCGAAGCGCTCAACCCGCTTGGTTTGGCTTACGTGCACGCCGTGGAAGGCGAAACGGGCGGGGCGCGAGACAATTTCGTATTCGACTACGGTGCACTGCGGGACAGGTTTGATGGCAACTGGATGGTGAACAACGGCTACAACCGCCAGATGGCGATCAACGCAGTAGCAAGCGATCGGGCAGACTTAGTCTCTTTCGGGCGTCTCTTCATTGCCAATCCGGATTTGGTGTCGCGGCTATCACAGGATGCTCCCTTGAACGCGCTGATGGAGCAGAAGACGCTCTATGGCGGCGGTGCTCATGGCTACACGGACTATCCCACGCTTGCTCAGTGCCGGCAAAAGCTTGTCGGTGCCAACATGTACCTTGCGTAAGAGCGCCACCAGAGAGCGTTGGACGATGCAAGACCTCCAACTTTGCGGATTGTGCGGATTGTAACGGCCGCCTGGGTCGAGGCGGTTGGTCCTATCGCCGCGGTCGTTGGGGCCGGATGGGTCGCGGCGAGCGAGTCGCGGCCACACGTCGTCGCGAAAGCCGTGCGGAAGCGGCCGTTCTGCGGCGCGAGCCGCGGTTGGAGCTTGCTACCAGAACAGCCGCGCTCAATTCAGCCATATTGGCCGCAACGCAAATCCATGATGTGCACGTACGACTGAAAGATGAATCGTGGCGGGGATTTGTCACCAGGGTCTCCGAAAGTCGCATATTGATCGCGACAGAGCACATGTTGACGTCGTTTCCGATCCAATCCCCTGGGCTTCCGCAATGGTTGAGTTTTCACGCTTTCCTGCATCGCTGGCCATGGCGGCAGAAATATATGGCAACCTCGAAACAGCTGTGCGTGCTGCGGGCGAGAGCGACCTGGCTGCGATTTTCGAGGCCAGCAACGAGCCAAATGAAGCGGTTGGATGTCTCTGCCAAGCAGTCCCGGTCGCCGGTAGCGTGTCGATGGCTGCGGGACAGCGGACACGGAAGCGGTCGATCTGGGCCTCACGCGCGAAAAACTCAAGACAGACAACATCGGTGAGCATAGGGAGCTTGCTGCAATCTACGTTGCCCGCGGGCTCGAACCGACGTTGGCAGCACAAGTTGCCGATCCGTTGATGGCGCGTGATGAACTTGGGATCACTGAGGTTCTACGCGCGCGTCCGATACAAGCCGCTTTGGCCACCCGCGGGCAGCTTCGGCGTCGCCGGAGACGAGCTTGGTTTACCTGATGCCGGCCACGACGCTGTTCTTCCTGTTATTGCTGGGCGGGCTGGCGGCGAAAGTAGGCGGATCCGTCTTTGTCAGTGGTGCATTGGGTGTAACAGTATGGGGTGCGCTCGTGATGGCCATCACCGCGGTCATGCGCGCAGCATTCGGTAAACTTGTCTAAAGCGATAAGGCGAAGTTGGATTGAGTCCTCTGTTTCGTTTGCATGGCACCGACGCGCAGTATTCTCACTTCAAGATGAACGAACGCATTGAGATGGAACCGAGTTCGAACGCCTCATTGAAAAAGGTGAGTTCATCCTTTTCGTCGGCGACTCCTACCGTATAGAGCACCGGAAGGAAATGTTCGAGCGTTGGATGCGCAAGCCGGGTTAGAGGTTCAAGTGACTGCACCTCAACGAGCGCCTCGTAGTTCCGATTTAAAACAGCCATTGCGATCAAGTCGTCGAATTCCAGGGCCCATTCGAACGGCTTCGCGTTCGACGTCATCGTGCCGAGATTGTGCACCAAGTTGCCGCTCCCGATGATCAACACACCTTTGTCGCGCATACGTTTGAGCTGCTTGGCCAGGTCGAAATGCGATCGAAGAGATTTGCTGTAGTCCAGAGACAACTGAAATACAGGAATGTTCGCCCCGGGATACATGTGCAGTAGAAAGCTCCAGGCCCCATGATCCAACCCCCATTCAAGGTCGGGCTCGATCGCATGAATATCCACCAAATCAGCGGTTGCGCGAGCGACGTTTGGCGCTCCAGGTGCCGGATAGTTCTGGGCATAGAGTTCCGACGGGAACCCGCTGAAGTCGTGAATCGTGCGGGGATGCTCGAGTACATTCACCTTACTCGTCCCAGCGGTCAGCCAGTGAGCCGAGATGCATAGGATGGCGGCGGGAGGTGGAAGCGCCGCTCCCATACGCCGCCAAGACCGACTATAATCGTTGTCTTCGATTGCATTCATAGGCGAACCGTGCCCCACAAAGAGTGCTGGCATACGTGGCGCGTCTGCGAGGCGTTCAAAGCTGCCAGCGATGCCGGGCATTGAGAGGTTACTTTCAAAATTGTCAGGACAACAAATCCGGAAGCCTGGATCCGATTAAAGTCGTCCAGGGCCCTTCGATGCAATACAAGAGTGTTAGCCGTGCCTTTTGCCAACTACACCTGAAGCTGTTGGTTCACTGTCCTAGATGCGTCGCCGAACGCGGCGTAAACATTGTCATCCGCGACTGTTACGGATAGTTCGCGGGTGACGATGACGTCTGGTACATCAGGTGCCGTCGCATGTATGTGCACCTGATACACGTCTCCCTTGTGGTGACGGTGTTGGGGTCGTGACACCACGACACGGAGCGAGCTTATGCGTTTCTGATGCGCGCAGAGTTTGTCCGCATCCTCGTCGATAAGAGCCGCGAGAGCGTTAGAATGCTCCAGACCTTCGAACGAAATTTCTGCGACAACCTTCATGGTTTGATCTCACGCAAAATGCAACAGTTGCGGCTCGATCCGGCTCCCGCATTCATGTTCACGCAGTGCGCATCTGTATTTGGCGATCAACCTTTTTGGACGGCTGAGATGCACCAACGAGGCCAATTGAGTAGACTGAGACGACCCGAGTGAACTCGGGTCGTCTTTCTGGGGCTTCAATTCACTGTGAGCAGGTTCTCAACCTGCGTTACACCCGGCGCGGACCAAGCCGTAGATTGAGCAAGCCAACGCTCCGAGTAGCTGTCAACATCGCCCTTCAAGGTGACCTTGCCACCGTCAGCCGTGACAACAACATCGTTGGCGTCGATCTCGGCATTGCGTCCGAACGCTGCGACAATCTTATTGCGGACATCCGAGGCGACGACAGCCGGTTTGATCACAATGTTGTTCGTGACCCCGATAACGCCCGCGAGCCTACGGACGTTGGCTTCGGCGTTATGCTTCTGATAGAACCAGTCGACATTGCCCGTGAGCGTTACGAAGCCTTTTTCGACCTTGACCTTCAGCTTGTCATCAGGGACCGAGACGTCCCAAGAAAGCTGTTGAAGCGCCCGCTTGCCGATTTCTTCGTCCGTAATTCTTGTATCGTCATAGTAGTGAACTTCGATCTCTTCCGCGAGCGCTTTCACTCCGGACACGCGCGACGCGGCACGCTCAGCAGCCCACTTCTCAGGGAAGGTAGCAACGTGCCCGGTGAGCGTTACCACGCCATCATGAGCTGTCACACCGATATGCGCGGCGTTGACGCTTGGCTCCCAGGCGAGTTCATTGAGAACGCTCTGCTTCAATGGTTTGTCGGTCATTTGCATGTCCTTAGGTTATGGTGTCTCGCTTTGAGTAAACCCACCCAGAAGCGCGAGATTGCTGGACGGGCAGCGCGTTTTAGCTTGAGATTTTGAGCTCAGCCGATGTTGATTGTAGCTAGGAACATTAGCTCCACCCGGCAAGGGTCGGAAAATACCTAATTATCTTTTCGTCCCGTTTGACGTTTGAGAACCTCGCCGATGCGCGCGTGCTCTACAAAATCGGTATCAGTTTAATTGATCTTCTGTCGCGGCAATCCTGAGTAGTTTCCGAACCTACGGTCGGGCGACAACATGTGGGTATTATCGGGATAAATGAGACCTGGGGCCGTCAACCGCACGCGCTGCCCCGCGCTCGGATTGCGCGCTTGAGGCGCTGGAACGCGTTGATGTTGGTGCAGGGAACGATCAAGGATGCCTCGAATGTCACGACCGAACACGAACGGGTGGATGTGGCCGGAAGCATGCGCGCTGCTAGCGCGCTCGGAGCGGCTGCAGCATCAATTTTTTCATGTTGCCTGGCAGCAGAGCCACGCTGCCGTTTGGGAGCCACCGGTCGACGTGATCGAGACCAGTGACCATGTCTACATCTTCGTCGCCCTGCCCGGCGTCGATCCAAAAACTATTGGTGCGCAGATCGACGGCAATACGCTGCTTGTTGGCGGGGAACGAACGCTGCCGGAGACCTTGCATGATGCCATCATCCATCGTCTTGAGCTGCCGCACGGCCGTTTCGCGCGTCGCGTTCCACTGCCAGCAGGTCAGTACGCAGACGTGCAAAGCGCAACGGCCAACGGGTGTCTGATCGTGACCCTGACCAAGAACCATTAGTAGTGGAAACTTTACATGACCGATAAAATTGAAAATTCAGATTCAACGGTTGGTCACACGCTCCCGACGCAGCAACATGCGGCGGCGGCGCCGGTTCTCGCATCCGATCCGCTGATCATCCTGCCGGTCCGTGGCATGGTCCTGTTTCCGGGCATGGTTGTGCCTGTCACGGTCGGCCGCGAAGGGTCCATGGCAGCCGTCCAGCACGCCGTCCGCAATGGGAGACCAGTCGGGATCATTATGCAGCGCGACGATCAGACCGCCGACCCCGTCGGGGCCGATCTGCACACCATGGGGACAACGGCGAACATTTTGCGTTTGGTGACGACCCCGGACGGCATGCATCATCTCGTCTGTCAGGGATCGAAACGATTTCAGGTCATAGCGTTCGAGGAGAATGAGTCGTATCTACTGGCGCGCGTCCGACAGATTGATGAATCTGAACTGCAATCGCCCGAGATCGAAGCGCGCTTCGTGTATCTGAAGCAGCTTGCCGGTGAGGCGCTGGAGCTCATGCCGCAGGCACCAACGGAACTGATTGGGATGGTGCAGGCCATGACATCCGCGTCGGCGTTGGCTGACCTAGCGGCGTCGCACCTGGATGTGAAGCCCGAGGAAAAACAAGACCTTCTCGAGACAATCGATATTTCCGCGCGCATGGACAAGGTCACGCGGCTGTTGGCACAGCGCATCGAGGTGCTGCGCATCACGCAGGAAATCGGCCGGCAAACGAAAGCATCGCTCGATCAGCGTCAGAGCGAAATCATCCTTCGCGAGCAAATGGCGGCCATCCAACGCCAACTCGGCGAGGACGGCGGGCAGGGTGCTGCCATCGCCGGCATCAGCGAAGCGATCTCGAAATCAAACATGCCGGCTGACGTCGAGGAGAAGGCGCGGAAGGAATTGCGGCGGCTTGAACGGATGCCAGAAGCGTCCCCGGAGCACGGCATGATCCGCGCTTACCTTGACCGGTTGACGGAGCTTCCATGGGCTCTCCCCGAGGAAGTTCCGATCGATTTGAACGAGGCGCGGCGCGTTTTGGACGTCGACCATTACGGTCTTCTCAAGATCAAGCGACGCATCGTCGAGTACCTGGCCGTGCGCAAGCTTGCTCCGAATGGCAAAGCCCCAATCCTCTGCTTCGTTGGCCCACCCGGCGTCGGCAAGACGTCGCTCGGTCAGTCGATCGCTCGGGCTATGAACCGCAAATTCGTCCGCGTCAGTTTGGGCGGTGTGCATGATGAAGCTGAGATTCGCGGGCATCGGCGTACCTACATCGGGGCGCTGCCGGGCAATATCATTCAAGCGATCCAAAAGGCTGGTACACGCAATTGCGTGATGCTGATTGACGAAATCGACAAGCTCGGTGCCGGTATGCACGGCGATCCCGGGGCGGCACTTCTCGAAGTGCTCGATCCCGAACAGAACAATACGTTCAGGGACAACTACCTGGCAGTGCCGTTCGACCTGAGCCGTGTCGTGTTCATCGCCACCGCCAATCAAATGGAGACAGTGTCGGGACCTTTGCGCGACCGCATGGAAGTGATCGAACTCTCTAGCTATACCGAGGAAGAAAAGCTGGAAATTGCCAAGCGCTACCTCGTGCCACGCCAATTCGGGGCCAATGGCTTGACGCCCGACATGGTCGAGATCGAGGACGCGGCACTCAGCACCATCATCCACGACTACACACGCGAAGCGGGCGTTCGCAATCTTGAGCGCGAGATCGGCAAAACGCTGCGCCATGCGGCTGTGCGGGTTGCAGACGGTGCCACGGATAAATTGCGCGTTGCGGCCGACGACCTCGCGCAGATTTTGGGTCCGCCGCGTTTTGAGAGCGAAGTTGCCTTGCGCACAAGCGTACCAGGTGTGGCGACCGGCCTTGCGTGGACGCCCTCTGGCGGCGACATTCTTTTTATCGAGGCGACGCGTTCGCCCGGGAGCGGCCGATTGATCCTCACAGGGCAGCTCGGCGACGTGATGCGCGAGAGTGCGCAGGCAGCCCTCAGTTTGGTCAAGAGCCGCTCTGAGGCACTCGGCATCGATGGTCAACTGTATGAAAAGAGTGATATCCACATCCACGTTCCGGCCGGCGCCACACCAAAAGACGGGCCGAGCGCTGGCGTTGCCATGTTTACGGCACTGGTCTCGTTGCTTACGGCACGCACGGTGCGCGGCGACACCGCTATGACGGGTGAAATCAGTTTGCGCGGTTTGGTGCTGCCCGTGGGCGGCATTAAGGAGAAAGTTGCCGCAGCGGCCCGTGCCGGCATCACGCGCGTTCTATTACCCGCCCGTAACCGCCGCGATTTCGATGACATTTCCGAAGATGTTCGCAAACGGCTTGAGTTCATCTGGCTTGAACGCGCCGACCAAGCTGTTGAGGCCGCACTGATCGGCGCGCCCAGCGTCATTGGGCTGCCGCCGCCGAGGGATGCCAAAGCCGCCTGAGTGGTTGCGAAGCCAACGCGTTGAGCGTCGCGACGGTCCCGAAGTGATGACACCGTAAACTATAAGGGCGGGATGGATCGCTTGCACAGCGCGCGCGTATTGAGTGTGAACATGAAAATCAATTCCGACGACTACCGCGTTTCCCACAACTCCGACGTCGATCTTCGAAAATGGCCAACCAAAGTGAACCCGTCAGACGCGTCCCCGAAACGACTCGCAGAGCTAGCAGCTGAACATATTGTGCAATTGGGGGCGCTGCAGCAACTCCTCTACGCGTCGAACTGCTATGCCGTTCTCCTGATTTTCCAAGGCATGGACACGTCTGGCAAGGATGGTGTCATCAAGCACGTCATGTCCGGTGTAAATGCTCAGGGCTGCCAAGTCACCAGCTTCAAACATCCAAGTGCTGCCGAGCTCCAACACGATTTCCTGTGGCGCACGACACGGGATCTGCCGGAGCGCGGCCGGATCGGCATATTTAATCGCTCGTATTATGAAGAGGTGCTGATCGCGCGCGTGCACCCAGAGATTCTATCTGGGGAAGGCTTGCCTGACGCCCATCTCAAAGGGAAGAAGGTTTGGCATGATCGATACCGTTCGATCGTCCATCTGGAGCGACATCTTCACAGCAATGGAACACGTGTCATCAAGTTTTTTCTTCATATCTCAAGAGACGAACAGAAGAAGCGCCTTTTGGCGCGAATCGATGAGCCTGACAAGAATTGGAAGTTCAGCGCGGCTGATGTTGAGGAGCGAAAATTCTGGAAGGAATATGCACTTGCGTATGGACAGTGTTTGAGTGCGACCAGCCGAGAGGACGCGCCCTGGTACATTGTGCCGGCCGACGATAAGGAAACAGCCCGGTTGATCGTTTCCAAAATTGTGATCAACTCCCTGGATGGATTGGACATGGCGTACCCTAGGGCAAACGCCGAACGCCGTCGCGAATTGCAGGCGCTTCGCAAACAGCTTGTCGGTTAACGAGTGTCAACGCCAGATTTGATTACCCTGTCGCGGCCATTCCGCCATGCAACGCCGATATCGTTGTGGAACCAATGAATCGAAGAGTTGCCTGCAGCGCGTAACGAGATGCAATTCCAGCTCCTTTGTCAATTTCGCAACCTGCTTTCTCAAGCGATCGCCCTGGCTGATGGATCAACGGCAGTTGACGGTTACCAAGTTCTCGACCATCGTCACGCCCGGAGCAGACCAAGCGGTGTTGGCCGCCAAATTTCTCTCATGGAAACTATCGACGTTATCCTTGAGAGTTACCTTGCCGCCGTCCGTTGTTACGGTTATGCTTTTTGCTTCAATCTGCGCATTTCGACCGAACGCTGTTTCAATCTTGCCGCTCACGTCGGAAGGGTGAACGCTCGGCTTGATCACGATCTCATTGCTCACTCCGACAACTCCATGGAGTTTGCGAATATCGGCCTCGGCATTGTGCTTTTGGTAGAACCAGTTGACGTCACCAGTGAGGGTGACCCACCCCTTCTCGACCTTGACTTGCACACTATCTTTCAGCACGGACACGTCCCATGACAGCATTTGAACTGCGCACCTAGCAATGCCATCGTCTCCGCGTCCGACACTAAAGGGAGAGCGAACTTCCAGCTCCTCGGCGACCGCCTTGACGCCTGATACGCGTTCCGCCGCCCACTTCTCGGCACAACTGTCGATATGACCGGTCAGTGTGACCACACCATCTCGGGCATTTACGGCGATAGGAGCAGCCTTGATGCTCGGCTCCCGATTGAGTTCGTCTAGTACGCTTTGCTTCAACGTTTAATCCGTCATGGGAACTCCACTCGGGTTGCGGGTTGATTCACGTGGCAGCTGTGCTTCGTCGGGCAACGGAAAGTTAGACTCGGAAATGACTCATGGCGTCTCCGGGAAAATGCTGATGCCCATGCCAAAACCATAACCTTCGCTCGGCTCCGACACGGTATTTTTTCATCTTCGATGACTTGTGAGTATTTTCCGATACTCGCCTTGGATGCGTTCCCGTGCGCTTTTGTTGACAAGGCCTCGAAGCACGGCCGCAGCGGGCAACCGGTGACTCGTGTCTTCGCCATTCCGACGACCCGTTGCGATGCTGTTCGGGATGATTGGCCGTGCACGGTTATGGGAGCATTGTCGCCCTGCAACACTGAGAGCAGCAAGATGGCGAGCGCGTTCTGCCCAAATAATAGCGCACTTCTCACCCCGTCAGAGATGAGCATTACGGACCACGCAAGCATTGCAATGGGGAAATGCGGTATTGACCTGATGGAGGCCGCGGGCACCGCGGTCGCTAACGCTGTGCAGCGACGCTGGCCAAGACAATCAATCGTGGCGTTGTGCGGGCTAGGCAACGATGGTGGCGACGGCTTCGTGGCCGCGCGTCACCTCCAAGCTGCAGGTTGGCCTGTTCGCCTCGCCCTGCTAGGGTCACCTTCGGCATTGTCTGGTTCTGCAGCTCATCATGCAACGCGGGCGTGGCGATTGATTCACTGAGAGAACGGAAAACACGAGTTTGTGCTGTCGACGTACCAACCGGTCTCGATGGTGAAACCGGTGAAGTCTGCGGCACTGCGGTAGTTGCGGAGATCACGGTTACCTTTTTTCGGAAGAAGCCGGGTCACCTATTATTCTGAACTGTTGCCACCTGTGTTGCAACATCTCAAATCCAGAATTCCCAGCGTTGGAGACCGCCGTGCATGCGATGGTGCTGAACAAGCTGAAAAGTCCGCTCTCATGGTCGGAATTCCCTGATCGTGAGCCTGGGCCGGACCAGATCAGAGTACCGCTCGGCGAAACCGGCACCGACGTGGAGCTTGCTCCCCTTCTATGCGCTGGATTGATCGGTTGGCGATCACTGGTGATTGCCGGTGAAGGAAAAAGAATCGGGCTGTATGGCTTCGGCGCTGCAGCTCATATCGTCGCTCAGATCGCACGTTGGCAAGGTCGCTCGGTATATGCATTCACACGCCCGGACGACGTTGACACCCAGCGATTTGCTAGAAGCCTAGGGGCGGAGTGGGCCGGGGGGGCATGCACGATGCCGCCCGTGGCTCTCGATGCAGCCATCATCTTCGCGCCGGATGGAGCTCTTGTTCCTGTGGCACTTCGAGCCGTTCGTAAAGGAGGTCGGGTCGTTTGTGCTGGTATCCATATGAGTGACATCCCGCGCTTTCCCTATGACATCCTATGGGAAGAGCGTCAGCTATTGTCGGTCGCCAATCTCACGCGCAAGGATGGGATAGACTTCCTTGCCCTTGCGCCGAAAATCGGCATCATTACCACGACTAAGAGCTACCCGCTCAAGGACGCAAACCTTGCTCTCGCAGACCTCCGTGCCGGCCAGTTCAACGGCGCCGCCGTGTTGGTGCCTTGAACCGCGTTGATCTCCGGAGATCGAGAGATTTTGCGTGAAATTCTAACGGCGGGACTTATCGGGCCGCAGCCCGTTGTTTCATCCACGCCCTCTTGCCTTATCGACAGCAGAAAAGATAGCGACCTGAGTATCGGCGGGTTGAACACGAATAGCGTCCAGCAACTCTCGCATGCCGTGCCGAATTCCGTGGATCTGATCGACAAGATCAAGTGTGACGGATATCCCATCTTCATTCAAGCCAATGTCTTGGCTGAGATCCCGGATAAACATGGCCCGTGCGAGATCAATCTCGCTGAATTCTCTTGCTCTCTCGTGACCGCTCGGCAGCAACCAGCCCGCTTCGATCCATGTTGTCAGTGCCATGTCGTTAATTCGAGCGCGCATGACGAATTCTTCGGAGGATATCATTGGCCATCGAACCCTTTTCTCGGATGATACGGCATGGCGGGTTGCCAGTCAGCGATGAACTTCTCGAGCGCAGCATCCGGCAAATCGGGCAACATGATTTGTAGGGTGACGTATATGTCGCCCTTTTGGCCGTTTGCGGATGGGGCACCTTTGCCCTTCAAGCGGAGGACGGCGCCACTGTTCGAACCTTTGGGTATGGTCATGACGACGAGTGCGGTTGTCGTTGGCACGTTCACCTTGCCCCCTTGCACAGCCTCGATAAGTGAGATGGGTAGGGTGACGTGAAGATCGTTGCCGCTGAGGGTGAACAAAGGATGAGGGCGAACGTGGACTTGGACCAATGCATCTCCACGTGAACCACCCCCTGCGGGGCTCAGGCCCTTGGCTCGGAGCCGTAAGGTTTGTCCGTTTTGCGTGCCGGCAGGAATCATCACATCGACGGTTGATCCATCCGCAAGCGTGAGTAGCCGTTTGCCGCCGTTGACCGCGTCCAGGAAATCCAGTTCGAGTTGATATCGCACATCTGCTCCGCGCGAGCTCCGTCGGCCTGACGTCGCTCGTTGGAACATCTCCGCGAATAGATCTTCGTCATTGCCATGACCATTGAGATCGGCAAATCCGTCGTTTCTTCGATAGGGGTGCGTGGATTCGTTTGCATCGGCAAAATCCCGATAGTAGCGCTCCCGTGGACGCGTCACGCCGGACGCGTCGATCTCTCCGCGATCGAATTTGGCCCGCTTCTCCTCGTCGCCTAAAAGGTCGTAAGCTGCCGTGACTTCTTTGAACTTCGCTTCGGATTGCTTGTTGCCGGGGTTCAGGTCCGGGTGCAGTTTTTTTGCCAGCCGCCGATAGGATTTCTGCAGCTCTTCAGACGTCGCCGTCTTCTTAGTTTCCAGGATCTCATAGGGATCGGTCGGCATCCATTCCCCCTCCTGGATGGAGCGTACGTTTTGCTGCGGCCAAGACGACCCGTGCAGGGCGAAGCAGGCGATCGTGAATTGTGTACCCATCCTCCAAAACTTGCACCACTGTGCCGGCCGGCAGGTCGCTGTCTTCAGTCACCATCACCGCATCATGGAAATTGGGATCGAATAAACTTCCGATGGCATTGATCTTGGCCACACCAAACTTGCTGAGCACCGACGCCAGCATACGCTCGGTTGCGCGAACACCGTCGCCGAGAGCATCGTTACGCGTCCGGCTGATCGGCGCATCGTCCGCCACCTCGATTGCCCGCCGAAGATTGTCCGATACCGCCAACAACTCGCGGGCGAAGGAAGATATGGAGTATTGACTCGCATCCTTGGCTGCGCGCTCGCCGCGTCGACGAGTGTTTTCTGCCTCCGCCGCAGCGCGAAGTGCCGCATCCCGGAGTTGCTCGTTCTCGCGTTCCAATACAGAGATGACGTCAACGTCCGCCGAATCTGCGGCGCTAGCTACGACGCTGCCCTCCACCGCAGCCGGGGTATCCCATCCGTTCGACTTGGTGTCGCCGTTACTCATCGTCGGGCCTCACGAACAATCGTCTGCAGCAAGTCGACACATTGGCTCAAGTCGCAGGATGGCTCCTGCCATCCGCTTCCTCAAATTCAGCGTCAACGACATTCGCATTGCTTGCGGGATCCTTCCCGCCTTGGTTGCTTGCCGGCACTTTGGGAGCGACCTTCAGCTTTTGGATGGCTTGAATTGTCGCCTGAGTTGCCAAGCGCATCGCAGAAACGTCTTCTGCTTGCACGGCTTTCCGCAGATCAGCGACGGCGGTCTCGACTGTTCCAAGTCCGGCCGTTACTCCATCGACGCTGGCGCTCTTGATTGCTTTGTCCGCATCATGGACCGCAGCATCTGCTTCATTCCGCGCTTCGACAAGGTGCTTTCGGCGTTGATCGTCTGCGGCGTTCGTCTCTGCCTCTTTGATCATTCGCTTGATTTCACTTTCGGCAAGACCACCGGATGCTTGGATCTTGATAGCCTGCTCCTTCCCGGTCGTCTTGTCCTTAGCCGACACGTCAACAATACCATTGGCGTCAATGTCAAAGGTGACATCGATTTGGGGTTGACCACGCGATGCGGACGCAATTCCGGCCAGGTTGAATTGGCCCAATAGCTTGTTGTCAGCCGCCATCTCCCGCTCGCCCTGGAATACCCGGACAGTCACGGCAGTCTGACCGTCCTCTGCTGTCGAGAAGGTCTGACTACGCTTGGTCGGGATTGTGGTGTTGCGATCAATCAGTTTTGTCATGACCCCACCCAACGTCTCTAGACCTAGAGACAGCGGCGTGACGTCCAGCAGAAGCACATCCTTGACCTCGCCTTTGAGCACGCCTGCCTGAATGGCCGCACCGATTGCAACCACCTCATCTGGATTAACCCCCCTGTTCGGTTCGCGTCCGAACAGGTCTTTGACGGTTTGCTGCACTTTGGGCATTCGCGTCTGACCGCCGACAAGGATAACCTCATCGATATCCGCCGGAGTCAAACCGGCATCCTTGAGCGCGGCTTCGCATGGCGCGACAGTCTTCTGGATCAGTTCGTCGACCAAAGCCTCGAGCTTGGCTCGGGTGAGCTTTATATTGAGATGCTTCGGTCCACTTTGATCGGCCGTGATGAAAGGCAGATTCACGTCGGTTTGGGACGTTGACGAAAGCTCGATCTTTGCCTTTTCGGCAGCATCCTTCAGTCTTTGCAGAGCAAGCCGATCCTTGCGCAGATCAATCCCGCTCTCTTTGCGGAACTCTTCGCACAGGTAATCGATGATGCGCATGTCAAAGTCTTCGCCACCCAAAAAGGTATCGCCGTTTGTTGACTTAACTTCAAAAACCCCATCTCCGACCTCAAGAATTGACACGTCAAACGTCCCACCGCCAAGATCGTAGACCGCGATCTTGCCACTCGCTTTCTTGTCCATACCGTAGGCTAAGGCTGCGGCCGTCGGTTCGTTGATTATTCGAAGCACGTCAAGGCCAGCAATACGACCCGCATCCTTAGTCGCCTGCCGCTGTGCGTCATTGAAGTAGGCCGGAACGGTTATCACTGCCTCCGTGACCTTTTCTCCAAGGTTCGCCTCAGCGGTCTCTTTCATCTTCTGAAGAATGAACGCACTGATCTGACTGGGACTATGCTTTTTGCCGCGAATCTCGACCCAGGCGTCCTTGTTGTCACCCGAGACAATTTTGTAAGGCACCATGCCTTTGTCTTTTGTAGTCAGCGGGTCGTCATTTCGCCGACCAATCAAGCGCTTTATGGCGAAGACGGTATTTTCTGGATTTGTTATTGCCTGGCGCTTTGCGGATTGACCGACCAGAACACCATCGGCGTCGGTGAATGCCACGATTGAGGGGGTTGTTCGCGCTCCCTCGGCATTCTCGATTATCCTGGGCTGCTTTCCGTCCATGACCGCAACGCAAGAGTTCGTTGTGCCGAGATCAATTCCGATTGCTTTTGCCATTGCTTTGACTCCTGGTCGTACTGGCGGGCTCACGCCGATCCATTAATTGCGCGTCTCACTATTTATCGGCGGCTGTGCGGACGATGAGAGCGCCTCACCATCGGTAGTGAAATTGGACACCCGTGTTCTCTCGAACTCAGCTCGGATCGTTCGTGAGCAAGTCATCTTACGTGGAAACTCCCGCCGCCGGGCAGCATCGGAAAGTACTCACTTGACGCCACGCTTGCCTGATCAGGCATCAGCCAGCGAATTCCGGAAGGTCGGCCAGAGCGAGCGGACGCCGATATATACACTGACAAATGCCAGACTCGCCGGCCTCACAAAGTGTTGCGCAGCACACTCGCCACGGCTTGTTCCAACACTGATGCGGTTGGGACACGAGTAGTTTCCGACCGTGGCGCGACAATCGAGCAGCGTGCCATTACGTCCTGTGATTGACGACACGGGAATGCTGAGCCGGTTAGCGAGCATGGCATGGCTTCCCGCGTTCCACGCCCTTGGTCCATCACGATATTTTGGTCTCATCACCAGAACTCTATGAGGGGTTTCGACTATGAATGAAACTAACACGAAGTCCCAGATTGCAGCCGCCCAGATGTCCCAGGCTCTGGCGCGGTGGGAGAGAGATGGGGGCGCGCTCGCGAAATCGACGCTGACCCGTTCCTCTGATGCGACCGCCCCATCGGGGTCAGAATCTGCGTTGGCGGATGTCGCCTTTCGACAAGGCATGCTCCTCGAAGGCTGCCACGAGGATGGCGCCACAAACTATCGACTCGTGCCCCAAGGCGAGTCGCCATCACGGTGCGAAGACCCGGCAAGCTTCAAGCTGACACTGAACGACGTGGAGACAATCCTCATGAACCGCAGCCCTGCCTGAAATGCCCGGAGATCACTCATCGAAGACTCCGTCTCATTAGGACAATAATAAAAATGAGTAGTTTCCGACCCTGCCCAGCACCAAGACGTCCGGTCCACACTGCCTGGTGTAGCAACTCGTAGGTCACGGGGCAGAGGTTTCATGGTGGTCAGCCGGGAAATGCCAATTATGCCTGCCGTCCCGTCGCTTACGCTCCGAGGAGGCCTGTTAAAGGCGACGCGTCAGCACGTTGAGCATCATAAGTCCAGCCGCATTGGCTGGATGCGAGCAGCCGTTCTCGGTGCAAACGACGGCATCGTCTCTACTGCGAGCCTTCTGCTGGGCGTGGCCGCAGCAAGCTCAAGTCGGCAAAGCATACTGGTCGCGGGCGTAGCTGGCCTCATGTCGGGGGCCATGGCTATGGCTGCCGGTGAATATGTCTCGGTCCATTCGCAGGCGGACACCGAGAACGCCGACTTGCTACGCGAACGCAGCGAAATTGCCAGCAATCCTGAAGCAGAGCACCGGGAGTTAGCCGAAATCTATGTTGGGCGCGGGCTGACACCTGGTCTCGCGCGCCAAGTCGCCGACGAGTTGATGTCCCACGACGCAGTCGGTGCCCATGCACTGATGAGCTCGGAATCACGGATGCAATGAGCGCAAGACCAATTCAAGCCGCATTGGCATCCGCTGCAAGTTTTGCAGTGGGCGCAGCAATGCCATTGACGGTGACGGCCCTCGTCTCAGGGCCAGCGATGATCCCGTGGATCGCTGGCACATCATTGGTTTTCCTTGCGGTGTTGGGAGCCCTCGCGGCTCGCGTGGGCGGAGCTGACATTCTGCTTGGCGCGGGGCGCGTTACGTTTTGGGGGGCGTTGGCAATGGCAATTACCGCAGGCGTCGGCGCGTTGTTTGGAACAGTCGTTTGAATGAGAATCGCGCCGACCACTGACATCTCTGTCGCCGAGACGTAACGGAAAAAGGCAAAGCGCATGCGTGAGTACAAAATTGCAGTGGTTGTCGGGAGCCTTCGCCGCGAGTCTTTCAACCGCAAACTTGCGAGTGCGATAGCAAAGCTGGCACCGTCTGGCTTTACGCTCAAGCAAGTCCCGATCGGCGATCTTCCACTCTATTGCCAGGACGACGACGACAGCCAGGCGTCGACCGTCAAGCGCTTGAAGTCTGAGATTATTGGAGCGGATGGGGTGCTGTTCGTTACGCCGGAATACAATCGTTCGATCCCGGGCGTGCTGAAGAATGCCATTGATCATGGATCGCGCCCCTACGGTCAGAACGCCTGGAAAGGCAAGCCGTCAGCCGTTATTGGCGCGTCAGTTGGTGCCGTCGGTACGGCGATGGCGCAACAGCACCTGCGCAACGTTCTGGCCTATCTAGATATGCCGACCTTGGGACAACCCGAAGCTTTCATTCACGCGAAGGAAGGTTTGTTCGACGAAGACGGAGGCATCGGCGCCGGGAGCAAGCAGTTCTTGCAGTCCTGGATGAATCAATATGTGGCGTGGGTGAAGACGCACGCCGGATGACGCACTGGGCCTCCGCGAGGCAATCGACGCGAGACCAGTTCCACTAAGATCAAAGTGTTTCAGAAGGAAGTACATGATATGACTTATCAAAGCATCAATCCTTCGAATGGCACACCTCTTAAGTCGTTCGAAGAACTGACTGACAAGGGATTAGAGATCAAGCTCGCCACTGCCGCCGCGTGCTACAAAACGTGGAGGCACAAAAGCTACGGCGAACGTGCCGTCGTTGTGGCCCGGGCAGCAACCCTGCTTCACGAGAGGGCCGAGGCCTTCGCACATACCTTGACGCTCGAAATGGGCAAACGGATTAGCGAGGCTCGTGGCGAGGTCGAATTCAGTTCGAGTATCCTTGCCTACTATACCAAGAACGCTGCCCGCTTTCTGGCGCCGACCGAGCTCCACCCCGCCATCGGTGAAGCGCACATGGAGAGCAGTCCGATCGGCGTGATCTTCGGTGTGGAGCCCTGGAATTTCCCATACTACCAGCTCGCGCGCGTCGCAGGGCCCCAAATCATGGCCGGTAATGCGCTTGTCGTAAAGCACGCGCTGTGTGTCCCCCAATGCGCCATCGCGTTCGAAAAGCTTTGGACGGACGCCGGTGCGCCGGCTGGGCTGTATACCAATCTTCTAATTTCGCACGAACAATCCGGTCGGGTGATCGACGACGACAGGATCAAAGGGGTTGCCTTCACCGGGAGCGTTGCCACTGGTCGAATAATTGCGGCGAGGGCCGGGAAGAACCTTAAGCCATCGACCATGGAGCTTGGGGGCAGTGACGCCTTTATTGTGCTCGAAGACGCTGACCTTGAACACGCCTTGAAGTGGGCCGTTTGGGGCCGAATGTACAACGGCGGCCAGACCTGTTGTGCGGCTAAGCGCTTCATCGTCGTTGATGCGCTGGCCGACAAATTCCTAAAGGGTTTCAAAGCCGCGCTCGTTGCTCTTAAGGCAGGAGATCCGCTCGACGAGACGACAACTCTCGGTCCGCTTTCGACGGAGGCCGCCTTGATCCAACTTCTCGGGCAGGTCGAGCGGGCCGTCTCGAAGGGTGCGAAGGTGGTCATCGGTGGCAAGCGCGTGGATCGCCCCGGCTCCTATATGCAGCCGACAATCATGACCGACATCAAGCCGGACAATCCGGCATTCAGGGATGAGTTTTTCGGTCCCGTTGCACTGTTCTTTCGGGTGAAGGACGAGGAGGAGGCGATTATTCTCGCCAATGACTCCGATTTCGGCCTGGGCGGCTCGGTGTTCACCAAGGACATCGCACGAGGCAAGCGCGTCGCGAGCCGCATCGATACCGGCATGATGTTCGTCAACAACATCTCGTGGTCGGATGCCGAGCTGCCGTTCGGCGGCATCAAGGACTCAGGTTACGGCCGCGAACTTGGCGACATGGGTATCCAAGCGTTCGTCAACAAAAAGCTAGTCCGATACGCGGCGCTCGATGCTCCCCTATAGCAACGCCGGACTGTCGCTACAGATCGAAGCATGCCGCAATCCCTCGCAAACCTGAGCGACTGGAGTGTCCTATGACACACAAAATGCACGCCGCCGTCGTCGAGAAGTTTGGTCAGCCACTTGTCATGCGAGAAATCGAAATTCCAGAACCGATGGCAGGCCAGATCTTGCTCAAGACCGAAGCCTGCGGCGTCTGTCACACAGATCTGCACGCGGCGAAGGTTGACTGGCCGGTGAAGCCAACACTGCCATTCACGCCAGGTCACGAAGGCATCGGGATCGTTACCGCCATTGGCGCCGGCGTATCCCTCATCAAGGAAGGAGACCGGGTAGGTGTTCCCTGGCTTTATTCGGCTTGCGGCCATTGCGAGTACTGCCTTTCGGCCTGGGAAACGGTTTGCGCAAAGGCGCAGTTCGGCGGTTATACAAAAAATGGGGGGTTTGCCGAGTATATTGTAGCAGACCCCAACTATGTTGCTCGCATTCCGAAAGGGATCACTGCCAATGCGGCGGCCCCGATCATCTGCGCCGGGATCACGACCTACAAAGGGATTAAGGAAACCGATGCGCGGCCTGGGGAATGGGTTGCAGTCTCGGGCGTCGGTGGTCTCGGCCACCTCGCCATCCAATATGCCAAAGCCATGGGTCTAAACGTCTGCGCTGTCGACATCGATGATGGAAAGCTGGCGCACGCCAAGTTGCTGGGCGCCGATCTTGTGGTCAATGCCAGATCTGGCAATGCAGCGGAGGCGGTCAAAAAGGGCACATCTGGAGGAGCGCATGGTGTCGTAATCACCGCGCCGTCCCTCATCGCATTCAAGCAAGGCGTCGCGATGACGCGTGGAACCTGTGTTCTGATTGGATTGCCACCAGGAGAGTTCCCGGTGCCGCTGTTCGATGTAGTCGCCAAATGCATCACAATTCGCGGCTCGTTCGTTGGCACACGCGGCGACATTGCAGAAGCCCTTTCGTTCGCGGCCGAAGGCAAAGT
The DNA here is from genome assembly GCA_031429105.1 of Hyphomicrobiaceae bacterium. Classification (GTDB taxonomy): domain Bacteria; phylum Pseudomonadota; class Alphaproteobacteria; order Rhizobiales; family Hyphomicrobiaceae; genus JAKFWF01. Next base: position 28,966 of record JANOYV010000079.1, on the reverse strand, counting down.
CAAGGCCGATATCGAATTGCAGCCACTGTCGTCCATCAACCGAACCTTCGAGCGGCTCGAGCACGGTGACGTGGCATCACGGGTCGTCATTGACTTTGCTTAGGAGCGAAGCAGTCGCGGCCGTCGGGCACCTGCTTTCTTGAGGACAAGGAAATGGTCTCTCCTCCCCGCGCTTCCCGACTAACAGCGCGCAAGGTCATTTACGCGGCAATTGCCGGGGATCTGCTCATCGGGATCACGAAATTCGTGGCCGCGGGCGTTACCGGTAGCTCGGCGATGCTCAGCGAGGGCATCCACTCCGTTGTCGATACCAGCAATGGCTTTCTCGTCCTCTACGGTTTGCGTCGGGGGCGACTCAGACCGGATCTTGAACATCCTCTGGGTTATGGACGGGAGATATATTTCTGGAGCTTCGTCGTCGCGGTTTTGCTGTTCGCGCTTGGCGCGGGAGCGTCCCTTTATCAAGGTTTTACCGAAGTCCTAAACCCACAACCGGTCGAACATGTCGCCGTCAATTATGTGGTACTTGGGATTTCCGCTCTGTTCGATGGAACGACCTGGTGGTTGGCGCTGCAGAATTTTAGAGGAAGCACCCCATACATGGGCCTCTATCGCGCGATCCGCGATAGCAAAGATCCTCCGTCGTTTACGGTTTTGTTCGAGGACAGCGCGGCTTTGCTCGGCCTGCTGATTGCGTTCACCGGTATTTATTTATCTGTGCGCCTGCAGCTTCCTGTGTTGGATGGAATTAGCTCGATACTCATCGGGCTCATCCTTGCCACGACAGCATTTCTGCTCGCAAGAGAGACCAAAAGTCTTCTCATTGGCGAGCCGGCTAATCAAGGCATCGTCAAGTCGATCATGCGCATTGCAGAGACAATGGATGGGGTCGCACATGCCAATGGAGTTCTTACCCTTCATCTTGCGCCTCGGCAGATCGTGATAGCGCTTAGCTTGGAATTCGCCGACGAACTACAAACACCCGAGCTGGAGGTAAAAGTCATCGAGCTGGAACAACGCGTTCGGAAGTCTCATCCTGAGGTCGTGGCCATCTTCGTTAAACCGCAAAGCCGCACTGGTTATGAAGAAACGATCAAACGTCGGTTTGGCGAGGTAATACAGAGCCTCGAAATGGTTGAAAGCAAGCAACCAGCGCTGTGACGAGGTTGACTGCACTTCGCACCGAATGAGTAGCCGACCTTCCGCTTGGGTAGCCACAATCCCTGCTGCAAACTCTAGAGAGGCTTCAATGACAATAGTGAAAACACCGTCAGAGATTGATCAGACAGAAAGCAGTGATCCTATCCTTGAAATGGACGTTGATAAAGTCTGCTTCATCCTCACCAAGGCCCGCCAATTCGATGCGAAGGTCGAAGCCACGGATCCCGATTCGGGCTCCAACGCAACGGACGACGGAAACATCGACATTCTGGAGGACGTTGGGACAGACCCCGTTGAGCAAGAGCTGGTCAGTTTTATCCGTGATCTAAATGTCGACGAGAAAATCGAACTTGTCGCGCTTGCGTGGCTCGGCCGCGGTGATGGCGATTTGAGCGATTGGCCAGCTTTGCGCTCCGCGGCTAAGGACGCAGCAAACAATCGCACAGCAGCGTACTTGATGGGCATTCCACTCCTGTCGGACTACCTCGAAGAGGGTCTCTCTCTCTTTGGTGAATCGTGCAAGAATAGAGATTCGGTTGCGCTGTGATGATGGCTTGTGCCGAGTTCATGTTGCCTTGTTTCGGTTAATCCAGTCGGCGTTTCTGGTCGGAACTAAAAATGCTTCTCTACGCTGATTAGCCGATCATCGAGCGCGTCCGCAGTCTGTGGTTTTTTTGGCATGACCCGCACGCTTTCAGTTGGTTCGGTTTTGGCGGAAGTTCATTTCGAGCACATACCGGTCGGCAGGATGGCCAAGGCTCAGGTCGGGCACGATGAGCGCGCTGCAATGCAGTGCCAGAGCCTGCGCGATGTACGGGAGACAAGCTGTCGGGGCTTCGATGTCGACCCGAGCGATGCTTCCAATGCGATCCTTGCTCTGATCCAAATCAGTGTGCCCAAAGATCACCCTCAGTTGCCGAGGCTCGGAATATTTGAGTACTTTCCGACCCTATCGCTGACCGAGCTACTTCTCCTTTATGTGTCGCAGGCCGACAAGCGCTTTGCCAACGTCATCCATTAAGCGTTGTCCTGCCGCGTCCTGAAGGAGGATCGAATGGAAAAAGACGACGCTACTGTTGCAGTCTTTGCGGACCACAATGCCGCCGAGACAGCCGTCAAAAAACTCGCTCAGGCGGGTTTTGACATGAAAGCGCTGAGTGTGGTTGGTCGAGGTTTCCATACAGAGGAAAAGGTTGTTGGCTTTTACAACACTGGGGACCGGATTAAGTTCTGGGGCACACGCGGTGCGTTCTGGGGAGGGTTCTGGGGCCTGTTCTTCAGTGGCGTCTTCATCACGACGCCAGTCGTCGGCCCGGTCATTGTTTTGGGCTATCTCGCTGCCGCTGTCATTTCTGCAGTTGAGGGCGTGGTGGTCTTTGGCGGTCTGAGTGCTCTGGGTGCGGCGCTCTATAGCATCGGCATCCCCAAGGACAGTGTCATCGACTACGAGGCCGCAGTGAAGGCCGATAACTTCCTGGTTATGGCCCACGGTGCCCCCGCGGACATGGCCCGAGCGAAGGCTATCCTAGGCACTGCCAATGCGTCCCGCGTCGACATGCACGGCGGCGTGAATGTGCCGGAACTTGTTAGCCAACCCGCATTTGCAAACAGCAGCGCAGCTGCTTCTGGCGGCAGTCTTGCTGGTTAGCAGTCGGAATGCACTGTGGTTGTTTGATTAAAACCGGAAGTCGACCTTGCGGCGCCGCCGGTCTCAATCGGTGAACACCGAAGCCTTGGCTTTGGGCACAAGCTTCGAGCGCTTCGCTCGAAGACGACTACGCCTTTCCCCAACGTAACCCAGGAGTACAGTCATGACTGACGATCGCCAACTGCAAAAGGATGTTCTCGCCGAATTGGGGTGGGAGCCGAAGGTTACCGCAGCACATATCGGCGTCACTGCCAAAAATGGAGTAGTCGCGCTGACCGGTCATGTCGAAAACTATATGGAGAAGAATGCTGCAGAAGCTGCAGCCGGCCGCGTCAAGGGTGTGAAAGCAGTCGCCGAAGAGCTTGAAGTCCGACTTCCGTCGAGCTTCAGGCGTGCCGACGACGACATCGCTGCAGCAGCACTCAAACGTCTCGAGTGGAACTCCGCTGTTCCCAAGGACGCGGTCAAGGTGAAAGTCGAGAAGGGGTGGGTCACGCTCACCGGTCAGGTCGAGTGGCACTATCAGCAAGAGGCCGCTGGACAGGACGTGCAGTGGTTGTCTGGCGTTGTTGGTGTATCAAACAACGTCTCTATCCAACCGCGGGTCAATGCGGCCAATATCAGCGATGATATCTCACGTGCTCTGCACCGCTCCTGGTTTTTCGACCCGAAGACGGTCAACGTCAGCGCACAGGGCGGCAAGGTGATCCTGACCGGCACCGTCAACTCCTGGTACGATCGCCAACTCGCCGCGACGACCGCATGGGCAGCTCCCGGAGCGACGGCCGTCGAGAACGATATTGCTGTTGTCTAACTGCCCAACCGTTCCCATCGGTCCTGTTGAAGGGCCGGTGGGTAATTCGCCGCAGGTCTGCCAATTCCGTCACCGACGACCGCTCTTCGTGCCGCCGCAACTGTTATCGATCGAGTAGTTTTCGAAGCTCCCGGACGTGCACGGCCAGCGGCTATGATCCAATCCGGAAGGGTTACAGGCGAGCCATTGTCCGTCTGTTGAGATGCTCAGCATGTCGATGGCGTTGCCCACACATGCGGGACAGGTCAAGACGCCACGCGACCTCGGCAGCTTTCTGGCGATCAACGGCGGTTCATCGAGCATACGGTTCGCGCTGTATTGCGGCGTCGAGCCGCTGAGGCGGCTGCTGGTTGGCAAAATAGATCGCGTCGGACTCAGCGGTACAACTTTGACTTCGACGAATGAATCCGGGCAAACGCAGATTAGCCCTGCAACCGGTTCGGCCGATCGCCGAGTGGCCGTCGGGTTACTCCTTGAGTGGCTCGCAACGCAAACGGCATTTGCCTCCGTCAAAGCCGTGGGACACAGGTCGTGCCACGCCGGAATTACTCGCTGAATTGCGCCTATCGAGCGTGCGCGCCGCTGGGACTACTTCATGTTCGACCGGCATCATCTGGCCTATCTCAACGCGCTGGAGAAGTTGAATTGCGGCTACTGCTCATACGCCAATGGTGCGATTGGCTTCATCAGGGAAGTCGCGGCGCGGACCGAGCAACACTGGTGCCCCATCAAGCACGCCCAGCGGGTCATCGGCGCACACGAGCATCCCCCGAGTTGGAACATGCCTTCCGTTGGTCGCCGAACGCAAAACCAAGGGAAGCTTACCCCCGCAGCATCGAGCGTAGAGATAACCGATAGAACCAGTGAAAGGACGAGAGGTACTCGCGCGTCACTTAACAAACTTGTGGTCGTGAACGGGTGGTCACCTTCCAAAGACCGGTTCGGGCACGTAGGTATATCCCGATGCTAGGCAATGATCCCGTCGATAGCTCATATTCTGCGTACGCCTCCGGATGAGGACGTCTTTTGCCCTGCGGCTTGAGCGGACGTTTGGAAGGCTATGGCCACGGATGGCGACATTGGCATCGTCGCCTGCACCAACTCGCCCTCCGCGTCCTCGTTCTCACGAGCAGACTGTGACGTGAAGTAAGGCTACCGCTGGGAGGCTGCCCTACAACAATGGAACTTCAGCTTCGGTTCATGCTTGGCGCCGCCTACGGGCAAATGGAGCGGCGAGTACAGCGAACCAAATGGCGAGAGCGTAACCCGGGTACATCAACAATTGAAAACAAGGATAGTCGTCATGTCTCAATCAGATCGCGCCGAGCATGTCACACGCGAGGCAATTTTGGAGCTCCTTTCGGACGACGAAATCGCCAAGGTCAGCACCGCCGAGACGGCTGTGGGATTGACCGTCGGGTCGGAATACCTGGACCTGGAGCATCTTGATCGGGGAATACATCGGGCGAACGCAGCGAGCAAACTTGCTATGGGGCAGATACTTCCACGCGCAGCTATCCATCCGGAGACTTGGGCCAAGGTCCTCGCGCAATTGAAGCGTTGAGTCGCGGAGTGGAGCAATCATGCCGACAGGGCCGCACTTTGCGCAGCACTTTAAAGGTTCGGCGTTGGTCCGCGACGTCGTGATCGGAATGGCGATCGGTTTGACTGTGCTATTTGCGCTTGGATCTGAACTTTCGCCGGTTGCGAGCTCGACGAATGTCATTGTGACTGTTGGCTCTGCTGCAATCGTGGCTGCCGCAAACGCAAAGGGCTTCGGCAGCTATCCCGCTACGTCGGATCAAGAGCACCATCAAACCGAGGAGCGGAGCGAATTTGGAGAACTGAATAGCCTTCGCGATCTTGAAGTCCGAGATGCCGAGACGATCATCAAGGGCTTCGACCTTGATGGCGAAGGGCCGCGGCTTGTGGTGGATCCAATTGCGAGCGATCGAGTACTGGGTGGATTTCATGATGCGGTTCGAGTTTGGTCCCCAGCGTCCAAGCGCTGCGCGAGCTCTGTCAGTGCGGCGCCTGCACCTCATCTTGCCTGGTCGGCGGACTTGCTGCCGCTTTCTGCCTCGCGTCGTTGTTGGGTGAACCACTGCGCGATAAGTGTGATTTCGCCGTGTCCTTCATCCCATGGAGTTGAACCCGCATTCGGGGACGAAAAGGGCACAATATGGATTCGAATGCACCGACGCGCATTATTAGCGCCGTATTAGGCCGCTTCGGCCGGATTTCGTCGAAACCTGTAATGGGATCGGTCGATAACGTCGTCGTCTTGGCCGACGTTGCAGGCGGTACTACGGCTGACGCGCTGCATCGTCTGGAAAGTTCGGCAAACGGGTTAACTGTCACGGAAGTTCAGTCGCGGCTGCGGTCAGTTGGACCAAACGAGGTCGCTCACGAGGCTCGCCATACAATTCCATGGGAGATCGTTACTCGCTCGATCAACCCGCTGAATGGCCTCCTGCTGATGCTCGCGGCCGTGTCCTATTTCCTGAGCGACCAGCGTGCAGCGATCGTCATTGCTTTGATGGTGCTTCTCAGCGTCTCACTCGGCTTTTTTCAGGAGCATCGCTCAAACAAGGCCGCCGACCAGCTGCGGCAGTTGGTACAGAACAAGGCGACTGTTCGTCGAAAGGATAGCGGTCCGGCGGGAGGCCACGCGGACGTGCCGATCGGGCAGGTCGTCCCTGGCGACATCGTCCTGCTGTCGGCTGGCGACATGATACCCGCCGATCTGAGATTGATCTCTGCCAAGGATCTGTTCGTCAACCAATCTGCCTTGACCGGCGAAGGCATGCCGCTCGAAAAGCATGCCGAGGCACATGCCGGCGGCGCCGATACGCCCTTCGATCTCCCGAACATCTGCTTCATGGGCAGCGCCGTCGTCAGCGGTGTCGGTTGCGGTGTTGTCGTGCTCACCGGCGCCCGGACGGCCTTTGGGCAGGTAGCGGGCACGATCGCCGAGCAGCGTATCCTGACAAGCTTCGACAAAGGCATCACGCGAGTGACCTGGATGATGCTCGGACTCATCCTAGTCATGGTCCCTCTCGTGTTTCTGCTCAATGGCCTGAGCAAGGGTAATTGGTTCGAGGCGCTGCTGTTCGCGGTCGCTGTAGCTGTGGGGCTCACTCCCGAGATGCTGCCAATGATCGTGACGGTCAATCTGGCGAAGGGCGCCATGGCAATGTCGAAGAAGAGGGTCGTCGTCAAGCGGCTCAATGCGATTCAGAATTTCGGCGCCATGGACATTTTGTGCACGGACAAGACGGGTACACTGACTCAAGATCAGATCATCCTGAAACGTCATCTCGATATCGGCGGTCAGGAGTCCAACCGTGTTTTGGAATACGCCTATCTAAATAGCTTCCATCAATCCGGCTTAAAGAATTTGCTCGACGTTGCCGTGCTGAAGCACGTCGAGCTTCACGAAAAACTGAAGGCCGAAGAGCATTTCCGCAAGATCGACGAAATACCCTTCGATTTCGAACGCCGTCGCATGTCGGTTGTTCTTGAGCGCGGCGACAAGGCTCACATCCTCATCTGCAAGGGCGCCGTCGAGGAGGTCTTTGCGACATGCACGCGGTACGCCCGGGACAGCAGTGATGGAGTTCTCGATGCGAGCCATCTCGCTGAGGCCAAGGCAACCACGGCAAGGCTTAACGCCGACGGCTTTCGGGTCATTGCTGTCGCCTTCAAAGAGATGCCGCCGACACAGGCCACGTATACGATCGTAGACGAGGCCAACCTCACATTGCTCGGCTATGTCGCGTTTCTCGATCCTCCCAAGGAGTCGGCTGCTCCAGCCATTGCGACCCTAAAAGAGAGGGGCATCCAGGTGAAAGTCCTGACGGGCGATAATGACATCGTCTCCCGCAAGATTTGCGGCGACGTCGGACTTCCCGTCGAACGCATCGTTCTCGGCCACGAGATCGAGAAGATGCAGCCTGATGAGCTGGCTTTGCTTGCCGAAATCACAACCGTATTCGCCAAGGTCTCGCCGTCCCAGAAGGCGGCCATCATCAACGCACTGCAGCGCAAGGGCCACGTCGTCGGCTTCCTCGGAGATGGCATCAACGACGGACCCGCTCTCAAGGCTGCGGACGTCGGCATTTCCGTCGATACCGCTGTCGACATCGCCAAGGAAGCCGCCGACATCATCCTGCTCGAAAAGAGTTTGGCGGTGCTCGGTGACGGCGTGCTGGAGGGGCGTAAGGTCTTCGGCAACATCACCAAGTACATCAAGATGGGCGCGAGCTCGGCTTTTGGCAACATGTTCAGCGTCATTGGCGCCAGCATTTTCCTGCCGTTCCTGCCGATGGCGCCGATCCAGGTGCTGACCAACAATCTACTCTACGATTTCTCGCAGACGACGATACCGACCGACAACGTCGACGACGAGTATTTGGCCAAGCCCCGGCGATGGGACATCGGCAATCTAACCAAGTTCGTGCTGTTCATCGGTCCGATCAGTTCAATCTTCGACTATGTGATGTTTTTCGTCTTGTTGAGCGTGTTTCACGCATGGGACAACCCGGCCTTGTTCCAGACCGGATGGTTTGTCGAGAGTTTGCTGACCCAAACTCTTATAATTCACATCATCCGTACGTCCAAGGTGCCCTTCCTGGAAAGCCGGGCAAGTACGGCGGTCATTGCGACGAGCCTGATCATCGCTGCAGTCGGCATCATTCTGCCGTTCACATGGCTCGGGGGATCGCTGGGGTTCGTTCCGCTCCCGCCGGCTTACTGGGCCCTCCTCTGTTTCATCCTTCTCGGCTATGGCGTTCTGGCTCATCTCATGAAGAGGTGGTTCAGCCGAAAATATGGATTGGATTGAGTGTGCAGCTCCCGTTCTGCACTTCCAGCCATGAGCCGAAGCCCTATGACAAAGAAACCTACCATTCCTCCGCCAGCCCATCCGCACCAGTGGCGTGAGGCATTGCCATGGCAGCAGCCGAATGCCACCGACGAAGATCCTGAGGCATCGGTTGCCGCGTTCGTGTTCTGCTAGACGCCATAGAACCTCGGTCGACCAATCTCGGGGAGCCTCGGAAACTACTCATGCGTAATTCCCACGGTTGCCTGTGAGTACATTCCGATCCTGTCCCGGCAGCGGCCCGCTTGCGATCATGCATTCACCAATGAACCCCAATAAGATGTTTGTTGGCCTATTGAAATCAATCGGAGTTCGCCATGAGTGATGCAATCGCCAAGTTCAACGTTCACCTGCTCAGCAGCATGAAGGTTCTGCAGAACCGCATCGAAGCGCTCAATACCAAGGGTGCCACCGATTACGAGCATGTAGAAAAGGAAGTCCGCAGCCAGATTGCAGCGCTCGAACAGCGTGGAAAAGCCGCCAAAACCTCACTCGAAGCCGCACGCGCGGACGTGATGAAGTGGGCAGATGACCCCATTGCGACCGTTATTGGCTGGAAAGCGAAGTTCGACGCCAGCCGCCTGAGTGAGCGCGCCGATCGAGCCACGCGCTATGCCGAGGCTGCCTCTCAGGTAGCGATCGCCAGTGTCGAGCAAGCCGAAAGGGCCGCGTTGGACGCAAAACTGGCACATGCCGAGGCGGCGTCCGCTAGAGCAAACAAGGCCGCTTAGCCACAGGCGCCCGGACGGCCACGTCTAACTGCGCGCGCTCCGTCACAGTGGCACGCGCGTCACCGCAACATCGTCAATTACTTTGGAGAACGATCAATGAAACCCGTCTCATGGCTGCTCGCAGCCGCACTCACAGTCGCCATCGCTGCACCGACCACTGCTCAGCTTGCACCGCCGAGCACCATGGACGCGGCAAAGACGTCCATGAAACAAGCTGGGCGCGACGCTATGATCGCAGCTGGCGAAGCGCGCGACGCGACCCGATTGGCGCTTAAGGCCGCCCAAAAGGCCGTTGTCGATGGTTCACAGGCGTCAACGGACGCAGCCCACAAGATGGCGGTCGCCGCCGAAGCGGCCAGCGTCACAGCCGAGGAACGAATCATCGCCGCAAACAAGCAGCTGGCTGCAACGGCAGACAAGTACATGCTCAAGGCTGAGGCGACCGCCAGACAGGCTGTGCTGTCAGCAAAGGAAGCGACGCTCCGCACGAAAGACGCAGCCGAGATTGTCGTGAAATCAGATGTTGCTGCCATGAGGAAGGCCGCGAAAGACGCCAGACAGGCACTATCAAAGGCTTCAGATGCAGCAGGTGCATCATTGCGAGCGGCAACCGATGCAGCGAAAAGGACGTGGGAGAAGGAGATGACGAAGACATCGAACCGCACCTGAGCCTTGAGTGACTTGCTCTCGTCCAGGGCGACGATGCGGCGGTTCGAGATGGCGATACGGTGCGTGTAACGCGCGAGATAGCGCAGCACGTGTTCGGGGCCAGCGAACGGCTCTTTGGCGTACACGATTCAGTCGACGCGGCGCACGGGCACGCGAGATGACGTGCAAAGGTGCGTGCATCAGTGAGCGGCGCCAGGGCGTTGGAAAACTGCAGACGCTGTTCGCGTGCGCCACGGCGAGCTTGGCGAGGAACAGGCGGCGATAGAGGCGCTGCACACCTTGGACGAGCAGGAAGAAACCTGGGCGGCACACAATCCAGGAGTTGCCGTCTGGAGAAGGCCCGTCGCCGGGCACGATGACGTGCAGGCGCGGATGGTATGTAAGTGTCTGCCCCCCAGGCGTGCAGCGCCATTGTCGCGGCCGTCTCAGCGCCGCGGTGGCGCGGATCGCCAGCGATGGCCTTCAGCGTCTCGGTGGCGGGTCAATTGTCGGCGTGTGATCAGCGGCATCGTCCAGAAAGGCGTGAGCGTTGCGGATCCGGATCAGGGCCTTCGGAGGCAACGAATCCGAAGTCACCACCAGAAAAGGTCTGTCCTCACCCAACGTAATCTTGCCGCGCATTCCGAGCATCGAGTGCGTCGGTGAGTTGGATGAAGTGCTCGCGAACAGCTATCTGAAGCCGGGACAGAAGGTTGCCACCATGATGGGGGCATGGGGCGCTCGTTTGATGGCTCCTATGCCGAGTATGCCGTGGTGCCCGTCGGCCAGGTCATTCCGATCGAGACAGGCCTGCCATGGGATGTTGTCCTGACGCGCGAACATGTACGCAAGATTATTGCGAAACGCGGGGACACGCCCGGCGCCGCCAAAAGCGTGCTACGGAAGCTGAAGGTGCTGATCCACTTCGCTGTGGACTACGGCTGGCCCCACGATGACCCAACCTTGCGCGTTAAGAAATTCGCCAAGGGTGAGTTTCACACTTGGACAGAGGACGAGATCGGCGCATTTAAGCGATGTTGGCCGATCGGCTCAACGCCTCGACTGGCATTCTCGCTGCTGCTGTACACCGGACAGCGGCGTTCGGATGTCGTGGGGATGTCGTGGGCGGACGTCGATGACGGCACAATTTGCGTCGTGCCGCTGAAGACCAAGCGCAGTACCGGCGTCAAACTTTGGATTCCCATCCACACGGCATTGGCAGAAGTTCTCTCGCAGGCAGATCGTCGAACCGAGACCATTCTTGTGACAAACTACCGCCAGGCGTTCGCGGCGACTGGCTTTGGCAACTACATGGCCGACAAAATCGATGATGCTGCATTGCCTAGCCGTTGCGTCACGCATGGACTGCGTAAAGCCGCCGCGCGGCGGCTCGCCGAAGTTGGCTGCACGGCGAACGAGATTGCCTCGATAACCGGGCGTGCAACCTTGCAGGAAGTGTCGCGGTACACCAAGGCGGCAGAGCAACGGATGCTGGCTAAATCAGCGATGAAGCGATTGGAAGACAGGCCGCCGTTGAAGCCGATTGCACGACCAATTTCACACCTGGATTCCCAAACCTCAACAAAAGGGTTGGGAATAATACCGAAAAACCCAAGCAATTCAGCAGGTGCAGGTGAGAGTTGGTGGAGCCGAGGGGAATCGAACCCCTGACCTCTGCAGTGCGATTGCAGCGCTCTCCCATCTGAGCTACGGCCCCTTCACTTTGGGTACTTTTGCTTAAGGGGGGGCGTGAGGCGTTGTCAAGTAAGCCGCGCGACGACTGCACATCACACCGCAGCGTTATTATCCGATACTTCTCAGATGCTCTGTGGGATCGAAGTCATCAAACTATACCCGACTTTTGTAGTTGGATGATTTCAGAAAAACTAAGACCCAATACCTCACTTAGCACCTCATTCGTATCTTCACCGAGGAGGGGCGGCGCTTTGGCAGCTGTGGTGTCATGACTCGTCATTCGAACAGGATTGGCGACCACGGGTAGCGGACCGGCCTCGAGATGGTTCAGCGTGCGCAATGTTTTTCGAGCGCGGACTTGTGGATCCTGAAACACTTGGTCGATCGTGTTGATCGGCCCGCACGGAACGGCGATGGGTTCGAACAGAGCGATCCACTCCGCAGCCGTGCGTTGCTTCAAAACGGCTGTGATTTGTGGAATGAGCGTCGCTCGATTGATGATCCGCTGCGCATTGGTCGAAAAATGTGGGTCTTTGGACAGTTCGGCCAGACCGACGGCTTTGCAGAAACGGTCAAACTGTCCGTCGTTGCCGATCGCCAGAATGATGTGACCCTTGGCCGTCGCGAAGGCCTGATACGGCACGACCGTTGGATGCGCATTGCCCATGCGCGAAGGCACAGTGCCGGCAACCAGATGAGTCGATGCCTGATTAACGAGACTTGATACCGTCGCATCCAATAGTGCAACGTCAATGTATTCGCCTTCGCCCGTGCGTTCGCGGCGGACCAGTGCCGCGAGTATACCGGCCAGCGCGTTCAATCCGGCGATCTGATCAGAAATTGCCACACCGACTTTTACCGGGCCGCCGCCGACACCGCTATCCGGCTCGCCAGTGACACTCATCAGGCCGCCCATGCCTTGGACGAGGAAATCGTAGCCCGCCCTCGATGCGTAGGGTCCGGTTTGGCCGAACCCGGTAATCGAGCAATAGACGATGCCGGGGTTGATCGCTTTGATCGAAGCGTAGTCGAGGCCGTACTTGGCGAGGCCGCCGACCTTGAAGTTTTCGATCAACACGTCGGATTTGGCGGCGAGTTGCCGGATCAGGGCTTGCCCCTCTGGCACCGCCATGTCGACCGTGACGGACTTCTTGCCCCGATTGGCACAGAGATAGTAGGCGGACATGCCCGGATCGCCATCAGTGGGATCGCGGGCAAATGGCGGTCCCCAACCACGGGTGTCGTCGCCTTCACCGGGCTTCTCGATCTTGATCACCTCGGCGCCCATGTCGGCCATGAACTGCGCGGCCCATGGCCCTGCCAGCACGCGAGACAGATCAAGCACGCGAATATGGGCTAGCGGTGCTGCCATCGTTGTCGATGTCCTTGTCGTTGCATTGTGAGATAACGCGTACCACGATCCCCAGTACGGGCAAGCAGGGACCACAGCCGATCACCATGAATCAACAATTCCGGCCGATCAGTCAAAACGAAGGATTCCTCGGAGCAGGCGATCCAGGTGCGATTGAAGCGCTCATCGCGGGTGATGGAAGTCGTGCCGTGCTGGGCGGAAAACAATCGACATCCAATGGTCAAGGCGAAGCAGCGCTTGTGCAGTCGTATCGCCGATATGGATATCTCGCAGCACGACTGGATCCGTTGGAGCTTGCGCCTGTCGTGACGCCTGCCGCGTTGCTGCCCGGCCCCTACGGAATTGCTGCCGATAGTGCCTTGGTCCTCAGGTTGCGGAGCGCCTATTGCGGATCTATCGGCTGGGACTTTAGCCATATCCGTGACGCCGCACGGCAAACGTGGTTGGTCGATCAGGCAGAGCAGCTTGACGGATCGGCGCCGACGGTCGCAGCTCAACACCACGCGCTCGTTTTGCTCGCGCGGACTGCTGCATTCGAGGCCGCACTCGTTCGCCGAATTCCTGGCGGCAAACTGTTTGGTATCGGCGGAGCCGAAACGTTCAACGTGGTGCTGGAGCTGCTGCTTGCCGAGAGTAGCCGCCTAGGCGTCGAGGAAGTCGTCGTTGGCGGCATGCACCGCGGTCGGTTCAACATGCTGGCCAACGTTTTTGGCAAGCCCTTGGTGCCGTTGGTTTCCGAGATCCTCGGAAAGCCCGCAGTACCAGAAGGTTTGGACGTCTCGTCGGATGTTTCCTATCACTTAGGCTATGGGGGTGAGCGCTGGTTCGATGGCCAGCGACTTTCGATTTCGGTCTCCGCACATCCCTCTCATCTGCAGTTGATTCCGATCATTACGCAGGGACGCGCACGGGCGCGGCAGTCGAGGAATGCCGACGCGGGGGCCAAAACCGTTCTGCCGCTGTTGCTGCACACCGATGCGAGTTTTGCTGGCCAGGGTCTTGTCGCTGAGATGTTTCAGCTGTCAAAACTTAGTGCGTATGATCTGGGTGGCACAATCCATGTCGTGATCAACAATCAACTGGGTTTTACAACCGAACCGGAAGACGCACGCTCGGCACACGGATGTACGGATATTGCACGGCTGGTGGAGGCGCCAGTCCTGCACGTCAATGGCGACGATGTGGATGCAGTTAGGTACGCTGCGTCGGTCGCGGCTCGATATCGGGCGCAGTTTGCCAGCGACATCGTTATCGATCTCGTGTGCTATCGCCGACCGGGCCACAATGAAATCGACGAGCCGCGTTTTACGCAACCAAGCATGTATGCAGCCATCGACGCGCGGCCGCCGGTGCATGAGATCTACGCGATGAAGGTGGTTGATGGGGCTGGCATTGCCGCCAAAGCGATGGCGGATATGGATGCCGCTGTGAAAGCAGCATTCGATGGCAGCAATTCCTACGCGGTCAATCGTGCCGACTGGTTCGGCGGCGCGTGGCTTGGTCTGCAACGAGGCAGCGTTGCTGGAATGCTGGCTTCGGTTGAGACTGGCATCTCCCAGGTCGAGTTAAAGCGCCTCGGTGGACTCGTGACGGATCTACCAGCGGGCTTTGCACCCGACGTTAAAGTTGCCAAGTTTCTGACTGAGCGCCGTGCAACCATTGATAACGGTTCGGGCATCACGTGGGCTACCGCTGAAACACTGGCTCTTGCTTCGCTTAGCACAGGCGGCGTGCCGATCCGGTTCTCCGGCCAAGATAGTCTGCGGGGAGCCTTTACGCAGCGGCATTGGCAGGTGCACGACGCGGCGACTGGCGCCCGGCATCTAGTGCTCAGCAATGCTGCAGCAGATCGTCGAACGCTTGAGGTTCATAACACGCCGCTGATCGAGCATGCGGTGCTGTGTTACGAATACGGGCTCAGTCTGGATGACCCGTCGCGGTTGATCGTGTGGGAAGCGCAGTTCGGCGAATTTCTCAACATTGCCCAGCCGGTGTTCGACCAGTGCATCGCCTGCGGTGAAGATCGTTGGCTTCGGTCATCGGGCATTGTCATCCTGTTGCCACATGGACTCGATGGCGGCGGACCTGATCATTCGACGGGACGACCAGAGCGCCTGCTGAGTGCGTGCGCTGGCGCCAATATCCAAGTGATCAACGCATCGACGCCAGCCAACTATTTCCACGTCCTGCGCCGCCAGATGATGCGCGCCTTCCGCAAGCCAATGGTCATCCTGACGCCTAAAGCGCTGCTGCGGCACAAGGCGTGCGTTTCGTCATTGGATGAGCTCGCTAGCGGTTCACGTTTTCGAGCAGTCATTGCCGATGGTCCGCCGCGCAATGCGAAGCGCGTGATTTTGTGCACTGGCAAGGTTGCGGTTCTGTTGGATGAGGAGCGCACGCGCCGCAAGCTGACCGACGACGTTGCAATTTTGCGCGTTGAGCAATTGCATCCGCTACCAGAAGCCGAGATTGCGGAGATTATCGCCGCGCATCCAAGCGCCAAACTAATTTGGTGCGAGGAGGAGCCAGCCAACATGGGCTACTTCACCCACCTCGATCGCACGCTTGAACGGCTCGGAAAGCGCCTTGTACTGCGGGTCGGCCGACCTGCCAGCGCAACGCCAGCTTCTGGCGTCAAATACTGGTTGGAGGTGGAAGAGAAAGCTTATCTCGCGGAAGCCTTCGCTTAGGTGTCGTCGCCGCTGCGCTGGAACTTGTCGAGGGTTCGACGATCACGCTTGGTCGGCCGCCCTGATCCGTGTTCGCGCGCACCTTGTGACGCTGCAACTTTGTCCTCGGCTGACACCGGCAAAGGCTGCGGCGTTAGATCTTCAAACAGTGTCACGGCCTCGGTGGCGGGGCCGCGACGGACACCAGCTGCTGCAACCTTCAATACGCGAACGCGCTCGTGGGCCGTAACGGTCAACACATCGCCGACCCTTACTGTTTGGCTTGGTTTTTCCACGTGAACACGGTTGAGGCGCACTTTACCCGCCAGAACCAGATCCGCTGCCTGGGTGCGCGATTTGACGATGCGGGCAAACCACAGCCATTGATCAACGCGGCGGGTGGCGCCGCCTGCTGCTGCACCATCCTCGCCGCGTTCGGTCATCGCAAGCTCATGTTTTGCCGGATGTCTCCGACGTGCTTTTGCCCATGGCCTCACGCAGCGCCATCAGTTTGGCGAACGGTGAGTCTGGATCCATCGTGCCGGGCTTCTTCGATGGTGCCGACGAGACGACGGTCATCGGCACGCGACGCTCTTCGCGTCCGCGCTGATCGCCCCCGCGCCCACGATCACCGCGATCACGTTCGCTGCGTCCGCGGTCGCCCTGACCGGGTCGTTGATCTTTGCCTGGTGCACGATTGTCGCGACCTTCCGGCTTCGGTTCGCGTGCACGATACCCCCGGTTGCTGTCGTCGGATTTTGCTTCTGTTCGGCGTTCACCGCCACCATTGCCGCGTCGGTTGTTTTTGCGATCCGGACGGACAATAGCCGTACCAGCATCTCCTACCAAAGGTACAGCCAGTGCACTTTCGCCGCCAGACCCGGAACCCGTGACTGCTTGTTCTGTTGCAGGCGGAGCCACAATTTCGCGCGCGCGATAGCCTTCGCTTGGGCGGCGACGGCCACGCTTGGGTCGATCGCCCTTGGCCTCGGCACCCTCACGCGGCGCTTCATCGCGCTTGGGCCGCTCGTGGCGCTGATGGGCGTCGCGGCCTCGGCGGCGTGGCCGCCACACGTCTTCCATAACAACTTCAGGGGGGGCAACGTCGATTGCAGCAGGCTCTGCTCCTGGTGCCTCCACCACACTTGTCTCAGTTGAAACAATTGCAGGGACGCTTAACTCGGCTGCGATCGCATCGACAACGGTCTGGGCTGGCGGGATAATTTCAGCAGTAACATTGGGCAATGCAACTGGTGCACCGATTTCATGCAGAGCATCAACGGTGATCGCTTCGGGTTCAGCCGCAGGCAAAAGTTCAGCAACGGGCGCAGCGTCGGTTTTAGCAACGGGCGCTGCAATCGCGACCTTTGCCCTCTTCGGACGCTTCTCGTTCCAGAACCCGAGCGTCTTCAGCACTTCGCCGAGCTCATCGGGTGAGCAGCCGAGGATCGACATCATCTCAGGAATGACGGTGAATGCGCCATCGCCCGTCGAACCTTTCGGTGCCGTGGCGGACGGATTATCGGCTGGCGCGCGCCAAGCAATAAGTGGCCGGATCAGATCAGCCAATCGCTCCAGAATATCCATGCGTACCGCGCGTGGTCCGCAGGCGTGATAGCCGCACGCTCTGTAGAACGGCTCTGGCAGTGCCTTATCGACGAGAAGTGATGTCAAACCAGGGCGAGGTGGCTCAGGCAGTTGATCAAGCGACAGTCCGTGCGCAGATGCACTTTTCAGTAGCCACAGCACGAGCCGCAGTTCAGCGGCCGCTGGTTTCAAAAGCAACGGGAAATAAACGTTAAAAGCACCAAATCTGACGCCGTATTTGCGCAGTTGCGCGCGACCGGGTTGGTCGAGCGATTTCATCTCTTCCGAAATGCTCTCGCGCTTCAAGACGCCGAAGTTTTCGGTCAATCGAAACGCGATGCCACGGGCCAAGCCGACAACGTCTTCTGCTTTGGATATGTCAACGAGCGGCTTGAGCTTGGTCGCGATGGTCTCAGCCATCCAGGTGTTAAGCCGTTCTTGAACCTTCTCTTTGTCCGGTCCTTGGAGATGCTCGTCGACCAGCAGGACGACCTGCGGCTTGAGCGGATCTTCGCCCGGTTCCAGGCGCGCAATCTCTTCGTTGCGCCATAGGAACTTGCAGGTTCGCGTCAGGCTGAATGCGTCGGCTTTGGCCGATGCCACGCGGCGTGCCCGCATGGCTAGTTCTTTTGAGAGAACTTGCGCGGCAGCGTTGCGTGACGCTTTGCCATGGATGCCATCGCCCTGTGCTTCCGGGGTGAATCTGAAACCGCGCAAACGCCCGATAGGATGGTTCTCAACCCGAATTGCGCCGTCCTCGGCAATATCGGCATTGAGCTCTTCCTTCAATCGCATACCCTTCATCAGCGCGCTCGTTTTTGCATCGACAAAGCGCTGGGTCAGGCTCTCGTGCATGGCGTCAGAGAGCGCGTCCTCGATCACGCGCGTGCGTTCCTGCCAGTGCACGGCATCCTTGAACCAGTCCGTGCGATTGGACACGAACGTCCACGTGCGAATATGCGCCAACCGGTTCGAGAGGGTGTCGATGTCGCCATCGACGCGATCCGAAAATGCAACCTGCTTGGCGAACCAGTCGTCGTCGATCTTGCAATCACCCGTCATGATCGATTTATAGAGTGTTGCCACTAATTCAGCATGGTTCTGACTGGAGATCTTGCGGTAATCGGGGATCTGACAAACGTCCCATAAAAGCGATACGGCGGGCGCGCCGCGTGCAATATCTGTAATCTCGCGATCTGCACTCACCATTTCCAGCGCCAACAGGTCGTCGGCTGTCCGGGCGCGCATCAGGCGAGGTTCGCCGGGGGCTTGACGCAAACTCGCATGCAGATTGTCGAGCGATGAGAAATCCAATGCGCGGGCGCGCCACTGGAGCGCCTTGGCGGGCTCGAACATGTGGCCTTCGAGCCGTTCGACGAGTTCCTGATCGAGCGGTTCGACGTCGCCTGTCACGCCAAACGTTCCGTCATTCATGTGTCGACCGGCGCGACCGGCGACTTGCGCCAGTTCTGCTGGCGTCAACATGCGATGGTTCTGGCCGTCGAACTTGCGAATGCCAGCCAGAGCGACGTGTTCGACATTGAGGTTCAGCCCCATGCCAATGGCGTCCGTCGCAACGATGTAGTCGACATCGCCAGATTGATAGAGCGCGACCTGTGCGTTGCGCGTGCGCGGCGATAGCGCGCCCATCACGACAGCTGCGCCACCCTGTTGCCGTCGGATTAATTCGGCAATAGCGTAGACCTCGCTGGCCGAAAACGCCACGATTGCTGATCGACCGGGAAGACGCGTAATCTTCTTTTGCCCCGCATAGGTCAGTTTCGATAGGCGGGGCCGCGAAATGAAGTTTGCGCCTGGGATCAGTTCGGCTATGGCTTCGCGCATGGTACCAGCGCCGAGCAAAAGCGTCTCCTGGCGTCCACGCGAATTAAGCAGCCGATCAGTGAAAACGTGGCCGCGCTCTGGATCGCAGGCGAGTTGAACCTCGTCGATGGCGACAAAATCGACGTCGATTTCGCGTGGCATCGCTTCGACGGTGCACACCCAATATCGTGCGCCTTCCGGCTTGATCTTCTCTTCGCCGGTGACGAGCGCCACTCGATCAACGCCGACGCGAGTGACAATCTTGTCGTAGACTTCGCGGGCGAGCAACCGCAGCGGCAATCCGATCATGCCCGAGGCATGGCCGAGCATGCGCTCGATTGCTAGGTGAGTTTTGCCCGTGTTGGTGGGGCCAAGCACAGCCGTGACATTACGGCTGCGCGCTTCGTTGTTGATGGGCATCTACAGTCTCAAGCCTTCTTTGGGCAGTGTTGCCCCGCTGGCATTGCAGAGGCGGGCTGCCAGATCAAGCGGGAATAGCAATTCGCGATTTTTCTTAGAGTGCGAGCGGTGGCGTCGATTCAATGCACGAGTGCAATCTGCTTTTGGCCTGGCGCGACGATATCCATCTTCTGCAACGTCATTGTGCCGGTGCCATACTTGGTCGCAACGGTGACCCGATACGGCACTAATAGATTGGCGCTTGGAACCGGGCGCAACAAGACTTCGATTTCAGTTTTTTCCGAAGCGTGCTTTGTTTCGTCATTGTTCTTGTGGCCAGCAATCGGCACATATTTCACTTTGCAGACGAAACCGATCACAGGTTGGCCGCTTGGGCGGGCCTCTACCACTTTTTGCTGGCCTGCAGACGACATCTGAAGATCGAAGCGATGCTTGCCATCGAAGATCGGGATATTGCGATTGCACGGATCGCTGTTATTCAATCTGGTCAACATCATCACCGCGGTGATCGGATCCAGCCCTTCTTTCATGTGTTCGGGGCGCAGCGGTACATATTTCGATCCACCTGGCGTGTGCGGCGGCAGGATCGTAACGTGCTGAATTGAATTGTCGTGGAAGCCAAGGCGTGTCGAATGGTGCTTCGTGCTGCCGATAATTGCTTTGCCTTGACTACTGAACAGATATGCCGATGGTTTTGGTGTCTCGCCGATGAGCTTGCCACTGCCATTAATCTTGCTTGACCAAGTATAGATCAGCGGAATTTTGATTTCCGAGCTGCCGACAGTCGAATATTCTGCTCCGTTTAAAGACGTCTGGAAGTTGATTTTGCCTACTTCGCCAAATCCGGTGAAATTTAACTTATAAGACGATGACACCAGTGTCGCCCACGACGTGACGGTCTCAGCGTGTAGTGGTGTCAAAGACGCTGAAAGCATCAGGATTGCAGTGGCTTTACTTATGGCCATAGACTTGTGGTTCATGCGACGTTTGCCTCGATCTTCACTGTGGCTTGGTAATCTGTTGGCCGATAGGGGCGATTTTGGTCTATTCTGTGTCGCGTGCAATCGGCTTATCATGGGCCAGCTGGTCTAGCGATCATGCTTAACGGCAACGGCCAGGATCAAGTTCCCGCTGGTCCAGGTTGTGACGATCGAGCGTGGCTGTAAAAAGCGTATCGCATGCCTTGACGGCAGCGGCCGGGATCCGTACACATCGCCCCGAGTTCGCTGGACCTTGGGGTCACCAGCCGCTTATCCCATGATTATTCCGTGTGATAATGCGATGAAATCAGCCTGCGCGGGCAATGGCTCTCGCGACGAATGGAGTTTTTGGTCATGACGAGGCGCTGTGAGTTGTCCGGCAAGGTGCCGATGTCCGGCAACAACGTAAGCCACGCCGAGAACAAGGTGCGGCGCAAGTTCCGTCCAAACCTGTGCAACGTGTCGCTGATCAGCGATGCCCTGGGTGGACGTAAGTTTCGCTTGCGCGTTAGCGCACATGCCTTGAAAACGGTTGAGCATCGCGGTGGGCTCGATGCCTATTTACTGAAGGCAGGTGACGATGATCTGTCGGTGCGCTGCTTGAAGCTGAAGCGGGACATTGCCAAGGCGAAGGCCGAGGCTGCCGCTGCCGTTTCGAAGGCCGCCTGAACGAATTGAGCCGTCGCACGTCAGATATGCCCCGCGTCCAATGGACTGCGGGGCTTTTTCATGAGTCCACTAGCGCTCTCTACCGCCGGATCGCCGCTTGCGGCGCGGAGAGGAGCGGAGCATCGGTTAGTACAAATTGAAGCATGACGGTGCGCTGAAGCAGCGTGCTGAAATTATTGTCTGAAATCATCGTAAGGATGGTCTCGCCTTTAGGTGACTTGTGGACACTTAGTCCTTCTAGATTATCAATTTCATAGTCCATATCGGCTTCGAGAAGTATTTCGCCCTCCATCATCGCTCCGCCACGGACTTCCGCCGCTGGAAACCGTCGAAGGCGCGTCTTAACACCCTCATACCACGCGCTCCAGCGGAACCTCCGCTCCAATACCAGCAGGCTGCCATCGGGCAGTCCCTTGCAATCTGTTAGATCGTAGCCGTCGATGTTACGTAAACTGAGTGTTGTCCAGCCAGCTGCTGATGAAGATGCGCCCGGCGCAAGCATCCAGCCGGTATGGCGTGTGCCGGTTCGGTCTGGAAAGCGCTCTGACAGTGTAATGATCGCCCCGTTGTGGGGACCGCCGCGCAACTTGCACACCGACTCCAACGACTTATTCGGGCTTTGGCGTCTGCTTTCTGCGGGTAAACTTAGGTAACCTTGGAGTTGTCCTAAGCCCTTGTCGGTCACGGCGAACCGTCCAATACGGTGATTTTGCTCAAACGAAACAAGTACCGTGCCCTTTGATAGGGTGCCTTCAATCAGCACCAAACCTTCCGCATCCCGATCGCGGTCTTTCGTGAGCTGCGCCCCCCCTGCTCCGGTAATGGCCCCAATGGAGGCATCGCGGATGCCTGAAAGCCGGGTACCATCATAGGTCAGTTGTCCGGTGAGCCAGAGCCCGGCGTCTGAAACGGCTACAAAGCGTCGGCCGTCGGCGTCGATCTCCAGTCCAGACCATCCGCCGAATTTCGAGGATGGGGATGACAGCACCAAGCCACCGCGGAACGCCAACTTGCCAAAGGTCTTTTGGGCGGGAATGGATCTCGCGAAATGCTCAATGCGTTTGGCATCAATTTGAATAGCCTCAGGCGCGACGCTTGAGAAATCCGGTTTTGGTTCGGCGTGAAGGCTGGCCGAGAGACAGACGTGGACGGTCATTGCGACCGCAGCAACGAAGGACCGAGCCGACCAGTCATTGCCGCATGCGGGCCAGATCATCAATCGCTGCTCATCAATTCGACAGAGGATGGGGGAAGATCTAACGAGGCATTGGATAGCGGTCAAACCCGGCTATAAAACGACCGCGGCTTACCTCACGCGCACTGGTGCATCGCCGGGCCAGTTGTATTTCGGTGCTGGGCCGCCGCCCCAAAAGCCGCTCGACGATGACGGGGCAGAAGCGGTTGGATATGCAGTCGGTTTGACCCTTGGCGATTGAATGACTGCAACGGCCTTCCGCGCTTTCGCAGGTGTTGCAGGCTTGATGTCGCCTGCCGACGGAGTGGACGTCTGCCGTTCAGTTGAAATTCGTTGTGTGGCCGTTGCCACAGCCGGATTGGTCTCGAACGCAACTACAGCGGTCGACGCGTCCTCTTTCGCGTCCGACACCATTGCATTCTGCTGTGCGCCTGAAGGCGTCGGCACAGGATATTCAACGCGTCTCGCCGGAGGGTTCGCTTCACTTTTGACGGTGCCATTATTCAACGCATAAACGTGATGGCGGTCGATTTCAGCTTCCGACCACGGCTCGGGTCGGCATGTGCAACCCTGAACCAGTGACTTTCGATACCGGAAGGCGTTGGGCAGTCGACTATAGGCGCGCCCGGTCAAATCAACGGCATCGTCAATTTGTCCGCCGCTGCTGGCAAAATGGAACAGCTTCGCTTCCGCGCCACAACTTGAGGAACAAACAGTTGCATCACGGTACAACCTGGAGCGCGGTGTCGAAAAGCTCACAGGCCAGTAAAACCCATCGCACATCCGAACGCAGACAGTGCGATAACCGTGGCTACGGTCTTTTGCACGGGCTGCCGCCCCGTCGTCATCGTCACCGTCTCGGCGCGGCTGCGGCATCTGTCGGATCGTGTAACGGTGGGCACCATTTAGACCGGACGGATGCATACCGCCTGGCGGTAGTAGCCGATTCAGCGTCCGATAGCCGTTCGGTAACGGCATGGCCTGTTTCGGTGCGCCGAACAGTGTCTCAAGAAACGACTGGGCGAACGTCGGCGTTGAAAGGCTGATTGCAACCACAAATGCGCTTGTCGCCGCAAGGCGCGTAAAAATTGGAAATTGAACGCGCATTGGACGCAGACTCACGCAACTTAGGCGCCACATGCGCCTGCTGATCCAATGGTATGGTCGACGAGCCCTAACATTTTACTATCACTCGAGCCAAACTAACGTTCGGCGAATACTGCGGCTCGCCAATCTCACTTTCGGTTGGCGGGCAGTTGAGCTGCAGACGTCGCTGTTGCGCTCGCGCCAAGCTGCATGCGTTTTATATCCTGCGATTGTGGTCGTCGCACAACGGGATACTGATCAGTCTGTCCAAGTTCTGCCTTGAATCGTATTGGTGCTCCACTCGTGAGTTTGGATCGTGGTGCGGGTGGTTCGAGCGCAAAGGCACCTGCGACTTGTGACATTGATGATTCGGTCACAATCGCCTTGGCTGGCATGTCAACTGTCGCTGCGTTCAATGTGGCGTACTGAACGACTACGCCTTTCTGAACTGCAGTTTCGGTCGTGGCATCGATTGACGCTTTGCGCTCAGGTTTTGGACCGTAAGGTGCACCCAGTTTCGCGGCGGTCGCACCCTTGGCGGACTTACTTCGTTTCGCGGTCGTTGCTGGCGCTGGATCAAGTTCTGCTTGGCGCAGAAGCTTTTTCTTTGCAGCATCTTCCGCATATTTGCGATGGCGATCCATTGCTTCCTTTTCCCACGGATGTGGGTTGCACTTGCAGCTCTGGTCGAGCTTTGTGCGAAACAGAAAAGCAGTCGAAAGTTTAGCATATGGCTGGCCTTTAAGGCTCACCATTTGCTCCGGCTCCTGGCCTGGGTTCTCATAGGTATAGAGTTTGGCTGGCGACGTGCAGCTACTTTCGCACGTCACTTGATCTCGTTCGAATTGATCGGACGAAGTTGCGAAGCTAACGGGCCAGAAGTACCCGTCACAAATCCGCACGCACATAGTCCGGTGCGTGCCGTTTCTATTCGTGCTGGATGCCTTGCCTGAAGTGAGTGGGTCTAAGGGGTCTGTTGGAAACAAGTCCTTGCCGCCAAGTCCAAACACTCCACCGCCGTTTGTCGACTCGGACTGTGGTCGGGACCGGTCCTTGGCCTGGAACTGCGATTTGATGTTCTGCATCCACGCGTCGGCCTCGAGGACCGCCGAGGCTGTCGTGGTTGCGATCTCGCTTGTTCCAGCGCTGGTCGGATGGTCGCCGACCAGCATCAATTTTGCGACGTCAATTTCAGCTTGTCGAACAAGCCGGTCCGTTAGGCCAATGACAGTAAACACCAGCGCGCCCATGACCAACGCATAGGCGCAGATGGGCCGGATCGTCGTGAGATCCTGGAACCGTCCAGGCACGAGGGGACGCAGTGGAAACATGACGCTGATACTCAAGCTGCGGCACGAACCGCCGATGGGATAATGGTCTTCTAATCCGGAGAAATCTCTATACCAACTCCGAATACGGCCAATGGTTCGTAATGTTTATTTCGGGGCTAAGCGGATCGCGCCGTCTAAACGAATCGAAACACCGTTCAGCATCACGTTTTCTGCAATATGAACAGCAAGTTGGCCATACTCGGACGGATAACCTAAGCGCGATGGGAATGGCACAGTTGCAGCCAGCGAATTGCGAGCATCCTCCGGCAAGCCGTCGAACATCGGCGTGTGGAACAGGCCGGGCAGGATCGTGCAAACGCGGATGCCGTCCCGCGCGAGGTCGCGGGCGACCGGCAATGCCATCGCCTGCACGCCGCCCTTAGATGCGGCGTAGGCGACCTGTCCCATCTGACCATCTTCGGCCGCGACCGACGCGGTCGAAATAATGATGCCGCGCTCGCCATCCGGCTTCAAGGGCGCCAGCGTCATCATGCCGGCGGCGCACTTGGCGATCATTGTGAAAGTGCCAATCAGATTGACCTGGATCACTTTAGCAAAGGTTGCGATGTCGTGGGCTTCGATGGCGCTGGTCTCTTTCACCCGACGTGCAATGCGCTTGCCGATTGCGATGCCCGCGCAGTTGACCAGTATACGCTCTTGGCCGTGTGCGGCGCGCATGTCTGCGAGCGCTGCATCGACGCTTGCTTCGTTCGTTACATCGCACTTTGCGAAAGTGCCGCCCAACTCCTTGGCGAGTGCTATTCCCGTGGCTTCGTTGAGGTCGAAGATGCCAACACGTACACCCTTGGCTGCAAGTGCGCGTGCGGTTGCGGCACCCAATCCCGATGCACCACCGGTGACAACGGCTGCGACGTCCTTGCCAAGCTGCATAGGTGGGCTCCTAATTTGAAGTTGACGACCAAAGCGAGTGGCGCTGGCCTGTGTCTTAGGCCTTGCCACGCCTTGTCGTAAAGCCATCCAGCGTTGCGACATCGAGGGGTTGCCACTTTTTCAAAGCCGGGCTTTGTTTCTGGCTAATCGGCAATCTAAACCCTTAGGAACTTTCACCATGGCGCATAACGGCCTGATCGACCTCTACAGTGACACGCAAACGAGGCCCTCGGCCGGGATGCGGCGCGCCATGGCTGATGCTGAGGTCGGCGATGAGCAGCGTGGTGAGGATCCGACGACGAAACGGCTCGAAGAGCGGGTGGCCGAATTGCTCGGCATGGATGCGGCCGTTTTCCTGCCGTCTGGCACCATGTGCAACCAAATCGCCGTGGCAACGCACTGCAGCGCCGGCGACGAAGTCTTGGCGGCGGATAACGCGCACGTTTTCTTTTCCGAAGCCGGTGGCGCTGCATCGTTGGCGCGGGCGCAAACGTGGCCGATCAAATCCGATATGGGCCTGTTTACAGCTGGAGACGTAACAGCAGCCCTGCGTGACATCGGCAACCGGTATCAGCCGCGATCCCGGCTTCTGGTGATCGAGCAGACGGCGAACATGGGCGGCGGACGGATCTGGCCGTTAGCACAAATTGCTCAAGTTGCCGAGGTGGCACATAGCCGTGGCATGGTGGTGCATATGGATGGTGCGCGGCTGCCGAACGCAGTCGTTGCATCCGGCGTGAGCGCGAAGGCGATGACCAAGCACTGCGATACGGCATGGATTGATCTCTCGAAGGGCTTGGGCTGTCCCATTGGTGGCGTTCTGGCTGGCTCCAAATCGTTTGTCCACGAGGCATGGCGCTGGAAGCAGCGGATTGGTGGAGCCCTTCGACAGTCGGGCATCATTTCTGCGGCTGGCCTGTACGCGCTGGACCACAACATGGAGTTGCTGGCCCAAGACCACGAGAATGCAAAACTGTTGGCAAATATGGTTGCAGCGACTCCAGGGCTCTCCCTTTCGAATGGCCATCCGCAATCGAATATTGTGTTCTTCAAGGTCGACGCCGTCGGCAAGACCGCTGCCCAGGTTTGTGCAGACCTGTTGAAGCGTAATGTCCGCATGGGCGCATTCGGCGGCACTGGCGGGCGCATCCGTTGCGTCACCCACCTCGATGTAAGCAAGTTCGATATCGAGCGCGCGGCTGCGGCGTTGGCGGACGTGATGAAACAGCCATAGTGCGCGGCCGGATGGCTGGTGCCGTTGCTACTTGAGCTTTGCTACATCGACTTCGAAAATGACGGGAAAGAACGTTTTCCAGTTCGACCAGCGTTTGGAACCTGCTTCGGATAAGGTCCACAGCGCACCTTTATGATCGAAGCTCAGGCCTTCCACTGCTGCTGGCAGGGGATAGCGAGCTTCGATCACACCATCTTGGGCGTTTAAGCGCAGTAATTCCCCATATTTACTGGTCGAACGCGTAATCCAAAGTTTGCCGGCCTGATCCCACTCGGCGCCCTGCACCTCGGACGGCAAGGCGACGGTTTTGGTCGCGGAGGCCAAGCCAATCGAGCTAGATAGGTTCGCATATGGAACGTGATAGAGTGTTGCAACCGCGTCGCGCTTGAATTCGCCGAACCACAATCCTTCAGCATCGCCCCCGATGTAGGACCCTCTGATCGGGCCTTGCAGCTTCATCGAGCGCTTGACGTGTCCCAGTTTTGGCTGCTGCAGAAGTTGGATCTCGTAGAGGGTCGTTGTGTCAGAGACATAAAGCGTGTTCGCTGGCCCTTTGGCCATGCCGCCAGCGTGTCCGCAGCTTTGCGGTAGGTCGAGGGATGCAGTGACGAGGCCCGTGCCGATGTCGATTTTGAATACCCGACACGGCCCACGGCCTTGCTTCGGATCGTCGCTCAGGTAGCTCGACACATAAATGTTGTGGCCGACGACGGTTAAGCCTTGCGGCACATAACCCTCATTCAGTCCTGGTGCCCATATGCGATGCTTGATCGCTTGCGCGTTAGGGGTGGGACCAAGCCGCCGGGAATCGTAGGTCGGAGCCACACCCAGAAGTTGCGTCGTTTGCGCGTGCGCCCCCGAGCTCAGCATCGCAACTGCTGCAAGCAACGCAGCGTGTTTCATGTCTCTCCAGTCTTTAAAAATTCAAAATGCATTGTTGAACAAAACTCCGAACTGTCTTTCCGAACCTCAGGATGGCTTAAGTACCTCTAACTTATTAGGCAAGAACAGGAATTTTACATCATGCGCACGGCTGGAACTTTTAAATGTGGAACGTTCTTGGTCGGATTTTGAAGTCGGATC
The DNA here is from genome assembly GCA_031429105.1 of Hyphomicrobiaceae bacterium. Classification (GTDB taxonomy): domain Bacteria; phylum Pseudomonadota; class Alphaproteobacteria; order Rhizobiales; family Hyphomicrobiaceae; genus JAKFWF01. The sequence goes on along the minus strand of JANOYV010000079.1, from coordinate 1,043 downwards.
TCTACTATTTTTTCGGGCGTTCCTTAAAACAGGATGCGCTTCTCAAGCGCGCCATCGCGGCCGACGAACTCAGTTATCGTGCTGCTGAGCGACTTGCGGTGCGTGGCATCGATCCAGAGCCCATGCTCGCGCTCGGCCTGCGATCCTTGATGGCCATTCAACATGGCTTGGGTGAAGGTTCAGAAGCGCGCAATTTCTTCGATATCGTTTTGGAACGGCGTTGCGACGCCCATGCGCAGCTGTTCCAGGATTTGTTCGTGCTGCTTGCAACCGCACAGAAGCGCAACGGCTACTTTGTCGAGATTGGCGTCGGAGACGGTATTTCGCTGTCGAATACGGCGCTTCTGGAAAAGAGCTACGGCTGGCAGGGAATTCTAGCTGAACCCAATCCAAGTTTTCATAGCGCAATTCAATGCAGCCGTTCAGCTGTCCTTGATACCCGGGCCGTTTTCTCCCGCACGGGCGACAAGCTGCAGTTTCTTTGCGACGACGCACGTGAGCTATCCGGCATCGTGGAAACGCACACACGCAGCCAAGCACGAACCGGCGGCAAGGTCATTCCAGTTGAGACGGTCAGCCTTGTTGATCTCTTGAGTCATCATAAGGCACCGACCGTTATTGACTATATGTCAGTTGATACCGAAGGCTCAGAACTCCAAATCATCGAACCGCACGACTTTGAGCGGTTCCGCCCATCGGTGATGACGGTCGAGCACAACTACGATGCTGCGCGCTTAGCTAAACTTAAGACGCTGCTGGAGTCGAAGGGCTATCGCCATGTTCTCCAAAGGTTCAGCCAGTTCGATGCATGGTTCGTTGATCGATCAATCAACTTTGGCGCGCATCCGCCGTGATTACGGGCTCACCTGTTAGATCTTGACGTGTTGACCGGATTTGATGAAGTCATCACTAGCCACACTGGTCGCGCCACTATGGCTTATCCGCAACATGTCACCGAGATCGTCCATGAACCGTTTTGATCGATTGTTCGGCATCCGCGGCGAAGCGCGGGTTCGGTTCGGTGACGGCGATTTCAAAGTGAT
>JANOYV010000078.1:0-13356 GCA_031429105.1 Hyphomicrobiaceae bacterium | reverse complement strand
TTGAGGCTCGCCGCAGCGGCGCTGTGGAACCCGGCGTGTGGACGTAATCCACCGATTGCTGCGGGTAGGCCAAAAATCCTGTCGTGAGGTGGCCCGTTGCTGCTTCTTCTACCCCTTGCGGAATGCCCGCGCGGCTTCCGGCCACCTCGCACCCCTCACTTTGGGGCTGTGAAAAAACGAAATCGAGCGGCCCAATGGCTGAACAGGAGATTGTAGTTGTATGCGCACAATGCGGGCTAAAATCATTCGAGGGTTGACTCGATTAGCGCTGCGCCAAGCGTTGCGGGCCGCTCGCGCTCTGGCTGGACGCAGAACGCCGATACGATCGCGCACGCCGAAGAATCCCTCGTTGGCATGTGCTGTCGCAAGTACCCGAGCTTACCTCAGTCAAAAGCGCAAGGCCCGCGCCGTCCACCGTCCGAAACGGATGCCACGGTAAAACAGAAGTGCATAAGGGGACAGGGACAGGTACCGGTCTGAACAGTGCCGTCGATTATCGAAGGTCCTCACACCGGTGACTGCCCACACAATCTCGCATGCTTCGGCCTTACCAGATTGTGCTACGCAGCGCTTCCCTCGTTTCGGTCACTCGTGATCGACAATCATCGCCAGGATAACGCCACGCCGATGCTCGACCGTTTACGCCGCAAACTCGACACTTGGCCGAGCGTCATGCTGACGCTGTGTGCCCTGTTCTGGGCGGGCAACGCGGTGGCGGGCCGTCTGGCAATAGGCCAAATCACGCCGTTCACGCTCGTGCTGTTACGCTGGGTTCTGGTAATCTGCGTTCTGTGGCCGCTCTATGGGGCACAGGTTCGCGCGCATTGGGCGCAGATCTGGCCGAAGCGCTGGCGCGTCGTGATGATGGCGTCGCTGGGGTTCACCGGCTTCAACGCGCTGTTCTACGTTGGCGCGCAGTACACGACCGCGATCAACATTGGCATCTTGCAAGGCAGCATTCCCGTGTTCGTGCTGATGGGCGCGTTTGCGGCGCATGGCACCAGGCCGACGTGGCTGCAGCTTTTCGGTGTCGCAATCACGGCGATCGGCGTCGTGGTGGTCGCAACCCACGGTCAACCGATGGCACTATTAGATCTCGCCCTGAACAAGGGCGACTTGGCGATGTTGGTTGCGTGCCTCCTGTATGCGTTTTTTACTGTCGCCTTGCGTGATCGCCCGCAGATGCCGGGGGCTGCCTTCTTCACGCTGCTGGCGGTGATTGCCGCGATTACATCGTTGCCGCTCGTGGCCTATGAGGCGCTGACGACGGGTCTTGTGATGCCGACCACGCAAGGGTGGCTGCTGACCTTGTGGGTCGCGATCTTCCCCAGTTGTCTTTCGCAATTGCTCTACTTGCGCGGTGTCGATTTGATCGGGCCGGGCCGCGCCGGTGTGTTCGTCAATCTCGTTCCGGTGTTTGCGGCAATCTTGGCGGTCGTATTGATCAATGAGCCGTTTGCGGCTTATCACGCCGTGGCGCTGGCACTGGTCATCGGCGGCATCTGGATTGCGCAGGGACGACGCAACGGGCAAGGCGCCTGAAAGGGTCAGCGGACTTGCCTGAGTGCTTCGCCAACAACCATAGCAGCGGCGACCGCGATATTGAGTGAGCGCAAGCCGGGGCGCATGGGGATGGTGACGGACGCTTCGACAGCGTCGTGCACGGCCTGGGGTACGCCCGCGCTTTCACGGCCGAGCAGCAGGGTGTCGCCAGCCTCAAATGCAAAATCGAGATAATTGATTGCGGCCTTTGACGACAGCAGCACCAAGCGGCGGGGCTCAGATACAACTCGACGAGATGATTGAAACGCTCCCCAGCTTTCATGGCGGGTCAGGTCGATGAACGGCATGTAGTCCAGGGCAGCTCGCCGTAAGTTCTTGTCGGATATGTCGAATCCGGCAGGCCCAATGAGATCGACCGGCAATCCCAGGCAGGCAGACAGCCGGAGAATCGTACCGGTGTTTTGTGGGATATCCGGCTGATAAAGAGCGATGCGCATGTCGAGATCCTACACCGGGGCCCACTCCACGGTCATCGCTTGAAGTGAAAATTCGCCATCCAGCGTGTTGCCTATTGCTCTGTTCGTCGAACGCCTGCGCCAAATTGCCTCTTGGGGGCAAACGACCAAGCGCCTTGAGGGCTTGAGCAAAGGATGTCAATACGAGCGCGCGTCGAAGTGCGCCGGTGTTCAGTCGCGTGCGATCAGGCAATGTCAACGCTGGGGATGTGGAACACCGCATCGCTCGGCATTGATATGTGAACAGACGGCGTCGACGCTGAATTTATACGGCACCAGGAGAGATTCGTGGCGGACCATGACAACGACCCAAAGCGTCGTGACTTTTTGACCCTGGCTGGTGGCGCATTTGCGGCCGTCGGCGGCGGGTTCGCTGCGTGGCCGTTCATCGCCCAGATGAACCCGGACGCCAGCACCCAGGCCTTGGCGTCGGTCGAGGTTGATCTGACGCCCGTTAAGGAGGGGCAGGCGATCACGATCATGTGGCGCGGCAAGCCCGTGTTCATCCGCAATCGCACGAAAGCCGAGATCGAGCAGGCCGGTAAAGTGCAGTTAGCCGATTTGAAGGACGATAGCGCCCGCAACGACCTGCTGCCTGACAAGGCCCCCGCGACTGACGCTAATCGCGTCAAGAAGGGCAAAGAAAGCTGGCTCGTCATGGTCGGCGTCTGCACTCATTTGGGGTGCGTGCCGAAGGGCCAGAGTCTAACCGACTCGAAGGGTGACTTCGGCGGCTGGTTCTGCCCCTGCCATGGGTCGCACTACGACATCTCGGGCCGTGTCCGCAAAGGACCAGCGCCACGCAACCTCGAAGTTCCGCCCTACGAGTTCGTGGGCGACAGCAAAATCAAGATCGGTTGAGGAGCACCCCAATGTCTGATCACGAGTCAACATTCGTCGCCAAGTCGCGCTTCGCCAAGTTCATGGACGACCGGCTGCCGATCGCGCGTATGATGCACGGCCAGTTTGTCGATTTCCCGACGCCGCGCAATCTCAACTACATGTGGACGTTCGGCGGCATCTTGATGTTCTGCCTCATCACGCAGATCGTGACGGGAATTGTGCTCGCCATGCACTACGTGCCAAGCGCCACGGAAGCCTTCGACTCGGTCGAGGCGCTGCGCCGCGACGTCAACTACGGTTGGTTGATCCGCAATATCCACGCGGTTGGTGCGTCGATGTTCTTCCTGGCGGTTTATCTGCATATTTTCCGCGGACTTTACTACGGGTCATACAAGGCACCCCGCGAAGTGCTCTGGATTCTGGGCGTGTTCATCTATCTCGCGATGATGGCAACGGCGTTCTTGGGCTACACGCTGCCATGGGGCCAGATGAGCTTCTGGGGCGCGACCGTCATCACCAACTTCTTCTCAGCCATTCCGGTCGTCGGCACCGCCGTAACGCAGTGGCTGTGGGGCGGTTACGCTGTTTCCGGCGTCACACTGAACCGCTTCTTCTCGCTACATTACCTGCTGCCGTTCGTGATCGCGGGCCTCGTCGCGTTGCACGTTTGGGCGCTGCACGTTGCAGGGCAGAACAATCCGACCGGCCTCGACGTCAAGAGCAAGGCAGATACCTTGCCAATGACGCCCTACGCTGTGATGAAGGACATCTTTGCGTTAGCCGTATTCGCCACGCTGTTTGCCTGGTTCGTGTTTTTTGCACCGGACTATCTCGGCCACGCTGACAACTATAACGTTGCCAATGCATTGGTCACGCCACCGCACATTGTGCCGGAGTGGTACTTCCTGCCGTTCTACGCGATCCTGCGTGCCGTGCCCTCGAAGCTTGGCGGCGTGTTGTTGATGTTTGCAGCGGTTGCCGTTCTGGCCTTTGTGTCGTGGCTCGACACCAGCCGCGTGCGCTCGACCAAGTATCGTCCAATCTACCGTTATTTCTTCTGGTTGTTTGTGTTCACGTGCGTGGCGCTGGGCTACCTGGGCGCGATGCCGGCGGAGGGCGCCTACATCATCTGGGCGCGGATTTTCACGCTCTACTATTTCCTGCATTTTCTCGTCGTGATGCCGGTGGTAGGGCTGATTGAAACGCCGAAGAAGCTGCCGCGTTCAATCGCTGAATCGGTGCTTGGGCCATCATACGGTGGCGGAGCTGGCGCCATGGCCGGTGCCGCAGCTTCACCTGAAAAACGCTGAACCGAGCCATCATTGTCACCAAGGTTGGGACTTGAAGATCATGAGCACGTTTTTTCGCAAGGCGCTCCAGGCAGCAGTTTTAACTGCTGCTTTGGCATCATCATCGGCGGCGATTGCCGCAGGTGACGGAATCGCGATCGAGCGCAACCAGTGGAGTTTCGGTGGACTGTTCGGACAGTTCGATGACGCCCAGTTGCGTCGCGGCTTTCAGGTTTACAGAGAGATGTGCACGTCCTGCCACGGCTTGAAGCGGGTTTATTTCCGCAACCTCGTGCAGGCCGGTGGTCCTCAATTCCCCGAAGACAGCGTGAAGGCGCTGGCGGCGTCTTGGCCGAACCAGATCCACGATGGTCCCAATGACAACGGCGAGATTGCAGATCGCAAGGGCAACCTGATCAAGCGTCCGGCGAAGCTGTCGGACCCGATCCTTGGACCGTACGACAACGACAATCAGGCGCGGGCGGCGCAAAACGGCGCACTGCCGCCCGACTTGTCATTGATGGCGCGCGCCAGAAGCGTCGAATACACGGGCTCCCTTGCGTTCCACCCGGTTTCGATGGCGCGCGATATCGCCACCGGCTACCAGGAAGGCGGCGCTGACTACATCTACGCACTTTTGACCGGCTACGCCGATCAGCCACCAGCCTACGCGCGCGAGAAGTCAGGGCATCTGGCGCTGGTTGCCGACAAGGACGTAAAGGACGAGAAGGCCGTTGAGCGCTGTGCAACGGTCGCCAAAGGCGAAGATGGCGCGCCGGACGTCTGTAACAAGCTGCAGGACGGCATGTACTACAACAAGTATTTCCCCGGCGGCCAAATCGCGATGCCAGCACCGTTGTCGACTCCGCTGAAGTACGGTGCCAACGCCGGCGCGCCCTCGACCGTCGAGCAGAACGCCAAGGATCTTGCGGCGTTCATGTCTTGGACTGCAGATCCAAAACTATCCGAACGCAAGCGGATCGGTTGGCAGGTGCTTTTGTATCTGCTCGTGACCAGCGTTTTGCTTTACATTGCTAAGAAGCGCGTCTGGGCCAGCTTGCACTGATCAGTCGAAATCACACCCACACTGCGTGAGCTAACAGTGGGCCCGGCTTGATTTGATCAGGTCGGACCCTTTTCATTTTTGAAAATGCAGTAACCGGTCCGGTCAGCTGACGGTTCAAACGAAGATGAGCACGGCAATCCAGACACCGGCGTAAGCAAAGTACTTTGCGTTGCGCCGATTGGAGATCACCCAGGCAATCGCCCGACGTGGCATATCGGACCACGAGAGGCGCGCGAGCTCGGCCATGATCAAGCCGCAAGCAAGGCCAGTTCCGAATGAAACGTAGTCGATCCCTAGAGCCGATCGCCCGCCTAGTCCCGCGCTGATTTTGGCCGAGGCAGGGCCTCCGATCAAACCCGATACTGCGAAGGCTGCCATGCCAGCGACGAGCAGACCGCAGGCCATGAGCCCCAAAAATTGGAGTGTCTGTTTCATCGGGGTGCGTCGGTCATCAGGGTGGCTAATCATCCGCCCGACGATAGCTTCACGTGGTTAACGTCACCTTTACACATCCGCGATTGTGCTTTCCCAAAGCTGCGATCAGCTAGGCCAGATGCGGACGAATTCGTCGACTCAAAAAGGCACTCCACAGTTTTGCACCAATGGACGTGACGACGATGCCGACGATAACCACGCCGATCCCAAGTAACCGCGTCGGCGATAGCGCTTCGCCGAGCAACAACGCGCCCATGAACGCTGCAAGTCCAGGTGCCAATGCTTGAATGACGGCGGCAGTGGAAATACCCAAATGCCGGACGGCTACGAAGAACAGCAGCGTCGCACCATAGGCAACAAGGACGCCGTGATAGACGAGCTGTAACAGCGTTTCGGAAATTGGCCCGGAGAAATTCGACACAGGCTGGAACCATAGATAAAATGGCAAAAAGATTGGCGACCACAAGGCCAGCGCATTGGTTAGCTGCAGCGGATCGATCTTCCAAAGGCGAACATAGTAGGTCAGCAGAGCCCATCCGAGGGCCGCAATCGAGAATATGGCAAGACCTAGCGGGGTGAATGAAAAGCCCGATGCCATATCGGTTGAGAATATGCCGAGCCCCACGATGGCCAGTGCTGCACCGGTCACGGCGGCGGTGCCGGGCCTTGTGCCGACCAGAAGTAGCGGCACACCAAGGCTGAATACCTGCATCAGTCCGGTAATAATCAAGGCGCCGGCTCCAGCCGTCGCGTGCGCGTATCCGCCAATCACGAACACATGATAGGGCGGCCCCGCGAGCAGCAACAATACGGCGAGACGGAACCACGAAATATCAAGGCGCACGCGTTCGCGGTAAAGTAGGAGCGCTGCAAGCGCGATTGGGAAACACCCGATGTAGCGCAGCAGGGCCAAATCCATAGGGTCGAGTTTCTGCGACACCAGGTGACGCGACACCACCGAACCACCGCCCCACAGGAGCGCCGCCGCGAGTCCTGCCAGCATGCCAATAACGAACCGAAGCCGGGCGGGTGAAGGTGTCGATAAAGGGTTCACGAGACTTCTTCCGGTGTTGATTAAAAACCTGTCGCACAGATTGGTGGTTCAAGCGGTCCGCAATCTCACCGGCGCTCAAGTAAACACTGCAGTTGTCAGTCGTAGTCTGGTCTGTTCGGACCGAGCGCGGTTTCTTCCGTTGCTTCCCCGTGGCGCATCCCCTCCCCCCATGAGCGGGAGGAGGGTTGGGGTGGGTGATCAACCCTTACCCAGCTGCCGCCGAGATCAGGATTTCTTCGGCAAAGTTTGCATCACCGGCATCGGCGATGAACTTCCTCATGCCCTTTACGAAGTCGATCAATTCTAGCTGCACGATGGTCGCCGTGACCGAGTTATCAGAGCACAGCCGTTGCATTGCGAGCATCGCGCTTTCGCTCGTGTAACCCCACACTGTTTTGTAAGTGCCGCCTGCATCGGACTTGTCGGCGCCGATGCGGTAGGTGCCGCCGTAACGAACGCCCTTGATCTCGGCATCGCCGCCCAAGCGACCTTCGCTCATCAGGATTTCGCGGGTGGCGAGCCAGGCTTGGAAAGCGTCGTAGTTTTTCACCTTATACTGCCAGACCGCAAGCACCGGCGAAATCATGATCCGGCGCTTGAGCAATTCTTCGGCGTGCGCACCCAGCATATAGGGGTTGAACGGAACGCTCATGGAGGTGCGTACTTGCTGGTTGATGGCGTCTATGGCGGGTACGGATTTTCGGACATCCGCCTTCATGTAGGTAGAGAACGGCACACTCATGGAGGTGCGTACTTGTTGGTTCACGGTGTCGATGGCGGGGCTGTCACCGTCGATCCCACGCATGTGCGGTGCAAACGGCACACTCATGGAAGTACGAACCTGTTGGTTCACTGTATCGATCGTCGGCGCATCGTCGGTCCGCCCGCGCATGTGAGGAGCGTACGGTACGCTCATCGATGTGCGGACCTGTTGGTTGACCGTGCCGACGGCGGGTGCTTCCACTGTTTCACCTGAGATCAAGGCTTCGCCCAGCATGTGGCGTTGGAACGGCACGCTCATTGAAGTGCGAACTTGTTGGTTCACTGCCTCAACCGTGGGCGCTTCAATCAAGTGCGCACGGGTCATCCTGCCTGAGAAATAGGTCATTCGATTATCGAACATGGCTCTCTTCTCCTCATACGCCGGCCCGCGGAAGTGCAGGCTCGGAATTGGTCGTCGTTTGAGCACACCTATCCAGTGGCGGTGACGCTTCCAAAAAAGGGCATCACTGCGGGTATTATTTCGGATCGGTGTTGTTCAGTTAGAAATCAGTACTCGCAATGATGTTGCGTTCGAGCAGCATGTCGAAGCCCTGGTGAAATTGGGTCTTTGCAACGTCGGCACCCATTTTCGGAGCGACGGTTTTCACATAGTCGGCCTCGATCTGGGCGAAGGGACGCCCGTTGCACAATTCGAGAATGAACCATGCGCTGGTGTTCAGGTCGTGCAGATCTGGATCATCGGGTGTGAAGGCGTAGGCGTGCCCCCACTCTTCAAATCCGCGCAACACGACATCAGGTGCTTTCGCGTAAGAGCCGTTCCGGGAGTACACGTAGGTCAACTCCTTTGTTGTGGTGGGTGCAGTAGGGGTCGGGCGCGGTGAAGCGGCCGGTGAAGGCGAACGCGGTGGAGCGGCAGCCGCCGTGGGTGCCCTGGGTGGTCGAGCAATCGGGGCAGCTGTCTTCGACGTCGTTGGCGCGCAGCTGCCGGTAAAGCGGGTCGTCCCAGGTTTCGAGCAACGATTTCTCGGTGATGTTGCCGTAGTTGACGTACACACGCTTGTAAGGGCAGCCGACGCTGTCGCCTTGCGGTGTAACAGCTGCTGTTTGCCAGCTATCCATCCTGGGAATAATTAGAGGTTGAAGTAAGCAAACGAATGAGAGAACCTTACGTTTCCGTGTAAGGTGGGGCGCACGGGATACAGAGGCTCACATGAGTAATATTCACACTAGCTATTCCGCGATCATCGATGCGAACGGTCAAGTTTGGACGAATTTCCAAAAGCTGCAGGAGCGGTTTAGCACAAGCGCCAGCACTGCTGCTTTTCAAGAATTCATTGTCTGCAACATGGGGTTCGTGCATTTGCGCGTCGCAAGTCGTCACGTGGAGATTAGCCTACGCCCCGCGCTGGTCTCCGGCCCAACACTCGGCGCACTGATGTTTATGCTTGAAGACGCACCTGCGCTTCCGTGCACTGCGATTGCGTTTGATAATGTGTCCGGTAAGCGACATATTATATTACCTGCTGGCAGTGCAAGAGTCGCGATGTTAGGGCAAATTGTTCGTGCTGCCAAATCACCAGACGAGGCAGTCGTGAAACGCTGGAACTTGAAAAATGAACAGCTCCCAGCTGTGGCCTCGTTAGTTGAGGCTCTTCGGGATTGGAGCGCGTGCGATGGCTCCTATACTGAACTCGATCTAGCTCGGCTTGTAGCTAAGAATCTGCGTGCACGCTTCATTCGCTTGCAAACGGACGATCTTGGGCAGACCTTTATCTTGCATTCTGTTGGCTGCGGCCTTCCCAAGTTCGCACACGACACGTTGCGTCCGCTTGTCGGTAAATCTTTTGATGAGCAGCCTGATAAGGCGCACGCGCGCGCTTGTGCGCATGCGTACTCAAGTATAGTGAAACTTTGGTCCCCAGTTCTTGAGGGAGTTGAGACGAGTGCATATTGGCCCGGGCACGGCCGGTTGCTTCGCCGCTATGCTCGGCTAATTTTGCCCCTCCGGGTTCCTAAGTCTGGCATTGGGGTCTTAAGCGCTTCGATATCGTTCATTCCTAACGATTTCCACAGGGAAGCTGTTTAGGAAATTCCGAGCGGCCTCAATGGCGTGGAGGCCATTCATTGAAACTAGGGCAAGTCGCCACGTACCCATTCCTGAATTGACCATTTGAACGTCCCAATCAACAACGGGGTAGTCAAATCGAGGTGCGAACCCCTTTGCGTGGACATCCGCTATCATCATTGAACAAATGACATCGGGCGACCACCGTGTGAAAGCTAGGGCTTTGCCGATTTTTGGAAAGATCGCCGACAATTTGCGCCCTCTGTATGTTGGGTGATACCAAGCGGCGCCACTAAATACGACCTGTCCCGTTATTGTCTTAGCGCTTGGCGCAGTAACGATACATTGCTCACCCGGCAATTTCATACGCTCAGGATCAGCGTAAAAGAGTCTCAGCGACGAGGCTTCCTCGTAATACGTTGTGTGCGACCAATCGTACAACCTTGCAGCGTGCGCTGCGACTACATTGCCGTGTGGATCCCGTCCGAGAATGCAGAATGAGTTTTCTCGACTGACCCCGCCGTTACGATAGTCAAAAACAGCAATGAGCGGTCGCCAATTTTCGCTGTTGGCAATGTTCGCCTCCAACAAGTCATCGAAAGTACCAAGGCTTATGGATATTCCACGTTCCTCCACCGCTCGCTGAGCTTTTAGGAAAAAGGGACCCAAAATTTCCGGTGGCCCATAGTCAATCCGTACTTGCTGAAGGAATCGATCAGTCTCGCTTGCCAACGAAACAGGTCTTGTCATCCTGTCATTTTTCATGGTTGCCCTCCCGAATCAAAGTAGTTGCAAAACTACGTTTCTTTACCTAGGGTAAAGAAACAACCGCATCGCGTTTTTTTGATGTGGATGAACAGTCGTATTGGAGTTGCGTAATGTTGAGATCGAAGCGCCGGGCGGGCTTGCAACCCGAGCCAGATTCAACTTCCAAAGCCAAATATGTAAATTCCACGGATATCAATGTGGGTGAACGGTTGCGGCAACGTTGCCTGCAGCTGCGGATCTCGAAAACCAAAATCGCACGCTCGATTGGTGTTTCGGTTGCCCAGATTTTGAAATATGAAAGGGGCGAAAATCGTATTTCAGCTAGTAGGTTGCACAAAGTCGCAGAATTGCTTGATGTTCCAATTGAGTGGTTTTTTGATCGCTCGGACCGGACCGCCCCGCAACAGTCCGAGTCCACGAAGCTAAGCGATCAGTTATTGATGGCCTTCCACCGCTTGGAAGATCCCTCTGACCAGAACATGGTTGTCTCGCTCGCCGAACGACTGTCTCGTCGCCGCGGCGACCATGCATCGAATTAGTGCGCAAGCGTCCACGAGTAAGGGGCGTCGGTAGGTGTGTGCAAAGTGCTCGCTCAGATTTACGGACTGCACGCGGCAGGCGACCCTGATCATTGAGATCATCAGCCTCGCAAATAACGAAGTCGGAGAGTAACACGTGGCATCGTTGGCAAATGTACGTAATTTCTCTGGGTGCCTTACAGCAGCGGGGGCATGCAATTCATCGATGTTACACGCTCTGTTCACTCAGAAACAAAGGAATATCCAATACTTTCTTGCTGTAACCCGAGATCGGTCAGCGGGTTCACTGCAGATAGATGAGCGCCAACGGGAGGAAATCCTCGATGCGCTATCTGTTGAACTGGCAAATCTTGCCTGGCAAATCTGCGAGGAGAACGCCACTTCAACTGCGGCGCTACGCGCGAAAGCAATTGCCACTATCGAGTACACGCAAGATAGGCGTGATGATTTAGCGCAATGCGCTGCTCGATCTTTGGCGCAAACGGTGCTTGCTTACCTGAAGTCTGAACCTCCGTTGGCTAATCACTCAGACGACCAACAATCTGTCGTCCCAGGTGCTTACCCAGCCTTCAAATGTTAGCAATGACACAGTCGTGCAGACGACCTTAGGTTTTAACCCAGGTCACGAAAGCTTCGGTTGAAATGCGCGTTGTGCGGAACTGATTGATCTTTGCGGAAGCGTCTCCATAGCCGACGGCCATGCCGCAAATTACTTGCTGATCTGCCGGGATCTTCAGGCGTTCCTGGATGACGTCATGATACTGACAAAATGCTGCCTGCGGGCATGTTTCCAAGCCTTCACCACGGGCCGCAAGCATTACGGATTGGATGAACATGCCGGTGTCAAGCCAGGAGCCAAGTTCCATGTCGCGGTCGATGGTGAAGATGAGGCCGACAGGTGCGCCGAAGAACGTAAAGTTTTGTCGCGCTTGCGCTGTCATGCCGACCTTGTCGTCGCGCGTCAGGCCCAAAAGGCTGTAAAGGCCCCAGCCTGTTTCCCGGCGGCGGGCGAGATAGGGATCGCGCCACTTCACAGGGTAGTAATTGTATTCGCGGCGGCCCTCATCCCCCTTGGTGTGGCGTGCGACGAGATCATCGCACAGGGCATCCTTTACGACACCCTCGATGACGTAGACGCGCCAGGGCTGGATGTTTGAGCCCGAGGGCGCGCGGCCTGCCGTCAATAGAACGCGTTCCAAGACGTCGTGCGGCACGGTCTTGTCCAGAAATGCACGAATGCTTTGGCGGCCGACGATGGCCTCTTCGACAGACATCATGGTGTTGGGACTTCCAGTTGTGATTTGGGGCGACCGGCAGCGTACTTCAACCGACCCACAAGCACCAAATAGCCAGGAGTGGTTTTTCGCCTGATCGCATCGCGTGCACGATGCCCGGCGGATTGTGAACGATGCCGCCGATACCTGGTGAGAACCATTCGCCATCAGCCGTGCGCCATTCGCCGTCCGACAACACAGTGTAGACTTCCTCTGGCGGATGCTGATGGTCCGGGTAGCGTACATTCGGTGCCATCACGCTGGCGCCAATCCAGACGTCATCGCGCGGCTCCAAGCCGTCCGGGCCAACGATCGTTGCGTTGGCATGTCCGTGCGCAAAGGCTTCATTTTCTCTTTCCCATCCCTTTCGGCGGGTCCACGTGAGGCGTGCCTCGATTGCCGATAAGGTCGTGGCGACGTCCGATGCTTTGCCGGACGTCTTGCAGGCCTCGGTAATAGCGTCGTCAAGCAGCGCGCAGGGAGGCAGGCGCATTGGATTTGGCGTCCCCGGTTCGAAGATTTTCGCCCGCATGGACGAGAAGATGGTGTCGGCCAATCTCGTCGTTAGCGCGGTGGCGGCCGGATTGTAGATGATGCTGGCCTCGACCTGATCAAGTAGATTTTGCAAATGCGGATCGCGCTTAATCATGCAGAGCCTCGTTCGTGGTTGCGTCACAACGTACTCGTTTTGGCGCGCGTCGCAACGTGATGCCTATTTATGCGGCATTCGAAACGCTTGGCCGCAGCGACCGCGCGCCTTATCGTAAGTGACGTGTAGAGCCGAGATCCTGATGCTGACCTTCGACCCAACGATCGCCGTAACGCCGTTCGAGCGCCCAGCCCTTCCAGGGTTTGTGCGCACGCATAGCGTGTTGCGCGCGACGCTGGGCGCCATTGCAGGACGCACGTCAGCGTTGCGGATCCGTGAGGAAGGCGCGCTTCGCCTGCGGTTCCCCAACGTGCGGGGTGACTGCGAAGGGATCATCCTCAATACCGCTGGCGGCATTGCCGGTGGTGATGCGCAAGTGTTGGAATTTTCGCTTGCTCAAGGTGCGTGCGTCTCGCTCACCACGCAGTCAGCTGAAAAGGTCTACCGCAGCGATGGCGAACTGGCCACGATTGCAACGACGTTGGAGTTGAGCGCGGGGGCAAGCCTTGCTTGGCTGCCACAAGAAACCATCCTGTTCGACCGCGCACGCCTGACGCGGCGTCTCGACGTAGACATGTCGGCCGATGCAACGCTCACGCTCAAAGAGGGCGTGGTGTTTGGGCGGACGGCGCG
>JANOYV010000077.1:0-33264 GCA_031429105.1 Hyphomicrobiaceae bacterium | reverse complement strand
TCTTGCCCTTCGCGCCCTTGGGCCGACCACGCGGATTACCCGACCTGCCCTTCTTGAACTGATGCGCTTCAGGCGGTGCCTTGTATCCCATGCGCGGCTTCGGCGGACCCACGGGCGCGTCCAACGCCATCTCATCGCTGTTGTCGAGCTTCGTCACCAGTGACACCTCCAGAACGAGGTGCCAGGACGACCGCTCACGCGACCGCAAACACCTCCGGTTTCAACATTTTGTTCTGGGGTTCTGGGATTGAGTTGAAGTCCGCGATTCCCGCGATGGGGCACACCTCACTCTCAACAAATTGTAAAATACCACAGGGCGAACTCACCGCGTAAGCCCCCCGCTGGAAAGGTTATTTTTGGAGATTTCAGTGCCCTGTGACGTCAGCGAATGGGCCCTGTTGACGATTGCGCCACCCCTGTTAGGTCCGCAGAAATTCCCTGATAATTTTCAGCACGAAAAGCGCAAATCCCGCCGGTTTATGGGGAAACAAGGGCGTTTCTGGCAGATTTGAGATCCCAAAATCGCGAAAATACCCTGTTCTTCGGTCCCGGACGGTGAGACCCGTTCGCGCTAGACTGCCAGCACAGCCAATCCGCACGACATTTCGAACCACCCTGTGGGCTTTGTGCCACCAATAACGCGCTGTTCCAGAACGACATTCCGGTAGCGAATGTGGATTTCACGGGGATCGACGTACTACGTCTCCGCCGAGTACCGCCTTGTCGGCGACGCCTCATAGCGGGCGTGCATGATCTCGTCGTGTGTCGAGTACTGCAGCGCTACACCCACGTTGAATGGGTTCACACCTCCCTTAGCCGCGTCGTAACTGGCATACGGTTAGCCCGTATAAGCAACCCCGCGGGCGAGGAGATGTTGATAACCATGCCGCACTGCTACTTCCGCTTGGAGGAGATGACGTACTTACAGTTCAGAAACGCGCCGGCCAAGTTCAGGTCAAGCTACCGTTTTCAGCGACGGACGCCTTGTCATTACCCCAGTGAGGGCCGATCGTGCCGCCACCGAAGACCAAGGCGACCCGATCTTGCGGCGGGTCATCGCACAAATTTCTAGTCTATTTGAACAAGCTTGGGAGCCACAGCACCGTCGACGGAAACACGGTGATGATAATCAGCACCGCGACGCTGGCGATTAGGAACGGGGTCAGCTCGCGCGATTCTTCCTCCAGCGTGACGTTGGCAAACTTGGCGCAGATGTAGAGTAGAATGCCGACCGGCGGCGTGATCAACCCAATGCACAGGTTGAACACCATCACCAAGCCGAAGTGCACGAGATCAATGCCAACGGCATTCACGACAGGCACCAGCACAGGGATCAGGATCAGCAGCGCAGGTAGTGGCTCCATGAAGATGCCGATGATCAGCAAAATGACGTTGATGATCATCAGGATCACCAAGGGGTTGCTCGACTGAGCCGCGATCCACACCCCCAGAGCCTTGGGCAGACCGGACACCGCCAGCAGCCAACCAAAGCCCGCAGACAGGGCAATAACGAACATCACCAGCGACGTGTCGATGGCAGTCTGCACCAGGATGGGCCAAATTTGGTTGAGCTTCAGTTCCTTGTAGACAAAGAAGCCGACGAAACCGGCATACAGCACGGCAATCGTAGCGCTCTCGGTCACGGTGACGATGCCGCCCACAACACCTGACAGGATGATGACAGGCATCATTAAGCCCCAAGCGGCTTTCCGGACATAGCCTGGAATTTCCCGGAACGGCACCCGCTCAGTCGTCGGATAATCGCGCTTTACGGCAATGATGTAGGCCGCGATCATTAACGAGATGCCAAGCATGACGCCGGGTATGACACCGCCGAGAAAGAGATCGATGATCGGTGCGCCATTCCCGACCGACAGGCCGTAGATGACGAGCGGAATCGACGGCGGGATAATCGGTCCGTTGACGCAGGCGGCAGCCATCAGGGCGGCAGCGAACCCACCGCCGTAGCCCTGGCGTTTCATGGTCGGGATTAAGACCTTGCCCAGAGCTGACGCATCTGCAGCAGCCGAACCGGACAGGCCCGAAAAGATCATGGCCGCTAGCACAGAGGTCAGCGCCAAACCGCCCTTGAAGCGTCCGACAAAGGCCATGGCGAGGCGAACAATTTGGTCGGTCAGGCCGCCACCGTTCATCAGGTTGCCTGCCAGAATGAAGAACGGGATCGCCAGCAGCGCGTAGGATTCGGCGCCGACCAACGCGCGCTGCGCCAGCAGCGTCATTGGTAACGTGTCGTGCACCATAATGGCCGCAACCGTGGCGAGGCCCATGGCGAAAGCAATTGGTACCGAGACGGCAAGTAAGACGAAGAAGACGCCGATGAGAACCGTCGCGATCATGGCTCAGAATTCCCCGGCTTCGCCAACCGGGACGCGCTTGGTCGGATCGACAAGTTTTTCGATAAAGTAGATCATCATCATCAGGCACGAGATCGGTGCGGAGATGTAATAGTAGGCTGGCGAAATCTCGAGCGCGCCCGCTGTGTTACCACTGACATCAAGTGTCAGTTTGGTGCTCGCAACGAACAAGACGAAGATGAACGTCATGTTGGCGGCCTCGATCACCCATTTCCAGCGGGCGCGATTTTTCTCCGTTAACGACATCAGGAAAGCGTCAACGCCGATATGAAGATTCTGCCGGTAGAGAACAGCGGCACCAATGAAAATCACCCAAATAAACAGCATGTTCGAGACCTGCTCGACCCAGGACAGCGCATTGTCGGCAACGTAGCGCTGCCAGACTGCGGCCAGGGTGATCAGGACAATTGCAGCAATACAGGAGCCAAGAAAGAGTTTGGCGACGTCCGTCAGCTTGTCGCAAAAGGCAACAATCAAGTTCTTCATGGTGCCTCGCCTGAAGTGGATGACGGGCAGCGAACTGCCCGTCAGTTCTCACGCAACTCAAGCAATCTGGGCGATGCGGTCGACCCACTTCTTGACGTGCGGGAACTCGGCATCCATGCCCTTTACTGCAGCACGGAAGGCGTCCTTGTCCACCTCGGTGATAGTGATGCCCTTGGCCTTGATCTTCTCGAAGATCACCTTGTCGTCCTCGATCACCTTCTTGCGGAGTTCGTCTTCCATATCGCGCGAGGCCTGAACCACCGCTTTTTTGTGATCATCCGAGAGCTTCTGGAACACGGCTTCCGCCATGACAATCATGTTATCCTGCATCATGTGTTCGGTCAGTGCGAGGTTCTTGTTAACGTCGAAGATACCGGAGTTGAACGACAGGCCAGCGGGGTTCTCCTGCCCATCGATGACGCCTGCCTTGAGGGCGGCGAAGACTTCCGGCCAAGCCATCGGTGTCGGCGAGGCACCGAAGCGCTGGAAGGTCTTCAGCCACATCGGCGTCTCCGGCACGCGGACCTTGAACCCCTTCATATCCGCCGGGGTTTTGACGACGCGGTTCGAGGTAAGCTGACGCGGCATGCGGGGGATCGAAGCGAGCGGGCGGAGCTTGGACGTTGCAGCTGCGTCATCGCCATATTCCTTCATCAGTGTGGTCATCACCCGGTCCTTGTGGGCAACATCCTTGAACATAAAGGGATAAGTCCAGACTTCTGCTGGTTTGTACCAACCGCCTAGAATGGCAGCACCTGGCGAGCCCACGTGAACGGCGCCCTGCAGGAGGCCTTCGACATTCTCACGCTCGCCGCCAAGAGAGCCGGCGACGTGACCGGTCATATCGATCTGGCCCTTGGTCAACTCTTTCAGGCGCGTACCGAACGTGTTGAGGCCGATCGAGATAAAGTCTGTCGCCGCTGCAGCGGAAGTTCCTATCCACTTCAGCTGCTGTGCCCGCAGAATTGCTGGAGCGCCGACCAAGCCGGTCACGGCTGCGGCCGTACCTGCTATCATCTGACGGCGGCTCACAATTGAACTATCAGTGCGCTTCATCGACGTTCTCCCGGTGCTATTATTGTTAGTGTTCTGTTTTCGTGCTTGTGGAATAGGTTAGGACAGTATTGCGAACCTCCAGTTAGATTTTAGCTGGCTCTGAGAATGCCGCTTCCATCTCGCGGCGGATCTTGACGGCGATATCGCTGGCATCGATGGTAACGTCCGTCCACTTTAGGCGCTGGCCGACTTCAACGTTGTTCTTAAGTTTGACATTGTGCGCCAACCCGAGTGGCAAGTAGCCCTTGGCAAGCGAGTCCTTGGCTGGCGTCTGTTTGCCCCAAACGCAGAACCCACCTTCGCCGTCCAGCATCTCGCCAGCCTTGAGATTGCGCTTGGCGGTTGCCACAACGTCGGAATTAAAGCAGATCGGCGCACCGGTCGCCTCTTTGCGCAGTGCAGCCGAGGCCACCGATACGCCGAGTTCAAGCCCAATCATGTGCGTCGGGCGGTATAGTGCTGCATACTTGCCAGTCCGGTCGGGCAGCAGGTTGTATTCGCGGATGCACTGGCGTGTGTAGGCACTGTCCGACTCGAACACGACGTAGACACCCATGATCAGGTTGTGCGGCACATCGGTCCCGTCGCGGTACAGTGACGTAGTGACTTCGGTAACTCCGCTGAACTCCAGCACTCCGCCATCGGCCCTCGGCTTGCACACTTCGGCATGCTCGAAGCGGCTCGCCGGCGGGAACGACAGCCCTTCCTTCTGCGAATGCAGGCCGGTGGCGTTGCAGACTGCTGTCATCTCAATGCCCGACTTGGTGCCGTCGATGAACGAGTTGAACATCTTCGGATTGATCGAAGCACGGTTCTCGATTTTGAGGTACTGGTCAAGGATGTCCCAAACCGTGTCTGGCGTTGATTGATGATAGGTCGGGTGGTAGCGCGTGCCCTTGCCCGCCGCAACCACGTTAAACCCGCAGCTGCGTGCCCAATCCACCTGCTCGCAGATCATGGCCGGTTGATCGCCCCAGGCCAGCGAGTAGACGACACCAGCTTGCTTGGCCTTGCGTGCAAGTATCGGCCCAGCCAGGGAATCGGCTTCCACATTCACCATGATAATGTGCTTGCCGTGTTCGATCGCCATCAGGCATAGCCGAATGCCGGTACGCGGATCGCCCGTCGCTTCGATGATCACTTCGATGGCGGGATGCTTGATCATAGCCTCAGCATCGGTGGTAAGGAAAGTCGCTCCGGTTTTCAGCGCCGCGTCATAGTCTGCGGCACCGAACTTCTCCCTCGGCCAGCTGGCCATGGTCAGCTGCGAACGGGCGCGGTCAACGTTCAGGTCCGCCACCGCCACCACATGCATCCCGCGCGTCAGGCGCGCCTGGCTGAGGAACATAGTGCCGAACTTTCCGGCACCAACTAGACCCACTGTTACCGGCCGTCCGGCCGCCTCACGTTCCAGAAGCATACTGTGCAAATTCATAGCGGCACCCGTTCAGCTGACAGTTTGGCAAACTGTGCTATTGATTGCTGGATGCTATCCAGCTTTATGACAGGCGATAAGCGAATAAGTTTGCGGCAAACGGTGAAAAAACTTCATCTATTGTTCGAGTTTGGGCACTGGAGACGGAGATGGAAACATGATCGGCGGACTGCCGCCGTTGCAGTGGCTGGTTACTTTCCGTGCCGTAATGGAGGCCGGCAGTTTTGTCCGAGCGGCCGAGCTATTGCGCCTCACACCTTCGGCGGTCAGCCACCAGATGCGTGCATTGGAGACGCAGTTGGGGCGACCGTTGTTCCTGCGCCGCAACCGAACCGTTGTGCCGACAGAAGATGCCATTCTCTACAGTGCCTCGATCGGCGAAAGCTTCGCCCGCTTGATCACGGCCACGCACCGCGTCGTCACCACCCCCGGCGTGCGTCGTCTGCCGATCCATTGCAGCCCGAGCTTTGCCACACTTTGGCTGGTGCCGCGGCTCGGCGACTTCTGCGCCCAACACCCTGGCATCGACATATCGCTATTTGCAGGCCATGAGCCGGCGCGGCTCGATGAGGACGGGATTCTGATTGACATCCAGTATGCCCGACCAGTGCCGGATCACTGCGTGTCCATCGTATTGGCGACGGAGCGTGTGTTACCGATGGCCGCGCCTAGCTTCATCGCCGCGCACCGTGTGGAAAATCCCACCGATATCTCGCGCGTACGGCTGATCCATTCGCTGCGCTGCGCCGTCAGTTGGGAGCAGTGGTCATCACGGCACGCGCCGGCCGCGCCATTGCATCCGCGGGGGCTGCAGTTCGACCGGGCGCATATGGCCCTGAGTGCAGCCGTCGACGGGCTGGGCCTCGTGTTAGAATCTACTATGCAGGCGCATGCTTTACTGGCGAATGGCACACTTGTCCGGCCGTTCGGCGATCTGGCACTGCCGGTGGTCGCACACCGCCTTGTCTATCGCCGGGCCGACGAGGCCCACCCAGAGATTCTTGCGTTCGTCGGCTGGTTGACCCGCGCGCTGGCGGAGGCGGCGGTGCCGGGGGGGGCTGAACTGAAGGCACTTCTCATTTCGGCTGACGATTAGCTTCCGCGCTCGCCAACGCAGTCGGCATCGATAGCAACGCTGCCAGCATTCCGACCGCAGCAGCGTTCTCGGATCCAGACGTGATCCGATCGTATTCTCCGCGACCGGCTTGCCAGTCGGCCTCAGCATTGATCCATCAACAGGCCTCATTTCCGGCACGTTGAACAGTGCTGCTTCAGGTGGCGGGCCGTTAACTAACGGAATTTATTCGATTAACGTCACTGCAATCGACAACGAAGGTAGCACCACCAGCCAGAGCTTTACCTACAGCGTCTCGAACCACCATCTGGGTCTTGATCGTTGGCGGTTACTGAACCGATGATTGCGTTGTCTTCAATGTCGACGAAGCTGTCTATACCGGCAGTCTGCGTGTTGATTGGCGAGCGACCCGCTAACATTGATCGCATCCGCTTGCGCATCACGGTTGTCTATAGTGACGGCAGCTCAGAATCAAAGGACGTAATGATCGAGACGATGTCGGGCGAAATCAAACCGAGTTTTCAAAAGCGCGCTGATCACGCGGTACCGTTCTTTGAACAGTTCACTTCGAACAAGCCGCTCAATGACGACGATATCGAGGGTTTGGGCAGCATGTTGTTGTTTGATCGCGCCGGATGAGGGTATTTGGTGGCGGTACGATACGGCCACTGAGCTCCCCCCTCAGCATTCGCAACTAATCAGCCGTGGAGAACGTCTCCTTCACTCGACGATCCGCATCATTTAAACCACGAACTGCATGACGCGCGAGCGTCAACTCTTCGTTTGCAGGAATGCGCCAAACCGATATCCGCGAACTCTCAGCGGACAGGCACAGCTCATTTGCTGCATTACGACAGTCATCCAGCGCAATACCGAGCCACGCCAAATGCTCGACAATTTTTGCCCGAACTGGCGCAGCGTTTTCACCGATACCGCCAGTGAAGACAATCGCGTCCAGCCCGCCAAGTGCCGCGACCAGAGAGCCGGCATGGCGCGCGGCCCAATAACAGAAGTGCGCAATGGCGCGCTTCGATGCTTCATCATTGGCGCTTAGCAACGTGCGCATGTCGCTGGTGTATCCCGACAGAGCCAACAATCCACTTTGCTTATTCAGTAGTGTTTCTAGGGCTGGGCCATCGAACCCTTCATCACGCATGAGTGCCAGCACGACACCGGGATCGATCGATCCGCAGCGCGTGCCCATGATTAGACCATCAAGTGGCGTAAACCCCATGGTGGTTGCGATGCACAGCCCATCCCGGATCGCAGCGATACTCGCGCCATTACCGAGATGAAGTACCAGCAATCGGGACGGCATGGCCTTTGCGGTAACCGTTGGGAGAACTTCGACGATATGCTCATAGTTGAGACCGTGGAACCCGTAACGCCGATAGCCTTTGTCGTGGAACTGCTGAGGCAACGGAAGGCGCGTTGCAATGTCGGGCTGCTTCGCGTGGAATGCAGTGTCAAAACACGCGAAGTGCGCAATCTCGGGTAAACGGCGCCGCAATTCCTCCAGAACCCCGAGTCCGTAAGGCACATGTAGCGGCGCCAACTCCTTCAGTTGGTTCATAGCTTGAGCCGCTGCATCGTCGACCAAACAGGGGGTACTAAACGTCGAGCCGCCATGAACAATCCGATGACTGGTCGCCACCAGATCTCTCATTTCGATTCCAGCCTTTCCGAGCCAGATTAGGATCGACGAGAGAGCCGCACGAGGATCAGCCGGTACGACCTCCGGAGCTGAACCCGCGAGGGGTCGCCTATCCGGTGCACTGGCGCTAAATTCTGGGTTCGTGCCAAGGCCAGACCATTGGCCTTCGAGGCGCAAGATCGGCTGGCACGCCTTCTTGCCAACCTCAAAAATTGCAAACTTCAGAGATGACGAGCCAGCATTGAGGGTCAAGATCGCTGCCATGTCATCTCACTACTGGCGACGCCTGTCGTCTCACACGTCCGGTTGCGGGCGCATGTCGCTTTTGGAGATACCGGCAACTGCGACGGGCTTCTTCATCGCGTCGCGGCGAAACGGTTCACCGAGTTCCTGGTTCAGAATAACTTCGATGAACGTTGTCACGCGTTTTGATTGTGCCTCGCAAGCAATTTTGAGAGCGGTGGTCAGTTCAGCTTGCGTCTTCACGGTCACGCCCTTGAGACCGCAGCCTTCGGCAACCTTGGCGTAGGACAGGTGCGGGTCGAGCTCGGTGCCGACGAAGTTGTCATCGTACCACAGCGTCGAATTGCGCTTTTCCGCACCCCACTGGTAGTTGCGGAATATCACCATGGTAATCGCCGGCCATTCTTCACGACCGATCGAGCTCATTTCGCTCATGGAAATACCAAACGCGCCGTCGCCCGCAAATCCCACAACCGGTGTCTTCGGGTTGCCGATCTTGGCACCGATGATTGATGGGAAGCCATAACCGCAGGGTCCGAACAGGCCGGGCGCCAGATACTTTCGGCCCTGTTCGAAGGTTGGGTAGGCGTTGCCGATGGCGCAGTTGTTACCGATATCGGACGAGATAATCGCGTCTTTCGGCAGGCCGGCCTGGATCGCCCGCCACGCTTGACGCGGCGACATCCGTTCAGGATCCTTTTTCCGAGCGCGATCATTCCATGTCGTGCCGGGATCATCGTCCTCGTGGTCCATTGACGACAACGCTTGCAACCAAGCCGATTTGGTTTTGTGAACCAGCGCCTTGCGCTCTTCGCGACCGATATTTCCAGCAGATGCTGTGAGCCCACTTAAAATCTGTTGCGCAACAGCCTTGGCATCGCCGCAGATGCCGACGGTGACGGGCTTCGTCAAGCCGATCCGATCGGCGTTGATATCAACCTGGATGATTTTTGCCGTTTTCGGCCAGTAGTCGATGCCATAGCCAGGTAGCGTCGAGAAGGGATTTAACCTCGTGCCAAGTGCCAGCACCACGTCGGCCTTGGCGATTAATTCCATCGCCGCCTTCGAGCCGTTGTAGCCCAGTGGACCAACGGCCAAACGATGGCTGCCTGGGAAACTGTCGTTGTGCTGGTAGTTGTTGCACACAGGCGCATCGAGCTTTTCAGCCAACGCGACGCAGTCGGGGATCGCGCTGCCGATAACCACGCCGGCACCCGAAAGGATCACCGGAAACTTAGCCTCCGATAGCAACTTGGCAGCTGCCGCAATGGCCTGTGCACCGCCTGACGGGCGTTCGAAATCAAGGATCGTCGGCAGGGTGATGTCGATTACCTGCGTCCAGAAGTCACGCGGGATGTTGATCTGGGCGGGTGCCGACAGCCGCTTTGCCTTGAGGATCACGCGGTTAAGCACTTCGGCCACGCGGCTCGCGTCGCGCACTTCCTCCTGGTAGCAAACCATGTCGCGGAACATCGCCATTTGCTCAACTTCCTGGAAGCCGCCCATGCCGATTGTCTTGTTCGCGGCCTGCGGTGTCACAAGCAACATCGGCGTGTGGTTCCAGTAGGCCGTCTTGACGGCAGTCACGAAGCCCGTGACGCCGGGACCGTTCTGCGCGATCGCCATTCCCATTTTACCGGTTGTGCGCGTGTAGCCGTCGCAGATCAGCCCGCCATTGGTTTCCTGCGCCACATCCCAGAAGGTGATGCCAGCCTTCGGGAACAAATCCGAGATCGGCATGAACGCCGAGCCGATGATGCCAAAGGCATGCTCGATGCCGTGCATCTGCAAAACCTTGATGAAGGCTTCTTCCGTGGTCATGCGCACCTGTCGTCACTCCTATCGCTATCAAACTGCATCCCCTGAGCTTGCGGATGCCTATTACAAAAGTCGCCAGCCAACCACCGACGGCTCATCCGTTGGAAGCGATTGCAGCCGGACGGGTTCGCCCAATTGCAATCGCACAGCTCATGCTGACCAATGCTGCAAAAACCACGTAGGCACAAATAAACCAAGGCTTCTTGTCACCTAGCTCGAACAAGTAAGTTGCAATCAGAGGTGTAATCCCAGAGGCAAAAATGCCCGAGAACTGATAGACAAACGAGATCCCGGTATAGCGAACCCGCGCATCGAACAGATCAGCAAACAATGCCGCTTCCGGGCCGTAGCACATGGCGTAGACAATGCCGAACGTAACGATCATCGTGGCATAAATGGTCGTGATGTCGCCGGTCTGAAATGCCATGAAACCAGGGAAAGCGCACAGCGCCAGCAGGAACGACCCAATTGCATAGGTCTTTGGTCGACCGATCCGGTCCGACAATGCGCCAAACATCGGAATCGTGAAAACCATCACAAGTGCTGCAATTGAGACGGCCCAAAGCGCTTCCGTGCGTGGAACCTTGATGACATTTGCCATGTATCCAATCGAGAATACTGCAAAAATATTGAAGAATACGCCATCGATGTAGCGGGCTCCCATACCGAGGAGCACGTTTCGCGGGTAGCGCTTTAGAAGATCGAAGAACGGCACTTTGACCTCAGACTTGGTCGCCTTGACCTTCTGGAATTCCGGTGTCTCCACAATGGTCATCCGGATGTAGAGGCCAACCGCAAACATCAAGAAACTCGCGATGAAGCCAACGCGCCAACCCCAAGACAGAAATTGCGCATCCGTTAGCGTCTTCGACATGAAGCCAACTAAGCCCGACGCAAGGCACAACCCAATGGCCAGACCGATTTGTGGAATGCTGGCGTAGAAGCCACGCTTCTCCTTCGGCGCGTACTCGTAGGCCATAAGGACTGCGCCGCCCCACTCGCCGCCAAGACCGATGCCCTGCATCACACGCAAGAACAATAGTAGCAGTGGCGCTGCAATCCCAATCTGCTCATACGTCGGCAGCAATCCGATCAATACGGTGGCTACACCCATGATCATCAACGTCAAAACAAGCATGCTTTTGCGACCGATCTTGTCGCCGAAATGACCGAACACGATTCCACCCAGTGGGCGCGCTAGGAACCCGACGGCAAATGTTGCGTAGGCGAGCATCGTCGAAACAAAGACGTCACCTGTCGGAAAAAACAACTTGTTGAAAACGATGCCGGCAACGACGCCATAAAGAAAAAAATCATACCATTCGATCGTTGCTCCAACGAGGCTGGCAAAGACGACGCGTCGGACATCTTTTTCTGCAACGGCACCTGTGTTCATATCAGCGCTTGCCATTTTGGGTCCTTTCGGGGGTTCCTGCGACGTCAGCCAAAACGTTCTCCGATGCCTTCTCGCCAATTATGAGTGCTGGAGGATTTATGTTGCCTGGCAGGAGTGTCGGCATGACAGGGTAGCCAGCAACATAAAAACGCTCGTCACTTCGGACGCGTCGTTGCGGATCGAGCTCGGTGTCGAACACCCAATTCATCGGAACGGTTTTGTCGTAACCACTGGGCAATTGAATCCAAGGATTGGTATTTATGGGGCCAGCTTCCAAGAGCGCGGCGTTGTGCCGACCGTAAGTTGACAATCGGTTCGCCAGCGCACGGCCAGCCAAACCTTCACCGATCGCGACAAAGTCGGCCACAGTGGCCATTGCCGAATACTCCTCTTGGTATGGGACGCTCTTGATGACGTCCGCATATCCCGAACAAGAGGCCATACCAATTCTCAACCTGTCAATTTAAAACGAAACAAAGTATTCCGTTTAACGGATTCATGAATTACTCTTGGGCTCATGGCCTAGCAGCGATCAAAATTGTAAAAACCGAAACATTCCGACACCCGGGATTTTGTTGAATGGCAACGGTAGGGCAAAAGACTTTAAATCGTCAGCGCGCACAGGCTGGCCGACAGAGTCGCCCCGCAGTAACGCGTGCCATCGGAATTTTGGAAGCCGTTGCCTCGATAGGCCGCCCCACGGCCCTCAATGAGATCGCCGCAATGCAGGAAGTGCCGACAGCAACGGCATTTCGCCTTTGCCAGCATCTGGTGGAGGCTGGATATCTCGTGCGCGATAACGGTTCGCGCCGCTATATGATCGGCATCCGCCTAATGCGTCTTGGGATGGACATCGTCTTGGCGAGCGGACCGAGTACAGCTAGACATAAAATACTCGCCGACATCGTCGAATCGATTGGCGAAACCTGCAATCTGACCACGCTTGTCGGCAGCGAAGTCCTTTATTTAGATCGCGTAGAGACGCGTTGGCCCCTGCGGTTGCATCTCGAGCCAGGATCGCGCGTTCCACTTCACTGCACTGCGAGTGGAAAACTTTTACTCGCCTTAATGCCCGAGACGAGCCGACAGCCGCTGCTTAGCACCCTTGATCTGGTACAGCATACACCATCGACAATTGTTAACCGCAAGACACTGACGCGCGAATTGCAGCGCATCGCTGAAAGAGGCTACAGCACCGACAATGAAGAGTTCCTAGCGGGACTAATCGCAATCGCAGTCCCGGTTGTTGATCACCACGGGCGCACGTTTGCAGCAATCGCGTGTCATGCACCGATCGCCCGACTAAGTTTGAAGGGGGCGATTGCACTTGTCCCCGTGCTCAAGCGTGGCGCGTCTAAACTTGCTGCCACTTTCGCAGCATAGTCCTATATCGCTCAGCCGGTGCTGCCGGTGCGGCTCCCAGTGCTCTTGGACAAACTGCGCATAAACCGACACGAAAAAGCCTTGCAACCGTATGCGGGTCGCAAGGCTGATTAGATATTGGTTCGCACTAAACTACCGCGTCTGACGCGACCACCTAGAAGCACACCAACGTTCTATTTTCGACGAACGAGTGGAAGACGCAAGGCCAGAGTAAACGCTCCAACCCAGCGTTCGAATGATTAATCCATCGCCTTCAAATTATCGGCAGACATCTTGCCGCTCTTGCGGTCTGATACGAGTTCGTACGAGACCTTTTGGCCCTCGCGCAACTCGCCCATGCCTGCGCGCTCGACAGCACTGATATGAACGAAGGCATCGCTGCCACCATCATCAGGAGCGATGAAGCCGAAGCCCTTTTGGGCGTTAAACCACTTGACGGTACCTTTAGCCATGGATCACCTTTGTGCGTACACGTTAGTCATATCCCGCGACGTGCGGGTCGTATGATTCGATTTTGTTGCTCTACGAACAGCGGCAGCGCTGAATTTGTCTCGCGTGCCATGCCCGTTGACCGTAATCGATGGGGCATATGTGCTCGGTTGTCGCCCAAAAGACAAGGTGGCAAGACAACATTTATCGAAATCCTGCGTGATTTTGATGTCCACCAAAGAGTTATGGACGGCATATCGATCAAGTAATGCGAACTGCCTGCTGCAAATTCAGGCAGAATGCCACCCGTCGGCGGTCGGGGCGCCCGCCAGTGTGGCTAATGAAGTTAATGAGTATTGGGCGCCGCTGGAGCCGAAATCCAGGCTCCTAGGGATCGCTCATCGTTGGGGATATGGAACAACCAAAGGTTACCTGTGATACGCTATGGTCGCAGCTTATGGCCGTCTCATGAAATCGCACTGCCCGCTTTGTCGTTTTGGAACAAAAGATCTTGGATCATGAGCCATCGCACACGCTGACATTAGCCGAATACGGATGGTCTGCGCATTTTGAAGCCGCAACTCACCCGCACGGTACATTTCCGGTACGCGTGATGGCCGTACATCGAGATACGCTCGACGTTGCCGGACCAGAGTTTACCGGACGGATCCATCAACAATCTGCGCGAACTACGAGTGAAGAACGGCCGACGACTGGTGACTGGCTGGCAGTGCAGCGCATTTCCAAAGGCATCGCTGCTATCTATCCTCGCGTGAGCCTTTTCAAACGCCGAAGCGCTGGCACAACGGCGCGGGTTCAGTTGATCGCAGCGAACGTTGACACTGTATTTTTTGTGACCTCCGCAAACCAAGATTTCAATGTCGCGCGTATCGAGCGTTATCTGGCCCTGGCACAAGAAGCCGGCGTTACACCCGTCATCGTAATTACAAAGGCTGATCTGTCTCCCGATTTGGCCCCCTATGCCGATCAGGTCGCTAAGATCCGCGAGGATCTGGCAGTGGTCGCAATTGACGCGCGCGCGGGCACAGCGGCTGGTCATCTGGCGCCCTGGCTTCATCGAGGCAAGACCATTGCACTGATGGGATCGTCCGGGGTCGGAAAATCGACGATTGTGAACAGTCTTATGGGTCAAGCAATCCAGCAAACGCAAGGAATTCGTGAAGACGACGCACGAGGTCGGCACACGACATCGGGGCGCTCCATGCATCGGCTGTCGTCGGGCGCTTGGCTGATGGATACGCCTGGCATGCGCGAATTGCAGATTGTCGACGCGACGAGTGGCATCGACGCAGTTTTCGACGATGTCGCCTTGCTCTGCCAGCAATGCCGCTTCTCCGACTGTTCCCACAGCAACGAGCCTGGCTGCGCAGTTGGACCTGCTTTGGCGAATGGCACGCTTGATCCATCGCGATTGCAGCGCTTCTTGAAACTGCAAACTGAAGACCGTGCCAACAGCGCCCACGTGCCACATACAAAAAAGCGCCGCTTGACCAAGTCGCAGCGTCGACTTTCTACCGATAAACTTGTTCAAACAGACGACTGACTGCGGCTTGATTGACGCTAGATCGCAGAAACGTAGTCGACAAGAATTTCCTTGGTGATGGCGTTACTGAATTTAATCGATAGCTTATCGTCTCGGCAGTCCACAACGCGGCCAACGCCGAATATCTTGTGGCTCACTTTGTCGCCCACTGCGAACCCTTTACGTTCAGGTTTTGCGAGGCGCGCGACTTTGGCAGGCACCTTGGTTGAGCGAACTTCGATCTTAGCTTTCGGCTTCTTCTTACTCGATGCCATGTCACGACCTTCTGGTTTGACGCATTGATGCGCTGAGTTTAGCAGGCCAAGCCGCTGTCGACAGCTCCAAGGTGAAATATCGCTAATTACGCTTAGTTCGTCGTTTTTTGCACCGCACCAAATCGACGAAAGCACTTGTTGAACTGCTAGCATCTTTCCTAAAGTTACGATCTAGTGACGGCGGCGGAGGTCTTGTTGTTTTACAGACTACCGTTGTGGACAGGATAACTGTCGACGTTAATTGTTTTGATAAATGGCTCCAACCGAGCGCTTGCAATCAGCGGGCGCCCGGTAACGAAGAGCCAAACGCCTTAAGGGTTGAACCGTTTCTCTACTGGAGGAATACGCATGCCCAAGAAAAGTCTGCCACCGCAAAATTCAATTTCACGACGGCGCTTTGTTACGACCACAGCTGCGACCACAGCACTCATTTCCATGCCGTATGTGCGCACTGCGAACGCTGCCGGCAGCTTGGCTGTCGGCTTCTGGGACCATTGGGTGCCGGGTGCCAATGACACCACCAAGGCAATCGTGAACGCCTGGGCGGAAAAAGAAAAAGTAAGCGTCACGATGGATTTCATTCCAAGCCAGGGAAACAAAAACCTACTTACGATTGCAGCCGAGGCACTGGCGAAGTCGGGTCACGACATCTTGGCATTTCCTACATGGTGGCCGCACGCTCAGGCAAACTTGCTCGAACCGATGAACGACATCATGGAGCCACTGATCGCCCAAAACGGCGCGGTGAACGGCACCGTCCAGTATCTAGGCAAAGCTGGCGACAAGTGGTTGGCAGTGCCAGCCACTTCGGGCAGCCAGATCAAAGGCCCTTGCTCGCGCATCGATCTTTTGAAACAGCACGCGGGCATCGACATCCAAGCGATGTATCCAGCAGGCAGCGCGCCGAAAGCCGAGAATTGGACCACGGACACGTTCTTGAAGGCGGCGGAAGCTTGCCAAAAGGCCGGCGTCCCGTTCGGCATCGGGTTGGGTGAAACGACAGACTCGGTCGACACGGCTGGCGCATTCCTGCTGGCGTTTGGAGGCAAACTCATTGATGCCTCGGGCAAGATCACTGTTAAATCGGACGGCGTGCGCCAGTGGCTGGAGTTCTACAAAAAGCTGATCTCGTTCATGCCACCTGATGTTCCGGCGTGGGACGATGCGTCAAACAACAAGTGGCTGGTGGCTGGCAAGGGCGCGCTGATCATGAACCCGCCAAGTGCTTGGGCTGTCGCCAAACGCGACGCTCCAAAGGTTGCCGAGCAATGCTGGACCCACGGCTTTCCATCCGGACCAGCAGGGCGGTTCGCACCCTTTTTGCCTTACTTCTGGGGCGTGTGGAACTTCTCCAAGAACAAGTCGGCTGCCAAGAGTTTGCTCGTACACCTGTCGCAGCCCGACTCTGCGGAAAAGATGGTGGCAGCCAGCGGCGGCTACGATCTACCGGCCTTTGAGAAGTTGACTACGTTCAAGACCTGGGCCGAAGAGGGGCCGCCCAAGGGTTCGCTCTATCACTATCCGAACCCGCACAATCATCAGACGCTATCGATTGCGGCTTCACCGGCCCCGCCCAAGATCGCACAGCAAGTCTATACTCAAGCGATACTGACGAAAATGTGCGTGCGCTATGCCCAAGGCGAAGCCATGGAAAAGACCCTCTCCTGGGCCGAAGGCGAGTGCGAAGGTTACATGCGCGGCTAGCGGTGATTGGGCATTCGTCAATCCTCGACGTTGGGCGGCCAGTTCACACAACCAATTGGCCGCCTAACCATCGACTGACCCACCACTGGCTACCCCGTAGCCCGCGCCACTCAATCCTAACTTTGGCTGTTCCGAATAATCCCTGGAAGATGAGGTCGACAATGGTCGAAACGACCATGCCACCACCAGCCACGGCAAAGGCACGGTCGCGTGCGCCCCAGCGTTCGGGGACGACGAAATTCCTACAGCGCAAATCGACGATTGCATTCTGGATGGCGTTGCCCCTGATTGTGCTCATCAGTGTGCTGGTGGTCTACCCAGCCTTTTACTCAATACATCTGGCGACTTTGAACAAGTCGATGGAGCGCTTCGTCGGGCTCGGCAACTTCGAATTTCTGTTCAAGCGCGAGACCTTCTGGAAGGTTGTCTACCAGTCGTGCCTGTTCGCCATTACCGCCGTTATTTTTAAGGCGTTGATTGGCTTTATCGTCGCTCATTTCGTTCACAATCTGCCAGCAAAGGGCCAGCGCAAATGGCGCGGCATGTTGCTGGTGCCGTGGGTGATCCCACCTGCGATGAGTACGCTCGCCTGGCTGTGGCTGTTCGATCCCTCGTATAGCGCTTTCAACTACGTACTCGCCTATTTCGGCGTTGGGCCCATACCGTGGACAGGAGACGCATCCTGGGCGCGCTTTTGCGTCATTCTCGTGAACATCTGGTTTGGTGCGCCGTTTTTCATGATCATGTATCTGGCAGCCCTCAAGTCCGTGCCCGATCAGCTCTATGAGGCCGCTCAAATCGATGGCGCCAACTGGTGGCAGCGCATCTGGTACATCACGTTGCCAATGATGCGAAACATCATCGCAATCACAACACTGTTCTCGCTGATCGTGACATTCGCCAACTTCGACATCGTGCGCGTGTTGACCGCCGGTGGCCCCCTCGACGGCACGCATCTGTTTGCAACGTGGGCATTCCGCCTCGGCATCGAAGGCGGCGACATTCCGCTCGGCGCCAGCGTGTCACTTTTCATGGTGCCGATCCTGGCGGTGGCTGCGATCTTTATTCTGCGTGACATCAACAAGCGTGGGAACGAAGGCTGATGGCAGACACATCAATGCTCAATGCGCCGTCGATCGACAAAGCAGGTCCAAGGCGACCGACGAGCTACGGCAGCATGAGCCGTGACCGAACGTGGGCGCTGCGCTGGTCGTATTTCTTCCTCACGATCTTCGCGGTATTCTCGCTTCTGCCACCGATTTACATGCTGATCACATCGCTCAAAACGAGTGCTGAGATTTCGGCGGCGTCGAACCCGTGGTGGGTGTTCAATCCAACGCTGTCGAACTACGTCGAGTTGCTGACGTCGAACCAATTCATTACGTTCTTCAAGAACTCAGCACTCGTGTCGATCATGGTTGTCACGGTGACGATGTTGATCTCCGTACCCGCAGCATTTGCGCTCGCGCGGATGAAATTCTGGGGCTCGACCACACTCGCGACGGGCGTGTTCCTGACCTACCTGATCCCCGATACGCTGCTATTCATCCCGCTGTTCAAGATGTTCGCGACCTTCAACGACTGGACTGGCATCCAATTGATGAACCGCTGGTGGGTGCTCGTGATCGTCTATCCGACCCTGACAGTGCCGTTTTGCACATGGATCATGATCGGCTATTTCGCGTCGATCCCGAAAGAACTGGACGAGGCGGCGATCATCGACGGGGCGAGTTGGTTCCAGACGATGACAAAGATCTTTATCCCCGTTGCGTTCCCAGGCCTGATTGCCGCGACGATCTTTGCCTTCACCGTGTCGTGGGCGCAGTTTCTGTATCCGCTCGCCTTCACGACGTCCATCGACCAACTCGTGCTGCCGGTTGGCATCATCACATCGCTGATCAAGGGTGACGTATTCAACTGGGGGCAGATTATGACGGGCGCACTGCTTGGTGCAGCACCCCCACTCATCATCTACGCCTTCCTGATGGACTACTATGTGGCTGGCTTGACCGCTGGCGCGACCAAGGGCTGATTTCGTCAATTCGGGGTAACAATGGCAGACGTTTCAATTCGCAAGGTCGTCAAAGAATACGAAGGCGGTGTCCAAGCCGTCAAAGGCATTGATCTCAACATCGCCGACCACGAGTTTGTGGTCCTGGTCGGTCCATCCGGTTGCGGAAAATCGACAACCTTGCGGATGATCGCGGGACTCGAGGACATCAGTGGCGGTGAAATCGCAATCGACGGCGAAGTCGTCAATGACGTACCGCCGAAGGATCGAGACATCGCGATGGTGTTCCAGAATTACGCGCTCTATCCGCACATGACGGTTGCCGAGAATATGTCGTTCGGACTGCGCCTCAAGCGCTTTCCCAAGCCTGAGATCAAGGCGCGCGTGGACGAAGCAGCCCGCATTCTCGACATCACCGAATTATTGGAGCGCAAACCGAAGGCTTTGTCCGGCGGTCAGCGCCAGCGCGTCGCGATGGGCCGTGCCATCGTGCGCAACCCGAAGGTGTTCTTGTTCGACGAGCCTCTGTCAAACCTCGACGCGAAGCTCCGCGTGCAGATGCGCACCGAGATCAAGCGCGTGCATCAGAAAGTACGCACGACCACGGTCTACGTCACCCACGACCAGATCGAGGCGATGACGCTGGCTGACCGGGTCGTTGTCATGAACCACGGACGCATTGAGCAGGTGGGGCCACCGAACGAGTTATATCACTCGCCAAAAACAAAATTTGTGGCTGGCTTCATTGGTTCGCCCGCGATGAATTTTATCCCGGTCACGATTGAAGAAGCTGGCGGCCAGCTTTCCGTTCGCATGAATAGCGAACTTATTTTACCAGTTCCGGCCGCCCGCACTGCGCGCTATCGACCCTACGTTGGTAAATCCAAAATGCTATTGGGCCTGCGGCCCGAACATATCACCGAGGTCCGCCCGCAGAGCGAACCTGGGATCGTGCCCTTCCAAACCCAACTCGACGTGACTGAACCGATGGGTATGGAAACGCTCGTCTATTTCAAGGTCAACAACGTCGAGGTTTGTGGCCGTGTAAATCCCAATGCCGGCGCGCGCGACAACTCACCGATGTCGTTGTCAGCTGATCTCAACAACATGCACATCATCGACGATGAAAGTGGAATGGTGCTGTAAGTGCACGATCACCCGTCTCAAGAGCCCATTGATATCGATTGGCGCACCAGTCGGGCTGCGTGATTGCTTGGCATGTGCACATCGAGCGCATTTTGGTTAGACTCCTTGCGTTCCGCGGTGTGGCCTAGCCACGCAGTCGCAACAACGCCAGCATAGAAGGTCGATCAGTTTATCGATCAAGGAAGCGCATGACGACACAAGCACCGATGAGCGCCGGATTGCCTGAGCATGCCAATCTCGATCCGACCGATTGGGATGAGTTCCGCCGCCTCAGTCACGCAGCGCTGGATGAGACGATTTCATTCATGGCGACGGTGCAAGATCGCCCAGTGTGGCAACCGACACCCGATGATGTCCGCCAACGCTTCAATCAACCGTTGCCCAACAGCGGCACTGCTTTGGAGCGCGTGCTCAATGACTTCAACAATGATATTAAGCCTTATGTGACAGGCAATACACATCCGCTATTCATGGGCTGGGTACACGGCGCTGGAAATCCAGCTGGCATGCTCGGTGAAATGTTGGCGGCGGGCCTCAATGCCAATTGCGGTGGGCGCGATCACGTCGGGCTCGAGGTTGAACGCCAGATCACGCGATGGGCCGCCGAGCTGATGGGGTATCCAGCCGACGCGTCCGGTTTGTTCGTGACTGGAACGTCGATAGCGAATTTTCTGGCGCTCCTCGTCGCGCGCACAGCGTTCCTTGGCGCCGACGTGCGCACCTCGGGGTTGGCCGCCGCTGCAGCCGAAGACCTCACCTCCTACACATCGGCCGAGGCTCACGGCTGCATCGCACAGGCGATGGAGTTGGCAGGCATCGGATCAGCTAATTTGCGGCGTGTGCCGGTGGCCGCCAATGGTGCGATGCGGATTGATGACCTCCTCAAGATGATCCGTGACGACCGCGCTCGCGGCATGCGACCACTAATGCTGGTTGGCACAGTCGGCACAGTCAATACCGGCGCCTTCGATGATCTTACCGCCTTGGCTGACATTGCGGAACGCGAGCACTTGTGGTTCCACATCGACGGTGCGTTTGGTGCGCTGGTCGCTTTGGCACCTGATCTTCGACACAAGATTTTGGGCATCGAGCGTTCCCAATCAATCGCGTTCGATTTCCATAAATGGGCGCACGTGCCTTATGACGCTGGTTTTTTACTGGTGCGTGACCCGGCGCTCCATCGACAGGCATTTGCAAGCCCCGTTGATTACCTCGGTCGGGCTCAACGCGGCTTGGCAGTCGGTGAAACGTGGCCATGCGACCTAGGACCAGACCTCAGTCGCGGCTTTCGGGCACTCAAGACGTGGTTCACATTACGTGTTCATGGGGTTGATCAAATCGGTGCCTGCATCAGCCGTTGCTGCAACGTTGCAGCGCATCTGGAGCGGCGCATTACCTCGTCAAACCTGTTTGAGCTCGTCTCGCCTGCGCATTCCAACATCGTTTGCTTTAGCATCCGTGGCGATGCGACCGGCGAGCGCAACCAAGAGTTGGTGATGGATCTTCATGAAAGCGGCGAAGCAGCCCCATCGATAACAATATTGAGCGGCCGACCGGTCATTCGCTGCGCTATCGTCAATCACCGAACAACGACGGCGCACATTGATCAATTCATCGAAATCATCAATCAGCATGTTTCGAAAGCAGTGAG
This sequence comes from Hyphomicrobiaceae bacterium, assembly GCA_031429105.1. Lineage (GTDB taxonomy): Bacteria > Pseudomonadota > Alphaproteobacteria > Rhizobiales > Hyphomicrobiaceae > JAKFWF01. The sequence continues at coordinate 11,584 of JANOYV010000077.1, read as the reverse complement.
CCATGCGTAATCTTCTGATCGCCGTTTTATGGCTCACGACGGGGTGGTACCCAATGACCTTAGCGCACGCGAGCGATCCAACCGTGATCAAACTCGGCACGGCGACCCCAGGCGGTGGTTTCCCTGTCTATGGAAGCGCATTCGTGGCGGCGATCAAGAGCGCTGATCCAACGCTAGACGTGCAGCCACGCAACACACGGGGTAGTGCTGAAAATATACCACTGCTTGAAAGCGGCGCACTTGATATCGCCCTTGTCCAAGGCGAAAGCGCTTACGAAGCATTGAATGGCATAGGACGTAGTCCGGCGAATTTGCGTATCATCACGGCAATGTATTCATCGCCTGGATTATTTGTCGTGAAGGCTGGCGCGCCCTATAAATCGATCGCAGACCTCAAGGGCCAAGCAATCGCATTCGGTGCTGCTGGTTCAGGCCTCGTCATACTATCCCGCTACGTACTTGACGGTCTGGGGCTCGACCAAGCGAAGGACTTCACTGCAGTGTATCTGGAGCGAGCCGGTGATGGTCCAGCTATGGTGCTGGATGGTCGCGTTGCCTCACTTTGGGGCGGCGGTATTGGATGGCCCGGTTTTACGACAGTCGCTGCGGCCGATGGTGGCGCCCGATTTATCGCGCCGACCGCAGACGAAATTCTACGCATCCAGGCGAAACATTCTTTCTTGAAAACCATCACGATTCCGGCAGGCTCTTATCCCGGCCAAGGGTCACCGATTACCTCGGTCGGCTCATGGAGTTTTGTGCTGGCCCGTCCCGATCTTGACGAGCAGGTCGCCTACCGGTTGGCCAAGGCCTTGCATGCCGCAGAATCTGAACTTGCTAAACGGTTGCCGCAGGCAGCGGAGACAACTGCCCGCAACACGATCGCGGCAGTGCCACGTCCGGGTCTTCTCCATCCAGGTGTTGCCCGCTACTTTAAGGATGCCGGACTTTTGCCCTGATCGATTGCGGCAACTGGAGGCATCAGGTGCCGCAGAACGTTTGCCGGACGATTTGCTCGGGCATCGGCGGTTGTGCGTATCGGGCAAACTCCGACTGATCTTCGAAGGGCGCTGCCAGCACCTTCAACAGCATTTCGAACGGTTTGAAGTCCGCATTCTTCGTTGCAGCATCGATCACTTCCTCGACGCGGTGATTGCGCGGGATGTAGATAGGATTGACCAACCGCATGGACGATCGACGGCTAGCCGCATCGCCGGGTTCGTCCACGAGTCGCGTGCGCCACGAAACTGCCCAGGCATCATAGGCAGATGGCTCGGCAAACAAGCGTCTCACATCTTCGTCGTGATCCGCATCGCCTACAGCGTTGCAAAGGCCGCGAAACGTCAGCGTAAAGTCGGCTTGATTCAGAGCCATTTGATTCAACAACTCTTGCGCCAACGCCATGTCATCAGGTTGGGTCTGATCTAGCCCGATCTTGCGGCATAGCCCTGCACTGTAGGCCGCCTGAAAACAGGGCTGGAATGAGTTGATGGCTTGCTGTGCCTGTTCGAGCCGTGCGTCATCGTTATCCGCCAAGATCGGCAGAAACGTTTCGGCCAAACGTGCCAGGTTCCATTGCGCCATCCGCGGTTGGTTGCTGTACGCGTACCGGCCCGCATGATCGATCGAGCTATAGACCTGATCGGGATTGTAGGCGTCCATGAACGCGCATGGCCCATAGTCGATGGTCTCTCCCGCAACCGACATATTGTCGGTATTCATGACGCCGTGGATGAAGCCGACCAGAAGCCAACGGGCGATCAAGTTCGCTTGGGCAGCGATAATCCGATCGAGCACCGCACGGTAGGGATTTTCAGCCATCGCAGCGTCGGGGTAGTGCCGCTGAATGACATAGTCGGCCAATTGCCGAATGCCATCGATATCACCGCGCGCAGCAAAATATTGGAAAGTACCAACCCTGATATGGCTTGCAGCGACCCGCGTCAGCACTGCGCCGGGCATAGGCCATTCCCGCTGCACCACTTGGCCGGTCGTCACGGCAGCAAGCGCCCGCGTTGTCGGAATGCCAAGGGCCGCCATGGCCTCTCCGACGATATATTCGCGTAATACGGGGCCGAGTGCAGCACGTCCATCGCCACGCCTGGAGAACGGCGTTGGCCCCGCCCCCTTCAGCTGAATATCGCGACGAATGCCATCGCGGTCGACGACTTCGCCCAAAAGGATCGCGCGTCCATCGCCCAACTGCGGAACGAAGTTGCCAAACTGATGCCCCGCATAGGCCATTGCGAGTGGCTCGCTGCCCGCGGTGCCGACGTTTCCAGCTAGGATTGCCACGCCTTCGGGTGAGCCGAGCCTTACAGGATCGACACCGAGTTGCTGTGCCAGATCGTCATTGATCCGGACCAGTCGTGGTGCCGCAACCTCGGTCGGCAATTGGCGTGCAAAGAACCGATCCGGCAAGCGTCCATAACTATTGTCGAATACAAACAACGGCGCATCGTCTGATCGATCGATCATCTATCATTCCCTGCCTCAGGGCTTCGAAGGTAACAGCCGATAGGCCCCAAATCAAACAGCCTGCCCACAAGACAATCATTGCAGCATCTTTGGCTGCATGGAGGAAATTGCCCGTTTCCTGAACGGAGTGTTCGTTGTGCTCGGTTCCTTTCGTCTCGAAAATAACCTGCAATCGTCGTGTTCGCGACGCGGTTAGGCCGAGGAAGCGCCGCAAATTGAGTGCAGATTACAATTCGTTGCTGCTGTTCGGTTTTTAACTGTCGGCCTTGGACCAATCAGCCCCCCAAGCCCCTGGGGTCGCGGTTACGGATCGGGACGGCAGCAACATAAGTGCCCTCTTGTAAAACGGCCCCGCCCTGGGCCGGTTACCCTCTCCAAAGACACGAAAACCCGGCGCGCCCCTCGCCGGGTTTTTTCGTTGGGATAGTCTTGATCGATCGACTGAATCAATTTGTTGAGGCGTCGACCCAGGTTGCCGCAACGATAGGCCCCCCCGTGCCGCGTTGAACAAGAACTGCAAACCGCTGGTTGGAACCGCTCGATAGCGCCGAGGCACTTTGACGGATCGTTGTCGCAGCGCCGCTCCACATGCCTGCCGGGACCATATCGCGCACAACGTTGAAGTAGGTCAGCTTGCGGCCTCGATTTTCGCCAGCTTTCACATCAATATTGGCCTCATTTTGTACGACCGCCAACCAAACCGTCATTTCCGAAACAACATCAACAGCTTGCCCAATATTTATCGTGATCGTTCCTTTCTCAAGGCCCGCAGCCAGTACGAGTGCGCTTGGTTTGGCTGCGTGAGCTTTCAACGCAGCCTCGATGTCGCCTTTTGAAGAGCCAACCACGTGATCTCGCCCATCGATCACTGCTTGCGGCGTATAGACTTGGCCATCCCCGCGCGACTGGGCATAAGCTCTCTGGCGCTTTGAGAACTTGGGACTAGCCAGCGTATCCTTCCAACCCAAATAATCCCAATAATCGACCGACATCGACAATGCGACAAGATCTCGACGTGCCGCGTAAGATTTGAAGACTGCGTCAGCGGCTGGGCAAGATGAGCATCCTTGGCTGGTAAATAACTCGATCACCATTAACGGTGCTGGACGCGCTGGCGATTGCGCGGACGCGCTTCCTCCGATCGCCACCATCGTCACTAACACCAGCGCGTACCATAAGGTTTTGATCATAGTGGATTTACGTCCTGCAGCGTGGCCAAGAACCATGGCCGACGCTCTACGTATCATGTCTTGCAAATTCAATAGCGAGTAACATTCGGGTGACGCCCTACGGGAATCACTCTCGACTTGCCGCTGGCACGACTGCCGTCTACAGCTTCGTTCGTCGCATCTTTAACCTTGTAGGACGGCATACACGCCATGATCGAATTACTCAATTTCATTAGCGAATACGTGATTGGCCTCTACAAGATGTTCGTGATCGCGGCCGTTATTCTTAGCTGGTTACTGGCTTTCAACGTGATCAACTACACGAATCCCTTCGTCAAATCTGTTTGGCAGGCCGTCAACGCCGTCACCGAACCACTACTGGCGCCAATCCGCCGTGTGTTGCCGAATATGGGGGGGCTGGATCTGTCACCAATCGTGCTTCTCCTCGGCTGCATATTCTTGCAGACGGTTGTGATCCCTAACTTGCAAAAGCTGTTCATGTGACGCCCCTGGGTCCACCCTGGCGTGAAGCGAAGGGTGGCGTTTCATTGATCGTGCGCCTGACGCCGAAAGCCCAGCAAGGCGAAGTGAGCGGGCTCGATGTCTTCGATGGGGCGGCTGTGTTGAAGGCCCGCGTTCGGGCCCTGCCGACCGACGGAAATGCAAACGAAGCGTTGGTCAAACTGATTGCCGCCTGGATCGGACTTCCCAGGTCATGCGTCGCGGTGACCAGCGGGCATAAGTCCAGAATGAAGTATTTGAACATCGAAGGCGAGCCTGTTGTACTCCATCAGCGGCTAACCGATAAGTGCGCAGTATTTAAGTGAAATTTCTTCAATCAACATCGCGATAGGCCCAACTGCATGGCACCGGCACAGATCATCGATGGCATAGCGGTTGCGGCCAAAGTCCGCGCGCAAGTCGCCGTCGACGTCGCCGCATTAAAGAGCGCATGTGGGGTGACGCCCGGCCTTGCAGTCGTCATTGTTGGAGAAGATCCCGCCAGCCAAGTTTATGTCCGCAACAAGGGCAAGCAAACCTTAGCTGCCGGCATGAAGTCGTTCGAGCACAAGTTGCCAGCAACCATTTCCGAGTTGCACCTCCTGGAACTTGTTGGCGATCTTAACCGCGCCGATGACGTGCACGGCATCCTGGTTCAACTGCCGCTCCCGCCTCACATCGACGCGTCGAAAATCATCGAAGCAATCGATCCGGCGAAAGACGTTGATGGCTTTCATCCGGTCAATGTTGGTCGCCTTTCGATTGGCGCCAAATCACTCGTTCCGTGCACGCCCGCTGGCTGCGTGATCCTGGCAAAGACCGTCCAGTCGAATCTCGAAGGGATGAACGCCATCGTCATTGGCCGCTCAAACATCGTTGGCAAACCGCTGGTGCAATTACTGTTGGCCGAAGGTTGCACAGTGACCGTCGCGCATTCGAAAACACGCGACCTTGCCGATCACGTGCGCCGCGCCGACCTCGTGATGGCAGCCGTTGGGCGGCCGGAATTTGTGCGCGGCGACTGGATCAAGCCCGGCGCCATCGTGATCGACGTCGGCATTAATCGAGTGCCGAGCGTTGACGGCAAAGGTCGCCTTGTCGGGGATGTGGCGTTTGACGAAGTCGTCAAAGTCGCCGGGGCCATTACGCCGGTCCCAGGCGGCGTTGGCCCTATGACCATCGCGGGACTGCTGCGAAACACGCTTGAAGCTGCCCGGGCACAAATTGATCTGGGCCCGCACAGCTCCTAACGGACCTCAGCCCGTGTAGCCCTCGATGATCACAAGATCAGCCACCGAAAACTTGTCGCGGATTTTAGCGGCAGCCTGATACTCGGGACTGTCGTGGCAAGCCTTTGCAATCGCGTAGCTGTCAAATTCGAGCACGACGTGGCGGCGACCGGTCATTGCCGTTCCGTTTGCCACTATGTGCTCGCCGCCGCGCACGACGAATGTGGCGCCAAACTTCTTGAACGCAATCGCATTCGCTGCGACGTACTCCTTGTACCCCTCAGGGTCGGCGACCGTCACATGCGCGATCCAATAGCCCTTAGCCATGTTATGCTCCATAACAGTTACGTCGACGCTGCGCATCTCGGCGCGAAGTACCAGAACCTTAAAGCGACAAAGTGATCTCGCGCAATGACGACGACACGCACTCAGGTAGGTATCATCGGGGCCGGCCCATCCGGCCTGCTGCTCGCACATTTGCTGCATCGCCACGGTATTTCGTCGGTTCTGATCGAAAGCCAAACGCGCGAATACTGCGAAGCCCGCATCCGCGCTGGCCTGTTGGAACAGGGCACAGTTGAAACGCTCATTGATGCTGGTGTCGGCGACCGTCTGAAAAAGGAAGGCCTGCCCCATCACGGCGTGCAATTCAGCTTCGGCGGCAAGCGGCATCGCATTGACCTAAGTGAACTGACCGGCGGTCGGCAGGTCACGATTTACGGCCAACACGAGGTCGTCAGAGATTTGATTGCAGCACGATTGGCAGACAACGGCGATCTGCGGTTCAGTGTTTCAGACGCAGCCGTTCACGACATCGAAACGTCAAAGCCGCAGATCACATACCGGGATCACAGCGGCGCGCACGTGATTGCGTGCGATTTCATTGCCGGATGCGACGGTTTTCACGGCATTTGCCGCCCCAGCATCCCTGTTGGCATTTTAACCGCCTATGACCGCAAATATCCGTTCGCCTGGCTCGGTATCCTGGCCCAAGCGCCGATCGCCTGCGAAGAACTCGTATACGCGCGCCACGCCAATGGTTTTGCGCTAGCGACCATGCGATCAACCGACGTCACGCGGATGTATTTGCAGTGCGAGCCCGACGAAGACTTGAACCAATGGTCTGATGACCGGATTTGGTCGGAACTGCATACGCGTCTCGAGCAAAGCGGCGATCTAAGAATCAACGAAGGCAAGATCCTACAGAAGGGCGTCACGGCAATGCGCTCCTACGTTGTCGAGCCGATGCAACACGGGCAATTGTTTTTGGTCGGCGATGCGGCCCATATCGTACCTCCAACGGGTGCCAAGGGCATGAACCTTGCCGTGGCCGACGTTCGGGTGCTGGCACGCGGACTTGAAGCCCACTACAAAAAATCAAATCGCGACCATCTTGACCGCTATTCAGCCGCCTGCCTCGCTCGAATTTGGAAAGTACAGCGCTTCTCGTGGTGGATGACGACTCTGCTGCACAGGTTTCCGGACGCTGAAGGCTTTGATGCCAAAGTTCAGCTGGCCGAACTCGACTATGTCATGGGGTCTCGGGCAGCATCCACGGCCCTTGCAGAAAACTATATTGGATTACCGCTGGAAATCTGAGCGTCAGGCCTGAGCTTGGCACCTGCCAGCCATCCAACCTCGGCAGTTGGCGACGGGCCGCTTATATGGTCAGATGAGGGTGCATTTCTTCAACCCTCACCTGAGAGGCACGCCATGCGCTATGAGGCGCCCGAAACGCTTGATGCAGCGGTTGCATTATTAACGGCCGCAACGGGCGATGCCCGTGTGTTGGCCGGCGGCACCGATCTGTTGGTGCAGCTTAAAACCGACATGATCGACCCCGGCTTGGTGGTCGATCTCAAACGCATTGCCGAGATGCGGCAAATCAAGAAACTGCCGGATGGATTTCATATCGGTGCGGCTGTCTCAGGCGCTGAATTGAAAGAGCACCCCGAACTCAAGAAGCACTGGCCGGGCGTGGTCGAAGCCGCCAACCTCATTGGCTCAACTCAAATCCAGGGCCGCGCAACGCTTGGTGGCAATTTGTGTAATGCATCGCCGGCTGCGGACAGCGTTCCAGCGCTCATCGCAGCAGGTGCCCGCGTATCGATCCACGGACCGAAGGGCCGACGCGAACTGGCGGTCGAAGATGTCGTGCTCGCCCCCCGCAAAACGGCACTTGCCAAAGGTGAGTTTGTTGTTTCGTTCCAGGTTCCATTGCGGGCCAAAGGTATGGGTGACGCTTATCTGCGCTTCATTCCCCGCACGGAAATGGATATCGCAGTGGTCGGCGTCGGCGTTGGCCTGACCACCGACGCGAACGGCGTCATCACCGCAGCCCGGATCGGCCTCGGGGCGGTGGCTGCACGCCCACTCTACGTCAAGGCTGCAGGCGATGCGCTGGTCGGCTCGAAACTCGAAGCCGCCGCTTTAGACAAAATGGTTGCGGCAGTCCGTGCCGCCTGTAGTCCTATCGATGACAAGCGCGGCACGATTGAGTTCCGCATCAAAGTTGCTGGCGTCATCGCACGCCGCGCCGCAATCACCGCCTACGAACGCGCGAGGACCTGAGCCCCATGGCAAAACATCACGTATCATTCACGGTAAACGGCGACCCGACGGAAATTCTCTGCGAAACCAACGCCACGCTCCTCGATGTGCTGCGGGACGAGTTGGAACTGACAGGCACCAAGGAGGGCTGCTCCACGGGCGACTGCGGCGCGTGCTCGGTCACCGTCGATGGTCGTCTGGTCTGCTCGTGCCTGATGCTTGGCGTCGAGGCCAATGGCAAATCTATCGGCACCATTGAAGGCCTGGCGAACGGAGACAAGTTGCATCCCTTGCAACAGAAATTCCTCGAACACCACGCGCTTCAATGCGGTATCTGCACGCCGGGCTTCCTCGTCGCCTCGAAAGCCTTGTTGGAAAAAAACCCGGACCCCACCGAAACCGAAGTTCGCTATTGGTTGGCTGGCAACCTTTGTCGCTGCACGGGCTACGACAAGATCGTCCGCGCTGTGATGGATGCCGCCGCTGAAATGCGAGGAGCTTGAGCCATGCAAGAGACCGTTAAAAAGCTCACCCCGGAACCCGACTACAAGATCATTGGTACACGACCGATCCGCCCCGATGGCGTTGACAAAGTAACGGGTCGCGCCCGCTTCGGTGCGGACTACAACTTGCCCGGACAATTGACGGGACGCGTTTTGCGCTCTCCCCATCCGCACGCTATCATCAAGTCGATCGATACGTCGGCAGCCTTAGCCCTTCCCGGTGTCAAGGCAGTTGTCACGCGCGATGACTTCAAGGACCAAGCTTCGGAATTCGTTCCCGCCGGTGAAATGCTCATCAATTATCGCGATGTCGTGCGCAACGTCATGGCGCGTGAGCGGGCACTTTATGAAGGCCACGCCGTAGCAGCCGTTGCTGCAACGTCGCCGTCGATTGCCAAAGCAGCCCTCAAGCTGATCAAAGTTGACTATGAGGTGTTGCCCTACGTACTCGACCTTGATGCTGCAATGGCTCCCGGCGCGCCGGTTCTGCATCCTGGCATGATCACGGCTGGCGTCGAGCCTGCGCCCAAACAAGAGTCCAACGTCGCCAAGCGCGTCGAGTTCATTTTGGGCGATGTATCGAAGGGGTTCGCAAGCGCCGACCTGATCGTCGAGCGCGAGTTTGAAACCAAGCCCGTTCACCAGGGCTACATCGAGCCTCATGCGTGCCTTGCTAACTTTGCAGAGGATGGCCAAGCTGATCTTTGGGTTTCTACGCAAGGCCACTGGGTGGTCCGTGCCCATTGCGCGCGTCTACTCGGCATGGATGTGTCGAAGCTGCGCGTGACGGCAACCGAAATCGGCGGCGGTTTTGGCGGCAAAACCGTTGTCTATCTCGAGCCACTGGCATTGGCCCTGTCGCGCAAAGCCGGCAAGCCAGTGAAAATCGTCATGAGCCGTGACGAGGTGTTCCGCGCCTCTGGCCCGACGTCAGGTGCCAAAATGCGCATCAAGGTCGGCGCCAAAAAGGACGGCACGATTACAGCTGCAGAAGGCGAATTGAAATACCATGCCGGCGCGTTCCAAGGCTCGCCCGTAGGGCCGGGCTGCATGTGCGCCTTCGCTCCGTATGACCTGGAACACGTAAAAGTTGTCGGCTATGACGTGGTGTCGAATCGACCCAAGGTTGCAGCCTACCGCGCACCTGGCGGCCCAATCTCGGGCTACGCCGTCGAAAGCGTCATCGACGAACTTGCACGCAAACTCAAGCTGGACCCGATCGAGTTCCGCCTGAAGAATGCAGCGAAAGAAGGAACACAGGCTGCCTACGGACCGAAGTTCGGCCCTGTCGGCCTTGTTGAGTCACTTCAAGCTGCTCGTGCACACGACCACTGGAAGGCGCCTCTCAAAGAGAACCAAGGCCGCGGCATCGCAGCTGGATTCTGGTTCAATATCGGTGGTGAGACGACCGTATCGCTCGCGCTGAGCGAAGACGGATCGCTCGTCCTTATGGCTGGCACACCAGATATTGGTGGCCTGCGTGCGTCGCTATGCATGATGGTCGCCGAAGAACTCGGCGTCGACATGAACTCGATCCGTGTCACCATCGCGGACACCCAGTCGCTCGGGTACAACTTTTTGACCGGCGGCAGCCGTTCGACGTTCTCCAGCGGCATGGCGGTCGTCGAAGCCAGCCGTTCGATCATCAAGCAGGCCTGCGAGCGGGCTGCCAAGCTTTGGGAACTAACCCCCGACGCTGTCGAATACGTCGATGGTGCAGTGCGCCCTGCCGGAGCCAATGCTGGCAAGCATCCGCCGATGACGCTCAAGCAAGTTGCGGCGATGGCTGGTAAGACCGGTGGCCCGATTGTCGGGTCATCGTCGATCAACGCACACGGCGCTGCACCAAGCTTCGGCGTGCATGTCTGCGACCTTGAAGTCGATCCGGAAACAGGTAAAGCGACGATCATCCGCTACACTGTGATCCAGGATGCCGGGCGCGCGATACATCCGGCGTATGTCGAAGGACAGTACCAGGGCGGCGCCGTGCAAGGCATCGGCTGGGCGCTGAACGAAGAGTACATCTACGGCGCCGATGGAAAGATGCAGAATTCGGGCTTCTTGGATTACCGAATTCCCGTGGCGTCTGACTTGCCGATGATCGACACTGTCATCGTCGAGGTGCCAAATCCGCGCCACCCTTACGGCGTGCGCGGCGTTGGTGAAACGCCGATCGTGCCTCCAATGGGCGCAATTGCAAATGCCATGTGCGATGCGACCGGCCTGCGGTTTACGTCGCTGCCGATGTCGCCGCCACGTGTGCTGGCAGCGATAGATGCGGCGCGTTTAGGAAAAGCCAACGGCTGAATTTAACCATCGAGCGGGAGGTCAGCACATGTGGAGCTTGAGAGTCGTCGTACTCACTCTATCGCTAGGCATGTGCATGTCGCTTCCGGCGACGGCCGAAGAGGCGGTCAAGATCGGCAATGCCTATGCCTTGCTGAACAAGCCCACGGCACCATCTAAGGGCAGTATCATCCTGATCCCTGGCGGTGATGGCGTACTGGGTGTTCAGCCGAACGGCACGTTCTCGTCGTTGGCAGGCAACCAGTTGGTGCGGACGCGTAAAAACTACGCGAACGTTGGATTGGCATCGCTGACGCTCGACAAGGGCGTCGGCGTTGCAGCTGCGATCGCTTATATGCGCACCATCGCGTCACCAGTCGTTGTCGTGGCGACGAGCAGAGGTTCGTTGCGGGTGCCAAGCGCATTGGCGGCGAAGCCAGATGCGCTGGTCCTAACTGCGGCGTTCTTGGCTGATGTGAAAGCGCAGGTTGGGTCTGCTACAACGCTTCCGCGTACTCTGGTCATCCACCATAAGCAGGATGGTTGCCAGCATACGCCGCCGTCAGCCGTCGAACCGTTCAAGTCGTGGGGTGGTGCCAAGGTAACAGTTGAATGGCTCGATGGCGGTTCCAACAGCGGTAATGTTTGTCAGGCGCGCGCCTACCACGGTTTCAATGGGCTAGACGGGCGCGTTGTTGAATTGGTTGCACGGTTTGCGGTGGTCGGCCGTTGACATGGCGCAGGTAACGCTCATCGGCAATCTGCGCCAGTTTACCGGTGGCGTCACCGAACTATCGATTGACGCGCGGACTGTGCGCCAATTGTTCAAGATGATTGGCGAGCGTTACCCAGCACTCAGCCCTCATCT
>JANOYV010000076.1:0-24792 GCA_031429105.1 Hyphomicrobiaceae bacterium | reverse complement strand
GCCGGATGCTTACCCTGTCACTCGGTCAACGAACCAAAGCACTTGGCTACCTTGGCGGTTCAAGCTCGACCGCTTTAAGCCCTGACCGTTTCAGTTCTCCTGTCTGTGCATTTCCGCTATTGAGGTTGTAGTGCGCACAACTGTTCGCGCTTGCTGTCGGCGAGGCGGTTCGGTGCACCCGATGGCGAAGGAGGGCTGTGCGGAATGGAGGTAAAAAAGCGCTAATCATCACGTGGGCAAGCACGTTCGAAGTAATGCTTCCAGCTGCAAATCAAGGTGGTTGCACGCCCCCGCAACCAAGCCTTAAGTGATTCAAATTACTGATAAAAATAGAACCGCCGCGAGGCGGTTTTTGTTTCCTCCATGACCTTCATGTCCGAGATCATCGAGGTATCCATGCCGCCGTACTTCGACCGCCACTTGTAAAATGTGGCGCTTGAGATGCCGTGCTCCCGACACACGTCACCAACTGCCAAGCCCCCTTCGACCTGGCGCAAAATACCATGATCTGGGCATCGCTAAACCGGCTCTTCCTCAACGACGAATCTCCTCGTTGGTGTTTCACCCGAGAAAATTCTACTTTCAAACCCCGCTCACCTGCGGGGGGGATTATCGCTGGTCTAACCCGCTGATCAACGCCTACGTCTTCCAATCGGAATTGACAGTTTTTTAGTTGCGGGAGCACGGCTTGGCCATTGCATAACAGCGGCGTTCGGCGTGCCACCAACCGCAAAAATGACGTCCACTGGCGGAACTTCAGTCGGCTGGTGAAGTCACGACAAGCGCCATGCCATCGCGCTGCGGATCGGCACCTCCCGTGCACGTTCCGTCATCGATGCGTATGCCGTGAAGTGCTGCAAACGGGTAGCTCTGCGCGGAGCGCTTGACATCATAGCCCATGACAACGAGCTGTTCGCTGACACCGCGCCGGATGCGATTTGAAATATCGATTGTGTTCGACACTGCAACGATGCGCGGCGCAGCCACGGCTTCGAGCATGCCCATACCAAAATCGATCACGTTCATGACACCCTGGGCCATCGCAGGGGCGATGTAGCTGCCACCGGGCGCGCCCATGACGATGAACGGCTTCTCGTCCTTGAAGACGATAGTCGGCGCGGCCGAAGATGACCGCCGCTTGCCCGGCGCGATCGAACCCGCCTGGCCGGGACGCGGATCGAACCGGCTCATGGTGCCATTATAAATGAAGCCGAGACCCTCTGTAATGGCACCCGATGGACTGCCGAGCGTGTGAGTCAGTGCGACGGCATTGCCGTGGCGGTCGACGACCGAGACATGCGTCGTCTCGCGCGATGAAGAACGTTCGAGGCGCTGCACGTCGGCGCGTTCACCGCGGCGAATGCTGTCTGCCTGCGCGGTGGCGTGGCTCTTCGAAATCAATCGTTCGACGGGCACCTCGACATAAGCGGGGTCACCCATAAACCTATCCTTGTCGATGGTCATGCGCTTCATCGCCTCGGTCAGCAAACGGACATGTTCCACACCGCCGTGCGTCAGCGAGCCGATCTCGAACTGTTCCAGCATGTGCAAGATCTGCAGCATCGACATGCCACTGGCCGGCGGCGGGCTCGTCGCGATGCGATGACCCCGATAGGATCCCCAGATCGGAGCAGCGACCGAGAGCTGATAGCACGCCAGGTCTTCGCGCGAGATCAAGCCGCCGTTGGCTGCGAAATCCGCTGCAATCTGTTCGGCGATCTCGCCGGTGTAAAACAGGTCTGCGCCGCCCCGTGCGAGACGTTCGAGGGTGGTTGCCATGTCGTGGTTCGTGACCACATCGCCCGGTCGCTTCACGCTGCCATCAGGGCGGAAATACAACTGTTTGCCGGTCGCACTGTAGTGCAGTTTGTCGGCTGTATTGACCTCGCCGCCACCACTTTGGTCTTGCGACCAGAACCAATGCATGTGCGGTCGAACCAGAACGCCCTCGCGCGCCTGGCGGATTGCCGGCGCGATCACATCAGCCCACGCAAACGTGCCGTAGTTCGACAGGGCGAAGTCGTAGCCTTTGACACTGCCCGGCGTACAAACGGCGAGGTGGCCGAATTCGTTGATGCCCCCTTTAAGGAGGAACGCAAAACCATCGCGCGACTGGCCTTGCAGCTTGTCGAGCCACATGTCGGGGGGAGCAGACAGCGGAGCGCGCGCGTAGAATTCAATGATCTGATGCACGCCGCGACCGGGCATATAGAGCTGCATCGAACCGAAACCGCCGATGCCCGACATCAGCGGATCAACGACGCCTTGCATGAAGGCGCAGGTGATCGCTGCATCGACTGCATTACCACCTCGCTCCAGGACGTCCGCACCTGCCTCGACGGCCTCGGGTTGCGGCGCGACGATCATGCCGTTTTTCACAGGTGCCTCGCTATCGTGTCAGATTCCGAATGGCGCCAGAACTGGCGCACGCCGCCATCTTGCATGCTTTCGAGGCCGGGCACGGCCGATAACAACTGAAGTGTATAGGCGTGTCGCGGCGCATCGAAAACAGCGTCGCGCGTACCCTGTTCGACAATGCGCCCCTCTTGCATCACCACCACGCGGTCGGCAACCTGCTCGACCACGCCGAGATCGTGACTGATGAACAAGCAGGAAAAGCCGTGCTTGCGTTGCAATTGGGCGAAGAGGTCCAGAACTTGCGCGCGCACTGTCACATCTAGTGCCGAAACAGGTTCGTCGGCGATAACGAAACGTGGACGACGGACGATCGCGCGAGCGATGGCAATGCGCTGGCGCTGGCCGCCCGAGAGTTCGTGCGGGTAGCGCGCGGAAAACCCCTCGGCCAGCCCCACTTCGGCGAGCACCTCATCGACGCGTGCCAACTTGGATGCAGTGTTCAGGTCCGGCATCAGCCGCAGCGGTTCGGCAACGATTTGCGCCACGGTCATGCGTGGATCGAGTGAAGAATAAGGATCTTGAAACACCATTTGGCAGTTCAGTCGGTAGTCTCGAAACGCGACTTCGTTACGCAAAATCGGGCATCCGTCGAAGCGGATCTCACCACCACTCGGACGGATCAGTCCGGCGATCGCCGCGCCGAGCGTGGTCTTGCCGGAGCCGGAGCCGCCGACCACCGCAACGACTTCGCCAGGTTGCACGTCGAGACTGATCCCGTGCAGGGCGCGCTTCGGCTTGCCCGCACGGAACAGCGTCTGATGCCCCGCATAGTCGACGATGAGATCGCGCACTGAGACGATGGGCACCGGTGATTTCGAAATCATCCGAGCGGCCCCGCGCTTCGGCATGGCGGCCAAGAGCTTGCGGGAATACGGGTGCTGTGGCCGCGTCAGGATCTCGTCCGTTGCGCCCTGCTCGACGACGACGCCTTCGGACATGACGACGATGCGGCGACAGTAGCGTGCGATCATGCCAAGATCGTGCGAGATCATCAGTACGGCAGTTGCATTTGCCCGCGTCAGTTCGACCATGCATTCGAGCACGTCGCGTTGAACGATGGCGTCGAGCGCCGTGGTAGGTTCATCAGCGACCAACAGCGCGGGTTTGAGCAGCATGACGGAAGCCAGCATGATGCGCTGCCGCATGCCGCCCGAGAATTGATGCGGGAACGCCTGCAAAGCGGCCTCTGGCTCGCCGATACCGACACGGGCAAGCATGTCGAGGATCAGCACGTGACGTCCTGCCGCGTCGAGGTCGCGATGCAGTGCCAGCCCTTCCTCGAGTTGCCGACCGATGATCATCGACGGGTTGAGCGACGTCATCGGCTCCTGGAAGACCATGCCGATCTTGGCGCCGCGCAGCGCCCGCAGGCGTTTTGACGGGAGGGATAAGATGTCTTCGCCATCGAAGCGGATGGTGCCGGACCGTTGCTCGATCGCGGGTGGCAGAAGACCGAGGATCGCGCGGGCGGCCAGTGTTTTTCCGGAACCGGATTCGCCGACGATGCCGACGATTTCGCCGCGCGAAACCGTGAAGCCGACAGCGTCGACGACAGTCTTGCGCGAAGACTTGACCGCGAGTGTCAGTTTGTCGACAGCGAGTAGCGGTTCGGCGTGTGTCACCGGGCGCCCCGCATTCTGGGGTCAAGCTGATCGCGCACCGCATCGCCGAGCAGATTGATGCCAAGCAGCGTCAGTGCAATGCACAGGCCCGGGAAGATGCCGAGCCATGTGGCCTGTCCGAGATACGGTCGCGAGGCGGCCAGCATGTTGCCCCAGGTTGGCGCCGGTGGCGGCACGCCCAAGCCGAGAAAGGAGAGTGAACTCTCCGCCAGCAGCACATAGCCGAACATCGACGTCGCCAGTACCGTCAGCGGCGCGAGACAGTTGGGCAGCACATGGCGCGCCATGGTGTAGGCCTCGGAGTTGCCCATGACCCGCGAGGCCGCGATGAATTCATTTTCCCTGAGCGACAGCACGGTGCCACGCACGATTCGAGCCACGCTCGGCGTATAGGCGATGCCGAGTGCCAGGATGATGCCGTACTTGTTGGCACCGACGACCGCGAGCAGACCCAGCGCCAGTAGGATGCCCGGGAAGGCCAATAGCGCGTCATTGAATGACATGATGACGCGATCAGCCCAGCCTCGGACATAGCCGGAAAATATGCCGATCAGCGTCCCAAACAGCACGGCAAACGCCACCGTAAGGAGGCTGATCCAGACCGACGTCGTCGCTCCCACGATCAGTCGGGACAGCACATCACGGCCAAACTCGTCCGTACCCAACCAGTGCGCAGCGCTCGGCGCGGCGAGCTTAGCGCGCAACGACAGTCGAAGCGGATCATGCGGTGTCCAGACCGCGCCGAGACCTGCCGCGAGCAATACAATCCCGATCAGCGTGCCGCCGAGGAGAGCGTTGAGAGGGCGCAATCTCATGTGGCGGTCACACGCGGATCGAATACCGGGTAGAACAGGTCGATCACCAGATTGACCACCACGTAACTAAAGGCGACGAACAACATGCAACCCTGGATGACCGGATAATCACGGGCGAAGATGGCATCGACCAGCAGCCGACCCAACCCTGGAATCGTGAAAACTGTTTCGACAACGGCAATGCCGCCGAGCAGATTCCCGAGCACCAACCCGATCAACGTCCAGGTCGGCCCGAAGGCATTTTTGAAGGCGTGGCGCCACAAGACCGCCGCTTCGGATAACCCCTTGGCACGGGCGTGCGTGATGTAGTCGAGCCGCAACACTTCCAGCGTGGAGGCGCGCGCCATGCGCATCAGCACGCCGATCTCATGCAGGAATAGCGTGAGCACCGGCATGACGAGATACAGCACACCGGCCAAAGGCGAATCGCTGATCGAGACGTAGCCGACCACCGGCAGCCAAGAAAGCTCCAAGCCGAAGAGCAGCAACAGCAGCAGGCCGAGCCAGAAGGTCGGAATAGACAGCAACAGCGTTGCAACGGCGACCAGGGCGAGATCGAGCACGGTGTCCTGTTTCCATGCGGCGATGATGCCGGCTGGTACTGCGACCAGACTCGCGAGCAACACCGCCACCAGCACGACCAGGGCGCTGGTCCAGAAGCGCGATAGCACCAGCGATAGCACCGGCTCCTGCGTGCCAATCGACAGACCAAGGTCGCCTTTTAGAAGGTTGCCGAACCAGATGCCGAACTGCACGGCAAGGCTTCGATCGAGACCTAGTTTGGTGCGCAGATCAGCAAGGCTGGCCGGGGTTGCGAGGTCGCCCAGCATCAAGGCTGCCGGATCACCCGGCACCAGGCGGATCAGAACGAACACGGTCACCGCCACGATCAGCAGCGTCGGCACCGCCATCGTGACCCTATTCAGGGCGAAACGCAGCATGTGAACTCACTAACGGTCGGCTGATCATTCCAGTGGTCACGGCGTGACCGTGACTTCCCACATACGCAACTTTGACTGCCAGGGCTGGAAACCCTTGAGGCGCTTGGAGTGGGCGATCACATCGACACCGTTGTAATAATTGATCAACGGCACTTCGAGAATGACGCGCTTGTGCAGTTCATCGAACAGCGCCTGTCGCTCGGCCTTGTCGGCGACCGCCATGGATTTGTCGATCAGCGCCTGCGCTTCCGGATTGTCCCACACCTTGCGCGGTTGCTTATCCTTTGGTCCAGCGAACTGCTCGAAACCGAGTGCTGGATCGAAACGTGCCGAAAACGAGAAGGACTGCATCTGATAGTTGCCCTTATTGTAACGATCGAGCTGTGTCGCCCAGTCGAGCACTTCGATCTCGGCATTGATGCCAGCGGCCTGCATCATCGCCTGGGCGACGACGGCCGCCGAAAAACTCGGCACAGTCGGTCGCTTGTTGGCCAGAATCGAGATCTTCTCACCCTTGTAACCCGCCTCTTGCAGCAGCTTTTTCGCCAGCGTGACGTCGTAGCGCAAGCCCTGCTTCTGCACCGGGCCGTAATACGCCGAGCGCGAATAAATCGGCGAATTGTTCGGCGTGCCGAGATTGTTCGACGCAGCGGCGACCAGTTCCGGCATGTCGAGCGAAGCGGCGATGGCTTGACGCAACTTAACGTTGTTCAGCAGCGGGTCACGCGTCTGCATCAGGAAGACGTGGCGTGTCGCGGTCGCCGCGGTGACCACGCCGAGTTTCGGGTTCTTGCGGATCTCCTCGACGTCGCTCGGCAGGATTTCCGCCAGATCGATGGCACCCGACAGCAGGCCTGCCTTCACGGTCGCCGGATCCTTGACGATCAGAAACTTGACTTCTTTCAGTTGCGGGCGCTTGGAGCCGACATAGCCGTCGACGGCGCCTTCCTTAGGCGACTTATAGGCGTCGAATGCCGTCATGCTGAAATATTCACCGCGTTTCCACTCGGTGAATTTGTAAGGACCGGTTCCGATGGGCTTTTCCCAGCTGCCGTCGGCCTTGACCGAGTCCTTGTGCACGACAGCCGCCATTGCGCAGTCGGTCCGCGCGAGTGTGTCGAGAAACAGTGCGTTGACCCTGTTTATGCGCATGACCACCGTGCGCGGATCTGTGGCTTCAACCACCTCGACTTTCAGTCCGCTGCGGCCGTCGAACTCCGACAGGCAGCGCCAGTCGGTTTTGGGGTCCATGTAGCGGTTCCAGCTCCAGACTACGTCAGCCGAGGTCAGGTCGGCACCGTTGTGGAACTTGACGCCTTGGCGAAGCACGAACGAGTAGGTCTTGCCATCGCTGGAGACGTCCACCTTTTCGGCAAGGAGAGGCGAGACCGTGCCGTTTTCACTATAGCCGACGAGGCCCTCAACCATCTGCAACGCGAAATCATCGGTGTTGTCATCGCGGTTCACGCCGGGATTGATACTGCGGACATCCGCCGCGACGGCCACGGTCACGGATTGCGCCAGAGCGGCGTTGGGAGCCGCATTTGCCAACATTGGCAACAGGCATGCGGCGACATGCAGACGGTTCATTCGAAGCTCCCGAAAAGGTTGTATGTCTGATAGCATGGGTCAGTCAGCATGTCGTGCGTCGCCCCGACGCCGACGGAGCACGTCGACAAGGAAATCCTGCACGCGAGGCACGGCACGAAGGCCATCGTGGGCCATGTTCGGCACGAGATCGAAGCGCACGGTGACGTCGGCGCCTTCAAACGAAGCGCGCAGGCGCTGAAGTCGCTCGGGCCTTGTCGAACCGGCGTGGTTGGCGTCAACCATCCAATGGGGTCCACCGGGCTTGTGCGTGATTTCCCAGGTCTCAAGGTCGGCGGCACCGACGATCATCTGAACAGGCACCTGGGCGATCGCAGCGAGATCGGGCGCGCGGCCGAACAGCGCCGCCATGTCGCGAGTGCCGACCCACCAGTCCCTGGACGGATCGAGCAGAGTCACAGATCCCGGCGCTCCGATCGACGCCGCCCACAGGCGCTGCGGTTGCAACATCAGGAAGCGGTGCGCGAAGTGCCCGCCGCCGGAGTAGCCGAACAGTGCGAAGCGCGCGACGTCGAAGTCGTACCGGGCACCGACTTCGGCCACCATCGCCAACAGGACTTGATCGTATCGGATCGTACCCTCGCGCATGTATTTGAAGCCGTCACGATTGTCATCGCCAAGGACCCCGATTGGAAACAGCGGCGCCAGGATGACGCAGTTGTTCCAGCGCCCGAACTCTCCGAAGGCATCGCGATAGTCCGTGAAACCGCGACCCGTGCCATGCATAACGACGATCAAGTTCGGTCGCGGGCCGGTTTCGGCTATGCTTCGCGGGACATAGAGGCAGTAGCTGAAGCGAGGATCGGCCTTGCAAGCAAATACGGGCGTTGCGCCCAAATCGTAGAGGGCCCGAGCAATGACTGTCGCATCGGCGCTTGCCGACTCGGTCGCATCAGCGGTGCCCATACCGACTCCTATGTAATATTGGCTCTGATGGTCGAGTTGCGTTGAGCCACAATCTCATCGGCCGCCTCTGACGCCGCGACTACACCATGACCACACCATCGTCGCAAGCGATTGTCACGTAAGCCTTCGAAGCACCGTCGTCAGCTTTCAGTCCTTCCCGCTCCAATGGACCAACCGCCCCTCGACGGCGCGCACTGCGCGGTCAAGTCCATAGCCGAGCGCTGCCATTATCAACACGCCAACCAGAACGATGTCGGTCGATAGGTATTCGGCAGCTGTCAGCGCCATCCACGCGATTCCGTCCGAGGTGGCCGTCAATTCGGCACCAACCAGCATCGTGACACCGATCGAGATTGCCATGCGAATCCCGGTGAAGATTCCGGGTAAACTTGCAGGCAGGACGACACGTAAGAATATGACCCACGGACTGGCTCCCAGGGCTTGGGCCGCCTGGATCTTCTTATTGCTGATCGAGCGAACCGCCTGCATCGAGGCGATGGCGATCAGCGGCAGAACGGGCGCTGCAATCACGACCACCTTTGACAAATTGCCGATGCCGAACCAAATCAGGAAAAGCGGCAGCAGTGCCAGCTTCGGGATTGGCCTTATCGCTTGGATCGGTGGTTCGAACACCGCCCGAAACGGCCGACTCATACCCATTAGCAGACCCAGAGGCACGCCGATCAGAACACTAACGGAGAAGGCAATGGCGAACCTATTGAAGCTCACCAGGACATGGTGGGCGAGACTACGGCCCTGGTATCCTTGATCGATCAATCGCAGAAAGGTCTCGAACACCGTAAAGGGTGAGGGAAGGAAGATCGGCTTAATGAGCGGTGCCCACAATCCTGAACCTGTTGCGGCCGTCCACAGCGCAAGCATGCCGGCAAACGTGACGAACGTCAGCCAGCGGTCGCGGCGGTTAGCACGCCGTTCCAGGGCAGTTTCATCGATCGTATCCTCCAGTGCTGCCACATCCAGTCGGGCCATCATACGCGTGCCTCAAGAGCCTGGGCGGCCTGAGACTCCAAACGCAGCAACTGAACAATTTGGCGCTTAGCCAAAGTAAATTCCGGAGTGGCCGCGACCAATGGATCTAGATTTTCACTGAAGCGTGAACGAAATGCGGCCTTGGTGCGACCGGGTCGCGCCGTCATCACCACGACGTGGGTGGCGAGGAACAGCGCTTCCTCGATTGAGTGCGTGATCCATAGGATGGTCTTGCCGGTGCGCCGCCATATGTTGCGGATCTCCTCCTGCAGCAATTCGCGGGTCTGTTGGTCGAGGGCTGCGAAAGGTTCGTCCATTAGCAGGATTTCGGGTTCGTTCGCGAGCGCACGCGCAATGCCAACCCGCTGCTGCATACCGCCGGACAATTGATAGGGATATTTGGCAGCAAAGCCAGACAGGCCGACGAGATCAAGCAAGGCCATCGCCTGCTCGCGCGCCTTGGGCGCCGGCACACCTTGGGCACGAGGGCCAAAGGCCACATTCTCAACGACGCTCATCCAGTTGAACAGCGCGCCTTGCTGGAACACGACGCCACGCTCAGCACCAGGAGCCGAAATTGGCTGGTCATCTAGCAGCACGCGTCCTGCAGTCGGCCGCTCGAAACCAGCGACGATGTTGAGTAACGTGGTCTTGCCGCAGCCGGACGGGCCGACCACGCAAAGAAAGTCACCCTTCGCCACAAAGAGATCGATTGGTGCCAACGCCTCGATAGCGCCAGCACCGGTGCCGAAGCTCTTCGCCAATCGCTCGACTACGAGTTTCGCATTGCCCTGACGCGCAGGATCGTCGAGGGCGATCGGCTCAATCATCGAGGCTCCATGTTGAAATGTAGTCGCGGCGACTAAACCATCTTGGCGACGAACGAACTATCGACGAACTTCGAGAAGTCGTCAGGCATCGCTTTCAATTGATCGGTTGACTTCAGGAAATCAGCCTGGTCCTTGATCGCTTTCAAGATCCCGCTGGTTTTAGCGCCAGGTACGCCCATCCAGGCATCGGTCAGCATCTCCATCGGCGAGATGGTATGCGTGGTGCGGGCGATGGTCATGACGGTTTCTGGAGGAATCTGCAGAAAGGGTGCCATCACTGCCGCGACATCTTCGGGCTTCGATTTATAAATCCCGTTGATCCGGTCGATCTCCTTCAGGTAGCCGAGGACGAGGTCGGGGTACTGCTTCTTGAATGCATCGCGGCAGACAATGCCGTCGAAGATCAGTGAGCCCTTGGCGATCAAGTCGCCGCTCTGGAAAATGATAGTCCCGGCGTCCTTCTGCAACGTGCCAAGGACCGGGTGCCAGATATATGCCGCATCGATGTCCTTGCGCTGCCAAGCGGCAAGGATCGCATCCGGGCGAAGGTTCACCATGGTCACGTCGGCGGCTGTGAGACCAACACTTTTCATCGCCGAGAGCACGGCAAAATGCACTGACGTATTGAACGGACAACCAATCTTTCGGCCCTTGAGATCTTTCAACTCCTTGATGCCGGAGTCGGTGCGCACGACGAGACACTCGCTGTCCTTCACGACTTTGTGCATATAAACCATCGATATCGGTAACCCCTGCGCGAAGCCAACGATCATCGCGCTAGAACCGATGTTGCACAGGTCCATGCTGTCGCTTGCCATGGCGGTTAGGATTTGCGGTCCGGCGCCGACGCTGATGAACTCAACCTTGGTTTTATCGCCCAGTACTTTCTGCATCGAGCCGGTGGCTTTTGAAAAGTTCTGCTGATTGGCCGAGGGGAAATGACCGAGCATCGCCTTGGCGTCCTGCGCATGTGCACGGCCAGGAAGCCCGAAGGTAGCGAACGATGCGATGCCGATGTTGGCGCCAAGTAGTGCGATTTCGCGCCGACTGAAGCCTGCCTTGTTGGTCATGTTCCACTCCACTGGGTTGACTTTATCCTGCTTGCGACGTGGCAGCCCGCATACGCCCATCTGCATCGCTCGTTGACACACCCATGTCGCGCTCGATGTTTTGGGCCGCGGACTTGATACTTGGTACGATCTTGCCGATCCATTCCTTGTGGACCCTGAACCGTGGTGCGGCGATGCATAACGCTGCGACAGCACGACCGTCGAGTCCGCGGATCGGGACCGAAACGCCAGCAACATCGACGCGCCACGCGCCGCGACTGACAGCGTAGCCCCGTCCGCGCACGCGGATGAGTTCCTTTAAGAGAGCACTGCGCTCAACGATGGTCTCGTCGGTTGAACGCTTCAATTTGGCCGGCAGGAGCCTGCACACGGCCTCGTCATCCATCGTTGAGAGAACCGCAAGGCCGGACGACACGCAGTGTGCCGGCGTGCGATCACCGACGCTGGAGTGAACGCGAACGGCACGCGGACTTTCGATCAGGTGGATGCAGACCATCTCGGCGCCGTCCAGCACGCCGAGCGAAACTCCGTCGAAGGTATCGCGGACAAGATTGGCCATGTGGGGTGCCGCCACGCGCGCCAGTTCGATCGGAGCCGCGACGCAGCCAGTCTCCCACGCTTTGATGCCGATCGAATAGCGCTGGTCGGCCAAGCGCTTGGTGAAACCGCGCTTCTCCAGTGTCGCCAGCAGCTGATGCACACTCGACTTCGACATGTCCACGATGGCGGCAATCTCGGTCAAAGTTAAGGGGCGGTGTTTACTGGCGATGCATTCCAGAATGTCCAGCCCACTGTTAAGGCCAGATCGCTTTTTGTTCGGTTTTGTCGAATTAATGTTCATCATTGACGAACAGTAGAGTGGGTGCAATCTTTTTGTCAATTGGAACAGAACTGTCGAGGTCAACAGATGCGCGTTGCTTTTCCGAAATCTGGCCGCCCCAGGGATTCGATCCTCGCCGAGCTGCGAGATATGAAAGCCAATGATATCGATTGGCAGCACGGCCGCGCGCCGCTGTTCGTGTTCAAGGCGAGTGACGCGCTGTACGAGATGGGGCGTGACGCGTTCTTCGAATATTTCAGCGAGAACGCACTCGGCGCCAAGCGCGCCTTCCTCAGCGTCAATCGCATGCAGGACGAAGTGGTAGACATGGCGCTCGGCCTGTTCAATGCACCAGAAAGTGCGCAAGGGTTCATGACTACGGGTGGGACTGAAAGTATTATCCAGGCCGTGCAGTCGTGCCGCGACTGGAACCGCAAAGAGCGCAAGCAACCGACACTTCG
This sequence comes from Hyphomicrobiaceae bacterium, assembly GCA_031429105.1. Classification (GTDB taxonomy): domain Bacteria; phylum Pseudomonadota; class Alphaproteobacteria; order Rhizobiales; family Hyphomicrobiaceae; genus JAKFWF01. The sequence goes on along the minus strand of JANOYV010000076.1, from coordinate 12,311 downwards.
CGGCAACATCGTTGCGGCGGAGACCTTGCATCCGGCCTTCGACAAGGCTGCCAAGTTGATGGACCTCGAAGTGCGCAGAGCACCGGTCGGTCCTGATTTCCGCGCAGACGCAGCAGCCCTCGAAGCCATCATCGACGACGATACGATCATGCTCGTCGGCTCGGCCCCGTGTTTCCCGTTCGGCGTGATCGATCCAATCGCCGAGATTGGCAAGCTGGCCGAGCGGCGCGGACTTTGGTTGCATGTCGATGCTTGCGTCGGCGGCTATCTGGCCCCGTTTGTGCGCATGATCGGCCGCGAGATTCCGGATTTTGATTTCACGATCCCTGATGTCAGCTCAATCTCGGCCGACCTGCACAAGTTCGGTTTCTGCCCAAAGCCCGCCTCCACAGTGTTCTATCGCACACCGGACAAGGCCGCGTTTCACCATTTCGATTTTAATTCCTGGCCGAACGGGCGTTTCACCACCTCGACGATCGTCGGCACGCGGCCGGCTGGTGGCGTCGCCGCAGCCTGGGCGGCGTTCCAATTCATGGGGGTCGAAGGCTATAAGGAAATCGCGCGCGATTTGATGCGATTCATTGATGCCTACAAGACGGGCATCGCAGATATCCCTGGCCTAGAGATCCACGGCAAGCCGCATTTGTCGATCGTGGCTTACGGCTCGAATGAGATCGACGTATTCCGCGTCGCCGAGATCATGTCGGCCAAGGGCTGGTTGCCGGGACTGGTCCAGAAACCGAAGGGCATCCATCGCATGATGTCGATGATCCATGCGCCTTCGCTGGATGAATACTTGACGGAGGTGCGCGCGGCGGTCGGTGTGGTGCGTCAAGCGGGCAATGGACAGTCAACCATCAAGGCAACCTACTGACGATGAGCCGTTGTGCTAACGAGCACTAAACGATGGGCGACCTCGATATCGACTGGTCGAAGGACGGCATCTCCGCCGCCTTCTCTCGCGCCAAAGAGCCCTCGCAGCTGGCCACCTAGGCTTTCCGAACCCTGCGAGTGCAATCAGATTTGCCAGACCGGCAATCATCGCGTCACCCACTGTGTAATGGGCGACCGCAGAGGCTTGCTACTTGAGCGTACCTGCTTTCCACGCTGTTGCGCGTTGGCCGCTGTTACCGCGATCAAAATTCCTACGCTGACGATGGTGGCGAACGTCGAGGAACTTCTCTCAGCACTTGTTCGAACAAAAATAGTAGGGCCGCCCCTCATGCGTGTGCCGATGCGTGGCCGTGTGCGGGTCAACGATCATTCCGCAGCCCGGATCTTTCGCGCTCGCCTCGACAACTGCTGCCTCGTTGGAATGATGCGAGTGTGTTTCATGCGGCGTCATCGGTGCCTCTGCCGTGGTCGCTTGCGAACAGGTTCGCATCTGATACCCTATGGGGGTATACATCTTGACGAATATACCCCACAGGGGTATCTGTCAAGAATGAACAAAGACGCCAAACCAAGTCGCTTAAAGAGTCTCAATCGGATTGAGGGGCAGGTGCGTGGCCTCTCACGTATGGTTGAGGAAGACCGCTATTGCATCGATATCGTGACCCAGATCTCGGCGGTGCGAGCAGCTCTTGCTCGCATCGAAGAGCAGATCTTGCGTGAACACATCCAGCACTGCGTAAAGGACGCCATGATAAGTGGCAGCAAGGCAGATCAGGAGCAGAAAATCGAAAATCTGATGGCAGTAATCTCACGGTCAAAAGGATGAGCCCTCACCCACTGCCCTGGCAAGTCCGAATAGTCTGGACTGCGTCTCCTGAAATACTTTGAAACACTCGCGATATGAAACGAAACAATGAAGGGAGTATTCTTGCGCTCACCTCAGGCCAGATTCTGCATCCCATGAACGCCACGACCTCCGATCCTAGCTCCGGCCACGCCGTTATCGGCAGTGACGGGCACATCCTCATCGTTGATGATGATGCTCAAATTCGTCAACTGGCGGGTAAGTTCTTGCGCGAACACGGACACAGGGTCACCACGGCTCGCGATGGCCGTGAGATGCGGCAGGCGCTTGCGACGGCCTCGATCGATCTGGTCATCCTCGACATCATGCTGCCCGGTAGCAATGGGTTGGATCTATGTAAGGAAATCCGCAGCAACTCCTCGCTTCCGGTCATCATGCTAACCGCTCGGGGTTCGGAAACAGATCGTATCGTTGGCCTTGAACTCGGCGCCGACGACTACATCGCGAAGCCATTCAATCCACGCGAGTTGCTGGCGCGGATCAATTCGGTCCTACGCCGGGCGCGTGCCCATCTCGATGTGCCGCAGGCAGGGACCGGTCATTGTCTACGCTTCGAGCAATGGACACTCGACACACGGCGGCGTGAGTTGATCAACCCCAAGGGCGTGGTTGTCGACCTGTCGACTGGCGAATACGATTTGCTACTGACCTTCCTGGAAGCCCCACAACGCGTGCTTAGCCGCGACCAGCTCATGGACGCAGCGAAGCGCCGGATGGCGACCGGCGCCGACCGCGCCATCGACATCCAGGTCAGCCGGTTGCGCCGCAAAATCGATGTAGGCGAGGAAGGACAGGCCATTATTAAAACCATTCGAGGCACGGGATACATGTTTGTACCTTCGGTCGAAAGGGCATGATGCGACCGCTTGATACCCTCGCCGCTAGGGCGGTATTGGTTTCCCTGATCGGCATCACGCTGGTTCATTTTCTGAGTTTGTGGACCTACGAACATACGCTCGACCGCGAATTGACGATCGCCCATGAAACCCGCCTTGCCGAGCAGATCATCGCGATCAAGCGCAGTGTGATGCTTGCTGAACCGTCCCGGCGTGAGACCGTTGCGCACGGACTTTCTGGGGGCATGATTGAAGCCCATTGGGGGCAGACGCGCGGGGCCATTCCAGGTGGAGCTGGAACCGACAAATGGCAAAGCTTGGTTCGCCAAATTGTAACTCTCGCACCAGAGCAACGCGACAACGATGTCATCGTCGGCAGCAGCGCAGGGCCTGATCCACATGTAGCCCTCGTTTCCATGCGTCTGCCCGATGATAGCTGGATCAATGTCAGCGTATTTGCGGTCGGCCGTCCTCGCACTTCAGGCCATGGCACCATTATCTCCACCACACTCATGGCGCTTGGTGTCATTTTTCTATCAGTCCTCATCGCCCGATGGCTGACGCGTCCGATCCGGACTGTGTCGGCGGCAGTTCGTTCACTTTCGCCAGACGGTCCGCCCGTCACCGTTCGAGAAACCGGACCCGAGGAAGTCCGTGATCTGGCAAAAGCCTTCAACGACATGCAGCGCCGGATCGCAGAATTGATTGCACGGCGCACGCAATCCCTCGCCGCCGTATCGCATGATCTGCGGACGCCGCTGACCAGGATGAAACTGCGCACCGAGGACCTCCCAGATGAAGGCCTCAAATCATTAATCAATGCGGATATCGGCGAGATGGAGCAGTTGATCGACGCAACATTGTCGTATCTGCGCGGCGACGAGTCGGTCGAAGTTCAGCGCCCGCTGGATTTGACTGCCCTGCTCGACACCATCGTCAACGATGCACGCGACGCCGGAGCTGACGTTACGCTAGATGCTCGATCGCACATCGTCATCGATGGACGGCTGATCGGCCTCAAGCGCGCATTCAACAATCTCATCAGCAATGCCGTGCGGTTCGGATCCACCGTCACCGTTTCGGCAGCGTTGAGCGAACGCAGAGTTACGGTCGTGGTTGAGGACGACGGTCCTGGCATTCCCGAGGCGCAGCTATTGACCGTCATTGAGCCGTTTGTCCGGCTGGAGCATTCTCGAAACCGTGAGACGGGAGGCGTCGGACTGGGGCTCACGATTGCCAAGAACCATATCGAGGCTGACGGTGGAACGCTGTCCCTTTCCAACCGTTCGTCGGGTGGCCTCCGCGTCATCACGACGCTCCCTCTGCAACGCCTCTGAAACAATTTGATACAGAGCTGAAACGCGGTGTCACACCCGCTTTGCTATGTCCAAAGTCTTGAACACTTGATTTACGATTGGGGGAACTATGCGATCGTCGATCGCGCTCAAAGCGGCGTTCGCGTCTCTGACGTTTTTCTTGACTGCCGCTGCGTGGCCAGGCTTTGCGCATGATGGCCATGACCACGGGGCTCCGCTGCCGCCTGTTTCCAGTACGATTGCTCCGCGCGCGGACGCGTCGTCGACCGACTTCGAGATCGTTGCCATCGCGCGTGGCGATAAGCTCTCGATTTTTCTTGATACGTTCCGCGACAATCAGCCGGTCGATGGCGCCGTTATTGAGATCGACGCCCCCGGCGGAATTCTCACACCGAAACCTGACGGCACCGGGGCTTATACGGTCACGGCGCCATTTCTGACAAACCCCGGCACTCACGACCTCGCGATCACAGTCTCGGCGAATGGCATTGTCGATGTCCTCACCACGACACTTAAAATTCCGCCTCAAGCCAAAGATACAACAGGACAGAGCCTATCGATCGGTATCAATCCAGCAGTTGCCCAGGGGCTCCGCCAAGACTCAGGGTCGGTTAGTTCATCGATGTTAGTTGCGGTCGTGTTGGGGTTCGCGGGAGGTGCGCTGGTGACATTGCTCATCAGACGACGGCGTAGCGCGGCGGTCATTTTGATGCTCGCCCTGCTACCAAGTCTGTATCCATCGGATATCTCCGCTGCTGATCCTGCCTCGACTTTCGCTGTGCGCGACGTCTCTCAACGCTTTCCGGATGGCGCTCTGTTCGTACCAAAGCCGACACAACGCATTCTCAGCTTGCGTACGATTTTCACCGAGGCCAAGCCACATCGGCGCGCCCTCGAATTGCCAGGACGGATCATTGCTGACCCCAATGCGAGCGGCCTCGTCCAAGCCTCTGTCGGCGGTCGACTCAGTCCGCCGACAGGCGGCTTCAAAGCCCTCGGCACGCCTGTAAAGGCCGGTGACACATTGGCCTTTGTGCGCCCGCCGCTGCCGTCAGCTGATGCAACGGCACAGCAACAGCAAGCTCGCGAACTGGATCAACAAATTTCGATTGTAGCGCGCAAGGCCGAGCGCTTTCGGTCGCTTCAACAAGTCATTGCAAAAAGCCAACTCGAAGATACCGAACTCGAGCTCAAGGGGTTGAACACACGGCGCGCAAATCTCGAACGCGTCCAACGTGAGCCGGAGGCACTGGTGGCTCCGGTCGATGGTGTGATTGCCTCATCAAACGCTGTTGCCGGTCAGATGGCTGAGCCCAACTCGATTATTTTTCAGATCGTCGATCCGGCCCGCCTGTGGGTCGAAGCTTTGAGTTTTGAACCTCAGGCAATGAATGGGACAGCACAGGGCCTATTCACCGGTGGTCGCACGGTAGAACTGGTCTATGTCGGCAGCGGATTGGCAGATCGCAATCAATCAATCCCGATTCACTTCTCGATTAGAGGCGATGCGAATGGCCTGCGTGCCGGTCAGTTCCTGACTGTGCTTGCCACGACGACCGAGGAACGGAGTGGCATCGCGGTGCCCCGCGAATCCGTCCTGCGCGGTGCTAACGGCCAGAGCATTGTCTACGAGCACAGCAATGCCGAGCGATTTGTCCCGCGTGAGGTACGCATCGAGCAACTCGATGCCGAACGCGTCCTGATCATCGCAGGCATCGAGCCGGGCAGGCGTATCGTCACGCAAGGGTCCGAACTCTTGAACCAGATCAGGTAGGGAGGCAGACGTGTTCACATTTCTCGTCACCCGTTCCCTGCGCAACCGCCTGCTGGTACTTGCACTCGCGGCCGTAATGGTCCTCTACGGCGCATTCACCCTGCAGCGCTTACCGGTGGACGTTTTCCCCGACCTGAACCGTCCGACGGTCACGATCATGACCGAGGCGGAGGGGCTAGCACCTGCCGAGGTCGAGCAACTCGTCTCATTTCCAATCGAGACACAGATGAACGGATTGCCCGGCGTGTCGCGTGTGCGATCCGTCTCGGGTGTCGGCCTGTCCATCATCTATGTTGAGTTCGATTGGGGCACCGACATCTTCCGCAACCGCCAACAGATTTCCGAGCGGCTGGGCCTCGTCAAGGAACAACTCCCTGCAAACGTCACACCGCAGATGGGGCCGATCAATTCCATCATGGGGCAGATTCTCATGTTTGCCGTCACTGCAGAAGCGGCAAGCGCGATGGAGGTGCGCGAGATCGCTGATTTCGTCATCCGGCCACGGCTGTTGACGATACCCGGCGTCGCCCAAGTCATTCCGATTGGCGGCGAAGTTCGGCAGTTTCGGGTTGCACCGATCCCACCGGCGATGCGGGCACTCGGCGTGACGCTCGAACAGATGGAGCGCGCACTGCAGCGTTTCGGCACCAACAGTGGCGGCGGATTTGCCGATCAATACAGCCGCGAATTTCTGATCCGCAATATCGGGCGCACGCTGAAACTCGAAGACTTGAGAGACGTCGTCATCCCCGCCGAGGGTGGTCGCTCCGTCTATTTGCATCAAGTTGCCGAAGTCTCGTATGGCGCCCGTCTGAAACGCGGCGAAGCTGGTTTCATGGGGCAGCCAGCCGTCATCATCTCGGTCGAGAAGCAACCTGCCATCGACACGGTCAAGTTGTCGGCTGAGGTCGAACGCGCAATGGCCGAGCTCAATCAGACCATGCCGAAGGGCATCAAGATCGACAACATCGTATTCCGGCAAGCCAACTTCATCGAGACCTCGATCGGCAACGTCAAGAAGGTCTTGATCGAGGCCGTGGCTGTGGTCGCCATCATCCTTTTTCTGTTCCTGCTCAACGTTCGCACCACATTCATCTCACTGGCCGCCATTCCCGTATCCATTCTGGCGACCGCTATCGTCTTCTATGCCCTTGGTCTCTCCATCAACACAATGACGCTCGGCGGCCTCGCCATCGCCATTGGTGAATTGGTCGATGACGCGGTCGTCGATGTTGAGAACATCTTTCGACGCTTGCGCGAAAACCGGGAAGCTGGAAATCCGCGATCGACGTTCGACGTAGTCGTCGCCGCCAGCCAGGAAGTCCGGTCTGGTATTGTCTATGCGACCATGATCATCGTGCTTGTCTTTGTCCCGTTGTTCTCACTGTCCGGGATCGAAGGACGGCTCTTTGCCCCCCTTGGGCAAGCTTATATCATCTCCATTCTGGCCAGCCTCTTGGTGTCAATCACGCTCACGCCTGTGATGGCCTACTATCTGCTGCCAAGCTTGAAGCGCCTCGACGAGCATGAAAGCTGGCTGGTCCGCAATCTAAAGCGAGGAAATCGTGCGCTTCTGCGGTGGTCGTTCGCGCACCCACGCACGCTGATGACCGGCGCTGGCCTTGGGGTGCTTCTAGCCGTGATCGCTGCAATCGCACTCCCTCGCGCTTTTCTGCCGCCGTTCAATGAGGGCACGCTCACCATCAACACACTCTTCCAGCCAGGCATCTCGCTGGCGGAAAGCCATCGCATCGGTCTCGTCGCCGAGAAGCTGATCATGGAAGTGCCCGAGGCCAAGCTGGTAGCACGCCGCACCGGACGCGCTGAACTCGACGAACACGCCGAGGGCGTCCACTCCTCCGAGATCGAAGTCGATCTCAAGCCCTCCGAACGCTCGAAGAACGAAATCATCAACGACATTCGCAGCCGCTTGTCGGTTTTGCCAGCCGCGACGAATGTCGGGCAACCGATCTCGCATCGCCTGGATCACATGCTCTCGGGCGTGCGTGCGCAAATCGCCGTCAAGATTTTCGGTGAGGACATCGATACATTGCGCTCGCTGGCCGAAGAGACGCGGCAGCGGCTCGCCAAGATCCCTGGAGTGGTCGATCTCCAGGTCGAGAGGCAGGTGCGTATCCCGCAACTCGAAATCACGGTCAACTACAAGAAGGCCGCGCTCTATGGCCTGCAGCCGGCTCAGATTACCGAGCAACTTGAGCGCTTATCCAATGGGCGGCTCGTGTCTCGGCTGGTCGATGGCAGCAAGCGATTTGATCTTGTCGTACGCTTGCCCGATCGCATGCGCACCACGCAAGGGCTCGCCGATCTTCTGATAGAGACCCCATCCGGTTGGATTCCGCTGCGCCAAGTGGCGGAGGTCAAGGAGACCGACGGCCCCAACCAGATTTTGCGCGAGAACACCAAGCGGCGCATCGTCGTCCTCGCAAATTCCGACGGCGTTCGCGATATGGCTGCGATCATCGCCGACATCCGTCGCGAACTCGCTACATCAAAGTTGCCGACCGGATTCTTTACGACGCTGGAGGGTACATTCCAAGCGCAGGAAGAGTCGATGCGTACCATCGCGTGGCTCTCCCTTATTTCGCTCGCGCTCGTTTTCGCCATTCTCTACAGCCGCTATCGCTCCGTCCTATTCGCCCTCATCATCATGGGCAGTGTGCCGTTGGCCCTCATTGGCTCGGTGCTGGCGCTCTGGTGGGTCGATCAACCCCTGTCGGTTGCCAGCATGATCGGCTTCATCACGCTGACCGGCATCGCGACACGGAACGGCATTCTCAAGATCAGCCACTACATCAATCTCGCCATCCAGGAGCGGATACCTTTCGGCCCCGATCTTGTCATGCGCGGCAGCCTCGAACGTTTGACACCGGTTCTGATGACAGCGCTCTCGGCTGGCATCGCGCTAGTTCCGCTAATGATCGACGCACACGCGCCGGGTAAGGAAATCCTGCACCCCGTGGCCGTCACCATCTTTGGCGGCCTCATCAGCGCAACGCTGCTCGATACTGCCCTCACGCCCGTGTTGTTCCTTCGCTACGGCCGCGCCGCGCTGGAGCGGCTCGTCGCTCAGGCACACACCAGCACAGAAACGATGCACCCGGAGTTAGCGACGACGAAAACCGTCGAAGCCTATTGACCACCCTGAAGGAGACACTCCATGACGATCCATCGCCTCGCTGCCATCGCACTTTCGTTCATGCTAACGACCGGGTCTGCGGCAATCGCACACGAAGCAGCAAAGGGACAAAATGGCGGGCTTCGCGTCGACGCAGGCAAGTTCCACACCGAATTGCTGGTCGACGGCACCACAACGGTTACCGTGTTTCTTAGCGACGCCGCCGACAAACCGATCGAAGCGAAGGATTTCAAAGCGAACGCCATCTTTGTCATCGACGGTAAGTCGCAGCGCTTTGCCCTGAACCCGGCGGACGGCTCGAAAATGATCGGTACAGCACCAGCCCCAGTCAAGCCCGGTGTCAAAGGCGCCATTCAGTTGACGGCGCCCGATGGTGAAAGCGCTCAGGGAAAATTTTAATTTCCACGACAATAGGAAACGGAGGCTGTCATGAGCCGCAACCTATCCAACTCAAAATTAGCGCGCCGGTCCCTCCTGCAGTCTGGCGCCGCACTTGGCGGAATAATTGCAACAGGAATTCCGTTGCATCGAGCGTTTGCTGCAGCGTCCTTGATCAAAGTCGACACACGCACGATTGAGGTCAACAAGAAGGCTGTCAAGGTTTTCTGCTCGGCGCTGTCGGTATCAAGTATTGAGCTGACTTGGGCGAAGGGGGCGGTTCGCCCAGACGCAGCTCAACAGCATTTTCCAACGAAGGCCAGCAGCACGACGGTCGCTCTTGGCCGATAGCCGAACCGTTCGTGAGGCTAAAAGCGTTTAACCCCGCGCCGCGACATCCCTACCGCAGCCTAGAAATCGTCGGATGGTGCACGGTCATATCATCGATGACGCCGCGTGCACCCTTGCCTTGGCTCATCAGTTCGTGGACGCGCTGCCTGAGCTTGTCAGACAGCGCGTCGGCCATTTTTCCAAGTTGCGCCACCCACGATGCTTCCAATTCATGTCGCACCGAACAGTCGTGACCCATGGCGGAGTCATCGGCTCGTTTGCTGCGCTGTCGGCCACGATCAAGGACCCGACCGAGATGGTCGAGTTGCTCGGGCGGCGCGAAGATTGCAACTACCCCAATCTCCTGAAGCGGGGAAGCTCCGGGAACGATGTAACGCGGTGAATTGGGTGTGCGCGGGTGTAGGCGGGTGTAGAACCATGCAAAGTGCTAGGCATGGCACGGTCGCTGTACTTCCAACAGTGAATGTATAGGCTGTCAGTCGGTGTGGTCTCCGTCAGGCCAGGGGCAGACGTTCATGGCGCATTGAAGGCATAAGTATATTCCGAGCCTAGCCTGACCCAGAGGCGCTGTCACACTGGGTCATGAATCTGCACACGCTGAGGCAGGGTCAATGTTGAAATCTACCGTCATTCCGTGCCTTCGTTACCGTGACGCATCTGCTGCAATCGAGTGGCTCATCAGCGTCTTCGGATTTGAGAAGAACCTCGTCGTCCCCGACGACAAGGGTGGGATCGCACATGCGCAACTGTGTCTGGGCGGCGGCATGATCATGCTGGGTTCGGTCGCTGATACGCCATTCGGCCGCCACATGAAACAGCCTGATGAGGTCGGGGGTATCGAAACACAAAGCGCATATCTTGTGGTCGCAGATGCCGATGCAGTCCATTCACGCGTACTCGGTGCTGGCGGAAAGATTGTTGTCGCGATCAAGGACGAAGACTACGGCGGGCGGGGCTTTGCGTGCCTCGACCTCGAAGGTCATATGTGGAGTGTCGGTAGCTACGACCCGTGGGCCGCCACGCAATGATGACGGGCATAGGGCTAAGGCTCCTCGCCACGACCACTCTACATTTTGGACAGCGCGCGTATGGTCACTGCATTTTTGACAGGACTGCTCTATTTCTTAGCGGTCTTTACATTGGCGTTCGCCACGGGAGCCACTCGCGAGAGTGTCGTTGCACCACGGATTGGGTCGACGGCGGCGGTGCTGCTGGAAGTCCCTTTGATTGTCGTGGCAAGCTGGTTTGTGGCTCGTCGTCTACTCCGCAATCGACTTTATACGCGCCTGGAACGCGCCGCGATGGGAGCGACCGCTTTCACGCTGACCATGGCGAGTGAAGCGGTGCTTGCAGTGATCATGCGTGGGCAAAGCGTAACAGACTGGGCGGCGGCCATAGCAACCCCACTTGGCCTCGTTGGGCTGCTAGGACAGGTTGTCTTCGCGGCAATTCCGTTCTTCGTGGGGCATGGCCGGGCAGATACCGCGCTAACGGTCTAGCGCGAACAGGTGCCCTGTAGCGCATCGTCACTCCGCATCTTCGATTCCGAACGTCCGGACGTCGCATGACGGTCCACTGCTGCGCCCTCATGGGTCGCCTTCCTTCTTTAGTCCTTTCAGCAGCGCCATGATCGCGGCGGCATGACCGTGCCCCAGCCCGAAGGTTGCCTTGAGATCGGCGATGATCGCGGCGGGCTTGATCCCAGGCGCCAATGTGCCATCCGCCGTCCAACCCTTTTTTGCGGCATACGCGCGAAAGTCGGCAGGGGTCTTTCCGGTCTTTGTCTTGATTGCGTCGAGATAGCCTTGAAATGACATCTGTCACGCCTCCCTAGACAAGCAGGGCGCGAACGCGTGGATCGCGCAGCCAAAGACCGAACCAGACGACGACGCCAATATAGATGCCAACCAGAGTGAACGACGCGAGTGGACTTCCAACACGCAAGTGAGCCGACACGGCTCCACCCAGGTAGCCCGTCAGCAGGATCGCTCCCAGAACCGCCGTGCGCGGCCAAGCATACAGCGCAGTGCAAACTGCCAAAACGACGCCAAGCATACGATGAAAGGCAGGATCGGCGGGTAGCCCGAGCGGCGGGCTATTAGCGATCATCAGTTCAGGGACAATGAGCTTGCCAGCGGCGTCAATCGACAGCGCCAGGATCGCAAGCCCGCTGAGTATTCGTCCCGCCCATTTTTCGCGGTTGGAGTGGGAGCCGCTATCGTTGTGTTCCATGGCACCGAGTATTGCACATTTCCCGCTTCTGAACGAGGCCGATTGAGACGACCGCATTGGGTCATAGATCGCCTCAGACTGCCATGCTGATGCCGGTCGGTCGACACGAATCAGCTGCCGAAAACTTGACGCCCGGCAGCTTCCGCCCCAGCTTGGAGCGTGTGCAAGGGTGATGCAGTCCGACGGTAAGCGCTAGGAGGGGACCTCGAGATGCGACGGCGGTGTGCGAGGATTGAGGCTTGCCCAACCTAGGGAACCTCTGAACAAGCCTTCGAACATGGCACACTGGGATCATTGATTCGAGGAGCCCTGTGATGGACGATCAGCTGAGCTTTGCATCCCTCGACTATGCGGCGAAGAAGAAGCGTACGAAACGGGACGTGTTCCTGGGCGAGATGTCGGCCGTGGTGCCGTGGGGCATTCTCGAACGTCTCATCGAGCCGCACTATCCGAAGATGGGACCGCAAGGCGGGCGGCGGCCGTTTCCGCTGGCCACGATGCTGCGCAT
>JANOYV010000075.1:0-50142 GCA_031429105.1 Hyphomicrobiaceae bacterium | reverse complement strand
TTGAGGCTCGCCGCAGCGGCGCTGTGGAACCCGGCGTGTGGACGTAATCCACCGATTGCTGCGGGTAGGCCAAAAATCCTGTCGTGAGGTGGCCCGTTGCTGCTTCTTCTACCCCTTGCGGAATGCCCGCGCGGCTTCCGGTCACCTCGCACCCCTCACATTGGGGCTGTGAAAAACGAAATCGAGCCAACCCGACGGAGAACTGGCAGATGAAAGTTGTAGCAGCACATAATTGCCCACCGTTCAAATCACCATCGACAAACGTCCGTCTTTCCGCTATTCCACCCTCAAATCCCAATAAAACTGGGTTGCCCGAACGGGTCGCACGAGCCGCATGTCGCTGACTATTGGCGCAACGGCTCCTCTGCAAAAGCCGAAAACACAAGGAAAAACAACGATGAACATCATCGCAATCCTCGAAGCTGAGCAGATGGCCGCCATTACGGCGAAGCGCATCGTCCCGGAATTTGCTCCCGGCGACACCCTCAAAGTCATGGTCAAGGTGATCGAAGGCGAAACCGTCCGCACCCAGGCCTATGAGGGCGTCTGCATTTCACGTTCCGGCGGTGGCCTCAACGAGAGCTTTACGGTCCGCAAGATTTCCTACGGTGAAGGCGTCGAGCGCGTATTCCCGGTCTATTCACCCTACATCGCCGAAATCGATGTGATCCGTCGCGGCAAGGTCCGTCGCGCGAAGCTCTATTATCTGCGCGGCCGTCGCGGCAAGTCGGCACGTATCGTCGAGCGCACGGATGCCCGCGCCAAGCGTTTGGCCGCCGGCTTCAAGGGCTTCAAGAAGCCAAAGGGTCAAGTCGATGATTTGAAGCTGATCAAGGGCATCACGCCGGAGCTTGAGGCACAACTGCTGAAGCTCAACGTCGTGCGCTTCGACCAGATGGCCGCGTTCTCGGATGAGGACCTCGCCAACATCGACGAGATGCTGAAGCTGAACGGCAAGATCGAAAAGGACGACTGGATCGGTCAGGCGCAACGCCTGCTCGCCGAGACGACCGTCGCCGAAGTGCCAGCCGAAGATGCTCCGAAGGCCTAATTAGCCGTCGAAGCAAAGCAGTCAATGGGAAGCCCGGCCGAACAATCGCGCCGGGCTTTCTTGTTCATAGCCGCTGCGGCATCGCATTGGATTGCACTTGGGCTCAATTGCACTAGATTTGTGTTAGCCGCAGCCTGTTACGGATCACCACCTTTGACCTCAAATCTCGATCACGTGCGCTTGCAAAAGCAGAGCGACCAGGACAAGGCGACCGAAGGCGTCATTCGCCTGCACGGGCCCGAGGCGTTCGCTGCCATGCGCAAGGCCGGTCAGTTGGCCGCCGCCGCCCTCGATATGCTAACCCCGCACGTGAAGCCGGGCGTCACAACGCAGTTTCTCGACGATCTGATTTTTCAGTTTGCATTGGATCACAAAGCGCTGCCAGCGACGTTGAATTATCGCGGCTACACCAAGTCGATTTGCACCTCGATCAACCACGTCGTGTGCCACGGCATCCCGGTTCAGAAACCGATGCGCGAGGGCGACATCATCAACGTCGATGTTACGTTGATCGTCGACGGTTGGCACGGCGACACCAGCCGCATGTATCCGGTCGGCGCGATCAAGACCAAGGCCGAGCGGCTGATCAAGATCACATACGAATCGTTGATGCGCGGCGTGGCTGCCGTCAAACCGGGCAACACGACGGGCGACATCGGTCACGCGATCCAAAGCTACGCCGAGGGCGAGCGCTGCAGCGTGGTGCGGGATTTCTGCGGCCATGGCCTGGGGCAAGTGTTCCATGATCGACCGAACATTTTGCACTATGGCGAACCTGGCGAAGGTGCGGAGCTGAAGCCCGGTATGCTGTTCACGATCGAGCCGATGATCAATCTCGGCAAGGCGGCGGTGAAACTGCTGCCAGACGGCTGGACCGCTGTCACGCGCGACCGCGAGCTGTCGGCCCAGTTCGAGCACACCGTCGGCGTAACCGAAACCGGCTGCGAAGTATTTACCTACTCGCCGGCCGGATTCCACCATCCGCCCTATGCCGTTTGAACGCGATCAAACCTGATGGCTAAATCACCCGCACCGACGCCTGTCTCCACCGGATTCTGGCTGTTGAAGTCAGAGCCGGATGTATTTTCGTGGGAGATGCAAAAGGCCCGCGGTGCCAAAGGCGAGCCATGGACCGGCGTGCGCAACTATCTCGCGCGCAATTACATGAAGGCGATGCGCCTCGGTGATCTTGGTTTTTTTTATCACTCGAACGAGGGCAAAGAGATCGTCGGTATCGTGAAAGTCATTGCGCTGGCCCACCCGGACGCCGACGATGATACTGGCACCTGGGAATGCGTCGATGTCGAAGCCGTTTGCGACTTGCCGAAGCCAGTTACGCTGGCTGATGTGAAAGCCAATCCGAAGCTCGCCAAGATGGCGCTGGTCACCTCGATGCGGTTATCGGTGCAGCCAGTGCTGCCCGACGAATGGAAAGAATTATGTCGCATGGGCAGTCTTGACCCCAAGAAGATCAAGGGATGATCGTTGATCGCGCAGCCTTCATCCGTGCCAACACCAAGCTGTTATCGCCACCGCTGGTTCCGGAAATCAAACTCTACCTCGCGGAAGAGTCGCTGCCGATCTGGCTGAAGACCGAGGAGGAATTGGGCGAGATCAATGTGCCGCCACCGTTTTGGGCGTTCGCATGGGCAGGTGGGCAGGCGTTAGCGCGCTATCTACTCGACAACCGAGACCTTGTTGCTGGCAAAACCGTGCTCGATCTGGGCTGCGGCTCGGGGCTGACAGCGATTGCGCCAACGATTGCCGGGGCCACATCGGCGCTCGCAGCCGACATCGACATGCTCGCCTTGGCGGCAACCACTCTCAACGCCGAGGCCAATGGCGTCACCGTGTCAGTGACCTCCGAAAACTTGCTGGCGTTTCCACCAAAGCCGTTCGACGTGACGCTGGTCGGCGATCTGTTCTACGAACGCGCCATGGCGGATCATGTGCTCGCCTACATCGAGGCAGCAGCGCGTCAAGGCAGCGTTATCTTGATCGGCGATCCTCAGCGCACTTACTTCCCGCGCGACCGGTTTACAAAAGTCGCGGAGTACAACGTGCCGGTGACCCGTGAACTCGAAGATAGCGAAATCAAGCGCACGGCGGTGTGGCGACTTTAGAGCCGTTCATGCCCTGTCGATGCGGCAGTGGTAGCAGTTGTTCGAGGCCGAGCGAACATGGATGTAGCGCACGGCAGAATTATCGAACATGCGTTGCGCTGCCGCCGGGATCTCAGGTGTCGCAGTGATCGCGCCAGTGCCATAAACGATGCGTTCATCAGCGCCGTAGCCGCGCACGATGTAGCGTTGGCTGTTCAGGAATGGCGGCACGTCGTCATTCCCACCGCCTCGGACGCACGTCTCCGCGTGTAAGAAAATCGGACCCAGCTCAGCATAGGGCTGCGGTGCCGGGAACGGTCGATGAGCAAGCGTCAGGAACGCTTCGCCTTTGTTGATCATCCCTAAACAATGCCGACAGGGCAATCCGTCGCTTGTGGCCACGCGGCGCTCGGCAGTTTGCCCGTTGGCGTCTAACTCTCCAGCCTGCAAACGACGAACAAGATCGGTTTCAAGGGCAATAAATCGGATCGGCATGGGCAATCTCCTGATGATCGGCAACAATGCCCTGAATATCGGGCATTGGGGCGAAACTCGACCCGAAACCTGCGATCGGCATTCGACGAATGATATGATTGCGACACGTCCCTCACAGGATCATAATGGGGCAAAATCAACATCCTCCGGGAGATCGACGTCCGATGTCTGAAAAAATCTATCCTGTACCCGCCGAATGGTCTGCCCGCGCACTGGTCGATGAACGCAAATACGATGAAATGTACAAGCGCTCAATCGACGACCCGAACGGCTTCTGGGGCGAAATGGGCAAGCGGATTGATTGGATCAAGCCTTATACGAAGGTCAAGAATACGTCATACGACACTGCCAACGTATCGATCAAATGGTACGAAGACGGTACTCTAAACGTCTCGGCCAACTGCATCGATCGGCACTTGAAGACGCGTGCCAATCAGGTAGCGATCATCTGGGAAGGCGACGACCCGACCCAGGACGAGCAAATCACTTATCGGCAGCTGCACGAACGCGTCTGCAAGTTTGCCAATGTATTGAAAGCCAACGGCGTCAAGAAAGGCGACCGAGTCACAATCTACCTGCCAATGATCCCTGAGGCTGCCTATTCGATGCTGGCCTGTGCGCGCATCGGCGCAGTGCACTCAGTGGTGTTCGGCGGGTTTTCACCAGATAGCTTGGCGAGCCGCATCAACGACGCAACCAGCAAGTTCATTATCACTGCCGACGAAGGGCTGCGCGCGGGCAAAACCGTGCCTTTGAAAAAGAACACCGACGAAGCTCTGAAGAAGTGCAAAGGCGACGAGAAGGTCCTCGTTGTGCGTCGTACCGGAGGTCAAGTCGCAATGATGGCTGGCCGCGATATCTGGTTGCACGAAGAACTGGTCAAGGTATCGACTGATTGCCCGCCTGTGGAAATGAACGCAGAGGACCCGCTGTTCATTCTCTACACCTCGGGCTCAACCGGCACACCTAAAGGCGTACTGCATACGTCGGGTGGCTATCTCACTTATGCCGCGATGACTCACAGTTACGTGTTCGATTATCACGATGGTGATGTCTATTGGTGCACGGCCGACGTGGGTTGGGTCACCGGCCATAGCTACATCCTCTACGGGCCGCTCGCCAATGGCGCGACCACGCTAATGTTTGAAGGCGTACCGAACTACCCGACGCCATCACGGATGTGGCACGTAATCGACAAGTGGGATGTGAACATTTTTTACACGGCTCCCACTGCCATCCGCGCTTTGATGGGGACGGGTGACGACTATGTGAAACGCACGGATCGCTCGTCGTTGCGGCTGTTGGGCTCGGTCGGAGAACCGATCAACCCAGAGGCTTGGGAGTGGTATCACCGCGTCGTCGGCGATGGTCGCTGCCCGATCGTCGATACATGGTGGCAGACGGAAACCGGCGGCATTCTGATCACACCACTTCCAGGTGCCACCAAGCTGAAGCCAGGATCTGCAACACGACCGTTCTTTGGCATCAAGCCGGCTTTGGTTGATGAAAAGGGCGCCTACCTGGAAGGTGCTGCTTCCGGCAATCTTGTCATTCTCGATAGCTGGCCAGGCCAGATGCGCACGATTTACGGTGACCACGAGCGTTTCGCCCAAACCTATTTTTCGACCTACAAGGGCACGTACTTCACCGGCGACGGCTGCCGCCGTGACGAGGACGGGTACTACTGGATTACTGGCCGAGTCGATGACGTGATCAACGTGTCAGGGCACCGGATGGGCACTGCCGAAGTTGAGAGCGCCCTCGTATCGCATCCCAATGTCGCGGAGGCAGCCGTCGTTGGCTACCCGCATGATCTCAAGGGCCAGGGCATCTATTGTTACGTGACGTTGAACAGTGGCGTTGAATCAAACGACGCCCTAAAGAAGGAACTCATCGCGCACGTCCGCAAAGAGATCGGGCCGATCGCGTCGCCAGATCAATTGCAGTTTTCGCCAGGTCTGCCGAAAACAAGGTCCGGCAAAATCATGCGACGCATCTTGCGGAAAATTGCTGAGGATGATTTCTCTAATCTCGGTGATACATCGACCCTAGCCGAACCGGCCGTCGTCACGGATCTGATTGCGAACCGGCAGAACAAAAAATCCTGAACGGTTACGCTTGATCAATGCAAATGGCGCTACGGCTTTAGCCGCAGCGCCATTTCAGTTTTAATGGGTCACGTGCAGTTGGTTCAAATTGCTGACGATCTGTTGGAAAACGCTGCGGAGCGCTGGACCGTCTACAGCGGTATACGAGTTGCCGCCGCCGCACGCCTGCAACTCAGTCAATGCCCGCGGATCCAACAGATCGAGTGCTACAGTAAAGACTGTAACACCCGCTGACTTCATATTCGAACAAAGCGCTTGGAACTGCGCATAGGATTCATCCATCTGTGTGTTCGGCATTGTAGACGGACCAGTCTTGTACGACGTGTTGAAAATCCCATCGGTCAGGAAGATCACATACTTGGTGACATTCGCATCATTGTACGCCGCTGGCGCACTGCTGCCGGGCAGCACGCCAGCCCACTTTGGCGAAATAAGATACCAGCCCCATGCCGCGCCAATGTGACCAGCAGTTGCGCCGGATGCCGAGTAGCCATTGATCGTGGACTTGATCGTGCCAGCGCTGCTCTTGCCCAAGAGCGGCACAACCGTCGCATTAGGGCAATTGTAGTTGCCGTAGGGCGTTGATGGAACCGCTGGAAGTATGTCTGAGCCTGTCGGAGCATCGTCAGTTGCTGCGCGACTGTTCGAGCGCTCGATCACGCAGGTGTCGACATCTGCCCCGACCGATGTCGTGCACTTATATCCAAAGTAAAACGTATAACCACAACTCGTCACGGCCGGTGAAGAACTCACCTTATTCGCCAAGGCACCTGCATTGACTGAGGCCGAAAACGGCGCGACTGCAATGCGAACTGCCGACTCTGAGGGGCTGTTCTGCATTAGATTATCAATCATATCGCTAGCTGCCAATTTCATCGCTGGCAGCTTGCCATTGTCATTCATCGAACCTGTAATATCGAGCACCATCGCGATTTCCATTTTTTTGATTTTCATGGCAACTTCGGATGTCCGATGAAACGTAAAACTTCCGACACCCATTACATTGGCAAACGTTGTCAACAAGCCGACATCAACATCGGTTTTTACCTTTGTATTGGCCCGGTCGATGGTTACTTTGAATCCGGTCAAAGACAGTCCTGGGAGCGTCTTCTTCGAGGCATGAAGTTCGAAATACGCACCAGCCGCAGCTGTAATTTGTGCATCGGTTGCAGACTCGTTCGTAAGTAGTTTCGCGCCAGCGAGCGCTGCAGCGTCCAGAATCGATGTAACACGCATTGAAACGGTATAGGCGCGCGAAGCGTCCACCGCGAGGGCTGTGGTGCCCATCAAAACCATGATGCTGACTGCAAATATAACTGCGACGGAGCCACTGTTGCTACGGTTGAAGACCGTTAGCGATTTCACGTTTCTCATCTTCGTCCGCTCCCCGCAGCGCAATTCGTCGCGCTAAGGGAAGCGGCAATCCGAATAAAATTGTACTAACCAACTGAACGAAATCGATAGCTTGAATGTCTTGTTCATCAACATGGTTTGACAGGTGTTAAGACCCATACCGATTAGAGATTTTATTGAAGCCGCCGAACCATTGAATGTTACTTACAGGTAAAGCCGATGCCGCGATCATAGTGAAAATGATCCTTGTGGGCTGCGTTATAGTCGGGCCCGATAGCAACGCGGAAATAGCGGCAGGCACGCTGATGGATGACCTTCAAAAATGACGCTTCGAGACCTGATCCAGACCAATTCTGGTCGACGCTGATTTGCCGACCATCGGCCAATGTAAAACCGCTGATATCAATTGCGTTGGCCTGTGCGTGGGCGCTGCGGAAGTTCTTTAAGATCGGATTGCCGACGACATTGCGACAAGAGTAAGTGCCCATCTGGCGTAGGGATGCAACGCGTTGGCCAAACATTTCCTGCGCTAACGGTTGAACGTCATGGGCGACCCACAATGCGATTGCCGCTGCCGACTCGCAGCTAAGATTGCCGGTCGTCAGTTTTGCGCCCGAAAGTGATAAAATACGCACATTATTCGTCCACCCACACCCATCCTTGATCGCTTGATCAGGGATCGGTTGTGCCTCGATATAGGGAGCGACAAGCACGCGCGTGCAGAAAGTGCGGTTGTGCTTTAGTTCGGCCAACCGCCAATCGATCAACCAATCATTTGGCACGGCAAGATTAACGAGCGGCAATGGCGAGTATTGGACGGGAATCAGTCCCTGGCGAAACACGCCGAAGACCGCTGCAGCAGTGAGCAGCACCAGCAGTAGTCGACCCGAGCCAAAGCGGCGTCTTCGACTGACCGTTTCCAAGGCCTGCCTCCTAACGCCGGGGCCGACCTACTTCTTCAATACCTTGGCGAGCGTGGTGCCAAGCGACGCAGGACTGTCGGCGATCGCAATGCCAGCCGAACGCATCGCTTCCTGCTTGTCGCCAGCACCACCCTTGCCGCCCGAGATGATCGCCCCGGCATGTCCCATACGGCGACCTGGGGGAGCCGTCGTGCCTGCAATGAAGCCCGCCATTGGCTTGCTGCGGCCTTTCGCAGCTTCCCGCTTGATGAACTCGGCCGCATCTTCTTCCGCCGCGCCGCCGATTTCGCCGATCATAATAATCGAGTGCGTATCAGGGTCGGCCAGGAACATTTCCAGAATGTCGATGAACTCGGTGCCTTTGACCGGGTCACCACCAATGCCAACTGCCGTCGACTGGCCGAGGCCCGCATCCGACGTCTGTTTCACCGCTTCGTAGGTGAGAGTGCCGGAACGCGAGACAATACCAACATTGCCAGCCTTGAAGATATTACCTGGCATGATGCCGATCTTACATTGGTTCGGCGTCAGAACGCCCGGGCAGTTCGGGCCAATGAGTCTCGACCAGGAACCGGCCAACGCGCGCTTTACGCGCACCATGTCCAACACCGGAATGCCTTCCGTGATGCAGATGATCAGCGGAATTTCAGCGTCGATGGCTTCGAGGATCGCATCAGCTGCGAACGGGGGCGGAACGTAAATGGACGAAGCCGTAGCACCGGTCTTGGCCTTCGCCTCCATTACGCTGTTGAAGATCGGCACATCTGCAAGATCTGGATCAGTAACTTTGGTACCGCCTTTGCCTGGTGTAACGCCGCCCACGAGCTGCGTACCGTAGGCTTTTGCAGCCTTGGAGTGGAACATGCCTTGGCTGCCAGTGAAGCCTTGGCAGATCACTTTGGTGTTGCGGTCAACAAGGATGGCCATCGCCGGGGTGCCCTTCGCAGTTGCGATATACGGATTTCAATCCAGCTTGTGGGGCATATCTGCGCGCCGATCAAGCCTGCCGTTGGGAGGAGGGGCAGTTGGCAGTTTTCGATCGCTATGGTTTGTCCGATTGCGGTGGATCGCCATCAGCCGACGTTGCTCCTTGACGCACGATGGCGGTCAGGATCAATCTCCAATTGCGGGGATGTCAGAACAAGAACATTCGGTTTCTGGGAGACGTCCAATGAATGTAGTAAACGAAGCGCCTAAATCGGGCGCCACTTTATCCCGACGCAACATGCTTAGGGCCGCTGGCACAGGTGCAGCAGCGCTGACGATTGGTGCAACAATTGCCCGGGCTCAAACCGGCCCCGCCGCGCCACCGACTACGATTACTACCCCGCCCCGAGATTTCTCACCTAACGGCGCACCCAATACTTACTTCTGGGATCCTGACGTCATCGCCGTTGACCCAAGTTTCAATGGGCTAGCCCAGCCGAATGCGCCGATCCAGCGCCTATGGACCGGTGCGCTATGGTCTGAAGGGCCAGCCTGGAACGCGCAAGGTCGCTATCTGGTGTGGAGTGATATTCCGAACAACCGGCAGATGCGCTGGCTGGAGGACAATGGCCAGGTCAGCGTGTTCCGCGCGCCGTCGAACAACTCGAACGGCAATTCGTTCGATTTCCAAGGGCGGCAATTGTCGTGCGAGCATCTCACGCGGCGCGTGGTGCGCTATGAACTCGACGGTTCGGTGACGATTTTAGCCGACAACTTCGGCGGCAAACGTCTCAACTCGCCGAACGATGTCGTGCCGCATCCCGACGGCAGCTATTGGTTTACCGATCCGCCCTACGGCGGACAGTTGTACGAAGGCACGAACGACGCTGCGGGTGGCCCGAGCAATGCGGGCGGCTTAATCAAAAATCGCCTCGGTCAGCCACCGGAAATCGGCAGCGCAAAGCGCGAATTGCCAACCAATTGTTATCGAATCGATCCCACGGGTCGTGTTGATTTAGTCGTCACCGAAGACCAAGTCCCGGACCCAAACGGCCTTTGCTTTTCACCCGACTACAAAAAGCTTTACGTCGTCTCGACCGGCAAGGGACCCGGCGATACCGGCCCCGGCGGCAAGGGGGACATGCACGTTTTCGACGTCGGCACCGATAACAAGCTGTCGAACAGGAAAGTGTTCACCGACTTCATGGTCGATGGGGTGAAATGTGGACCGGACGGTGTGCGCGCCGACGTTAACGGCAATCTGTGGTGCTCGAGTAATGCCGGGCGTTCCGTCGGCTATAGCGGCGTTACCGTGTGGTCGCCGGAGGCCAAGTTGCTAGGTCGCATCCGCATCCCTGAGATTTGCGGCAACGTTTGCTTCGGTGGCCCTAAACGCAACCGCCTGTTTATGGCGGCGAGCCAGTCGCTGTATGCGGTTTACACAGCAACGCAAGGTGCAGCGCCCGGCTAGTTGCACAAATTGGCGTATCACCAGCATACCCTACCCCGGAGACTCCTCGGACGGCCTCCGGGATGGCCCCAATGCGGGAACCATTTGGGCTAAGTCAGCGTTTGATCAACTCACGGCGTCACCGCGCCGATTCTTGTTATGCCTTTGACCGAATGGAGCTCATCCCATGAAACCCGTCATTCTATGGCTTGCCGGCGTGCCGATCGTCGGCATCGTGCTACTCAAAGTATTTGGAATTATTTGACGCCGCGGCAACGCATAGCCCCGTCCGCTAAAATAGCCCTAGTTGATGCCTGTCATGGATGGTAGCCGTCGCAGCCAGAACGGTATCTAAGATCAATTAGGCGCGCGCGATCACGCCAATGTTCTCGGTGCTGCTGTTTTGCCATCACCCGTGTTTGGTGTTCCAGATGGCTCAATAAGAAGAATGTGAACTTCTCCATTTCGGGCAACTGGGCGATGCTCGACTCCCTTTGGCACAATGAACATCTCTCCCGGCCCTAGCTTCACGGTCCGATCCCGCAATTCGATGTCGAGTTGCCCCTTGAGCACGAGGAAAAAATCATCAGAGCCATCGTGCTTGTGCCAGACGAACTCACCTTCAACTTTCACGACCATGACATCGTGACCGTTAAACAGAGCCACAGTTCGCGGCGACCAGTGCTGGGCAAACGTCTCCAACTTGTCGCTTAATTTGATAGAACCCTTCACCACATCACCCCAACTTCTTAACTTCATCGGTGATCTTCTTGGCGGCGTCTGCCAAGTTGTCGGCAGGCACAATCTTAAGCCCGCTCTCGGACAAAATCTTCTTGCCGAGTTCAACGTTGGTGCCTTCCAGGCGCACAACTAGAGGCACAGTGATTGCCATCTCGCGGGCGGCTGCCACCACGCCGTCGGCGATGATATCGCACCGCATGATGCCACCGAAAATATTGACCAAAATGCCCTTCACGCTCGGGTCGGACAGGATGATTTTGAAGGCTGCTGCTACTTTTTCCTTGGTCGCGCCGCCGCCGACGTCGAGGAAGTTCGCCGGTTCCATGCCGTATAGCTTGATGATGTCCATGGTCGCCATGGCAAGGCCTGCGCCATTGACCATGCAGCCGATTTGCCCGTCGAGCTTGACGTAGTTGAGATCATACTTTGACGCCTCGACTTCGGCTGGATCTTCTTCCTCGAGGTCACGCAGCTCAAGGATGTCCTTGTGGCGGAACAATGCGTTACCATCGAAATCCATTTTGCCATCGAGGCAAACAAGATTGCCGTCATTGGTGACGACGAGCGGGTTAATTTCAAGCATGCTCATGTCTTTTTCGACGAACATACGAAACAGGTTGCCGACCATGGTAACGCACTGGGTGACCTGCTGGCCCGTGAGACCCAGCGCGAACGCAACCTTACGGCCATGGAAGGGGAAGTAACCCGAGGCGGGGTCGATCGAGAAGGTATGGATCTTCTCCGGCGTATCGTGGGCTACCTGCTCGATATCCATGCCGCCTTCGGTCGAGACGATGAAAGAAATGCGGCTGGTGGCGCGATCAACGAGGGCCGACAGGTACAATTCGCGCGCAATCGCCGAGCCATCCTCGACATACAAACGCTTGACGACGCGCCCAGCATCGCCCGTTTGAATCGTAACGAGTGTATTGTTCAGCATCTGGGTGGCGAAGGTTTTGACCTCGTCCATCGACTTGGCGAGGCGAACGCCGCCCTTGTCGCCGGCAGCAGCCTCTTTGAACTTGCCCTTGCCGCGACCACCCGCATGGATCTGTGATTTGACGACCCAAACCGGACCCGGCAGTTTCTTTGCAGCTTCGACCGCTTCATCGACCGTGAAGGCTGCAAAACCTTTGGTGGTCGGCACGCCGTACTGGCGATAGAGGTCTTTAGCCTGATATTCGTGGATGTTCATGGCGTCGGGTCCCGTCGCGGCTGATGTTGCATGGTTCCCATAGCCTGCCGCAGCGCACAATGCCATACCGCCTTTCGGAGATCTTGCATGTCGCTCGTCCGCTACCTCACACATCCGCAAGTGCAGATTGATCCGGCGGTGCCAGTTCCGCAGTGGGGGTTGAGCGAGATCGGGCGTGCCCGCACCACTGCATTGGCCGCTTCAGGCACGCTGACAGGCACGTCGCTACTCATTTCCAGCGCAGAGAAGAAGGCCGTTGAAACGGCGGAGATTCTTGCGGCAAAGCTGGGGCTAGCCGCACAGGTCCGCAAAGCCATGCACGAAAATGACCGCTCAACGACAGGGTTTCTCGTGCCGTCCGAGTTCGAGACCGTCGCAGATCAGTTTTTCGCACGACCATCGGAAAACATCCGCGGATGGGAGCGGGCGGTTGATGCGCAAGCCCGGATCGTTCGTGAAATCAAAGCTGCCCTCGCCTCGCCAACCGAAGGCGACGTACTTTTTGTCGGACACGGCGCGGTCGGCACGCTGCTCTATTGCCACTTGGCCGATGTCGCAATTGACCGCCGATACGACCAGCCAGCAGGTGGAGGCAATTATTTCACGTTCGACCGCGACAGCCGCCGCATCTTGCATTCTTGGCGATCGATGGAGACTGCCGACATTTAGAAATTCCGCAGTCTAATCGATGCCTCATTTGCCCTTATAGGCAACCAGCTCAATCTCGACGCGAGCGCCGAGTGGCAGAGCCGCGACGGCAACCGTCGAGCGGGCCGGGAATGGCGCCGGGAAGTGGGCCGCATAGACCGCGTTCATAGCGGCGAAATCACCCATGTTGGTCAAGAACACGTTGGCTTTTACGACATGGGCGAAGGTAAGCCCTGCCGCTTCCAGCACGCCTTGCAGGTTAACCAGGCACTGCTTGGTTTCGGCGCCGATATCGGCCTGCACGAGCTTGCCGGTTGCCGGATCCATCGGGGTCTGGCCCGACAGGTACACAAAATCGCCAGCTTCGATCGCCATTGCATAGGGACCGACAGCCTTGGCCTTCGGGGTCTCGATTGCGCGCTTGGTCATTGAAATACTTGGCTCCACTCTAGGGTTACAGGTGTCTCGTCGCAGGCGATCGGCTCTGCGGAGCGAAGTAGCCCCGCGACGACAAATTAAGCCAGGCTCGGCGCGATCGTTTTGCAGGCGTCGACCAGCACGTTGACGGCTGCGACCGACTTTTCGAACATTGCCTTCTCGCCCGCATCTAGTGCCAGATCGAGAATGCGCTCGACACCGCCGGCGCCAATCACAACCGGCACGCCGACGTACATGTTCTTGACTCCGTACTGGCCGTTGAGGTGCGCTGCGCACGGCAGGACGCGCTTCTTATCGCGCAGGTAGCTTTCGGCCATCGCAATCGCAGAAGCAGCGGGCGCATAGAATGCCGAGCCGTTGCCCAACAGGCCGACGATCTCGCCGCCGCCGCCGCGTGTGCGCTTGATCATGGCATCGAGCTGTTCCTGGCTGAACATGCCAAGCTTCACGCAATCGGGCAGCGGAATGCCACCAATGGTCGAATAGCGCACCATCGGCACCATGTCGTCGCCGTGGCCGCCGAGCGTCATCGCCCGCACATCTTCAATGGAAACGTTGGCCGCTTCTGCCAGGAAGCAGGCGAAGCGCGCACTATCAAGGACACCAGCCATGCCAACAACCATATGCGGTGGCATGCCTGAAAACTTCTGAAGCGCCCACACCATCGCATCGAGCGGGTTGGTGATGCAGATCACGAAGGCCTTCGGTGCGAATTGCTTGATGCCTGCACCGACCTGCTCCATGACCTTCAGATTGATCCCGATCAGATCATCGCGGCTCATGCCCGGTTTGCGCGGTACGCCAGCCGTGACGATGCAGACATCAGCACCAGCAATTGCTTCGTAATTCGTGACGCCCGCACCCGACAGCTTGGCGTTGAAGCCTTCGACGGCAGCCGTCTGCGCAAGGTCCAGCGCTTTGCCCTTGGCGGTGCCTTCCATCATGTCACACATGACGATATCGCCAAGCTGCTTGAGGCCAGCAAGAAGTGCCAGCGTTCCGCCGATTTGGCCAGAACCGATCAGGGCAATTTTGGTGCGTGCCATGGGACTATCTCTCCTGGAGGGCGCGGATCGCAGCCATTCAGCGGCGTTCGCAGTTGCGAAAAAGTTAATTTGACTGCCGGTTCGTTAAACCGAAATCAGGCCGCGTTCAATGGGCGCTTCAGGCAGGACTGGTCAGCTTCGGACGCTGTGAGCTGAAAAATTTATCAATTAACTAGTTTCCAATTCATCATCACGCGGATTTGTTGCAGAACTATTCGACGAGATTTCGCGGTGCAGGGGCGCATTCAGTGTCTGAGTTTAAGGATAAATTTTGCGTCATTGGCGCCGGAGCATCAGGGCTCAGTGTCGCTAAGAACCTCAAGCTGAACGGCATTCCGTTCGATTGCCTTGAACGTGAACCCGACATTGGCGGACTTTGGAACTTCCAAACCAAAACGGGTGTCGTCTACGAGACGACCCATTTGGTCTCCGCCGCGTACTCGACGTGGTTCGAGGATTTCCCCATGGACGAAGAGGTGATGCCAGCCTACCCGAGCCATGCCCAAGTGTTGCAATATTTTCGCGACTACATCTCACATTTTGGGCTTAGGAACCATATTCAGTTGGGCCAAACGGTCGAACGGGTCGAGCCGCGCGCTGATAAGCTGTGGGACGTGAAGATTGCAGGCGAGGCAAGTCCACGGGTCTATCGTGGCGTCGTGCTCGCAAACGGCCACCATCACAAGCCGCGGATGCCAACCTATCCCGGCTCGTTTGCAGGTGAGATCCTGCATTCATCCGGCTATCGATCACCACGCCAACTGCGCGACAAACGCGTGCTCGTTGTTGGCGCCGGTAACTCCGCTTGCGATATCGCACGCGATGCGGCCCATAATAGTGGCCACTCCGTCGGTATGAGCTTCCGTCGCGGTTACTGGTTTGTGCCGAAGTTCATGCTTGGCTTCCCAACGCATGACGTGGTTGCCACGATCGAAACGATTCCGTTGCCGCTCGTCTTGCGGCGCTTCATTTTCGAAGCGAGCCTCTGGCTGCTCCAGGGGCCGCCGTCACGCTACAAGTTGCCCGACCCCGACTACCATATCGACCAAGCCCATCCGACAATGAGCGATGATATTCCACGCTTATCGGCGCATGGTCGTATCAAGGTCTGGCCCGAGATTTCACGTTACGATGGTAACCACGTCATATTCAAAGATGGTTCGAGTGCCGAGTTCGATGCAATTATATTCGGCACCGGATACAAAATCGAATTCCCGTTCATCGATAACGACATCATCAACGATGGAGAGGGCAAGCCTCGACTCTACCAATTCGCCTTCCATCCGGAACACGACAACCTATTTGCTGCAGGCTTAGTGCAGGCTAACGGCAGCATTTGGCGGCTTGCAGACTATCAGGGCCGCCTGATCGCGCGCTTCATCCACGCCCAGGATAAAGATCCAACTAGGGCGGATTGGTTTCGGTCGCTGAAGTCTACAAAGTCGCATTCGATCGCTGGTGCATTCGTCGCCTCGGATCGGCATACGCTGGAGGCAAATTACTATGTCTATCGTCGCCAGTTGAGCCGACTTATCCGTGGCTTTGGCCGTGCCCTAGCAAAGCTTGAAACCAAGGTTCCAATGCCATCGAAGTCGGACCTCCCGGTGCTTGGTGCCCAACCGCCGATGACAACAAACCAGTCACTGCCGACCCGACAGATGGCCGCCGAATAGGTCTCAAACCGACCTATTCGCGCGCGCCTGAAGATATCCTTCCGTGCGCATTTCCATCAAACGTGAAACCGTCCGTTCGAACAAGTGCGCTCCATCACCCGCAACGTAAAGCTTATCCGGCTCAGCTTCTGCGGACGCAATCAACCCGATCCGATTGTCGTAAAGTGTATCGATCAGATTGATGAACCGGCGGGCCTCGTTGCGCTGTTCCGGACCCAACACCGGGATCGCCTCGATGATAATGGTGTGGAACGCGCGCGCGAACGTTAGATAGTCACCGGTACCTAATGGCTGTGTGCACAGATCGGCAAATGTGAACCGTGCGACCCCGCGCGCTGCTTGGGGTACGCGCAGAATTCGCCCCTTGGCTTCCAGCGTCATCGCAGCGCCCTTCCAGACTCCGGTCATCCGCGTGAACGCTGCACTGATCGCGCGACGCGCCGCTTCATCAAGCGGGCTAAAATAGAGTGTCTGACCGGTCAACCGCTCCAACCGATAGTCTTTGGCCGCCACCAGTTCCAGCACGTCCATGCGCTCCTCGATGAGTGCAATGCATGGCAGGAACCCGTCTCGTTGCAAGCCGTTCCGGTAGAGTTCGGCCGGGGCGACGTTGGAAGTCGCGACGAGAACCACTTGGGCATCGAACAGCTTCTTGAACAAACGCCCGAGGATCATCGCATCTGCAATGTCGGTAACGTGGAACTCATCGAAGCAAAGCAATTGAGCGCGACGCGCGATTGAAGCGGCAACATGGGGGATGGGATCGCCCTCGACCGTATGGCGTGCTTCGTTCAAGAGGTCGTGTACCTCGCCCATGAATTCGTGAAAGTGGAGTCGACGCTTCGGTTCGAACTCCACGGCCCGAAAGAATAGGTCCATGAGCATGGTTTTACCGCGGCCAACCCCGCCATGAATGTAAATGCCGCGTGGAACTTCCACGCGCGAGGCAAACATCTGAGATATGAGGCCACTTCGTTTCGGGCGCCACGTGCTCAGCGTGGTGGCAAGCGCATCAAGTCGCTCAACGACGGCTGATTGCGCAGCATCGCCTTCCATTTCGCCGGCGGCGACGCGCGCCTTATAGCGTTCAAGTGGTGGTCCCCTCATCGCCGCCCCGCTACACGCTGCCATCGCACCGGGTCAAGCTTAACAAAGAGCTGGGACAACACGATCGACGCAGTCGCGAGCAATTTATAAAAAAATATGGCGTTGCACCAAATCTCCAACACATTGTTATTGTTGCATTAAAACAGTTATTTTGCGACAACATGATGCGCTCTATTGTGCATTGCACAATTTCAACCATTTGTTAGTCTAGCGACTGGAGGAACTATATTTTCGAGCAAGCTATACCGATGCAACTAAACCGGTGAGTTTAAGTTGAGACTATTGCAATCGCCCGCACATTCATACGCGGCCACGGAGTTTCCGAACATGAGTGATCAGAAGTCATGGGGTGGCAGTATTCGCAAAATTTGGCCTTCGGAGGCCGATAAGTTTGCTGCGCACCTGTTGCGGCTCGACAAGGACAGTCGCCGTATGCGCTTCGCACACGGGGTTTCGGATAGTTTCATCGAGGATTATGCCAGCCGCATGAGCGACATGGGCAGCATCGTCTATGGCTTTTGCATCGGCGGTGAAGTTCATGCTGCAGCCGAACTACGCAAGCTCGGTGACCGTTGGGAGCCTGAAGCCGAGGCTGCATTTTCAGTTGAAACAATTTTTCAGGATCGTGGCATCGGCAGCGAGTTAATGGGGCGCGTCATTCGCGCCGCGCGAAACCGCCACGTCAATAAATTGTACATGAGCTGTCTGGCCGAGAACAACAAGATGCAAGCCATTGCACGCAAGCATGAAGCCGATCTGCGCTTTGAGTACGGCGAAGTCATTGGCGAAATCGTCCCGATCGAGTCAAACTATTTCTCGATCTTGCAGGAAGCGGTTGAGGATCGCGTCGGCTACATGATGGCCGTGCTCGATCTGCAAGCCCGCGCGGTGAAAGCTGCCTAGTGCACTTGAGACGCCGCTGAGACTAGGACCTCACGTTGCGCAATATACAGCGCAACGAAAGGCACCTTATGATCTTATGACGTGCCGGCTTTCCCGGTGGCCGACTCCTCAATAAGAAATGCGTCCACGTTGGTGCGGATCAAATCGAATACACCCCGAAACGTCGCCATCTGATGCTCACTAGAGCCTTCGGCCGCAGCTGGATCAGGAAAAGGCCAATGCAACGTCCGCGGGCTACCCGGCCATAGCGGGCACGTTTCATTGGCGGCATTGTCACAAACGGTGATCACGAGATCCATCATCGGCGCATCAGCGCTGGCGAACTCATCCCAGCTCTTGGATCGGGCTTCACTTGGTTCAATTCCAGCTTCAGCTAGCGTCGCCAACGCCAGCGGGTTCACTTTGCCCGTAGGCTTTGACCCAGCACTGAAAGCTTTCCACCGCCCATGCGAAACGGCATTGATGTACTGCTCGGCCATGATGCTCCGTGCCGAGTTTCCTGTGCACAAAATGAGGACGTTACGTGGGGCGGTCGCAGCCATCCGTGATCTCCTTGAATCAAATCAATCGTTGTCGGTGCGATACCAGGACTACAAAAAAATGCCCGTCAATACGGCATTTGCAGCTAACTTATCAGGTAGAGGTCCGCGTTATAGACCCGCTCCTGTGACAGACATGTGGCACGGCGACCGTGGCTGCCGCTATCGCACTTAGACGCTGCCATTAATTCGCGCTACGCTCGACTGACAATCCCAAAGGAGACTTCGCGTTGCGTCGTATCATCCCGCTTTGGTATCCAGCGCTTGGAGCCGCATTCCTGATATCGATGGCGGCTCATACCGGCTATGCCGCTGCAGGCTCGGTCGAACTGGCCGCAGGTGGGCTGTCATTTGCAGCAAACCCGTCAATAATCATCGAACGCCAAGTTCTAGTGATTTCGCCCGACACGATCACGGTCACCTATGCGTTGCGCAACAATGCGCAGTCGGCACAAGCATTGGTCGTAACCTTTGCACTACCAGAACTCGACGCCAATGCGGTGGCAGATTCAGAACTCGTTTTGCCATCCGACACGCCAACGAACTATGTGCAGTTCCAGCCGCGGGTCGATGGCCAAGCGGTCACTTATAATGTTGAACAGCGTGCAACGGCACTCGGCCTGGATATTACAGATACCTTAAAGCGCGTCGGCATCCCGCTCTTTCCGTTTGGCACCGGAGCTGCTGCGAAACTCACCGAACTGGTCGATAGTGATCGGATCGAACTCCTTGAACGTGGCGTCTTGAAAGAGGATGGAACGTCGATCGTTGCGTCTTGGACGCTGAGGTCAATCGCCCATTGGCGGCAAACATTTTTGTCGGGACAAACAACCACCATTACGCAGACCTACCGTCCAATCGTTGGGACCGCAGGACTGAAGCCCGAGACAATGCAACTTCATCGCAAGCGATCTTGCGTCACTCCAGCATTTGAGACCGCGTTGGCACAACTTCCCTCGGAAGGTGGCATCGGTCCAGTCCTTACCAGCGTCGGCTTTTTGGCGACAGTCGGCACTGATACACTTGGACCTGCACGCCGCTACCGATTGATTATCGAGACGAGCGATCGCATGATGATCGCCTCGACATGTCGTGAAGGATTGAAACGAACTGGTCCGATGCAGTTCGAATGGACGACGTCAGATCATACACCCGACGAAGATTTGCACGTGCTTTTTGCGCGATAACAATCGATCAATTTAGTCCGTTTCTTCAGGCTCGAACTTGGCAAAAATCTTTAAACGCTTTCAATTACTCACTTTTTGATGATTTCTTGCAACACAATGGTTGTAAACCTTTGATTTTTGCACGGGGAAATCATTTTTGTAGTCAACAAATCAGATGTTCTTGCACATGCTCAAATTGTTCGAGCTGATTCGAACTCTAGAGGGAGATATGACGATGGCTAAAGCAGCAGTTAAGGCGAAGGCGAAGGCTCCGGTCAAGAAGGCCGCCGTGAAGACAGTGAAGAAGGTTGCGGCCAAGAAGGCCCCAGCAAAGAAGACAGTGGCCAAGAAGAAGGCTGCCTGAGCCTAGAGCGCCAACCTCTGGTGGGCACCTGAGGAGCGCTACAGTGCTTTGACAGAGGACCAAAGTGTCCGACTGTTTCGAGACCGGAGGCTTGCGAAAGCACCTCCGGTTTTTCTTTGTTTATTTCTTGAGTTGTAGTTTAAACTCGGCGCTCAACCATTAGTTTTTTCAATTCGGCAATCGCCTTCGCCGGATTTAATCCCTTCGGGCACGCCTTCGCGCAATTCATGATCGTATGGCAGCGATATAACCGGAATGGGTCTTCTAGGTTATCCAATCGCTCGCCAGTGGCTTCATCCCGGCTATCAATGATCCAACGATAGGCCTGCAACAGGATTGCCGGCCCCAAATACCGGTCTGAATTCCACCAATAACTAGGGCAAGAAGTTGAGCAACAAGCGCACAAGATGCATTCGTAGAGGCCATCAAGCTTTTCGCGATCATCACGCGACTGCTTCCACTCTTTTGGCGGCATCGGCGTTTCGGTCTTAAGCCAAGGTTCGATCGAGCGATGCTGGGCATAAAAATTGGTCATGTCCGGCACCAGATCCTTGATGACCGTCATGTGCGGCAGCGGATAAATTTTGACCGCACCCTTGACGTCATCCATTGACCGCAGACAGGCCAGACCGTTGGTGCCATCAATGTTCATGGCGCAACTGCCACAAATTCCCTCGCGGCACGATCGGCGGAAGGTCAACGACGAGTCGACGTCGCCCTTGATCTTCATCAAGCCGTCGAGCACCATGGGACCACAGTTGGCGCGATCAATCCAATAGCTG
Organism: Hyphomicrobiaceae bacterium; assembly: GCA_031429105.1. Taxonomy (GTDB): domain Bacteria; phylum Pseudomonadota; class Alphaproteobacteria; order Rhizobiales; family Hyphomicrobiaceae; genus JAKFWF01. Next base: position 29,131 of record JANOYV010000075.1, on the reverse strand, counting down.
TCGACGTGTGGGTTCTTCCCATCATCAGGGTTCCAGCGATAGACTTTGAACTCTTTCCAGTCGCCCTTAGCTTCCGCCTGGTTCCAGGTTTTTCCTACCTCAACCGTTGAGTTCTTTGGCAGCGTCAATTGAACCATGATAAATAAGTCCTCGCGGGATTTCGCACGTGCACAAAACTGACATGAAACCATGTGGCAGCCGTGTCAACGCCGACCTTTGCCACAGATCGCCTATGCGGCACACTGTCCGTGATGTGCGTACCTGCAACATGCCATGTCGACACAGCCACAATTACTGACCGATCCACCTTGGAGCTATCCCCATGACTGCACATCAGCCGCGCCGCAGCGCCCTTTATATGCCGGGCTCCAATCCGCGCGCGCTCGAGAAAGCCAAATCGGTCGCCGCCGACGTCGTCATTATGGACTTGGAAGATGCTGTCGCGCCCGATTTGAAGGTATCCGCGCGAGTGCAAGTGCTGGCAACGGTGGCAGCTGGCGGTTTTGGTCGCCGACTTATCGTTATACGAACCAACGGACTGGATACTCCATGGGGCCTCGACGATCTCAAGTTAGCTGCGACATCCAGCGCTGACGCTGTACTGATCCCAAAGGTCTCGAGTGCAGCTATGCTCGCAGACGTGGAACGGGTGCTGGCGGGAGCGCGCGCGGACCTGCGTATTTGGGCAATGATTGAAACGCCGCTCGGTGTACTCAATGCGCACGAAATTGCAGCCGCATCGCGGGCACAATCAAGTCGGCTGTCCTGCTTCGTCATCGGTACTAACGATCTTGTTAAAGAGACCCGTGCCGAACTGGACGACAACAGAACAGCAGCACTTTATTGGTTATCGGCCATCCTGACGGCAGCGAAGGCTTACGATCTCAGCGTGCTTGATGGTGTCTACAACGACTTCAAGAACTTGAGCGGGTTGCTTCGCGAGTGTCGACAGGGCCGGCAATTGGGCATGGATGGCAAGACCGTCATTCATCCCGACCAAATTGCAACGGTCAACGCTGTCTTCCGGCCTTCGGCGCAAGAGGTGGCGGCGGCAAAGCGGATCATGGCGGCTTTCGATTTGCCGGAAAACCAAGGTCGCGGTGTCATTACGATGGACGGCCGAATGGTCGAATTGCTGCATGCAGCAATGGCTCGCCGGACGGTCGAGATCGACCAAGCCATCGACGCCGATAACTGAACAAATGGCATCACAAGGTTGCCGTGTTTCAGTCCGGAACGCACCTTAATCGTCCGCTAACTCCCTTAATGTACCCTGTTTGGGTGCGCGTATGCCGGCAATTGAAGGTGCAGGCTCTTGGGGGCTATTATGCGTCAGTTTCGTTCGGCGGCGACCGTTATCGCTTTTGCGAGTAGCCTTGCGGCGTGTGCGCCTGCACCCAAAGAAATCGCATTTCGAACACCTGCGAGACCCCAAGGCCTATCGTGCGATACTGCCACCGCTAGCGTGACGACTTTTGGCCGCTCGACTGCCAAACTCTATTCGGAAGTCGCGTTGAAGCATCAGATCTCGGATCTGCGCGGCTACATGTTTAATAGTGGTGTGCGCCGTATCCAATTGGTGCAACAGACCAACGACTGTCTTGCCGGAACCAGCGGTGGCCTCATGACCAACGTCTATCAATGTACGGCGCGGGCACAGATTTGCGGCCGCTGAACTGCGGATCGCCTTGCCATTACCCAGTCGGCTGCGCGAAGAGGGAGGTGAAACTTCGCCCAGCGCGATAGAGGCCCGCATGAGCAACGCAAAAACGACAGCTGGCAACTTCTTCGAAGACTTCAACGTCGGCCAAAAACTGCACCATGCGACGCCAAGAACGGTAACAGTTGGCGACGTAGCCCTCTATACGAGCCTTTACGGTGGCCGTTTCGCGGTGCAGTCGGCCGATACCTTCGCGCAATTAATAGGATATCCGTGCGCGCCAATCGACGATTTACTCGTGTTTCACATCGTATTCGGCAAAACCGTCCCTGATGTCTCGCTGAACGCGGTTGCCAATCTCGGCTATGCCGATTGTCGCTTCCATGCCCACGTTTATCCCGGCGACACGTTGGCCGTGGACAGCGAAGTGATCGGCTTGAAAGAGAATTCGAACCGTGAAACTGGTGTGGTTTATGTTCGTTCCTTTGGCCGCAATCAACGTGGCGAGCTTATATTGAGCTATGTGCGTTGGGTCATGGTGCGCAAACGATCGCGTGAGGCGACCGTTTCACCAACTGTATCGCCGACACTGCCGAGTAGAATTGATCCAACAAGCATTGGCATGGCCGTGCCGACAATTGATCCGCGACGCTGGGACAGCGAGCGTGCCGGATCGAAATTTAAATGGGCGGATTATTCCGTCGGCGAACAGATCGACCATGTCGATGGCGCAACGATAGAGGAGGCAGAGCACCAACTGGCGACCCGGCTCTATCAAAACACGGCCAAAGTGCATTTCAATCAACACACTGAAAGTCAAGGCAGATTTGGCCGCAGATTGGTCTATGGCGGTGTCATCATGTCGATTGCCCGCGCCTTGTCTTACAACGGCCTTGGCAATGCATTCCATATAGCAGGCATCAACGGTGGTCGGCATGTGGCCCCCGCATTCGCAGGTGATACAGTCTACGCTTGGTCAGAGATTTTGGAGACAACAGATGCTTTGAAACGCACGGATGTCGGCGCACTTCGCGTGCGCACTGTTGCGACAAAAAACTTGGCCTGCGCCTCGTTTCCGGGAGGGAACCCCACCGATGGGTATCGCGATGGCGTGATCTTGGACTTGGACTACTGGGTCCTTTGTCCGCGATAAAATCTTTGTCGCAATTGATCGATGGTGGGATGTGCAAGTGTCGCTATAACACTGCGCAAACAGATTGGCGCTGCGATCAACCTGATCTGCGACAATAGGAATTGGGGGCAAACGGTGCGCGTAACAATCAGGATCGGTCGACATCTGCGTGTTGTCGTTGTGACTATCTGTGCCGTGTTGGTTGCTTCGAGCGCTCACGCTGTCGGTGAAAAAGCGTTTGCTGACATCAAGTTACGCGATGGTCGAGAGCTCGGTCGCATCAAGCTTTATGAAACGACGGCCGGTGTATTGCTGCGCGTTAAGCTCAAGGGCTTGCCCGGCGGCGTTCACGGTTTTCACATTCATGAAAGTGGCAAATGCGATGGCGATTTTGAGACTGCCGGAGGAATCCTTAATCCATTGGGCGCCAAGCATGGATTCTTGAACGACGAGGGCCCCATGATTGGGGATTTGCCCAACCTTTTCGTGCCTGCGAGCGGCGAAATCGAGATCGATTTGATCAGCCCGTTCGCAACCCTGACAAAAGACGTTGAAGATACACTTCTCGACACTGATGGTGCCACGCTCATCATCTTCGAACGAGCCGATGACTACAAATCGGAGCCTGTGGGAAATGCTGGTGCCCGCATCGCGTGTGGTGTGATCACCGCGCACAAATGATCGACGTGGCCGTCGGTCCATACAATCATTGACGCCGATGATCTGCCATTAACCAGTTCTCATGCTTGATCGGTTAGTCTGCCGTGAGTGGCGTACTGGCGTTTAGACCCAGTCGGGCTATGGTGCGCCAGCTGATCGCGACTAGGAATCGACGTTGACCCAGCGTGTTGCAGTTATTGGCGCCGGCCTTGCCGGTCTATCGTGCGCAAGGGTCTTGCGCCGTGCTGGCGCCTACGTGGAAATTTTCGAGCAAGAAAAAGTTATTGGCGGCCGTGTCGGCACAACGCGCATAGGCGTCGTACCGTTCGACCACGGCGCGCAGTACATCACAGCCCGCTCCGAGCGTTTCAAAACCTACATCAACGAACTTGTCAGCACCGGCTATGCCGCCAGATGGACGCCCCGTGCACACGCGGGCGAGGAAGGCGGCGGTCAGTTGCAACCCTGGTATGTCGGCATGCCAGGCATGGGCTCGATTGCGCGTCCGCTGGCCGAGAGTGTGCGCGTGCACACTGGCCGCCGCGTGCACACAATCAAGCGCGTCGATAAAGGCTGGTATCTATGGTTCGAGGATGAATCGTCGGCTGGACCATTTTCGCAAGTCGCAGTTGCGGTGCCTGCTCCCGAAGCACGCCTGCTGCTCGGGCGCCTTGATGAACTCGCAGATCCGTTGTCACGCGTGCGGATGTCACCGGTCTGGGCACTGATGGTGCGAATCGACGAGCGTGTTTTGCCCGACCAGGACGTATTTTCTGACATGAGCAAGGTTGTCCGCTGGGTGAGCCGCAACAATTCGAAGCCCGGTCGCACTGGTCGTGGCGAAACGATCGTTGTTCACGCATCCCCCGTTTGGACCCGTGAAACCGAGGATGCCGACCCGGAAGCGGTCGCCGAGGAATTATGGGGTGAAGTCAGCCACGTGTTGGGACTTCCACCCATCCGACCAGCACAAATGGTTGCACATCTTTGGCGACATGGACTGGTCGACACGCACCTCGGCGAGACCTACCTTTTTTCGCGCGAGCATATGGTCGGCGTCGCCGGTGACTGGTGCCTTGGGCGACTGGGGGAGCACGCCTTCGACAGCGGCGCCTTACTCGGCAAAGCGATGGCCGAAGCCCTCAAATAGCTCGTTCATCTCACGAAATCGACCGCAATGCACAAAAAGCGCCCTTGATGCGCCCAACGGCGCATTGCCGCCTATGTTGCAGCGCGCTAAGAACGGCTCCAACACCTTTGGAGATTTCCATACATGGCGCATTCAAAGCCTGCTGCCACCGGAGCAAGCGCGCGACCCCTGTCGCCGCATCTGCAAATCTACACGCCGCTCATCAACATGGTGGTGTCGATTGTGCATCGCCTAACGGGTGCGGCACTCTATTTCGGCACACTCCTGCTGGCATGGTGGTTGATTGCTGCGGCGACTGGTCCGGCCTACTTCGAATTCGTCAACGGCCTGTTTGGGTCCTGGTTTGGCCGATTGGTTTTGTTTGGCTACACGTGGGCATTGATCCAGCACATGTTGGGTGGCATCCGCCACTTGATCTGGGACACGGGGCGCGGTTTTGACCTCGTGACCGTTGATCGCCTCGCTTGGGGATCAATTATTGGTTCAGTGATGATCACCTGTGCGATTTGGGTCGCAGCGCTCAGCGTTCGGGGAGGCTTCTGATGGCACATGGCTCACCCGACAGCATGCGCAATCCGCTGAAAAACGTGCGTAGCCTTGGTTCTGCTAAGGAAGGCGCCAATCACTTTTGGCAACAGCGTATGACCGCGGTTGCGAACGTCGTCTTGACCGTGTTTCTGGTCGGGCTGGTCGTCTACATCGCGGGTGCCGACCACGCGGTCGCGAAGCGCACACTCGCTAACCCGTTTGTTTCGCTGATGCTGCTTTTGCTGATCTTGTCCGGCATGTTCCACATGCGGCTTGGTATGCAGGTGATCATCGAAGATTACGTGCGGGCCGAGGGTCCCAAGATCGCACTACTGATGCTGAACACGTTTTTCGCAATTTTCGTCGGCATGGCCTGCGTCTACGCCGTGCTGAAACTTAGCTTCGGAGCTTGATCACAAATGGCCTCGGTATCGAATGGAAAGCTCAACGGGCACGCTAATGGCGCGACCAACGGTGCTGCAAAACCCGGCTTCAACGGCCAAGCCTATAAAATCGTCGATCACACCTACGACGTCATCGTCGTCGGTGCCGGCGGCGCTGGCTTGCGTGCCACGCTCGGTGCAGCACAGGCCGGATTGAAGACAGCCTGCATCACCAAGGTGTTCCCGACCCGCTCCCACACCGTGGCGGCCCAGGGTGGCGTCGCCGCCGCGCTCGGCAATATGGGGCCGGACAACTGGAAGTGGCACATGTACGACACCGTCAAGGGTGCCGATTGGCTCGGCGACCAGGACGCAATTGAATATCTGTGCCGCAATGCACCCGAAGCCGTGTTCGAGCTCGAGCATTATGGCGTGCCGTTCTCACGCACCGAGGAAGGCAAGATTTACCAGCGCCCGTTCGGCGGCATGACCACCGAGTATGGCGAGGGCCCACCCGCCCAGCGCACGTGTGCCGCCGCCGACCGAACCGGCCATGCCATGTTGCATACCCTGTACGGGCAGTCGCTCCGGCACTCGGCTGAGTTCTTCATCGAGTATTTCGCGCTTGATTTGATCATGGATCAGGAGGGCGCCTGTCGTGGCGTCGTCGCCATGTGCCTCGATGACGGCACCATCCATCGCTTCCGTGCCAAAAAGACAATTCTGGCGACCGGCGGCTATGGCCGCGCCTACTTCTCTGCGACGTCCGCGCATACCTGCACGGGTGACGGCAACGCGATGGTGTTGCGCGCAGGGCTACCGCTTCAAGACATGGAATTCATTCAGTTCCACCCGACCGGCATCTACGGTGCGGGCGTTCTGATCACCGAAGGCTCACGCGGTGAAGGCGGCTACCTAACAAACTCCGCCGGCGAGCGCTTCATGGAGCGCTATGCCCCGCACGCCAAGGATCTGGCCTCGCGCGATGTGGTGTCACGCTCGATGACAATGGAGATCCGCGAAGGGCGCGGCGTTGGCCCTGAGAAGGATCATATTTTCCTCCACTTGGATCATCTGGACCCGAAGATCCTTGCCGAACGTCTGCCAGGCATCTCCGAAAGCGCTCAAATCTTTGCTGGCGTCGATGTGCGCAAGCAACCGATCCCGGTGTTGCCGACGGTTCACTACAATATGGGTGGCATCCCGACGAACTATCACGGCGAAGTGCTGACATCGAAGAACGGCAATCCCGACACCATCGTGCCAGGCCTGATGGCGATTGGCGAAGCTGCGTGTGTATCGGTGCATGGCGCCAACCGGCTCGGTTCGAATTCCCTGATCGATCTCGTCGTCTTCGGACGAGCGGCAGGTAATCGCGCAGCCGAGACGACTGAAGCCGGCGCTTCGCAACCGTCGCTGCCCGACGATGCTGCCGATCTAGCCCTATCGCGGCTCGACAAAACGCGTCACGCAAATGGATCTAGCAGCACGGCAACGCTTCGCCTGCGCATGCAAAAGATCATGCAGAACAATTGCGCCGTGTTCCGCGACGGGTCGATCCTCGCCGAAGGCGTCCAGAAGATCTCGCAACTTTGGAAAGAGAGCGAAGATATCAAGATTTCAGATCGCTCAATGATCTGGAATTCGGATCTCGTCGAAGCGCTTGAATACGACAATCTCATTGCTCAGGCAGCCGTCACTGTCGTTAGCGCCGACAATCGCAAGGAAAGTCGCGGGGCGCACGCTCGCGAGGATTTCGCTAAGCGCGATGACGTCAACTGGATGAAGCATTCCTTAGTATGGGCGGACGATGCCAAGAAAGCCTGCAAGATCGACTATCGCCCGGTGCACACCTATACGATGACCAATGAAGTTGCCTACATTGAACCCAAGGCTCGGACGTACTGAGCAAGTCGGCGAGGTCGGCACTATGGCGCAAGCGCTCGTTCGCGGCATCGGGGATAACCGTAAGCGTCACGGTCGGAGTAGCTCGATGTATGCAATTTCGTTCGACCTTGACACCAAAGTTCTTCAACAGAGCTATCCGACGAGTTCTTGGCAGAATGCTTATTCTGACATCGGGCGTTACCTTCGGGAACGCGGATTTGATCATCAACAGGGCAGTGTCTACTTCGGCGACGACACGATCGATGTCGTTCGATGCCAGACCACCGTTCAGGGCCTTGCCTTGGAGTTCGACTGGTTCGGTCCGTCGGTTCGAGATATTCGAATGTTGCGTATTGAGGACAACAACGATCTGATGCCAGCTGTCGAAATGGCCTTGCAGTTTAAGTCCGGCGTGTCGAACCGAAAGCGCAAGTAAGCTCCAACTGCCGAACTTGGGGGATGTCCGCGAATTTGCTACTATCGCGGACCCTAAACGCAAACTGGATTGGTCAGTGGCAACGCCCCCACGCATAGATAGTGAAAAGATCGATCCTGACGCGCGCATTGCGCCCGATCCGTTCGCAGCCGTGCTGCCAGCGATTGCAGCACTTGGCGCAATCTCTTCGATTGCAGCTGTCAACTGGGTGGCGCAAGAGCGAACCGTTTCGCGCACCAAAGTGAAGCGCAAAGCTGCAATGGCGCTGCGCGATCTGGAGAGCTGTTGCCTGGGGCTAACGGAAGTTTTTCGCCGGTTCCAGAAGAATCCGAAGATCTTCGCTGGCGAGGGTGCCACCTCATCGCCCATGAAGTTTGGCGTCCATGGCCCTCGGATCGATGAAGACGGCGCTAGGCTGTATCGCGCGCTGATCAACGACACGGCCTCTATGCTAGTGCTCGCATCGCAAAACTCGTTCGATGTGATGGCGGCCATCGAGGACGGCGAGATCGTTGCACCCGAGGACTTGTATTTCGGGTTTGGCGAAGTTCAGGAGCGGTTAAACAAGCTCATCCAGAACCGCGCCACCATCCGCGCCTGCGTCGATACTGGACTCGATTCGTCGGAGCGTTTGACTATTCTGGTTCGCGAACTGAAGCGCCACAAAATTGATTGAGCAATGCCATGTCAGATGCCGCGAACCAATCTGCTGATGTTGTGATCATTGGGGGCGCCGCTATTGGCAGTGCGGTCGCCTATTACCTGGCGACGCTTGGACAGTTCAAACCCGGTCGCATTGTCATTATCGAGCGCGACACGACCTATGCCGAGTGCAGCACGGCGCGGTCGGCTGGCGGCATCCGTCAGCAGTTCTCAACGCCTGAAAATATTGCGCTGTCGCAAGTAACGCTGGCGCTTCTACGGTCACTGAAAGAGACCTTTGGCACTACCGCTGACGTGGGCTTCAAGGAGCAGGGTTATCTGATCCTCGCCTCGGAAACCGGTGTGCCCATTTTGCGCGGCAATAACGAAATCCAACGGGCGGCCAGCACCGATATCCATCTACTTTCGCCTGACGTGATGGCAAAACAATTCCTTTGGCTCAATCTCGATGGCGTGGCGCTCGGCTCGTTTGGCCGAACTGGCGAAGGTTGGCTAGACCCAGTGGGCCTGATGACGTTATTTCGCGATGCCGCCAAGGAGCTTGGCGTTACGGTGATCAGAGACGCTGTAGTTGACATCGAGCAAGTTGGCGCACGCGTCACCGGAGTGCATTTGGCGAGCGGCGCGCATATCAAGTGCGGTGCACTGGTCAACGCGAGCGGTCATGCAGGTGGCGCAGTTGCTAAACTCCTCGGAATCGACCTGCCGGTCGAGCCGCGTAAGCGCTACGTCTATGTCGTCGATTGCAAGGACGCGACGCCGGAGCTGCACGCGGCTCCGCTCACCGTCGATCCATCAGGCGTTTGGTTCCGACCGGAGGGTCGGCAATTTATCATGGGCGTATCGCCGGAGGAAGCCGATGAGCCTCGTCCGGACAACCTCGACCATATCGACCACACACCGTTCGAAGAGATCGTGTGGCCGACCATTGCCACACGCATTCCGCTCTTCGAAGCGATCAAGGTAACGGGCGCTTGGGCTGGCTACTATGATTACAACACGCTGGACCAGAACGCGATCATCGGTCCTCACCCTGATGTAACCAACTTCTACTTCGCCAATGGCTTTTCGGGACATGGCCTGCAGCAATCAGCGGGCGCTGGACGTGCGATCGCCGAATTGATCGTGCATGGCGGGTTCCGCACGATTGATCTCACGCGCTTCGGCTATGACCGCGTTCGGCGCGGTGAACCCTTGGCCGAATTGAACATCATCTGAGGCGGGCAGGCGTGGCAACCATTCTCGCAATTTCAAGTCAGGTGGCGCGAGGATCGATTGGCTTGTCGGCGATTGTCCCGGCACTTCAGGCACTCGGGCATTCGGTCGTCGCTTTGCCGACGATCCTGCTGTCCAATCACCCTGGTTACGCCCATGTCACCGGTCAGCGCACAGACGCTGCGGTTTTAAGCGGCATGATCGATGCGCTCGAAGCCAACGGTTGGCTTGGTGAAATCAACACGGTTCTATCGGGATATCTGCCATCGCCAGAGCATGTGGGGTTCGTCGCTGAAACTGTCGCGCGGGTACGGCGGGCGCAGCCCGATTGTCGATATCTGTGTGATCCGGTATTGGGCGACGATCCAAATGGTTTGTATATTGATCAAGCGGCGGCTGCTGATATTCGGCGGTTACTTCTACCACTTGCTGATATCGTGACTCCCAACCGCTTCGAACTGGCGTGGCTAACTGGACGACAGGTTGACACCGCTCGCGCAGCAATTGCTGCCGCCCATACGCTCGGCATCGCGAACGTTATTGCGACGTCGATCCCGTCGCTGGATGACAGCCTGCTCACGTTGCAAGTGACCAAAGCGAACGGCATATTCTGCCGTGTGCCGCGTCGCGCGGCAGCGCCCAACGGCACCGGCGATCTACTGGCCGGCTTGACTGTCGGCGGCTTTGCCTTGGGCCGCGCTGTCGCAGCAGTGGATGCGGTGCTATCGGCCAGCCAGGGCTTCGGTGAGTTGCAGGTGAGCCAAGCCCGTACTACGTGGATCAGCGCCGCAGCAATCCCGGAAGTCCCCCTCGATGACATCGACTGATGCGTGGGTTGCTGGCGTCGATGGCTGCAAAGCCGGTTGGGTGGTGGCGCTCCGGCGCTTGAGCGATCCGAAGACAACCAAAGTACACCTGTGCACAACGTTTGCCGAAGTGCTTAAACTCCCCGAAGCGCCGATCAAGATTGCGGTTGATATTCCGATTGGACTGGTTGCTCGCGGAACCCCTGGAGGGCGAGAGGCTGACGTCGCCGCCCGCGTTCATCTAGGAGCGCGCAAATCAGCCGTGTTCGCCATGCCAGCTCGCGCCGCTATCATGGCAACTGAATATCGCGAGGCCTGTGCGATTGCGGTTGCACACTCAGACCCGCCACGCATGCTATCGAAACAGGCATTCTACCTGTTTCCAAAAATTCGCGAGGTCGACGCGTGTATGAATCCAGAGCTTCAGGGCCGAGTCATCGAATGCCATCCAGAATTGGCGTTCTGGGCCTTGAACGGCGAGTGCGCAATGAATGAACCAAAAAAGCGCAAATCACGCATCAACGAGCCCGGCCTGGCACATCGACGTGAGCTTTTAACTGCGACCGGCTACGATCCAGTTCTGTTGGCCGCCAAACACTTCAAGGCGTCTCAGGCAGGCGGCGACGATGTTCTCGACGCCATTGCCAATTCGTGGAGCGCGGCCCGCATCGCCAACGGCTGCGGTCGGCGATTTCCAGCCGACCCTCTGACCGACGAGCGCGGCCTCCGCATGGAAATATGGTGTTGAGAAACGGAAAGGCCGGGGCACGGCACAGACCACGCCCCGACCAACTCAATCACTTGTAGTAGCCAACGCCGCAGATCTGGTCGGCAACCTTGGTTACGAAGCTAACCTTTTGCACCGGTGTGGTGTCGGCGCCGGGCCGTGGCCACATGTAGCTCACCTCGGTAAGTTTACCCTCGGCCGCCACTTTCTGCATTTCCTCGCCAAGTTTCTTGCCGGTCTTGTCGACAATATCCTGGATCTTCTTGCCCATCAGAGCTGGATGCGCTGTCATCGCGCCATCGCCTGCGTTGGCACAGAAGGGATAGAGGTCACGGTCCTTGAAGCCACCTTCGCCCTTTAGGAATGAGGCGAGCGCCGCAGCCTTGTCAGCTTTGACGGCCACGACGGCTTTCTCGAGCATGGCTTTGGCTTCAGCTTCAGTACCAAACGGCGCTTGGGCATAAGCCGAGGTGGCAAGCGTTGCCACCAGTGCTGCGCCGAGCAGAATTTTGCGGATCATGGTCGTCCTCCACTTTTTTGTTTCTAGTGGAGGAAAGCTACACGCGGATCGTGGCCGACCGATGATCTCCGCTCTCATACTTTCGCCGGGGCCGGGCATGCCGTGTTGCACGGCACTTCCTCGCGCTTGTCGACCTTGCCAACGAACGGCGAGAACGATTCACGGAAGCACTTGCCACCTTCGCTCACGATGCGAATGATCTGGGCCTTGGATTGCATCGATTGGCAGACGACTTGGATGCTCGACTGACTGAACTGCAGATTGCGGGCAGGTGACGCAGCTGGCGCTGTACCGGCCTTCGGCGGCAGTTCCTCGGCAACTGCTGGCGTGATGATCAGCGACAACAACGACGAGGCAGCTGCCATCGTTGACTTCTGCAGTTGCTCGGCTGCGATCCACTCGTAGGCAGCCTTCCCGTTCGATGCTGTCAACTTGATCGCGATATCGCCACTCTTGGGACAGGCGCCAACGTCAACCTTGGTGCCTTGCGCCGTGCTGATCGCCTTGTAGTCGATCTTGCACTCGAAGTTTTTCACCCATAGATCGTACTGGCCCAGTCGATGCGAAACCTGCGTGTAGGGAATATCGTGCTTCCACGACTGGTAGACGTTCATGCCGGTCGGGATTGCGCCACCAATCGCGGCACTGATCGCAATAATCCGCGCAATCAGCAGCGGCCGGGCGAGCGGCCCCTTCTTGGCATCCTCGGACATGGCGGAGTAAACGGCTTTGGCTGGATGATCGGTCATAGTTGGGACCTCGGGGTTTGTCCGGCGGGAACTAAACAACAACTTGCTTGGGTGGCAGTGTATCACGAAGTGCGGATCGAAGGGATCGTCCCTCACTGATGCCCGCACGTGCTTGAACCAAGCCTGAGCGACGCATTCATTGCCGGTTCACCGACGCTGCGTTGCGCGACTAACGCGATTTGCCGACCCTACCCATCCATTCGCATTGGAATGCCAGCTGCCGCCATATGCTGCTTCGCTTGGCCAACCGTGAACGTGCCAAAGTGGAAAATGGAGGCGGCCAGCACAGCGCTCGCGTGACCAATTCTGATCCCATCGACCAAATGATCCAACGTGCCGACGCCACCTGACGCGATCACCGGCACGGTGACGGCATCCGAAACGGCGCGCGTCAGCTCCAGATCAAACCCGGCTTTCGTTCCATCGCGGTCCATCGACGTCAGCAGCAGTTCGCCCGCACCGCGCGCGACCACATCCTGTGCAAACTGAATAGCATTGATGCCCGTCGCAGTGCGACCGCCGTGTGTGAAAATCTCCCATAGCGCTGGCTGCCCCGCAGCGGACACCCGCTTCGCATCGATCGCCACGACAACGCATTGCGCACCAAACTTCTCGGAAGCCGCACGCACAAAATCACGATCTTTCACGGCGGCTGAATTGATCGAAACCTTATCGGCACCGGCCTGCAACAAGCGGCGGATGTCATCGGTCGTACGCACGCCGCCGCCTACCGTCAGCGGCATGAAACAGCGCTCGGCGGTACGCTGGACGATATCAAAGATGATGCCCCGGTTTTCGTGCGTTGCCGTGATGTCGAGGAAGCACAACTCATCGGCGCCTGCCGCGTCATAGGCTGCCGCGATCTCAACCGGATCGCCAGCATCGCGCAGGCCAACGAAGTTAACGCCTTTGACGACGCGGCCGTCCTTCACGTCAAGGCACGGGATAATGCGTGTTTTAAGCATATTGGATCTCGATCAGCCGCCCGGATTTGCACCGTATCCCACGGATCGGCGCAGCAAGATATCCCCGCCACGCGCTGCCCCCCACATACTGGCGCTTTACACGCGCTAGCCCGTAGGACCGCCATGACGCACGATCCGAAACACGAACTGGATGCCATCGCCGATGCCGTCTCAAACCGACGGATTGCCGCCGAAGATATCGCGACACTGAGGGCCCATATTCAAACCGTTGCCGATGCGCGCGCGGAAGCGCTGTTCGTGCGGCAGGCACTGCGCAACCTCAAAGTTGCTGGCACGCAGCTAAAGGCCATTGAATCCCGCGCTCTGCCTGCGTTCGACGATGCGGCATTCGAAGCCCTGCAGCCGCATGTTCGAAAGCGCATTTTGTTGCGCTTGGACAACCTGGCGAACCGAATGACGAAGGCGTCGGCGGTCGCATCGAGGCAGGGAAACGCACCGCTCGCAGCCGATGCCGACCCGGCCTTCCGGTGCATGCGGGACTACGAAGCCGCGCGCTGTCGCCCGGGCGCCAGCGTCTTCTGGTGCCAACTGTCGCTCGTCGTGTGCCTGCTTAGGTCCGTGCTTGGCCTGCTTGCCCCGCGTGCTTCGAAATGACAGCCAGCGCTGCTGCCGGGTCAATGCGGCCGTCGTACAACGCGCGACCGGTGATCGCCCCCTCTAACATTGCATGCTCGGGCCGGATCAATGCCTCAATATCTGCCATCGAGGCGAGGCCACCGGACGCAATCACTGGGATTGATGTCGCTTTGGCAAGCGCAACGGTTCCTTCCAGGTTGAGCCCGCCGAGCGCGCCATCGCGCCCTATATCGGTGAAGATGATCGCGACGACGCCAGCATCTTCAAAGCGCCGCGCAAGTTCAACGGCTGTCATGTCCGATGCTTCCGCCCATCCCGCCACCGCAACGCGACCCTCGCGCGCGTCAATCCCGACAGCGACCTGCCCTGGAAACTTGCGACACGCATCCCGCACCAATGCCGGATCGCGCACCGCAGCGGTACCCATGATCACGCGCCGCACCCCCTTCGACAGCCACGTCTCGATGGTGCCTAGATCACGTATGCCGCCGCCCAATTGCACGGGAATCGTCACAGCCTGCAGGATTGCATCGACTGCCGCACCATTCACTGGCCGCCCGGCGAACGCCCCGTTCAGATCGACGATGTGAACCCACCCAAAGCCCTGTCGCTCGAAAGTTGCCGCTTGCGCTCCTGGATCATCGTTGAACACAGTGGCTGACGCCATTTCGCCATGCTTGAGCCGCACGCAACTGCCATCTTTGAGATCGATCGCTGGAAACAAGATCATCGGGAGTTTTATTCAGCGCATAACGCTGCCATCGTGTTGCTTTGGTTGCGTGGCTTCAATCAGGGTCATCGTGTCCCGTCAAGTTTCCGAGTTTCCAATGCTGCCTTTGAATGAGCCCTCCCAATTACGGGCACCGCCGAGCAAAGGCGAGCCAAGGTCACTGACCGAGGCGAACGCAATCGACATCTGGATCGCGCGCTGGCTGCGCATTCGTCGGCGCGATCTGTGCCAGCGCTATCAATGTGACCCGCGCCGCCTCTATGAAATATGGGATGGTAGCCGCTTCCCTGCTGCTCAAGACAAGGCACGCACCCTGTTTGCCGAACGCCATCCGGGCATCGTCGACCGGATCGATTTCGGCCACCATCGACGAGTCACACGGGACGCCCATTCTGACCAACTAGGATTTTTTAATTGAATTTCAGAAGGATGTTCCTTTGTGGTCCGAAAAGGGAACAAAAATCGAACTTGTCCTTTACACTCCCTCTGATTCGTGGCATGTTCTTTTAACGTTCTACTCCTGCCCCGGAGGAAAACGCCAAGCCTGAATGCCCCTTTAGTGTGTTTGCGTACCCCAATGACCCCGAACCAATGCCCTCTTGGTTCGGGGTCGCCCCTGCCCCTGAATTGCCCCCGTTAGGGTCCATAGTATCGGCGTAAAAAGAAACCCATCTTTGCCGGAAAAGAGCCCCCCAATGCGCACGTTCCTCATCTCCTACGATCTGGCCCACCCGAACCGGAACAAGCACGTTTTGGCCACCGCGATCATGAGCCTCGGTCAGTCCTGGGCGCGTCCGCTGGAGCAAACATGGTATGTGCGCGCGGACGCCGCCGAAATGGATATTGAGAGCCGTTTATCCGGTTTGTTGGACGCCGATGATGGATTGATTGTGCAGTCCGTCAGCGACGATGCGCAACTCACCAATACAAGCCTTCGTTGGTTCCGCCAGCGCCGCACACCATTCGACATCGACACGACGACGAACGTGGTTGCATTTCCGCTACCTGGCATGTTGTCGGCTCAAACCGAATTGCCGCTTGCACAGGCCAGCTAACCTTCACGGCTTCCAGGTGAGGAAGTTAGCGATGAGCTTCAGGCCAAGTGCTTGGCTCTTCTCGGGGTGAAACTGGGTACCGGCGATGTTGTTGGCAGCAACCATCGCCGTTACTGGTCCGCCATAGTCGGCAACAGCCATTACTGTTGACGGGTCGGCGGCCGCCAGATGGAACGAATGTACGAAGTAAGCATGTTGGCCAGTTGGGCCAATCGGGATATCCTTGAATAGCGCTTGCTCAGATGTTCCCTCTGGAATTTCGATGGTATTCCAGCCCATGTGAGGGACCTTCAACGACTTGTCAGTTGGACGGATCGCGCACACGTCTCCGGCAATCCAGCCCAAACCGGCCGTCTCTGTAAATTCCAGGCCACGGGTCGCCATCAACTGCATGCCGACGCAGATGCCGAGGAACGGCCTTTGCTTCGCGTGGACGACATGCTCGAGCGCCTCGCGCATTCCCTCCACCGCATTCAGTCCGCGCGCACAATCGGCATAGGCGCCGACGCCAGGCAGCACTATGCGATCAGCTTTGCGGACGAGCGCTGGATCAGCGGTTACCACAACCTCGCTCATCACACCGCACTCGCGGGCTGCCCGTTCGAACGCCTTGGCAGCCGAGTGCAGATTACCCGACCCGTAATCGATGATTGCGATGGTTTGTGCCACGGCGTGCGAAACCTCAATGCGCCCAACTCAACGCTGCATCAGTCGACGCCAGAGTGGACGCGGCGATACCGTGTTGACATCCGGCGTTTGCCCCGGTTGGCCGTTTGCTGCAGCCCATGACGCATTCGAAGCATCGGCGAGGCCCACGTTCGGCGAGCGAGACGCGCGATCTCCCGTTGACGCCCGCAGCAGCGGCTGTTGAACCAGCCAGCCTTCGAAGAAGCGGCGCTCACATTCGGCACGATTTTTACCGGTAACAGTGCCAACTTCATCCCAGCCTCTGCGTCCCAGCGTCCAGCGTTTAATGCTGTCGGCTTCAAAGCCGATGACAATGTTGGCAGCTAGGTTGATGAGCGTAATCAACGACGGATCGACACCAACGGACTTGAGCACGAGACTGATCGCCGTTGCCACTAAAGCGTAAATCAGCAACGCCACCCAAAGCTTGTTCAGCGCCAGCCACAGCGGTGGAATCGCTGCTGCCAACGGCGTAAACCCATCGCGAACAAATTCCAGCTTCTCCGCCCGATCAATCCGATCGGTCGGTGGATTAGGTGGCTCATGGACTGTGAACACGATCATACCAGCTGATATCCGCTTGTTGGCTCAATCAAACGCTTAGGCTGCCTTTGGTCGTTGGCACACGGCCAGCTTGGCGCGGATCGACCGACAATGCGATCCGCAATGCGCGGGCAAGACCCTTATAGCAGGTCTCAGCAATGTGGTGGTTGTTCGCACCGTGCAGACATGCAACGTGCAGCGTGATACCAGCGTTCTGCGCAAACGCCTGGAACCACTCACGAAACAACTCCGTGTCCATATCGCCGAGCTTCGGCTGCGAGAAGTTTACATCCCACACCAGGAACGGCCGACCGGAAACGTCGAGGGCAACGCGGGTCAGCGTTTCATCCATCGGCAAATGGACGTCGGCATAGCGCGTGATCCCAGCCTTATCGCCCATCGCCTTGGCAATCGCCTGGCCGAGCGCAATGCCGCAATCCTCGGTGGTGTGGTGGAAATCGATATGCAGGTCGCCCTTGGCCTGTAGTTTAATGTCGATCATTGAATGGCGGGCAAGCTGTTCCAACATATGATCGAGGAAGCCAATCCCGGTCTCGATCTCGTAGGCGCCCGTCCCATCAAGCGCCACGTAGGCCTTGATGTCGGTTTCTTTGGTGGTGCGTGCGATGGTCGCTGTGCGGGTCACGGGGGTGTTCCTTGCATCGGGCTGCAACCGCACTTATCACCTTGGAGCGGTTGAGAAAAGCTCAACACATCGCTCAATACTTGGGCTCAACACTTGGGAATGAGGTTACGAGATGAGTGGCACTAGCTCCGCGGACGCCACCACATGGCACGGGACCACGATTTTAACTGTACGCAAGGGCGGCAAGGTCATCGTCGCGGGCGACGGGCAGGTGAGCCTCGGGCAAACTGTTTTGAAATCAAACGCCAAGAAAGTCCGCTCGATCGGGCGCGGCGACGTGATCGGCGGCTTTGCGGGCGCAACAGCGGATGCGTTTACCTTGTTTCAGCGGCTTGAAGCCAAGCTCGAACAGTACCCGGGCCAACTCACGCGGGCCGCCGTCGAGCTTGCCAAGGACTGGCGCACCGACCGCTATCTGCGCCGCCTAGAGGCGATGATGATCGTTGCTGACGCTGGCACGACACTGGTTCTCACCGGCACCGGCGATGTGCTGGAGCCCGAACACGACGTCATGGGCATCGGCTCTGGCGGCATGTACGCACTGGCCGCCGCCAGGGCGCTGCTCGACACCGACCACACGGCCGAAGCGATCGCCCGCAAAGCAATGGGGATTGCCGCCGACATCTGCGTCTACACCAACCGCAACCTCGTCGTCGAAAGCCTCGACAGCACGCGTTGAGATCGTATTGCCGAGGTTCCGATGGCCTGGATTATGCTGCTGCTCGCCGGTCTGCTGGAGATCGCCTTCACCACGTCGTTGCGCTATACCGACGGGCTCGCGCGACCGTTGCCGCTGCTCGGCTTCGTGGTGTTTGCGTCAGCCAGCCTCTACCTGCTGATGAAAGCCTCGGAGACAATCCCGCTTGGCACATCCTACGCCGTGTGGACTGGCATCGGCGTCGCTGGCACCGCATTGATCGGCCTATTCTACTTCGGCGAACCCGCAACTACGCTTCGTATCGTGTTCCTGGCGCTGCTGATTGGATCGATCGTTGGGTTGAAGTGGCTGGGGTGAGGGAGCGGGAGGCAGTTGCGATGGTGCAAAGGTGGTGCAACTAGCTTGGCTTCCACACCTCCACCCCCTTCCCTCGCCCCCCAAACCAGTTTGTAATAGCGACGCCTGAACAGGGACACAGCCGCCATGATGCCTGACACCGCCACTCTTACCGTTGACGCCCTTGCGGCGCGGATTCCCGATGGCGCATCGGTTGCAATTCCACCGGACTATTCCGGCTGCGCGATGAGAGCGGTCGCAGCACTCATAAAGCGCAAAGCGCGCAACCTGCATCTGATCGCGGTCCCGGCTGGCGGCTTACAGGCCGACTGGCTGATCGGAGCTGGCTGCGTGTCGATCATGGAGGCTGCCGCCATGACACTTGGCGAGCACGGCACGCTCCCACGCTTTGTCGCCGCCATGAAGGCCGGCACGCTCGACATGCGCGACGCGACTTGCCCGGCCATCCATGCCGGGCTGCAAGCATCCGAAAAGGGCATTCCGTTCATGCCGTTGCGCGGCATTCTCGGCTCGGACCTGCTGAAGCTGCGGCCCGATTGGCACGTCATCGACAACCCATTGAGCCCGCCCGGCGACCGCATCGTGATTATACCGGCGATCCGTCCCGACGTTGCCCTGTTCCACGCGCGCTATGCCGACCGCAACGGCAACGTTTGGATCGGCGTGCGCCGCGAACTGATGCTGATGGCACATGCAGCCCGCGAAACGTTCGTTACGGTTGAAGAGATCGTCGATGGCGATTTTCTGACCGATGATGCCAAGGGGGCGGGCACTATTCCTGCGCTCTACATCAGTGGTATCGCGCATGCCCCACGCGGCGGCGCACCCGTTGGCTTAGCTGGCGCTTATCCAGCAGATGCTGCCGCCATTGCCGTCTACGCGCGGGCCGCGCAAACGACAGACGGGTTCCGCGCCTGGCTCGATGAAACGATCCTCGGAAACGTGCCGGCATGAGTACGAAGGTCGTCACAACCCCCGAAATCATGATCGGCGCGATCTCGCGCATGCTCTATGGCCTTGGCCACGTGGCCGTTGGTTCGTCGTCACCAATTCCGGGTTCTGCTGCACTTTTGGCGCGTGCGCTGTCCGGCGGACGGATGCGCGTATCGTTGCTTGGCAGCGAAGTGCACAATCCGTTCACCGATGGTGGCCGCGAGCTGTTCGACTGTGCAGCGCAAGGGCGGATTGATGCGTTCTTCCTGTCAGGCGGGCAGATTGACGGGCACGGCAATATCAACCTTGTGGGCTTAGGCGATCCCAGACAACCGAAAGTGCGCTTTCCCGGCTCCTTCGGCTCTGCCTATCTCTATCACCTGATCCCGCGCGTGATCTTGTTCCGCGAGGAGCACTCGCCTCGCACTTTAGTGCCGAAGGTCGATTTCATCAGTGCAGCTGGCACATCACTGGACGGTGAGTACCGCCCTGGCGGCCCGCACGCGCTGGTCACCGGACTATGCGTGTTTTCATTCGACAAGAAGCGGGCCGGTTTCACGCTTGAGAGCGCACACACCGGCACCACTAAGGCTGACGTTCAAAGCGCGACCGGATTTGAGTTCCAATCAGCGCCAACCGTACCCGAAACCGCGGCACTACCGGTCGATACCTTGGCCATGCTCAGGAGCCGTGTCGCCCACGAAATTGCCGAAACCTATCCGGCGTTCGCACGTAGCCAGTGGGGCGTATAGACCTCGCTACCAACTGCGGGCCACGAAGTATCCGACGGTTGCAGCCATCCCCGTCAATGCAGCCCCCCAGACCCAGTCGACGATCGCCAATTGCGTCGACCAATTGCGGATCACCGCAAGATTGGTGAGGTCATAGGTGCCATAGCCAAATAGCCCAAGCAGCGACCCCAGGATTAACGCCTGCGACCACGACCCTGCAGCCAGTGCGGGCATTGTCGCGAAGAATACGACACCCAGCGGATAGAGCAGATAGAACAGGCCACCGGCTTTCCAGTTCATGGGGTTGGCCAGCAGATCGCCCATTTCACGGCGATAAAGGCTCTTTGCAACAACGCCTAGCCACACGAGATCGATGGCGACAAACGCGGTTAAGGTCGCCAGGTAAGCCACAAGAAATCGCATGCCAAGTACTCCGTTGTCCCGCCGTCTTCTAGGCTTGTACGGTCAAAACCCGCTCGCGGTTTCGTCACAAGGCCTCGGTTCGGCTAACGCCGCGCACTTTTTCGCGCCACGCAATAACAAGGCCGCTCGCAACAATGATCGCCATGCCGAGCCAGGTCATGCGATCCGGCAGATCCCCAAACAGCCAAAACCCGAGCAAAGTTGCCGAAATGATCTCGATGTAGCCCAAGGGCGCGAGCAGGGGCGCAGGTGCCCGTTCAGACGCCAGGATCACGCAGTAATGTCCAAACGCCGACACAAGGCCCATCAGCGCCATCAATCCCCACTCGTCCAGCGTCGGCGTGATCCAGACAAAGGGCAGCGCGAGACTGCTCACCGCAAGACCCACGGCACCGGTGAAGAAAAGCGTGACCAAAGGGGGATCGAGCCCGGCAAGCTTGCGCGTGCTCAACGCATAAAAGCTGTACGCGAAGGCTGCGGCAATCGCAAAAGGCACCCCGGCTGACAGGGGCTCGAACCCGGGGCGAATAATGACGAGCGCACCAATGAAGCCGATCAACGTTGCCGTCCACCGCCAGACGCCCACTCGGTCGCCGAGCACCCAAGGGGATAGTGCTGTGATGACAAAAGGATAAATGAAAAATACCGCCAGCATGTTGGCAAGCGGCATTACAGCGACGCCGTTGAAGAACATGGCGGTTGCGAACAAGATCATCAACGCCCGAACGATCTGCAGCCCCGCCCGGCGCGGCCAAAGCGCCCGCAACGGGAAATGCCAAGCAATCAATGGCAGCAGCAACAGCGTGTGGAAGAAAAAGCGCGCCCACGCCAACTCGACAATCGGGATACGACCGGACATCAGCTTCGCTGCCGCATCCATCAGCGGCAGTGTCAACATGGCGATGACCATCAGCCCGACGCCGAGCAGTGATCCTCTATTGGACGGCGCGAACTTTACGTCTGGCTGCACGATTATTTCGAACCTCGAGCAGCATGTGTTTGGCAGTTACTGCGGCTTGGACGGCATGCCGCGCGCTTTGCGCATTTCCTCGACGCGCTTCGCGATTTGCTCCGGCGTCGGCTTCTCGCGTTCGATCCACACCTTTAGTTCATCAAACAACTGCTGCTGGTTTGCAGTCGGCGTAGCCCCCGGTGCAATTGGCTTGTTGGTGGCCGGTGGCGGCACTTGAGCAACCTGATACGAGCCTGGGATCAGCTGCGCTTTTTTGGGAGTAACTACGACAGGCTTCGGTGGGTCCCAGCGATCTGCGCCAACAAGCAAGCCAGCGTACATCACGCCAGCGCGAGTTTCACTGACGCCACGGGCGACGGAGGCTTCGTAATACATGCGGTGGGTGTCTTCCCAAGTGCGCGTTTTGAAATCCGTATAGTAATCGTGAATCACCGCAGCGTCACGGTAGGGGCCGTCATAGGGTCCACCGACAATGTTCCAGAGCCCCCACGGCACCGATGCACCATTGGTGATGTAACCAGCTGGTACATCCCAGCTCATACCGCGCGGATCAACAAAACCGAAAGCGCCCAAGAGTTTCATGTCGCGAAAGTTATCGTCGGGCTTCGTCGGCAATACAAACTCAGCCTGGACAATGCCCTTGAAGGAATTGTTCGAGAATTTGCCGATGGCCGACGTAACGCCTGTGATCTTCTGAATCCACGACGCCGGGATGTAATCGCAACCGGCGACAGACAGTCCAACAAGTGCGACGGCGACCAATGATTGTCTGCGCATGTGACCCTCACTAAATTTGAACACGTGTTGCGTGCAGTGGCACTTCACATATGGATGGCACGCTTCTCAACTGCCATAGCTGCCTCCTTAACGGCCTCGCTCATTGTCGGGTGAGCGTGACAGGTGCGCGCAAGATCCTCCGACGAACCGCCGAACTCCATTAGCACGGCGGCTTCGTGGATCAAATCGCCAGCACCTGCTCCGAGGATATGCACGCCAAGCACGCGATCCGTTGCTGCATCGGCCAGCACCTTGGCAAAGCCATCGGTCGTGCGGTTGGCACGCGCGCGACCGTTGGCGGCGAATGGGAACTTACCGACTTTATACGCTATGCCAGCGGCCTTCAGCTCTTCCTCGGTTTTTCCAATCGAGGCTACCTCAGGGTAGGTGTAGACAATACCCGGGATTACGTCATAATTCACGTGGCCCGCCTGACCTGCAAGCAACTCGGCAATCGCGACGCCTTCTTCCTCAGCCTTATGTGCAAGCATCGGGCCGCGCACCACGTCTCCGATGGCGAAGATGCCAGGAACGTTGGTTGCGAAGTGATCATCGATTACGACGCGGCCGCGATCCAACGTAACGCCGACGCCTTCGAGGCCAAGGCCAGCAGTGTAAGGCGTTCGTCCCGTTGCGATAAGCACGACGTCGCAGTCGATGATCGAAGCAGCGCCGCCAGCAACCGGTTCGAATGTGACCTTTGCGCCTGCGCCTGATTTCTCGACTTTGGTGACCTTCGACGACATCTGGAACACCATGCCTTGTTTTTCCATCAAGCGCTGGAACTGCTTGCCGAGCTCGGCATCCATGCCACCAAGGCACTTGTCGGTGAATTCGACGACGGTAACTTTTGAGCCAAGCCGCTTCCACACCGAGCCGAGTTCGAGGCCGATGACGCCCGCACCGACGATCACGAGATGACCGGGCACTTTTTCCAGTTCGAGCGCGCCAGTGGACGACACGATGACCTTTTCATCAAGCGCCACTGGTTGGCCATCAGCACCGCGCAACGACGCCACGTCCGATCCCGTCGCAATGACGATCGACTTTGCTTCGAGGTCAGTGGTCTTGCCATCGGCAGCTGTCACACGGACCTTGCCCGGTCCTGTGATGGTGCCTGTGCCGTAGTGGGTATCGACTTTGTTTTTCTTCATCAACATGGCAACGCCGCCGACGTTGGACGCAACGGTATCGGCCTTATGCTTCATCATCGCCGGCAGATTGAGCTTTGGTGCCGGAATTTCGATGCCGAACGCTGCGAAGCCGTGCCCTGCTTCATCGAACAACTCGGTCGCGTGCAGTAGGGCCTTCGACGGAATACATCCGACGTTGGCGCAGGTGCCGCCTAACGTCTTGCGCTTCTCGATGATCGCAGTCTTTAAGCCCAGCTGAGCTGCACGAATTGCACCGACATAGCCGCCGGGCCCGGAGCCGATGATGATAAGGTCGTAGGTCATTTGAGCTTTCTTGAGTTCAGCGCGCCATATTCAGGCGCGTTCGGTCGATGTAATCAGGCAGAACCGTCTTGTCGTCGATGATTGCGACCGACAACTGCTCGGCAGTCAGATTCTTGGCGCCACTTAGATCCGCACCGTTGAGAACTGTACCCGCCAGATTCGCACCAGCGAAATCCGCACCGCGGAAAATCGCGTTCGTTGCATCTGCTCCAGACAGATTGGCGTCGCGCAAGGAAGCGCCGCTTAGATCTGTTCGCCGCACGAATGCGCCGTGAATATCGAGCTTCCGTGGCGCCTTCCGGTTATCCACGTTCAGCATCACGAACCTCCTAATCTGCCTCTGAGTACCTTCATCACTTCAGCGATGTCGATAGGCGGCTCTTCATCGCCATAGTCTACCTTATTCTGTCTCAAATAGGCTTGAAGTAGTTCAAAAACAGGGTCTGAAAGTCAGGAAAGTCCTTTGCGGTCTCCCTGAGTACATATATCGCTGCAAGCCGAACTTCGAGATTTGGATCTCGAAGCTGACCGGCTGCTCGATTGAAGAGCTCGGTCACATGGCTCCGCCGAGCCAAGTCAGCCTGCGTACTCGCCGATTTAGCTTGCAACGACGCGGGTGACAGTTGACGCCAAGCCAAGATGGCGCCGATCGTTACCTAGATAGCCAGCGCCAAATTTCGGACAATTTCCGATATTGCGACCCATTCGCTCATCTGTGGCGCTAACTCACAGCTCCAGCATGAACCGCTGGGGATCTTCGAGGCACTCTTTCACGCGCACCAGGAACGTGACGGCTTCCTTGCCATCGACGATCCGATGATCGTAGCTGAGCGCCAAGTACATCATCGGGCGAATGACGATTTGGCCTGCCCGCACCACGGGGCGCTCCTCGATGCGATGCATACCGAGGATGCCCGACTGTGGCACATTGAGGATCGGCATCGACATCATCGAGCCGTAGACCCCGCCATTCGAGATCGTGAACGTGCCGCCCTGCATATCATCGATACCGAGCTTGCCATCACGTGCGCGCTTGCCGAAGCTCGCGATCGAACCTTCGATTTCGGCGAGGCTCAAGCGATCTGCTTCGCGCACCACAGGAACCACTAGGCCTTTGTCTGTGCCGACGGCGACGCCAATGTGATAATAATTCTTGTAGATGATATCGGTGCCGTCCATCTCGGCGTTAACGGCCGGGATTTCCTTGAGGGCCTGTAGGCACGCCTTCACGAAGAAGCCCATGAAGCCGAGCTTGACGCCGTGCCGCTTCTCGAACAGGTCCTTGTACTGCGCGCGCATCGCCATAACCGCACTCATGTCGACGTCGTTGAACGTCGTGAGCATAGCAGCGGTATTTTGCGCGTCCTTCAAACGTCGCGCGATGGTCTGGCGCAGACGGCTCATCTTCACCCGCTCTTCCCGCGCTGCGTCGTTGGCGGGCGCGGGCGCACGAAGCTGTGACGCCGGAACTGGTGCGGGTGCCATCGGTACATAGGGAACTGGCGCTTGCGATGGCGCAGCCGCAGCAGGCTTGGCTGTTGCAGCAGCGGCGTCTTCCTTCAAGATTTGGCCGCGCTTGCCTGAACCCGCGACGTCGGCTGGGTTGACGCCTTTCTCTTCCATAATCTTGCGCGCCGACGGAGCTGGCGGCATCCCACCGTTGGCTGGTGCAGACACAGTCGCAGGTTTTGCGGTCGGTACAGGCGGAGCCGACGGAGCCGTCGCTGACGGTGCAGCAGTTGCACCTTCCTTGATCGTGCCCAAGACGCTGCCAACGGCGATGGTTGTTCCCTGCGCAACGATGATCGTGCCCATCACGCCAGCGGCGGGTGCTGGCACCTCGACAGTCACCTTGTCGGTCTCAAGCTCGCACAGCGGTTCGTCGATCTTGACGGCATCGCCTTCCTTCTTAAACCATTTGCCGACCGTTGCTTCGGTCACGCTTTCGCCGAGTGTTGGCACTCGGATTTCAACCGTCATGATCGTCTCATCCCTGTATAGGCCTGCGGCTCATCCAAAATTTCAAACAGCAATGCTGTCCGCTACAATCGTCTTTTGCTCGGCCAGATGCCGTGACAGCTGTCCGGTTGCCGTCGATGCGGCGGCCACGCGACCGATGTAGCGCGCGCGTTTCGCTTTGACTTTGATTTGGCCGAGTGTCCATTCAATGTTGGGCTCAATAAACGACCATGCGCCCATGTTGCGCGGCTCTTCCTGGCACCAGACGATTTCGGCATTCGGGAAGCGAGCGAGTTCGGCCATCAATGACCGCGCCGGGAACGGATAAAGCTGTTCCACGCGCAAAATATAAACGTCATTGGCACCAGCAGCTTCGCGGCCTTCGTAAAGATCGTAATAAACCTTGCCAGTGCATAGTACGACGCGGCGGATTTCGGCGTCTGGCTTCAGTTTGATGGTGCCAGCAACGGTCGACGCCTTCGACGCATCGGCATCGTCCCAGAGGACCCGATGAAACGAGGAGTCAGGCCCAAACTCAGCCAGACTTGAGATAACGCGCTTATGGCGTAGCAACGACTTTGGCGTCATCAAGATCAGTGGTTTGCGGATCTTGCGGCGCATCTGTCGCCTGAGAATATGGAAGTAATTGGCAGGCGTCGTGCAGTTGGCAACTTGCCAATTGTCTTCCGCAGAATTCTGCAGGTAGCGCTCAAGGCGTGCCGACGAATGCTCCGGGCCCTGGCCCTCGTAGCCGTGGGGCAACAGACAAACCAAGCCCGACATCCGAAGCCACTTTCGTTCGCCGGAACACAAGAATTGGTCGAAAATAACCTGGGCTCCATTGGCGAAATCACCGAACTGCGCTTCCCACAGCGTCAGCGCCATGGGCTCAGCCAGTGTGTAGCCGTATTCGAAACCGAGTACGGCTTCTTCGGACAACATCGAGTTGATAACTTCGAAACGGCCCTGATCAGGCGACACGTACTTAAGCGGCGTGTAACGGCGCTCGGACACTTGGTCGATCAACACCGAGTGCCGCTGCGAGAACGTGCCGCGCTCGACATCTTGCCCGGACAGGCGAACAGGTGAACGCTCGCGCAGCAGGGTACCGAACGCCAAGTGCTCAGCTAAGGCCCAATCGATGCCTTCGCCCTGCTCAACCATTTCGCGGCGGCGCTCGAGGAGTCGCTGGACGGTCTTGTGAGCATTGAAATCGTTTGGAACAACAGTGAGACGGCGACCAACTTCGCGCAGCACGTCGAGGGCAACGCCGGTGTTACCGCGCCGGGCTTCGTCATCCTCGGCGCCAAGACCAGACCAACGCCCATCGAGCCAATCAGCCTTGTTCGGCTTATAGCTGTCAGCGGCCGCCATCTCGGTATCAAGGCGGGCTCGGCAGGTAGCTTTCATCTCATCCACTTCGGCGGCCGTCATCGTGCCTTCATCGATCAGCTTTTGACCGTAGAGCGTGACCGTCGTCGGATGCGCCTTAATTTTCTGATACATGCGCGGCTGCGTGAATAGCGGCTCGTCGCTTTCATTGTGACCGTGACGGCGGTAGCAGATCATGTCGATAACGACCGGCTTTTTGAACTTCTGCCGGAACTCGACTGCGATCTTGGCAACGTGTGTTACTGCCTCTGGATCATCGCCGTTGACGTGGAAGATCGGCGCTTCAACAGTGCGGGCCACATCGGAACAGTAAGGCGACGAACGCGACAGACGCGGGTTCGTCGTGAAACCGATCTGATTGTTGATGATGAAGTGGATCGAACCACCCGTGCGGTGCCCTTTGAGGCCCGACAATCCAAGACATTCAGCAACCACGCCCTGACCGGCGAACGCAGCGTCGCCGTGAATCAAAAGCGGCAAAACCATCGTGCGCTCGGTATCGCCATGCTGATCCTGCTTAGCGCGGACTTTACCCAGAACAACGGGGTCGACGATCTCAAGATGGCTTGGATTTGCCGTCAGGGACAAGTGGACGTTGTTGCCATCGAAGCTCCGATCCGAAGAAGCGCCGAGGTGATACTTCACGTCGCCTGAACCTTCAACGTCGTCGGGTTTGAACGATCCACCCTTGAACTCGTTGAAAATAGCCCGTAACGGCTTACCCATGACGTTGCCAAGAACGTTCAGCCGACCACGATGGGCCATGCCGAGTACGATTTCCTTGATACCGAGCTGCCCGCCCCGCTTGATGATCTGCTCGAGCGCTGGAACCATTGTCTCCGCGCCTTCCAGCCCGAAGCGCTTGGTGCCGGTATATTTGACTTCTGCGAACTTCTCGAAGCTTTCGGCCTCGATCAATTTGTTAAGTATCGCCTTACGGCCCTCAACCGTAAACCGAATGTCCTTTTCCTCGCCCTCGATCCGCTCTTGAATCCAGGCTTTTTGAAGCGGCGACGTAATATGCATGAACTCGACGCCGATGCGTCGGCAGTAGGTGCGGCGCAAAATCTTCAAGATCTGCCGGATGGTTGCCGTTTCGAGACCCAAAACCTTGTCGATGAAGATCGGGCGATCGAAGTCCGCTTCAGTAAAGCCATAGGTCTCTGGGCGCAGTTCCTTGTGCACTTTGCGGTCGGTCAGCCCCAGGGGATCGAGATCGGCAACGAGATGGCCCATGACTCGGTAGGCACGTATCAACATGAGCGCGCGGATCGAATCCTGGGTGGCGCGCAACGACGCCGCTACATTCAGTTCGTGACCTACCGTGCTGGCGCGCGACTTGATCTTGGACTGAATGGCCCGCTCTGCTGAACCGTAATCGCCGGTCAACGCCGACATCAGATCTGGGTTGCCGGTACTATTCAACTCATTCAGCGGTCGTCCCCACGACGGGCCATCGTGGCCATCGCGGGCTGTTGCCGACTTCTCGTCCTGCAGCGACTGAAAAAACAGCCGCCATTCATCGTTCACGGCCCCCGGATTGCGCTCGTAAAGTGCCTGCATCTCTTCGACATAGGCTGCATTTACACCATTCAGGAATGACGTGCGCGCGAAGGCGTCGTTTTGCGCTTCTCGGGACATTTCGTGTGTAATCCTCGTACATGCGATCTGGAGCCGCGGCCGGAACGGCGCTGCAACTAAAAGCGCACAGCAAAGTGCGCCGGTGATTTGC
>JANOYV010000074.1:0-8043 GCA_031429105.1 Hyphomicrobiaceae bacterium | reverse complement strand
GCAGCCGAAGCAGCACGCCAGAAGGCTGCTGCAGACGCAGCGCGTCAGCAGCAGCACGCAGCCGAAGCCGCACGTCAAAAAGCCGATGCGGACCGCGCCCCCGCTGCCAAGCTCGCAACCGACAAGGCCGCGGCTGACAAACTCGCGGCCGACAAGGCGAAAGCCGATGCGGATCGCGCCACCGCTGCCAAGCTCGCAACCGACAAGGCTGCCGCCGACAAACTCGCGGCCGACAAGGCGAAAGCCGATGCGGACCGCGCCACCGCTGCCAAGCTCGCAACCGACAAGGCTGCCGCCGACAAACTCGCGGCCGACAAGGTGAAAGCCGATGTCGGCTGTCCGCCGGGCCAGCAAAAGGATGGTGCCGGCCGCTGTTATGCTTATGCTCCACCCGTCACGGCTTGCCCCTCGGGCCAGGAGCGCAAGTCATCGGGCGGTCCGTGCGAAGCGATCCGCATTGTAACCGCCTGTCCATCTGGCCAGGAACGTAAAGCAGTGAACGGTCCATGCGAAGCCGTGAAGACCGATGCTGGTTGCCCGCCGGGACAACAGAAGGATGGTGCCGGCCGGTGCTATGCCTATGCTCCACCACGGACGCAACCCGGTAATATTCCGGATTGCCGACCTGGATACGGGACGACGCTCGACGGGCAGCCTTGCAAACAAATTGCAATTGTATGCCCGCAAGGCCAGAGAAAGAACGCCTACGGCGAGTGCAAAGCCATTGTCGCGGTGCCGGATTGTCCGAATGGTCAAGCTTACAATCGCCGCGCTCAGGCTTGCGGCTACTTGCCGGGATATGGTCCAACCAAGCCTGTGCTGGTCGACAATGGTCCGCCGGTCAAAATCTACCGCGATGGTGAGCGCCCGCCGAGTTACGGTGGTGATGCGTGGAAGCTGATCGGGATCGTTGCGTTGCCGATTGCGATCGGAATAATTACGAGTGGCATCGCCAATGGCGGCCCAAAAAAGTATGTCGACGGCTATCTTGATCTGCCGCCTGAACCGAAGCGCTGCCGAGGCGAAACGCCGGATGGCTGCGAACTGAGAGTGGTCGATGTTCCCAGGCAAGATGGTGGCACCGCACGTGCCTGCGTCAGGTATTGCCCGCGACCCGATGAAATTGACGATGAGCCGCTACCGCCATCCAACTATCAGCCACCGGTCGTCTATCAGGCGCCAAATGTGAATCCGCCGTACGTGCCACTGCCGAAAGTCGGCACGCCGCCGCATTCGACACCAGTCTCGACCACCTGGATTGAACCGCCGACGAGGGGCACCAAACCCCACACGACGCCGATTTCATCGACCTGGACCGAACCACCGGCGAAGGGCACCAAGCCGCATTCGACGCCGGTCTCGACGACCTGGATCGAACCACCAATTAAGGGCACTCGCCCCCACGCGACCCCAATCGCGACGCCCTATATCGAGCCGAAACGGGCGGCGACGCCGATTACCTTGCGCCCACCTGTCGAGCCCGTCCCGAGCCGATTGCCCGCCATCCTATACAAATAACGGAGCCACATGCGGTCGCGGCGCCGATACTATTTCGGCACCATCAACAACCGCGACGTGCCCAGCAGGCTTCACGAATAATCTTTTTGCCTGCGGGAGAGGCGCGCACACATATGGAAAAACTTGTTCATATACGCCGTGGGACTTCGCCAAGTACGACTGCGATCAACCCGACTACACGGATATGGGCTGTCATTGCGGAAGAGGGCCCGACACGATCAGCATAAGCAATGCAACGTGTCCGGCTGGGTACTTCCGGGGCATCGCCGGGCTATGCCACAAGAACTGTTCCCCCGGATACGAAAACACCGGCGAGACCTGTTTCAGGGGCGTCAGCACGTTGGCCATGGGCTCGATGAACTGCAAGCCGGGTGAGGAAAGAATTGGCGCCCGATGCTTTCCCGCCGGCGGCAGCTGCTTTGATGGCGAAGTGCAGCAGGCGGGGCTTTGCTACAAACAGTGCAAGCCGGGCTTCAGCGGTGTGCTCAATAATTGCTGGCAGCAATGTCCCAAGGGGATGAGTGATTGCGGCATGGGCTGCGGCGAGACGGACGGCAAATGCGCCATGACCGTCGTCGATCAGGTTGTGGCGCCACTGATCTTGGCCGCCAATGTCGCAACGCTGGGCCTGTCCGCAGCGCCAGCCGCTGCGGTGAAGGCAGGAGTTTCGACAGTCAAGGTTGGGGGAAAACTCGTCGAAGCCAGTTCAAAGGTGGGAAAATTGCTGCTGAAAGCGGTCAATAAAATGCAGACCATCCACCCAAAGAATCTGGTGGAGGGTGCTTCGGTCACAAAGCGGATATTTGCGGCCAAGACCGGTGCGTTTACCGGGATCAGCAAGGCCGCCGTGGCCAAAAAGGCGGGGAAGTACGTAAAGAAAATAGATAAGGCGGTCGACGAGGCCATGAATGAGTACGCGGCCGCGTTCGCCGACAATTTCGCGGATCAGACGAGCCCCGAGATCGCCGCAGAGATCGACGCCAAATTCCACCCAAAAACAGCGCGATTCATCAAGGAAACATGGGGCAGGCAGCAGCTCGCTGAGATGGCGGTCGCCAACCACTGGGCCATCGCAGACAATGTTCTGAACGCAGTATCGCTCGTCGATATTACCGGCGTTTCCGGCGTTGTCGCCGCCTACGCGAAGCCGACCTGTAACGACGAAATACCCTTCCCGTGTGTGGAAGGCTCGATCAATTGCAAATGAGCAATGACAACGTTCCGCTTCGATGTTGCTTTGCTGCGGAGGAGATATGATGCGTGGGCTGTATGCAATATTCATGGCGCTCGCGGTCTTGTGTTCGACGGTGCACGCCGCCGACGGTGATCGGTTGGCGGCGGTTGCTCCAGGCTCGGGGCAGGGCGCCCGTGACGCGTTGGCCGACGGCAAGGACTGCGCTTTCTGTCCTGAAATGGTGGTGGTGCCGGCCGGCAGCTTCATGATGGGGTCGCCCGAAGACGAACCGGAGCGCGAGCCCTTTGCCGAAGGTTCCGAGAGCCAGGTCAAAGTGTCTATTGCTCGAACCTTCGCGGTTGGCAAATTCGCCGTGACATTTGCCGAATGGGACGCGTGCGCCGCTGACGGCGGTTGCTTGCTCTATAAGCCGAGTGACGAAGGCTGGGGGCGCGGCAAGCACCCTGTCATCAACGTCAATTGGCATTTTGCAAAGCTTTATGCGACATGGCTGTCGCGGAAGACTGGCAAGACCTATCGACTATTGTCGGAAGCCGAGCACGAATACGTGACGCGGGCGGGTAGCAAGTCACCGTTCTGGTGGGGCTCGGCGATCACGCCGGCGCAAGCCAATTACGACGGCTCCACCAAGCCGTATGAAGGAGGCGGCGCGAAGGGCGAATACCGCCGACGGACGGCTCCCGTCGACAGTTTTACGCCCAATCCCTGGGGCCTCTACCAGGTACACGGCAATGTCTTGGAGTGGACCGAGGATTGCAGCACCGTGAGTAACGTGGGCAACCCCGGCAACGGTAGCGCACGAGTGACTGGCGGCACCATGATCGCGGGTGAGTGCCAAGCCCGGGTCATCCGCGGTGGCGCCTGGTCCAGCGAACCAAAGTGGCTCCGTGCAGGTTTCCGAGCCGGCAGTAAGTCCGACACCATGGCGAACCTCCTCGGCTTCCGGTTGGCCAGGAACCTCGGTCCTTGAGGCCGCGCATCGATGTGGCCTTGGCGGCCTAGCAGTACGAGCGGGCGCAAACAAATGCGACTGGAGGCGCCGATGAGCAAGCGTCTGCTACTATTCCTGCTGCTGATCGGACCAGATGTAGCGCTTGGACCTCCCCGGATTTAGTGGAGAGCCGTTATCCCGTGCTTTTTATTCGCGTGGAACGTCGTTTCGAAGGCGGCGGGGCTCATGTAGCCCAGACGCGGATGCCGCTTGCGAAGGTATTAGAAGCCTTCGATGTATTGGCCAAGGGCCTTGGTGGCCTGCCTGTGAACAGGCATGGGTTCAATGACGCCGATTGACATTCTAACTCGATGAAATCTTAGACTAGAGCGGGGCCAATCCGGCGCGCCGATGCACACCCTTTGTCCCTCCGCCCTGCCAACAGGTAGCGCTCCGCGATCGCTGCCGTAACCTGTCGCCGCGCGCTCATGCTGAGCTATCCCGCCGTCGCCGACACCGATCTGATTCGGTGCCGCGTCCCCAGTTCTGGTGATCCGTTCTTCGGTAATATTCTTAGCGAGGCAATGCGCGTCGCGATGATGATCTCGATTGAAAAAAATCGGATGCATTGCCGACCGCAAGTTAATCACTTTTGGCGTCCGTCTCGTGGTGGTGCACCCCATTGAACTTGCCGGCGCTGAGCTGTCGCCTGCCATTTTGATCAACTCGACACCTTGATGACCCCGGAACCGCAGCAGCGCTTGGCCAGGAATGTCGAGACGCGGTCGAGGCCCTGCTTGAGCACCGCGGTAGGGTTCGCGTACCCGATACGGACATAGCCCTCCATCTCCATGGTCGACCCCGGGGTGAACATGACACCAGTCTCCTGAAGCAGCGCAATGCAGAAGTCGCGCGATGGCATATCCAATCGATACTTCAACAACGCCGTCGTGCCCGACCTGGGCTTGACCCAACTGATCAGCGACTCCTGCTCTACCCACTCCGACAGGATCGCCAGATTAGTACGCGTAATTGCCTGGCTGCGCGCAAGAACCTTGTTACTATTTTCGAGCGCGAGGGCTGCAAAGTAATCGTCGATCACACCGACGGATATTGTGTTGTAGTTTCTATGGATCATGACCTGATCGATGATCTCGCGCGGGGCTGCGATCCACCCCAGCCGCAGCCCGGCAAGGGAGAACGCCTTCGACATGCCAGCAGTGCTGATACCCCTTTCATAGATGTCGGCGATCGAGTCGGTTGTACCATTTCCCTTTTGATCGGTGCCTCGGTAGACCTCGTCGCACAGTAGCCAAGCACCACAACCGCGCGCGATGGCAGCGATTTCCTCCAACATAGCGCGATCCATCAACGCGCCGGTCGGATTATTCGGATTGTTGATGGCAATCATCCGCGTGCCCGGCGTCGCCATCACCTTGAGCTCAGCAAGATCTGGCAGGAAGCCAAGTTCCTCGCGTAGGCGTAGGTGCGAAACCACTGCACCAATGCTGGCTGGGATCGAATAGTGCTGCTGATAGGTCGGTATAACCGAGACAACGTGGTCGCCGTGCGAAACCAGCGCCTGATGCACCAGTGCGTTTGCACCGATTGTACCGTGGGTAACGATGACATTTTCCGGTGACTGTTTCGCATATAGGGCCGCGATGGCATGACGAAGCCGATCCGATCCCTCAATGGCGCCATAGGTCATCTTCATCGGCAGAAGCGTGGCCAGATCGGTATCGTTGCGACCAATCAACGTCAGCAACTCGGCGATCGTCAGGCTTTCCACGCACGTTTCGGCGAGGTTCAGCTCGCACTTCGTCTCAAACTCGTTCATCCATATTTCGACGCCGAATGGTTCGATGTGCATGATTGATCTCCGTTTGACGATCATTTGGAAATCGGTTTGCGTCAGCGGCAAAGGGCGCCCGAACCATTGAGTGTACGGCATCGCCGAAGCTGCAACAGCTGGTGACTAAATGCTCGGAGGCAAGCACCTCAAATACCCCCGTTGCCCTCTACGGACAGGAATCAAGCGTTAAGAATCTTAAGGGCTTCGGCGTGACGCTCCGGATCACCGGCAGCGAGGATTTGTTTCTTGGTGTGCACGGTGACGGGCGCGCCTGACCAGTCAGTGATGACGCCGCCTGCCCCCTCGATCACTGGCACGAACGGCGCATAGTCATGGATCGAAAGGCCGCTATCGATGGCGATGTCGGTCCGTCCCGTGGCAAGCAAGCCATAACTAAAGCAGCTGCCGCCGTAGATCCGCCATTGGGTTTGTGAGCGCAGGCGCTCGAAGATCGGTTTTTCCGCAGCATCGAAGAAATCCGGATTACTGGCCGACATCATCGCGCGGGCGAGGCTCGAACATTTCCGCGTGCGCACAACCGCGCCGTTGCGGGTTGTCGGTTGGCCAGCGCGGCCCAACCACCGATCATTGGTAACGAGATGATCGATAATGCCGACCACAGGCACACCATTATGAAGCAGCGCAATCAACGTGCCAAACACCGGCAAGCCAGCAACGAACGCGGCTGTGCCATCGATCGGGTCGAGTGCCCAGACGTATTCAGCATCCTCATTTTGCGCGCCGTATTCTTCACCAAGGATGCCGTGTTTTGGAAATGCTTTTTCGATCATCCCACGAAGTTCGCGCTCGATGCCCTTGTCGGTGTCAGTGACGTAGCTCGAGTCCGGCTTGATCTCGATGTTCGGTAGGCCCGCCAAGGCAGCTGCCATGACTTTTCGACTACAATCGGCAAGTTCAAGGGCGAACTGCACATGGGTATCGGTATAGGGGCATGTAGCGGTGCTGGTCATGGTGAAACTCTCAGGCGTTATACTCAGTGGGTTAGAATTTGTTGCAAGAACGACTTAGTGCGGGCGCTCTTTGCTGCGCCGAAAAACTCGATTGGCGGTGCCATCTCGATGATCTCACCTGCCTCCATGAACACGACATTGTCGGCAACCGAGCGGGCAAATCCCATCTCGTGGGTCACGACCATCATCGTCATGCCGTCTCGTGCTAAGTCAGTCATGACGTCGAGCACCTCCTTAATCATTTCTGGATCAAGCGCAGAGGTCGGCTCGTCAAACAGCATTACTTGAGGCTTCATGCACAAGGCCCTCGCGATAGCAACGCGTTGCTGTTGCCCACCCGAGAGTTGGATCGGATACTTGTCCGCTTGCTCGGGAATGCGAACGCGGGCTAGATAGTGAAGTGCAAGCTCGCGCGCCTCGGGCTTGGGTAATTTACGAACGAGGCGTGGCGCCAGCATTAAGTTTTCGACAACGGTCAGGTGCGGAAACAGGTTGAACTGTTGGAACACCATGCCGACTTCGCGTTGGACCGCACTGATGTTTGCCATGTCGCGGGTAAGCTCGATGCCGTTGACGGTTATCCGTCCCCCGTCATGTTCCTCCAATCGATTAACACAACGGATCAGTGTCGATTTGCCCGAGCCGGAGGGCCCACAGACCACCACCTTCTGGCCCTTGGCAATTGACAGGCTGCAGTCCTTCAACGCCTGAAATGCGCCGAAGAATTTGCTGACCTTCTCGATCTTGATGATCGGCACTGGAGGTGTTTCCGCCATTTGCGCCCTCACTTCTTGATGTAACGGCTGAATCGATGCTCGGCTGCACGCAAGCCAAGCTGAATGACCCAGGTGATCGACAGATAGACGATGGCAGCCGCGATGAAGATCTCATAGGGCGCAAAAGTTTTTGCGACGATGTTGCGAGCAACCCCTGTAATGTCGCTCATCGTGATCATGCTAACCAATGCTGTGCCTTTCAGGAGACTAATGATCTCGTTGCCGTAGGCGGGCAGCGCCAGCCGGACGGCAATTGGCGCAGTGACGTGGATAAAGCGCTGCGAAGGCGACAGACCAAGGGCTCGTCCGGCCTCATGCAATCCGCCATCGACGCCTTGAATGCCACCACGCAGGATTTCCGCCGTATAGGCCCCGCAGTTGAGCGATAGGGCGATGATGGCGCACCAGTAAGGCTCGCGCAGGATCGGCCACAGCGGGCCGTTGCGCACGGCTTCGAACTGCGACAGCCCGTAGTAGATCAGGAAGACCTGGACCAGCATCGGGGTGCCACGCAGGACATAGGTGTAGGCGAACGCCGGCCATGCCAATAGCCGATTACCACTGATCCGCATCAGCACCACGCCGACACCGATCAGCGTGCCAAGCACCAACGAAATAAACAACAACTGCAGCGTTAAACCGGCGCCGAGGGCAATTTTTGGCACACTATTGGCGATGAGCCCGAAATCGAAGTTCATCGGGTCTTCCTCAAGTGTCGATTGGCCTGGAGCTCCAGTCGCGACACGGTCAACACAACGAGCGAGGTGAAAGCCAGATAGATCATCGCGACGACCAGG
>JANOYV010000073.1:0-33106 GCA_031429105.1 Hyphomicrobiaceae bacterium | reverse complement strand
TCATGTGGTTGGCATCGTTGGTCCAAATGGGTCCGGTAAAAGTACGCTGTTGAAAATTGTTGCTGGCCTTCTTGATGCGACCGAAGGGGCGGTCGAAGTCCGTGGCAAGATTTCATCGATCCTGGAGCTTGGAACGGGGTTTCATCCTGATTACACGGGGCGCGAAAATATTATCACGGGTGGCATGTGCCTGGGTATGTCGCGGGCAGAAATTGAAGAAAAATCCGAATGGATCATCAATTTCACCGAATTAGGTTCGGTGATTGACCAGCCGTTTCGGACTTATTCCTCAGGCATGCAAGCGCGTTTGACGTTTTCGACCGCGATCAGCATCGATCCGGATATCCTGATCGTCGATGAAGCGTTGGCTGCTGGCGATAGCTATTTCGTCGCTAAAAGTTTCAAGCGCATTCGTGAAATTTGCTCAAGTGGCGCGACGGTCTTGTTCGTCAGCCACGGCACTAACCAAGTTGCGCAGTTGTGCCAATCGGCAGTCTGGCTTGATCAGGGGATTGTCCGCGAGGTCGGTTCTGCGCGCGACGTGGCGAAGCACTACGACTATGACCAGCATGTGCGGATCTCCAACAACGTCGGACGTATGGTGGAGATCGAGATCGATAAGGCTGACGCGCCGGTCATCAGTCCGGCCATTGTGCCAACGCCTGCGTTGGTGTTCGAGATTAGCAAGGTAGAGCCAATTCAACCCATCGAGCCACTGACAATTCCTAAGCTCACAGTTGTGGCGCCTGTTGCCCCGGCCGACTCGACGGCTTTGGAAGTGCCGATAATGCCCGTACTATTACCAGAGACGGTGCCCGAAACCGCACGGCTCGCCCCCCCATCACTCGATACGATTTTCACAGCAGCGCAGGTGAAGTCAGCGGATCCCGTCAGCGATAACCGCTCGATCGCGAAGGTCTACCGCAAAGGCCCGATCATCATTGATCGTGTTGTTTTCCTCGATGGCGATGGCCGCCCCGCATCCGTGATCAGGACGTGGGACACGCTGCAGATCGACGTGCATTACCACTGCGACGGCGAAGTACCAGCCGATACGCTTGGCATCGGGATTGGTATCGAGCGCGAGCGGGATATGGTGATGATCGCCCAGTTCAATACCGTGAATCTATCGGGTGCAGAGCCTCTAGCCTATGATGAGGCGCCCTACCGGACGCGAGCGGGTCGAAGGGGCGTGATGCGAGCCGTTTTGCCTGATCTGCAGATGCTTGAAGGAGAGTATCTTATATCACTCGGACTTTGCCCTAATATTCCAGGCGTAAGTGACTTCTATGAGTACCATCACCGTGTCTACAGGCTTGGCGTTATCCCGGCAGGATATCCTTCGGGCGCTGTTTTCTACCCAAAAGTGGAATGGATTCACGAAAAAAGTGGTGACGTGTGAGCGACACTATCGATCTGACACAGCAAGGAAAAGTCAAGTCGGCGACTAAGTACCAAGACTTCGGAACCGCGCACGCTGCTCGCGAAGGTGGCGTGCTAAGCAGTGGAGACCATACCGGTATCTTGCATCAACGTGGTCGTAGCTGGGCACTCGCCTACCATTCGACGCAGCGTCTGTTTGATCTTCAGTTAGACGGCTACCGCGACATGCTTGATCAATCACCCAAGTTTGGCCCCGCATGAATGTCGGCTCTACCATCGCTTGGCTGCGTGGCATGCCGCGGCGATTCGTCGAGTGGCTCTCGCGCAGGTTTTTGTCGCTTTGCATTGTGGCTGGCCGCCGTTTGACCGTCCGGCGGTTGGCCGCTGGTCGGCCAAGGACCATGTGGGGCATTACGCCGATCGTTACGCTCCCCTTGAACGTGCGTTGCGATCAGGCCTTGGGCTTTCGCAGTGAGAGTGTCGTCTTCGAGACTTATTACATCACGCGCAACTTCGACTGGAATTTGCGGCAACTGGCGCGCGCCTTCAACGCTTGGCCTTCTGCGTCGCGTTCCGGCTATCGCCTGCTGCTTGGCGTGGCCTTGCTGCGCTACGACGTGTTCCACACTTTCGCTGATCGCGGCGTGATGCCACCGATGTGGCGCAGCTTCGGGGCTGATCCCGAAGAACTGGCTGCCATCAAGGCCGCGGGCAAACGCCTTTACGTGTTCGCCTACGGCGCCGATGTGCGGACGCGGACTGCCACATTGGCGCTGGGACGCTGGAATTTTTGCATCGATTGTCACGACCCGGGGCGCTATTGCGTCTGCGATGATGCGCGTGGCAAATCTATCATGGCGGCATTTGCAGGCCATGCAACGGCACTGGTCTCGCTCGGCGACATGTTGACGTATGTGCCCCATGCAAAACACATTGCCTACTGGCCAATCGACACGGTGCAATTGTCGTCAGTCGGTGCTGGTCCTCAAACTGGCGTACTCAAAATCGCGCACGCACCCAATCATTCGCACTTCAAGGGCACATCTTATCTTGAGGCCAGCATTGAGCGACTGCGCGCGCGTGGATTTTCGATCGAGCTGCTCAGAATTTCAGGTGTTCCCAATGCAGACGTGCTGCGCCTGTTTGGCGAAGCTGATTTGATCGCTGATCAATTCATTGGTGGTGCTTATGGCTACACAGCGCTTGAAGCCATGGCGCGGGCCAAGCCGGTAATGACGTACGTGCGCGCGCCGAGCCTAGCACTTGCGGCCGACGAATGCCCGTTCCTAAACGTGACTCCCGATACGCTCGATCACGTGTTGGCTTGGTGTTGCACTCATCGTGACGCGCTTGCCGCGATTGGGCGGCAGGGTCGCGTTTACGTCGAGCGCCATCACAGTATCCCAGCGGTCGCTGCGCGTTTTGCCCAACTCTACATCGACACTGCAGGATTTCCGGCACCAATCAACGATCAATTAGTGCAGTTCATTGCCGGTGAACGCCTTCGCTCTGCCGCCATTGCTGAATCTGGCGGTTGGCATCACCCATGGCAAATCACCAGACCGATTAGCGAAGCTTGAGCGTGGCGAGCCCAATCAGCGCCAAGCATACTGAAATGATCCAGAACCGAACCACAACAGTCGCCTCGGCCCACCCCTTCTGCTCGAAGTGGTGATGGAGGGGCGCCATGCGAAACACGCGTTTTCCGGTGAGTTTGAAGGATGCCACCTGGATGATCACTGATAGGGCTTCCAAAACGAACAGGCCGCCGACAACGACAAGAACGAGTTCGTGTTTCGTCGCAACCGCGATCGTGCCGAGTGCACCGCCAAGTGCCAGTGATCCGGTATCGCCCATAAAGATCATTGCGGGCGGTGCATTGAACCATAAGAAACCCAGGCCCGCGCCGATTAACGCCCCGCATATGATGGCAAGTTCACCTGTGCCGGCGATGTAGTGCAGTTGCAGGTAGCGGGCCCAGTCGAAACGGCCAGCCACGTAGGCAAATATACCGAAGGTTGCAGCCGCGATCATTACGGGCACGATGGCGAGGCCGTCCAAGCCGTCCGTCAGGTTGACGGCATTGCCGGTGCCTGCAATTACGAGCACGCCGAACAGCACGAAAAATGGTCCGAAATCGAGCAGCGTATTCTTCAGGAATGGCACGGCAAGCTTGCCGGAGAATTGTGGGGCCGACAATTTCATGATTGCGTAGGTCGCAAGCGCGGCAACCAGCAATTCCAATCCCAACCGAATTTTCGTCGAGAACCCATCGGTCGTCCGTTTAGTGACCTTCAGGTAATCGTCGTAGAAGCCAATGGCGCCGAACGCGAGCGTCACGCCGAGCACGACCCAGACATAGGCGTTCGACAGGTTCGCCCAAAGCAGCGTCGATACGGTCACGCCTCCAATGATCATCAGGCCACCCATCGTCGGAGTGCCGCGTTTGGCGAGGTGGGTCTTAGGGCCATCCTCGCGGATTGGCTGGCCTTTGCCCTGTTTGACGCGCAACAGATCGATGATCGCTGGGCCAAACAGGAACACGAACAAACCAGCGGTCATCATCGCGCTCGCCGTGCGGAACGTAATGTAGCGGAAGACGTTCAGCGCGCCGATCTGGTCGCTGAAATTGGTCAGCTCATAGAGCATTCAGAAAGGCCCCTCTTGCCTGCAGCGGGTGTGCGCCTACGCATTGAAAATCTAGGATGCTTTCGACGTTTCCCCGGAAAACCGTTCTTTTAGTGACTTAACAAGCGGCGCCATCCGGCTGCCAAGTGATCCTTTGATCATCACGGCATCGCCACTTTGAACTGCCGCAACGACAATAGCTTCGAGTTCTTCCGATGATGCCGCCCACGCCCCCTGTTGCGCTGACGACAGCTTTTCAAACAGATGCCGCATGTTCGGACCACATGCAAACACAAGATCGACATTTGCGGTGTCAATAACAGAGTGCAGCCCGCGATGCAGGTCTGGGCCCGCAGCGCCAAGTTCCAGCATGTCACCAAGCACGGCAATCCGGCGCGAATATTGAGTGCTCGGCACAGTGCCTAGCGTTGCAAGTGCAGCCCGCATGGAGGCTGGATTGGCGTTGTAACTTTCGTCGATCAGCAGGATGTTGTTGCGGGTGCTACCAACAACAGAGCGCGCACCCCTGCCCTCCGGTGCGGTTGCAAACCGTAGCGCACCAAGCGCGTTATTGACCGCTGCCATATCGTGCACGAGCGCTGTATCAAGTGTCGCCACGACTGCCGCCGAATTCTGCACGAGATGCGCACCCGGTGCACCAAGTTGATACGACACGGTGCGGTTGCTCAAGCGCGTTATGACCGTACTGCCATCGTCGCGCATATCGGCTTGCTCGATCCATACATCGGCGTTGAGGTCGTGGCCGAAGGAGACGATCTTTGCGCCCACAGGTTGCGCGGCGGTTTTTAGCCGCTCGAAGTGCGGGTTATCGCGATTGATAATAGCAGTGCCGCCGGGGACGAGCCCATCAAAGATTTCGGCTTTCGCGTCTGCGATTTCTTCGATGGACTTGAAGTTGGCCAAGTGTACCGGTTCGACCGTTGTCACGATGGCGATGTGTGGGCGCACAAATTGAACCAGGGGGGTGATTTCTCCTGCATGACTCATACCGATTTCAAAGATCGCAAATGTCGTGTCAGCTGGCGTTCGGGCAAGCGTCAGCGGCACGCCCCAGTGATTATTAAACGACTTCACTGCTGCATGCGTTTTGCCGATGCGGCCTAGGCACTGACGCAGCATCTCCTTCGTACCGGTTTTGCCGACGCTGCCGGTGACAGCGATCACGCAGGCATCAGGCGACAATCGGTTGCGCGCCGCAACGCCGATCCGCTCCAACGCGTGTAGGGGATCATCGACACGGATCAATGCGCCGTCGCCGGAGTGGCGGACATACGTCGATGCAACGATTGCGGCGGCAGCGCCTGCTTTGAATGCCGCTGCAACAAATTCGTGCCCATCACGCGCGTCCCTAAGGGCAACAAAGGCGTCACCTTTTTGCAGGGAGCGCGTGTCGATGGAGAAGCCCATGACCGGCTGGTCGATTACACCGTCAAGTGTGCCCGACGATGCCGCAACAAGTGCATCTGCGGTCCACAACGGCGGTGTCATCGCAGTGCGAAGCGTGTCGTGATCGGAAAATGGCAAAGTGGTGCTGCCGATAATCTGGCCCGTCTCATGGCCCTTGCCGGCGACCAAAAGCACATCGCCTTTATGTAGCAATCGGACTGCCGTAGTGATCGCATGAGCCCGGTCGCCAACTTCGATTGCGCCGGGCGCGGCATTCAGGATTTCGCGACGGATAACTTCCGGTCGTTCGGTGCGCGGGTTGTCGTCAGTGACAATCACAACGTCGGCGCAGCGTGCCGCAATCTCGCCCATGATCGGGCGCTTGCCCTTGTCTCGATCGCCGCCGCACCCAAACACGCAGATCAGTTTGCCGGTGGCAAACGGCCTGACTGCCGCGAGGGCCGCCTCCAGTGCTTCTGGCTTGTGGGCATAATCGACCACTGCAAGCCCGCCGTTGTACTCGCCTATAATGTCGAGCCGCCCATTGACGCCATGTATGTTCTCAATAGCGCCAAATGCTGCGGCTGCATCCTCACCACTTGCGATTGCAAGGCCAGCGGCAATCAGTGCGTTCGTGGCCTGGTAGTCGCCGATCAAGTTCAGCCGTAGGTCATAGCGGTGGCCTGCGTGCTCGAAGGTTAGGCGCTGGGCGAAACCGTCAGGCGCAACTGAGATCAGTTTTAGATCGCTGCCTGTCCGTCCGGTCGTGAACACTCGTATGCCGCGTAACTTCGCCGCTGCAATGACGCGTGCTGAATAGTCGTCATCGGCATGGACTACGGCGATCCCGTCAGCGGGTAACAGAGTGTCGAACAGGCGCAGTTTGGCCCCGAAGTAATCCTCGACCGTTGGGTGATAATCCAAGTGATCGCGACCGAGGTTTGTGAACGCTGCAGCCTTTAGCCGAACTCCATCCAGTCGCCGCTGGTCCAGGCCATGGGATGAGGCCTCGAAGGCAATGTGCGTGACCCCTTCGGTCGTCAGTTCAGCCAAGGTGCGGTGCAAGGTGACTGGGTCCGGCGTCGTCAGGGAGCCATAAACGCTGCCATCGGGCTTCACCACGCCGATGGTGCCAAGGGAGGCTGCCTGCCGACCCAGTGCTGCGAAGATCTGGCGCGTGAATTCTGCAACTGACGTTTTGCCGTTAGTGCCCGTGACAGCGACAGCGACGGGCGGTTGTGCCTGATAAAAGCGAGCAGCCATAAGGGCTAGTGACCGGCGTGGATCGTCTGACCGAATGAGTGGAACGTCGAGTGGAGGAAACACCGTGCTGCTGCCGCTCAAAATTGCAGTGGCCCCCTGCGCGATTGCCTGCGCGGTAAACTGCGCGCCATCGGCCTTTGCACCGGGTAACGCCGCAAATAGCCATCCTGGCCGCACCGCGCGGCTGTCAGCGGTAAGCCCTAAAATGTCGATAGCCGCTGCCCCCGTCGGCAGTGCGGCTGCCTGATCTGCAAGCAACGAAAGCAGCATGCGGCGTGGTCCCAGTGAAGCAGTGTCCAGGTGTCTTATTTTGCGTCGGGGTTGGCGTCAAACACTGTTGCTTGATTGCTCGTGGGGCTTGCGAGCAATGGACCGATCCGCGCGATGATGCGGCCAGCCGTTGGTGCTGCATTCGTACCAGCTGTAATCTGCGCGCCAGAGTCGGGTGATGGTTGCGGGCGATCCAGCAGCACCAGCATGATGTAGCGCGGCTGGTGGGTCGGAAATGCCGCCAGGAACGATGAGATCACGAGGTCACCGCGATATTTTCCGTCGACCGCAATTTCGGCTGTTCCAGTCTTGCCGCCAATCTCGTAGCCAGCAACCTCGGCCCGCCGTCCGGTCCCGGTCGGCAAAGTGACGTTGCGGCGCATCAGGTCTGTAAGGGCAGTGCTTGTTTCGGCAGATACAACGCGGACTCCCGTTGGCCGGG
The DNA here is from genome assembly GCA_031429105.1 of Hyphomicrobiaceae bacterium. Taxonomy (GTDB): domain Bacteria; phylum Pseudomonadota; class Alphaproteobacteria; order Rhizobiales; family Hyphomicrobiaceae; genus JAKFWF01. Next base: position 25,713 of record JANOYV010000073.1, on the reverse strand, counting down.
GTGCGACGGTCGCGCGTAACACCGTTGGTTCGACCAGAAGACCGCCATTCAGCAGCGAAGCTGCAGCTGCCGTGAACCGAATCGGAGAAATTGCGAGCCCATGACCGAAAGAGATTGTCGCCGTTTCAACCTCGCCCCAGTGCTTCGGCTGATTTGGAGCAGCCACCGGACCCGATTCGGTGCTCCCTTGTTTGAGAATTCCGATGCGCGTGAGGAATGTTCTTTGCCGGTCGCTGCCAGCACTGAGCGCAAGTCGGGCGGCGCCGACGTTCGACGATTGCACAAAAATATCGCGCACTGAAAGCGGTCGGCCCGCAGGATGCAGATCCCGGATCTGATGTCGACCAATCCATAGCGGTGCGCGCACATCGATGACAGTGGCAGGCGTCGCTGATCCACTGTCGAGCGCTTGCGCGATTGTCATCAGCTTGACGATTGAGCCGAGCTCAAACGCGCTCGCTTGATTCTTATCGAGCCGTGCGGGTTCGAGCCCCTGCGTTGGCATGGCTGGGTCAAAATCGGGGAGGGAGGCCGCCGCAACGATCTCACCATTCGAAGCGTCCATGATGATGCCAGCGGCCCCTGCCGCCGTGTAGCGCTGCACCGCCGCTGCCAGTTCGACTTCCAATCCAAACTGCACGCCAATATCGAGCGACAGTTGGATCGGCAGCTTGGACGATGGTTTTGCCCCCAACACGGCCTCAACGCCAACCGTCTCGTCGATGAACTTTTCGATGCCCGATAAGCCGCGATTATCGACGTTGACGGCTCCGAGCACATGGCCTGCAAGCCGCCCTAACGGGTAGCTACGCTTTTGTTCGCGGCGAAAGCTAAGGCCCGGAAGTCCCAGTTCATGGACGCGCTGGGCGACGCGCGGCGACAAGCCTCGTCTGAGCCAGACAAACCGTCGGCTCTTGTCCGCCAGCAACAGACGCACCTGCAGCTGATCAAGATCGGGGAACAGGGTGCCCAATTTCTCGGCCACCTCGTCAACATCCTGAATTATAGCCGGATCGGCGTAAAGCGATGGTGCCTCAAGGTCGGTTGCAATCAGGCGCCCGTTGCGGTCGACGATATCTGGTCTGGCAAACGTCCGTGCGATCGGCTCGCTCATTGACAGGCGCGGCATCGTCTGGCCTTTGAGCGCCAGCCAGACCAGCTGCCCCGACAATACCGCGAACGCTGCAATGGCGCACATCAACACGCCCAAGGTGCGGCTTTCTGGGACCGGCGTCGGCGCTGTGACAGCGGACCGTGCCATCATTGTGCGCGGCTGACGCGGCGCGGGAGGCGGGCCTCGTCCACGAATTGCTGGGGCGATGGTGGATGCAGACCCATGGCGCGGGCAAGTGGTTCGATACGCTCAGGCCGCGACAGGTGGGAGAGTTCGGCTTTTGCCGCAGAAATCTCGGCCAAGCTGCGCTCGGCTGTTTTCTCAAGCACGTGTACGCGAACGGCCAACCGCCGCGTATCGTAGCTGATGGTATAGAGCGCCACAGCTGCTGCCACTGCCAGGAAGACCGAGAGTGCCGTTGCTGCGCGCCGCACGTATCTGCCTCCTCGTTTCAGCCCCTAGAACGTTAACGTGGGCAGGTCGGTCGAAGCTCCGTTGGGCCAGGGTGCGGCTTCGGTCCGCAATGCTGCCCTCAGCTTCGATGAACGCGCGCGGGGGTTTTCGGCGCATTCCTCGTCACTCGGGGATACCGGGCGTTGGTTAATGATTTGGAAACTTGGAGGGGCTGCTGCAATAATTTCCGGCATGTAACGCGATCCAGCTGACTGCTTTCCGGCTCGCTCGATCAGAAAGCGCTTGACCAACCGATCTTCCAGCGAATGGAAGGTGACGATAACCAACCGCCCGCCGGGCTTCAGCAAGCGTTCGGAGGCAACAAGGGCGCGTGACAGTTCGCCTAGCTCATCGTTGACGGCGATCCGCAGTGCCTGGAACGAGCGCGTCGCCTGGTGTTTGCCGTCAGCCTTGCGGGGCCCGAGCACGCGGGCAACGGCGCTCGCCAGGTCGAGCGTGCGCGTGAACGGCTCGACGTTGCGTCGTTTAACGATGGCGTTGGCGATCCAGCGCGATTTTCGCTCGTCGCCATAGGTGTAGAGGATGCTTGCAATCGTTTCCTCGTCGAGGGTATTGACGAGGTCGGCCGCCGTCCGCCCGGCGCAATCGCCGTCCTGCGACATCCGCATGTCGAGCGGTCCGTCGTTCTGGAACGAGAAGCCACGCCCCGGCTGGTCGATTTGCATCGATGAAACGCCGAGGTCGAGCACCACGCCGTCGGCGAGCGGGCCTTCGAGCTGCGACTGCCCGTTCGGCGTTTCCTCGATGCGGGCAAACCGCTCCATTTCACTGAACGGTGCGTTGATCACGTTCAGTCGGTTTGGATAGCGCGCGCAGACGTCACGCGCGTTGCGTACAGCCGATAGATCGCGGTCGAACGCCAGCACGCGCACGTTAGCTGCATCCAGAATCGCTGCACTGTAACCACCGGCCCCGAAGGTGCCGTCAATGAACAGTTCGCCGTCCTTTGGACATAGATGTTCGATCACCGGCCCCAACAGCACCGGAATGTGGGCGGCAGTCATTTGGCTCCTCCGCGTTCGTCATCGGAGGGGTTAGCGGACCTTGTGCCTGGACCAAACAGTTTTCTGTGTTCCTGGACTTTTTCGCGCGCAGACTTGCGGCGGGCGTCGAAGGCCTGGGGCTCCCACATTTGGAATTTGTCGCCGAGGCCGACGAAGGTGACTGTGTTGGAGAGGCCAGCGTGTGCACGCAGGCCTTCAGGAAGGACGATGCGGCCGTCACCGTCGATATTGAGGATCTGGACGTCGCCGTAAAGCGCGACAGACAGCTCATCGCGTTCGTCCGAGTAATCCGCGAGGCCACGGAGAAGTCCATCGATCTTCTGCGCAAGCCTTTCGCCGCCACCATCGATGGCGGCAGCATCGAGCGAGGGGTAGCAGTAGATGCCGGCGGTTGTGCCGGGTGTGGTTGCGGTGCCAGCGCCGCCAACGCCTTGTGAATAGCCGTCGCGTTCGAGCACCGCTCGGAACGGGGCTGGTATTGAGACCCGGCCTTTCGCGTCGATTTTGTTCGTGAACGTTGAGACAAAGCGATCCATCCCGCCTGAAAATCCTAACGCTGCACCAACTCATCAAAACCAACGCCCGGCCGCAACTGCCGCGTACGAGACCCATTGCGAAGACTGAGTCCGCGAACCGTGGCGGTCGCATCGGACGCTGGCCCTCTCGCCTGGTCCGCGCGCCCTGCCACGGCATCACAGCCCGATGCGGATCGGGCAAATATGGGATAACATGGGCTTCTATGGAATAAAATGGAAAATATTGATTATCCACAGCAATTGATGCGCTTTCGGCGCATATTGATTGCCTGACGTTCGAGAGCACAAAAAGCGCGGTGCGCAACGCCCGTATCGGCGCTAAGCTTTGCCAAACCGCAACCGAGCAAAAATCGAAAATGGGGACGATCATGAAACTGCGCAACCTCGCGTTGGCTGCGGCTGTGAACCTAGTGTCTGCGCTGTGTGCGATTGTGGCGATGGCCGCCGACTACCCGGCCCCGAAAGTGGGCGATTTTATCGCGAAGGACTTCCGCTTTAGTACCGGCGAAGTGATGCCGGAGCTGAAGCTCCACTACACAACGATCGGCGAGCCGACAGGCGAGCCCATCCTGATCCTGCACGGTACCGCTGGTTCCGGCACGGGGCTGTTGACGCCGGCGTTCGCTGGTGAAATCTTTGGCACCGGTCAGGCGCTCGATGCGACGAAGTATTTCGTCATCATCCCAGACGCACTGGGGGCCGGCAAATCATCGAAGCCTTCGGATGGTCTCAAGGGTAAGTTCCCGAAGTACAATTACGACGACATGGTACAGGCACATTACCGGCTGGTGACGCAAGGGCTCGGAATTAAACACCTGCGGCTTGTGCTTGGTAATTCTATGGGGGGCATGCACACGTGGGTGTGGGGCGTGAAGTACCCAGACTTCATGGATGCCCTGGTGCCGATGGCCTCGCAACCGACAGAGATGTCAGCGCGCAACTGGATGATGCGCCGGATGCTGATCGATGCCGTGCGGAAAGACCCGGACTACAATGATGGCAACTACGTGTCGCAACCGAAGGGACTGCGGGCCGCTAACGTGTTCTACGGCATCGCGACGAACGGCGGATCTATTGCCTATCAGGCGATGGCGCCGAACCGGGCTGCTGCCGACAAGATCGTGGATGACCGCTTAGCAGCGCCCTTCACGGCGGACGCCAACAATTTCGTCTACCAATGGGATGCCTCGCGAGACTATAATCCACAACCGATGTTGACCGCCATCGAAGCGCCGGTGCTTGTTATCAACTCCGCCGACGACGAGCGTAATCCGCCCGAGTTCGGCTTGGTCGAACGAGAATTGAAGCGACTCAAAAACGCCCGCCTGTTCCTCATACCCACCAGTCCCGACACTCGCGGCCACGGCACCACCGGAATGGCCAAGTTCTGGGCGACGGAAGTGGGCGCGTTTATGCAGCAAGTGCCGAAGCGGGGGATGTAATCTCCCGCCCGTGTTCCCGCGTCGTCTCAGGGATCCATAGCTTGGCAAACGATATTGCCAAAAAGTGTCGGCAGTGTACCGTTCGAACTTATCGTCTGCGCGCATCTACACAAGAATCACCATCCCAGAAGTAGTAGGTGCCGCAGCCACCGGTCGAACGGCGCAATGGACGATCATCGGAATCGCCATAGTAGCGGTCGTCGCGGTATTCGCGGGTGTATCCGTAAACGCGAGGGCCGTTGCGGTAGCCTCTGTCGCGATATCGTTCATTGCCACTGTAGTACACTCCGGTGCCACCTCCCGGTCCGACGTAGACACCGAACGACTGTGCAGAGGCAGTCGTGCCACCAAATCCTAAACCGAACAACATTGTCGCGGTCGCGACGCCAAGGAGCTTCATCGGGTTACCCTTTCCTGTTAAGTGCGCGTTGGAATTAGAACGCGTACGCGGCGGGCGGGTTCCGAACTTTGATGGCGATTGCGCATTCAAGGCGCTAACGGTTACGGGAACAACCCTACCGCAACCTGGCGTTTGGGTCGTTCATTCGACTTATTGGCAGCCCATGCCTTGTTCGCGGGCGAGCAACGCGTCGACCTCGGAGCTGTCGGTGGCAGACATTGCCGCGCGCGCTGCGGTCTGGTCGCGGGAGCAACCGGTGTTGCCGAGTGCTTGCTTGGCGCGCGTACTGGAGAAACAATAGCCGTTGCGCTTCCAGATCGTATTGCGGCGCAGCCAGAGGCTTTCACAGGTCTCGCCAGCTGTCTTGGTGACGGGAGCAACAGGTAGCCGCACTGAGGGTGCACTAGTTGCGCCACCCGCAGACGATGGCCGAGCAATGCCGCCGGAGATGGTTCGGCAACAGGCGATGAAATTGCTGTGCGCCCAGCCGCTGGCCCCATCAGGCAAAACAACCCGACGCCAGGGCCCTCGGCTCTCGGTCACTTTCAAAAGGGTGTTTGGACCCATGGTCGCTATGCGGGCAGCGTCTGGTTCCGTGCCTGATCGCAGGGCCAGGAAGTTATCGCCTTTAGGGTCGAGCCGGGTCACGTAGCTGTACGTCTCAGCCATTGCAGAAACCCGACTTGGCGGAGTGGCAGACGGTGGCGATGCAGTCAGAGGGCCAGCCGTTCCTGGAGGTGTTGGTGCCTTCCTCGGCGTCGACGATGGCGACAGTGTCGATGACGGCGCGCTCCCAATGGTTGTGCTGGCGCCGGTAAACGCCACCTCGTCGATCAACGACGAATTCTCCCACGGCACCTGTTGGTCACTGGTCGCCCTTTGAACGTCGCCGCGCACCCGGCGCATCACGCCATGGACGTCGGCGTTGGGTGCTGTGATATGGCGCAACAGCGCGTCGGTGAACGGGCTGTTACGACCGGTGCCGTCAAGCGCGACGTTGCCGGGCTGTGTCGCATAGATAATGAAGGAGCCCACACCGGCATATACGCGTGCCAAGCCACGCGCGGCACCAGCCGATCTGGTCGCCTGCGCCTTGGCGATCTCATCGGCGAACGGATTATTACTGCAAGCGTCAAGGATCAAAATTCGGTTGCGGCTGATGCGGGATAAATCAGCCAGCAGCGAATTGAGTGGCACGAGAAATTGGCGCGCGTCCTCTTCCTTCTCGATGCGGGCATCGATTGGGAACAGGAAGTTTTCGCCACCGATCTGCAGGCCGTGGCCTGCGAAGTACAACAGTGCGACGTCGTCGGCACTGATCGAGCCGACGAACTTCTGGAAGCTACGCAGGAATTGCGCGCGGTTGGCGTCAAGTTCCACCGTGACATCATAGTCCAAGGCCTTGAGCTTGGCCGCAAGGTCACCTGCATCATTGACCGGATTGGTGAGCCGCACCACGTGGGTGTAGTTGGAGTTGCCAACAATGAATGCTTTGCGGGCCGCGTGAGCATCCCTCGCTTGGGTAACCAGCGATAGCCAAGTCAGGATGATCGCCGCAGCCGCGCGCACGACACCGGTCGCTAGATCAAGTCGTATCGTTGGGTCGCGCACGAAAACTCCTGTAAAATGAGATCGTACCTAAAGGTCGCCAGTAAACACTATTGCTTGCGCGCGTGACAGTATATCATCGAGACTTCCATGATCAGGCAGTGCCGGGCATGAACACGCACCGAACTCGGAATCGTCCGCTTTGGGTGCGCATCACGCAGATGTGGGCATCGGTATCTTGTGAAGGGCGTTTCTCCATCGTGTCGGGCACGAAGATGCGCATCTCGCCCGCAATCATATACATGCCGCTTGGCACGTACTCGATGCGATCAACCTTGGTGCAGTCTTGGTCGTTGCAGCAATAGTGCGGGTACCATGAGTGCGCCCGACTTGGATTGAGGATGCTCGAGAATGCGCCAAAAACAGCAACAGCAAACAGAATCGAGCAAAGATCGGGACGGTGCCACTGACCGCACGTGGGAAACACCATTCGATAGACCTCGTTTCGTTGAAACTAGCGTCTCCTCATCCTGCCCTGATGTCTCGCTTTGAGCATATTGGGCAGCTGTTAGCCCGTGTTGTGCAACGGTATCGCTCCTGTGCGTTATTGCCTAGGCTTGTCGTTCCAATTGTCATCGACTTGACAGTGCCGACCGTGATCTACTTTTTGCTGCGGCGATGATCGCCATGAAGGAACACTGCGTAATGGTTACCGAATTGGACGACGACATTGGCGCTGATTTGCCACTGGCGGGTGTCCGCGTCGTCGAGTTCAGTCAGATGGTGATGGGTCCTTCGTGCGGAATGATCCTCGCGGACCTTGGTGCCGACGTGATCAAGGTCGAGCCGCTGAAAGGCGACCGCACGCGCCACTTCAAGGGAGTGGCGTCAGGTTTTTTTGGCACCTACAGCCGCAACAAGCGCTCCCTCGCCCTGGACACGACGACGCCCGCCGGGCAAGAGGTGGCGCGTCGATTGGTGGGGGCGAGCGACATCCTGATTGAGAATTTTCGGCCCGGACTGCTCGCACGCTTCGGTCTCGACTACGAGACATTGCGCGCCGACATGCCGCGACTGATTTATTGCTCGCTGAAGGGTTATTTACCCGGTCCCTATGAGAACCGCTTGGCGCTTGACGAGGTGGTGCAGATGATGGGTGGGCTCGCTTACATGACGGGGTTGCCCGGTAAGCCGATGCGGGCGGGTGCCTCGGTCAACGACATCATGGGTGGCATGTTCGGCGTGATTGCGATCCAGGCGGCACTAGCCGAGCGCGAGCGAACGGGCCGCGGCACGTACATCCAAAGCGCGCTGTTCGAGAACAACGTGTTCCTGATGGGCCAGGCCATGATGTTTGAAAGCGTGACGGGGGAAAAATCACAACCGTGGTCGGTTAAAAACGCGCCGTGGCCGGTGTATGATTTATTCGACACGAAGGACGGCACGAAAATCTTCGTGTCGATCGTCGGTGAGGAACAGTGGCAAGGTTTTTGTCGTGCGTTTGGCCGCGAGATCTGGCTCAGCGATCCGCGACTGGCGACCAGCCAAGGCCGTGTCGACAACCGAGGCTGGATGATCCCCGAGATCGCCGATATTTTCAAAGGCTGGCACGTGAAAGTACTGTCGAGCGAACTTGAAAAGCATGGTTTGCCGTTTGCTCCGGTCAATACACCGAGTGATCTGTTCGACGATCCACATTTGTTGGCATCCGGCGGCTTGCTCGATATCCAAATGCCCGATGGGCGCCACGCGATGACACCCGCGCTCCCGCTTTCAATCGATGGGCACCGCCTGCAGAAGCGGTTGGATCCGCCATTGATCGGCGAGCATACGGGCCAAGTCTTGGCCCATCTGGGGTATACTGCAAACGAAATTGCCATAATGAGTCGAGACGGCACCGTAGGCGGGAATGTATAACCGCAACAGGTCTCGCAGGCTCAGATCTTGTTTGCGAAGGGGTGCTATGCGAACCTAATCGGCAAGATCAGTACTGCTGACTTTAGAGCCGGAACAATCGGCCAAGGGTTCCAGTTGGGACCTGTTGCCAGGGAAACACGGGGAGAGTGACTGTAATGATCATCAATCGTCGCGATGCAATGTTAGGTGGGGTAGCGGTTGCTGGATCGAGTGTGTTGCCGGGGCCGGCTTTTGCCGCAGGCAGTCCCGCCACGCTCGCTTTCGGCCCATCGTCGGCGATTTATTCACTCGGCAAGATCGCGCTGGAGAAAGGCTTCTTCGAAAAAGAGGGCGTCGATCTGAAACTGTTGATTGGCAATGCTGGCACGCACGGGCGTCAGGCGCTGGCAGCGGGGCAAGCGCAATTTGCCCATGGTGATGCAAGCCACTCCCTGCAACTCAGCAATCGCGGCAAGAAGTGCAAAATCATCATGGCAAGCCAGATGATCGCTTCGATTTCGAACATCGTGGTGCGCAAGGATTTGTTCGATGCTGGCATTACTACGGTCGAGGCACTGGGGGCCTATAAGCGCCCGGATGGCTCCAAGCCGATCGTTGCTGCAACCGCGATTGGTGCTGGTACATGGATGTACGGAACCTATGTTTTCGAATCCAAAAAACTTGGTGACAAGGTCAACTGGGTTGCAGGCGGCGGCCCAAAGACATTGTTCCCCGGCATGGAGACGAAACAGTTCGACGCCATGATGGCCGTGCCGAGTTGGGTGATCGAGGCAGAAGATAAGAACTTCGGTCGGGTCATCTACGACACCTCGAAGAAGGGTGTATTCACCGATGTGTTCGGCGGTACGGTGCCAGTACTGGTGCTCTACGCACTCGAAGAGACCACGAAGGACGAGAAGGCCAAGACCCAGAGCTTCGTCAATGCCATGTATCAGGCCATGCAATGGATGAAGACGGCGCCAATCGACGACGCTTATGCGCTGGTTGGCAAGAAATATTATGACGGCTACGAGCCAAAATCGACCAAGGTTGAATTGGCCTTTGATCGTGAAACCTGGGGCTACACGGGTCGTATCGAAAAAGCAGATTTCGAGCGCGGCGGAAAGGTTTGGTATCGAGACGGAACCGACATTCCACCGGCCAAGTTCGAAGATATCGTCGATATGAGCTTCCTGGATGCCGCCCAAGCCAAGTTCAAGTAAGGCTAAGTGCGATGGCGCAATCAGCATTGACCGAGACGCGCGCGTTGACGCGCGTTTCGATCAAGAATCTCGTTAAGCGCTACAGCACCGACAACGGTGAACTGTTGACCGTCGATAACGTGTCGTTCGATGTGCGGCAGGGCGAGTTTGTGGCGTTGCTCGGGCCGTCAGGCTGCGGCAAGAGCACGATCCTCAATATGGTGGCGGGTCTGATCCCCAAGTCGGGGGGCAGTATCAGCATCGACGGCGCGGAAGTCGCGCACGGCGATGTCAATCGACGGGTCGGCTATGTGTTCCAACGCGACACGGTGTTCCCCTGGCGCACGGTCGAAGCCAACATCGGGTATGGGTTGGAAATTGCGGCTGTCCCGAAGGCGGATCGGGCAGCGAAAGTCGAGCGTGCAATCGACACTGCCGGGCTTGCAGGTTTCAATAAGAGCTTCCCTCGCATGCTGTCAGGTGGCATGCGCCAGCGCGTTGCTCTCATGCGCACGCTGATCATGGAGCCAGAAATTTTGCTAATGGATGAGCCGTTCGGCGCGCTCGATACGCACACAAAGCTTGAAATGCACAAAACGCTATTGGAAATCTGGGAGCGCGAACGTCAAACCGTGCTGTTTGTGACGCACGATCTGGGCGAAGCCCTCACGCTCGCGAGCCGCATCATATTGCTTTCTGCCCGACCCGGTCGTCTGAAGGAAGATTTCGAGGTGCCTTTTTCGCGGCCTCGGGATGCTGTGTCCTTGCGCGAGACGCCAGAATTCGGGCGGCTTTATTCGCACATCTGGCACTCGCTCGGCGAGGAATTTCGCCGGACAAAGGCTGAGTGATATGAAGCATTCCGGCGCGAAAGTTCTGTTCTGGCAATTGGCGATCCTGGTGGTGACGTTTGTCATCTGGGAGTGGGGCTTCGATCTGCGGAAGGTCGGTGTCCTCAAGCCGTTTGTGCCTAGTTTACTCGATCCATACTTTATCTCGAAGCCGTCGGCGATCTGGACCAGCTTTTTGAAACTCGGCTGCTTTGCCGACAAGTTTGGCTTCGCTGCCTGCTTCGACGCCAATGCCAACAACCTGTGGCTCGCGACCATCGTCACCTTGAAGAACATGGTCTGGGGTTTCCTCGGCGGCACGGTGTCCGGCGTCGTTATGGGCTTGCTGCTCGGCCGTTCCGATTACCTGGCGCGGATCTTCGGGCCTTATGTCGTGGCGGCGAACTCGGTCCCGCGCATTGCATTGGTGCCGCTGATTATCTTGATGTTCGGGCTCGGTGATATGTCGAAGATCGTCACCGCCTGGATCGTCGTTTTTTTCGTCGTGTTCTTCAACACGTTCGAAGGCACGCGCTCGGTCGACCGCGATCAGATCGCGGCGGCACGTTTGCTCGGTGCCAACGAGATGACGGTGCTGCGCACGGTAGTTATCCCGTCAGCGCTGGCTTGGGTGTTTGCGTCGTTGACGCCGGCCGTTTCGTTTGCATTGATCGGTGTCATCGTCGGCGAATTCATCGGTGCCGAGCGTGGCTTGGGCAAGCTCATCATTGAAGCGGAAGCGCGGGCGAATGCCGCTGAAATGATGGTCGCGATCTTTGTGATGATGATCGTCGGCATTATGCTGGCGTTCGTCGTGCGCCGTGTGCAGTCGTATCTGCTCCGTTGGCAACCACAGTTTGACAAGGCGGCGTGAGGTATCAGCCCAAATGACAAACCGCGTAACCGCCGTCGCGCGGTACTTTCGGCGGTAATGTTGATCGGCACACGTCCATCACTTGCGGGCAGCGATCAGCAAACGGGCAACCGGGCGTCACGGCGAACGGATCAGGTGAGGCCGCACCCAGCAGTGCGTCGGGTAACCCTAAGCCCGGCTCCGGCGTCAGTACCGAGGCCAGCAGTGCTTTGGTATAGGGGTGCTTTGGCGCCTTGAACAAGTCTGCGACGGGCGCGAGTTCAACGATGCGGCCGAGATACATGACCGCCACACGGGTCGCCAAATGCTCCACGACGCCGAGGTTGTGGCTGATGAAAACGTAGGTGAGCCCAAGATCTCGTCTGAGGTCCATTAGCAGGTTGAGGATCTGGCTTTGGACCGACACGTCGAGCGCTGAAGTCGGCTCGTCGCAAATTACAATTTCGGGGTTCGTCACCAGCGCACGTGCGATAGCCACGCGCTGGCGCTGGCCGCCCGACAGTTGGTTTGGATAGTTGTCGGCAAAGCGGGCGGGCAGGCCCACTTGGTCCATCACGGCCAACGCCCGAGCGCGGCGTTCGTCAGCCGTGCCGGTGCCCTGGACGTCGAGCGGTAGCGATACGATTGAAGCAATCCGCCGACGCGGGTTGAGCGACGAATAGGGGTCTTGGAAAACCGGCTGCATCCGCCGGGCAAGTTCGCGGCGCGATAGATCCGAAACGTCTTTCCCACCAAGTTTCATAGTGCCAGCCGTTGGCGGCAGAATGCCAAGCATGATGCGTGCGAGCGTCGATTTTCCACAACCCGACTCGCCAACGATGCCGAGCACCTCACCCTTCATCACGTCGAGATTGACGCCCGCAACCGCATGTAGAATCTGCGCACGCTGGAACATCCCGCGGCTGACCGGGAACGAGCGCGTCAGACCGCGCATTTGCAACAGGGGCTTGCTCACAGGGCCACCGCCGATACCGGCTCGTGTACGCAGGCGAACATGTGAGATTGGCCCAAGTGCCGCTCTGGAATGTCGCTCGCGCAGCGTGGCTCGGCAACGGGGCATCGTGATCGGAATGCGCAGCCAACAATGCCGCCGATCAGCGAGGGCACGACACCTGAAATGGTACCGAGGCGCTCACCAGCGGTGATGCCGGGGCGTGGTAGGCAATCGAGCAACCCGCGTGTGTAGGGGTGGAGGGGATGGGCAAACAGCTCGGCAGCCGTTGCACTTTCGACGATGCGGCCGGCATACATCACATTGACCCGATCCGCGATGCGGGCCACCACGCCCAGATCGTGCGTGATCAGCAACAGCGCGATACCGAGGTCCTTCTGTAGCTCGGCGAGCAGTCGCAAAATTTGCGCTTGGATGGTGACGTCGAGCGCGGTGGTGGGCTCATCCGCGATCAGCAGATCGGGCGAGCACATCAATGCCATCGCAATCATCACCCGCTGGCGAAGGCCACCCGACAACTGGTGCGGATATGATCCGAGCCGCTCAGCTGCCCTGGCGATGCCAACACGGCCCAATAAATCGACGGCGCGGGCACGCGCTGCCTCCGTCGATGAACCTTTATGACGCCGGTGCACTTCAATCAACTGGGTGCCGATGGTCCACGCTGGGTTCAGCGCGGTCATTGGTTCCTGAAAGATCATCGCCATCCGATCGCCGCGCAGCGCGTTGAGGTCGGACTTCTTCGCGGTGGCGAGGTCCTGGCCCGATAGAGCAATGCGGGTTGCGCTGGTCGTCGCCGATTTCGGCAACAGCCCCATCAGCGCAAGTGCCGTCATGGATTTGCCGCAACCAGATTCACCGACGATGCAGACCGTCTCTCCAGCGGCTACATCGAACGAGATGCCACGCACCGCCGACAGCGTACCGCGCGGGGTCTTTAGGTCTACGGCGAGGTCCACAACTTCGAGGACAGGTTTACTCATCCTCGCCCCTCCGGCGCCAGAACGTCGCGCAATCCGTCGCCAGCAAGGTTGATGCCCAGCACCAGAAGCGCCAGTGCGCATCCTGGGATTGCAATCAGCCAAAACGAAAAGAACATGAAGTTTTTTGCTTCTGCAATCATCAGTCCCCAGGATGGGAGCGGCGGTTGCACACCAAGCCCAAGGAACGACAGTGCCGCTTCCAGGAGAATGGCGCTACCGGCCTCGACGGTGGCGACGACAATCAGATGTGGCAGCACATTGGGTAGAATTTCGCCAAGCAATACGCGTGTCCGGGAGGCACCGGCCGCTTCCGCAGCCGTCACATAGTCGAGCGAGCGCACCTGCTGGGTGGCGCTGCGCATGACAACGGCGAACCGGTCCCACTTAAGCAACCCTAGCGTCAAGATCACCACCGTGAGTGAGCCGCCGATCATGGCGACGACGGCGAGTGCGACCAGCACCACCGGCATCGCCAGACGAGCCGTGATGATGAAGTTGACGACCATGTCGACCTTGCCGCCGAAGTAGCCAGCGAACAGTCCGAGCGTAGTGCCGATCAGGCCGGAAATGATCATGACCGAGATCCCGATCAGGAGCGAAATCCGTGCGCCATAGATCACGCGCGAAAGGTAGTCGCGGCCAAGGTTGTCCGTGCCGAGCGGGTTCGCCCAACCGCCCTTGGCGTGCCAAAACGGCGGGACCAAGCGTCGCGTGAGATCCTGCGTATAGGGGTCATGCGGGCTGATCCACTGAGCCGACACCGCCATCAGCACAACAATGCTGATCAACGTCATGCCGATCACCAGAGCGGGATTGGCCAACATTCGTCGTGTGAGCGATGGAAGCGTGCGCAATGGCTCCGTCGCGGGCCTAGCGTTCATCATGGCGGTGTCTGTGACCATCACGCCACCCGCATGCGAGGATCGAGGAAGGCGTTGAGTAGATCCGATGCCAGTGTCAGCAGCACATAGATTAGCGACAGGAGTAACAGCACAGCTTGCGTCACGGGGAAGTCCTTGTGCGTGATCGACTGATAGGCGAGATAGCCCAAGCCATCCAGCGCAAAAATGGTCTCGATTACGATCGAGCCGCCAAGTAGTAGGCCGAGTTGGACAGCGGCCAATGCAACCACCGGCACAAGGGCGTTGCGAAGGCCGTGCTTGAAGATCACCGAGGTCGTGGATAGTCCCTTGGCACGCGCGGTCCGGATGTAGTCGGCACCGAGAACTTCGATCATGCCGGCACGCACCAGCCGCATGAGTGGTGGAGTGACATAGTAACCCAATGCAATAACCGGCATCACGTAATGCGCCCAGGTATCCGAACCTGAGACGGGTAGCCAGCGCAACTGAATTGAAAAGATCATCATCAGCACAAGCGCAAAGAAGAAGTTCGGCAACGCCTGACCGGCAACTGCAATCGCCAATGCCAGTCGGTCGATGATGCTGCCCTGGTAGACTGCGGCAAGTACGCCAAGCGGCACGGATAGTGCCAGGGCAAACAGCAGTGACAGGGCGCCGACGATAAACGTCACCGGCAATTTGTCAGCGATCAGTCCAATGACGCGCGTCTTGAAATAAAGACTTTCGCCAAAGTCGCCTTTTGCGACGGTTTTCAGCCAATCAAAATATTGAACGGCGAGCGGGCGATCTAAGCCATAGGTCTTGCGGATCAGCTCGATGTCGGCGGCCCTCGCGCCTTCACCGGCGATTGCGATGGCCGGATCGCCGGACATGCGTAATGCTGCAAATGCAACCGCCGAAACGAACAGGGCGACAAGGACCGCAATTCCGAGCCGTTTCAGTGCGTACAGGAGCATTTTCAGCAGTCTTTCAGCGGATGGGCACCGATCAGTGTCGTTCAAAAGTAGTGTCGCGCACTCATCGCCATTCTTCCAGTTCTAAAATGCCCGTTCTATCATCATAGTGTGCAACATGGGGCTCATCCCGACCGAGGCGCTTGACGGCGCAGGCTCAGCGTTAGAGGTTGCGCCGAAGGCTGCCCCAACCCGGAGACGTCGTCCTTGGCTAAGAATGCAAACCAAGCGCCTGGTCCAATCATTGTGCGTACACTCGTTGATTTACGTCGCCTGACAGCCGGTTGGCGTGCAGCGGGCGAATTGAGCGCGCTCATTCCAACGATGGGCGCACTCCACGATGGGCATCTGGCGCTGGTAAAGCTTGGGCAAGCCAGCGCCGCGCGCACAATTACATCGATCTTCGTTAATCCGACGCAGTTCGCCCCGCACGAGGATTTCTCTCGGTATCCCCGTGATGAGGCGGGTGATGTGGCAAAGCTTGCCGGCATCGGCTGCGATGCGGTGTGGGCGCCTGGCGTCGAGGAGATGTACCCACCGGGTGCTGCGACGCGCATCGTGCCGAAGGGCGCGGCCCTTGGTCTTGAGACAGATTTTCGCCCCCACTTCTTCGAGGGCGTGGCGACCGTTTGCTGCAAGTTGTTCACCCAGTCGCAAGCAAATTTCGCGATTTTCGGCGAGAAGGACTATCAGCAACTCTGCGTCGTCCGTCAGATGGTGCGCGATCTCGATCTACCCATCGAAATTGTGGGTATGTCGACCGTCCGCGAAGCGGATGGCGTCGCTATGAGCTCCCGCAATCGCTATCTTTCTAAGGAAGATCGGGCCATCGCGCCGATTATCCACCGGCTCATCACGGCGATTGGAGCCCAAGTGAAGGCAGGTGTTGCGATCGAGAAGGCAACGGGTGATGCGCGCGCGGCCCTTGAGCAGGCGGGCTTCAAAGTCGACTACGTAGCGGTGCGTGATCCTGACACGCTTGGAATCTGGGACGTGACCTCAAAACGCATTCCACGTGTGCTGATTGCAGCCTGGCTCGGCAAGACCCGCCTGATCGATAACCTGTAGCCGTGGCGACGCCGCTCCTCAGCGTTCGTGGACTTGAGGTCGGCTTCCGTAGTCCGTCGGGCGACGTTGCAGCCGTGCGTGGTCTAGATCTCGATGTCGGCCCGGGCGAAACAATCGCGATTGTCGGTGAGTCGGGGTCGGGCAAGAGCCAATCGATGTTGGCTCTGATGGGATTGCTCGCCAGCAATGGAGTGGCCAAGGGTTCGGCGCTCTATCGCGGCGTGGAACTGCTCGGCGCAGACATTGCAACCCTTGATCAATATCGCGGCTCGAAGTTCACCATGATCTTCCAGGAACCGATGACGTCGCTCGATCCGCTCTATCGGATCGGCCAGCAGATCGCGGCCCCCCTTCGGCGCCACGCAGGCATGTCTCGTGCTGCAGCCCGCGCTCGGGCACTCGAACTCCTTGAACTCGTGCGCATTCAGGATCCAGAAACCAAGATTGATGCCTATCCGCATGAACTGTCTGGCGGGCAACGGCAACGTGTTATGATTGCGATGGCGATTGCTCTAAACCCTGACCTGCTGATTGCCGACGAGCCAACCACCGCGCTCGACGTCACCGTGCAGGCGGAAATCCTGGCGCTGTTGAAGGATCTGCAGCGACGCCTTGGGCTGGCAATAATTTTCGTCACGCATGATCTAGGGCTGGTGCGGCGCATCGCTGATCGCGTCTACGTCATGCATCACGGCGTGTGCGTCGAGGAGGGCACGGTGGCTGCCGTCTTTGCAGCGCCACGTCATAGCTACACACAGCGCCTGCTCCATTCCGAGCCTGCGGGGCAGAAACCGCCGATCGCTCCGAATGCTGAAACGATTGTCGCAGCGCGAGCCGTTCGCGTGGTCTTTCCCGCGCGCCGCCGACTGTTCGATATCGCCCTTGGTGTCCGCGGCAAGTCTCTCGTCGCGGTCGACGGGGTCGATCTCGACGTGCGGGCAGGAGAAACGGTCGGCATTGTCGGCGAGTCAGGTTCCGGTAAATCAACGCTTGGACGTGCGATCCTGAAACTACTGCCATCGGCCGGTACCGTGCGGTTTGAGGATCGTGATCTCAATGGGCTAGACCGAGCCGCACTGCGGCCACTCAGGCGGCACATGCAGGTGGTGTTCCAGGACCCGTTCGGGTCGCTCTCCCCGCGCATGACGGCAGGGCAAATCATGACCGAAGGGCTACTGGTGCATGAACCGGCTTTGTCCGCGTCCGAGCGCGATGCGCGCGCCATTGTGGCTTTCAGTGAAGTACAACTCGATCCGCAAACCCGCAATCGCTTCCCGCATGAATTCTCTGGCGGCCAGCGTCAACGGGTGGCAATTGCACGAGCGATGATCTTGAAACCGAAGCTCGTCGTGCTCGACGAGCCGACGTCGGCGCTGGATCGCAGTGTGCAACGCGAGATCGTCAATCTGTTGCGCGATTTGCAACAGCGCTACGGACTTGCCTACGTGTTCATCAGCCACGATTTGGCTGTGGTTCGTGCGATGGCGGACAGCGTCTTGGTGATGAAAGACGGCCGTGTCGTCGAGCGAGGGGTGACCGAGCAGATCATGACGGCGCCGCGCGAGCCCTACACCCGCGCGCTGATCGCAGCGGCGTATTTGGAGCCTGCGGGGACAGTTGCCGAACAGACATAATGTCGCCGTTTGCCGCGCTGCGGTCGAAGTAGGCAAAGTTCCCGTGGGTTCGAAATGGTGGGCGCGGCGCCGACGTTGTGGTATAAAATGCTATGACCCGAACCCAAGCTCAAATCATTGAATTGTTCCAAACTTTGGCGGCGGTTGAACGACGCGAGCTGGCCGAGCAACTGTACGAGCACACCGTGCGCGGGACCTTTCATGACCACATGACGCCAGAGCAGCACGTCGAACTCGATCAGTCGATTGCCGCGGCGGACCGTGGGGAGGGCGCGCTTGGGAACGAAGTGTTTGATCGCTTGGCGCTGAAATATGGTTTCACGCGCAGCCCATGAACTTCGTCATCACCCCGAAGGCGCAAACGCAGATCGAGCATCAGCTTAGCCTTGGCATTGATCGTCATGGTCTGGCGACCGCGCAAAAAACATTCACCCGCGTCGAACGGTTCTTTGCAACAACATTGGTCGACTATCCACGCACTGGGACGTTTCTTCCCGACAAGCGGCTTTACGAGAGTTTGATTCCGCGTACACCCTTCGTTTATCTATCGCGTCGAGCCCGACCCACAACTCGTCCGCGTCCTCGGCTTTTTCCACCACGCCCAGGATCGCACGGAGTTCAAGCCAAGCGAGTGACAACGCCTCAAGCCCTCGCCAGCGCGATAAACAAGAATGCCGACTTCGCGTCTGTCGGCACGCCGTTGCGGGCGGTGTGACGGGTTGGCAGGCGACCGGGGAAGCGCTTCACTTACTGGCGCTTGCAGGCGACGTAGTTAGACGGATCGGCGATCAGCAAGCTTCGCTGCCAAAGCTACGCCGTTGGCCCGCCTTTCGAAGTGTCGCGCTACTTGAACCATTTCCTTACGCGTGATCGAGGGGAGTTTTTTCGGGCGCAGTCGCGTTATTTGCTCTCAAATTGATTTCACTCCACTTCCGCCCCCACCAACCTCGCTTTATGCTCCGCCACGAACGCTGCGTACCGATCTTCGGCGATGGCCGAGCGGATCTCAGCCATCAGGTCCTGATAAAACGCGACATTGGCCCACGACAGCAGCATGGAACCCAGATGCTCGCCAGACTTCATCAGGTGATGCAGATAGGCGCGAGAATAGTCGCGGGCAGCTGGACACGTGCTGCTGGCATCTAGTGGTCGCGGATCTTCGGCGTGCCGCGCATTCTTCAGGTTGATCTTGCCGGCCCATGTGAAGGCTTGCCCGTGACGGCCCGAACGTGTCGGCATCACGCAGTCAAACATATCGATGCCGCGCGCCACCGCCTCCATGATGTCGGCTGGCGTGCCGACGCCCATGAGATAGCGCGGTTTGTGGGCAGGCAAATGTGGTGTCGTGCCGCTTAGTGTTGCGACCATCAGGTCGTGGCCTTCGCCGACTGCCAATCCGCCAACGGCGTAGCCAGGCAGGTCCATGGCAACCAGCGCTTCGGCTGAACGCTGACGCAGTTCCAAATCGGTGCCCCCTTGCACGATGCCGAACAGTGCCTGGCCGGGCTTGCTCATATCGTCGAAGGCGCGCTTGCTGCGCTCGGCCCAGCGGAGGGACAGCTCCATCGCCTCAATAGCGCGCTCGCGGCTGGCTGGCAGTTCGATACACTCGTCGAGCTGCATTTGGATGTCAGCACCCAGCAGGCACTGGATCTCAATCGAACGCTCAGGACTGACGTGGTGTGTCGACCCATCGATGTGCGATTGGAACGTGACGCCCTTCTCGGACATTTTCCGCAAGCCCGACAGGCTCATCACCTGGAAGCCACCGCTGTCGGTCAGGATCGGGCCATCCCACCGCATGAATTTGTGTAAGCCCCCGAGGCGGGCAACGCGCTCGGCACCGGGCCGCAACATCAAGTGATAGGTGTTGCCAAGCAGAATATCGGCGCCTGCCGATTTCACCTGATCGGGGTACAGCGCCTTGACGGTGCCGGCCGTGCCAACCGGCATGAAGGCTGGCGTGCGAATGATCCCGCGCGGTGTCGCGATCTCGCCTTGGCGGGCGAGGCCGGAGGTGGCGAGTGTACGGAAGGAGAAGGGGGCTAAGGATAAGGTTGCCTGCATGCAGCGCGTATAGAGCAGGATCAAGGCGCGGGGCAAATGTTTGCGCGCTCGAAATGGGCCCTGCTAAGCGCATTGCTTAACTATTGAATAGTTTTTTCGCGTTCGCCAAAGAGCATCTTGGCGTTCCCATGAGCGATTTGTTGGGCCACACTTGGCGGCAACTGCCCGAGCCATTGGCGATAGCCTGCAATGATCGCCGCATAGCTGGCCCAACGTTCGTTGACCCAGGTGTCCGAGCCGAGCAGGAACCGGTTTGGATAAAGCTCGAATAGGCGTCGCCAAGCTGGCGTCAACTGTCCGGCGCCATCGGCAATGCCGCCGCGATAGGACAGTTCACCCCAAAGTTCGGGATGCTTTACGAGCAACGCCTCGACCCGCTCGGGCTCCAGCGAAAAGCCGGTGTGTGCCCAGATGATCCGTGCCTTGGCGTTGTGAGTGAACAAAATCTCAAGTGCTTCGGCGTCACAGTGGCAGTGCAAGTAGAGCCCTTTGTCGACTGCGAAATCTACAATGCGCTTGACCCATTCGTTCGCAGCAGCCGTGCCCGAAAGGTGGAATTCGCCAATGCCGCGATAGCCACCGCGCTGGAATTCTTCGCGCACGAGATCGTAGATGGTCGGATCGCCCATCCAACTCGCGATATCGGCGCGGATGCGGTAGGGGCGGATAAATGGCACAACCCAAAGGCCCTCGACCTTGGCTTCGACCAGCGCCTGCGTGCCGGTGTTGGGACGACTGGTGGCGAGAATACCGGTGACGCGGTTCTGCTTGAAGAGTGCGACAACGTCGGGCAGTGCCAAATAGGGCTTAGGCTCCCAATTGTAATGCAAATGCGCGTCGAAAATCTCAATCGGTTCTTCCTCGGAGGTGAGTGCGGTCGCGGCGAACAGGCACACGAGGGCCACTGGGAAGAACGCCATCCACATCTTGCGCATTGTTGTCCTATCGCCTCACATTGTTCCGTGATTGGCCGACCAGTGACACGAGCCTCAAAAATCCAGCAACAGCGCACCAACCGTCTCGCCAGCCTTGGCAACGCCCGCTCCAATTTCG
Source organism: Hyphomicrobiaceae bacterium (assembly GCA_031429105.1). GTDB lineage: Bacteria > Pseudomonadota > Alphaproteobacteria > Rhizobiales > Hyphomicrobiaceae > JAKFWF01. Next base: position 4,820 of record JANOYV010000073.1, on the reverse strand, counting down.
CGCACGATCAGACAGTCGGCCTCGGCCAGAGGTGAAAGTAACGACGAGTCCTGAGACCGGACAGGGCGCGCAATTCGGTTGCCCGCCGCATCGGTCTCCAATGTCGCGCGCATGTAATGGGTGCGCGGGCCGTTGGCTTCGAGATCGACTGCGGTCGTAACCCTGTGCAGTTGAGCGGAGCTGTTGATCAATCCGCAAAGCCGTTCGATCAGTGGCACGACAAACACGCGCGCGCAGATGAGCGATGAGACCGGGTTACCGGGCAATCCGATGACGTGCTGGGTCCCGAGCGTACCGTAGAGGAGGGGTTTGCCGGGACGCATGGCGATCTTCCAGAAGTCGAGCTTCATGCCGCGCTGCTCCAGCACTGGCGCGATCAGATCATGATCGCCGACTGACGCTCCACCAATCGTGATCAGGACGTCAAATCCTGCCGCCCGGTCGATGTGTGCGTTGAGGTCATCGCGCGTGTCTGCGGCAATGCCAAGGAACTGCGGCTCGCCACCTGCGGCTCGCACAAGTGCTGCAACACCATAGGGATTCGAGCACACGATCTGATCGGGGCCCGGCGTTATTCCGGGCAACACCAGTTCGTCACCGGACGTAAGTATTGCAACTCTGGGGCGGCGATGGACGGGCACGGTCGCGTGGCCCATGGCGGCGGCCAGTGTGATCTGGCGTGCGCCAAGTCGAGTTCCAGCTTTGAGGAGGTGATCGCCCGTGGAAAAGTCACCGCCCAAGCGGCGAACGTGGGCGCGTTCGGGGCTGCCATCGTGCACGATGACGGTGTCGCCATCCCGACGGCAGTTCTCCTGAATGACAATGGCGTCTGCACCAGTTGGAATTGGTGCGCCGGTGAAGATGCGAACGGCTGTGCCAGACGTCACGGCTCCGCCAAATCCACGACCCGCTGCTGCCTCACCGATCAAGCGGAGTTTGGCCGGGAGATGCACGACATCGGCGGTTCTCACCGCATACCCATCCATGGCCGACGCATCGAACGGCGGGGCTGTGTGTTTGGCTGAAAGTGGCGCGGCCAGCACACGCCCCGAAGCAGCCAATAAATCGACCTGCTCGCTTGGCAACGGCACAACATCAGCCAATAGGCGGGCCAGCGCATCGGCGACCGGAAGCAGCGCCATTGGACTTTTAGGCCTCCGCCCGATAGGTGCCGGAGCGCCCGCCAGTCTTCTCCAGCAAACGCACATTCGAGATCACCATGCCCTTGTCGGCGGCTTTCAGCATGTCGTAGATCGTCAGTGCCGCAACCGACGCTGCCGTCAGCGCTTCCATTTCGACGCCGGTTTGCCCCGTGACGCGCACGAGCGCGGTAATGCAAATGCCAGGCGGCGTATGCGAGGTTTCGAAATCCACCGTTGCTTTGGTGATCGCCAACGGATGGCACAGTGGGATCAGATCGTGCGTTTTCTTGGCAGCCATGATGCCAGCGATCCGTGCGGTCGCCAGCACGTCTCCCTTCTTGGCGGTGCCGCTTTCGATCAGTGCAAGGGTTTCAGGCTTCATCGAAACAAAGCCTTCTGCCACCGCCGTGCGCGAGGTCACGTCCTTGTCGGAAACATCGACCATGTGCGCTTCTCCGCGCTCATTGAGGTGAGATAGCTTCGTCATGCGGGCAAGCTCAGCAGCGTGCGGGTGGCGGTGGCAACGTCGGCAGCCCGCATCAGGCTTTCCCCGACCAGGAACGTGTTGACGCCGACCTTTGCCAATCGGGCCAGGTCGGCGGGTGCGAAGATCCCGCTCTCGCCAATTACGATGCGATCCTTTGGCACGCGCGGGGCCAACGTCTCTGTGGTGGCGAGCGTGACTTCGAAGGTCTTGAGGTTGCGATTGTTGATGCCGATCATGGCGCAGTCGAGCGCCAAGCCGCGATCGAGTTCTGCTGCATCATGAACTTCGACAATCGCATCCATGCCCCAGTCACTTGCGGCGCGGGCGAGGTCGCGGGCGGTCGCATCGTCGATTTGCGCCATGATGATCAAGATGCAGTCGGCGCCCCAGGCGCGGGCTTCCGCCACTTGATAGGTGTCGAGCATGAAGTCCTTGCGCAGCACCGGCAACGTGCAGGCAGCGCGTGCGTTGATCAGGAACTCCGGCGCGCCCTGGAACGACGGCGTGTCGGTTAGGATCGAAAGGCAGGCAGCACCACCCGCCTCATAGGCGCGGGCGAGTGCTGGCGGGTCAAAGTCAGCGCGGATCAACCCTTTGGACGGTGACGCCTTCTTGATCTCGGCAATCAGAGCTGATTTGCCAGCATCGAGCTTCGCCTGGATTGCGCCCGCGAACGGGCGCACGGGAGGGGCTGCCAGGGCCTGCCGGGTGACGCTTGATAATGGCCGCAGGTCCTTCGCCGCGATAATTTCGGCGCGCTTGTAGATGGTAATCTTATCGAGGATGTCGCTCATGTCGGCAGGTATACGACGGTGCAGCGATATGGGGAAGGGTTGGCTGGGGGCTCCCGCCAAACCGGTATTGGCGGGCACGTGCCCTCGGAAACATCGTTGTTCGCGTTTTGCTGATGACAGTCGGTCGGTCGTCAATTACGCTTTTTGAACGGTGATCATATCGAAGTGCGGTAAATTTTTCGGGGGGCGGCGGGGAATGTTCAAAAATCAAGTCTGGCGGTGTGTGGTTGCTGGAGTAGCGCTATGTGCTGCGACAGGGCAGGCGTTTGGCGCTGATTGCTCCCAGGAAGCCAGTTTCAAATCCGCGCCCGGCGGTGCTCCCTCGGAGGTGTCCTTCCGCAATAATTCGGATGCTGGGCGCCGCCTTTATTGGATCGACGCCAAAGGCCAGCGCAAGTTTTACGCGGTCGTCGAGCCAGGCAAGACCCATAAGCAAGCGACCACGGCAAACCATACCTGGGTCGTGACGGATGCTGCCGAAAAATGCCTCTATGTCGTAACGGCATCATCAGCGCCGATGGTTGCCGAAATTGGTGGAGCAGCGGCAGTCGCGCCACCGCCCGTCGGCAGTTCGACGATTACCGCCGCCGACCCCGCATCGACCACGGCGAAGTACGGACTTTTTGGATCGTATCAGATCAAGTCAATCGCTAGGCCTGGATTTGCGCTCAACAATTTGGTGACCGGATATCCAGAACTGGAAAAGACCAAGCCCGACTGGGATAGCGCCTACTGGCAATTCGAAGACGTCAAGGGCACGCCGTTTGTACTGATCAAGAACAAGTGGAAGGGTACGTACCTGCAGGATGATCGCGGGTCCTTGCGGGTTGCCCCGACGACGCCCAGCAACGAGGCTGCGCACTGGGTCTTGGAAGGGGCGAGCAACGCACCTTATGGCCGCATCAAGAACCGCCGGGACGGGCGCTATCTGATCGCGATTCGAAGTGGTTTCGATCTCGTGACGACGATCGATAACAGTGACAGCAGCTATTGGCAGTTGACCCCGATTGCCGCCGGACAGGCAACGGTTGATGCGCCCTCGTTCGTGCCACCGACGCGGGTCCCAGTGGTCACGCCGAAGCGTCCGACCTCAGCAGACTGTACGCGCCATCAAGTGTATAATTCCAATCGCGGCAAGTGCATTGATAAGTCGTCGCTTTGCAATATCGACCAAGTGTACAGCTCCAGCATCGGCCAATGCATCGGCAAGGCTGCACTGTGCGAATCGAACCAAGTGTACAATTCCAACGTGCATAAGTGCGTGACGAAAGTCGTGACCAAGGCACCTAAGTGCAAATACAAGACCGATGGTCCGGGCAACTGCCTGTCGCCTGCCTACTACAAGTGCGTTGCGGACTACGCCCAGTGCAACAAAATCTGCGCTGGTAAAAAGGCCTGCAAGGCCTCCTGCTCAAGCCGGTATGAAAGCCGGTGTGGGGCGGAATAACGGTGCTGTGATCAATGGCGATGGGCAGAGCCACATTTAGGCGTGGTGCCCATCGCCAACCCAGCTGCAAACTTATTAACGAGCGCAGTCGCCATTCCAGAACTTTGCGCGACCTAGCAGTTGACATGTGAACATCGTTCGCATAATGTGAACTAAGTTCACGTCAAAGTTTCGCAAACCTCCGACGTGTATAATGCGACGGCTGCTGCAACCCGAAGGAGGGGCTCATGGGTCTACCCTGGTCATATACCAACCGCATTGCGAGTGACGTCGAGCGCTGGCGACAGGCGGGCTGGATCGACGCGCGTGGCCGCGACGGGATCCTCAACGACATCGCCACCCGGAAATCGATGATCAGCTTGCCCGGCGTGCTCGCCATCCTGGGCGCGACGCTGATCGGGTTCTCGGCGATGACATTTGTCGCGGCCAACTGGCAGGGCATGTCGAAACTCGCGCGCCTGATGGTGCTGATGGCGGGCTTATGGACGTCCTATGGCGCTGCAGCCGTCCTGTTCAGCCGCAAGCTGCCGATGTTCGGTCACGCAGCGGTGCTGACGGGATCGGCGATCTTTGGCGCTGGCATCATGCTCGTCTCGCAGATGTATCACATGGAGGGCAATCCGCCCGACGCTGTCTTGCTTTGGGCGCTAGGCGCACTGGTCTCTGGCGTGCTGTTCCGTTCTGGTCCGTCGCTCGGCTTATCGATGCTCGGGCTTGGTGTCTGGAGCGGTTGGGAAATGCAACTAGCCCCCGGCGTGCATTGGGCATTTCTCCTAGGTTGGGCCGTGGTCGCCGGTGCATTCCTGTCGCTGCGCTGGAAACCGGGTCTTGAATTGTCAGCCGTGACAATGGCTGGTTGGATTATCGCGCTTGGGTTCAAGCTGCCGCACGGGCCACACTTCTGGCTGGTTGCCTCAATCGGATTTGCCATTGCGGTACTATCGGTGATC
>JANOYV010000072.1:0-11041 GCA_031429105.1 Hyphomicrobiaceae bacterium | reverse complement strand
CTTATTCAGTCAAAAAGACGCGATGTGTGGTCCAGCGGACATGGTGGCGACCTCGGCGTAATTCTCTAGTTGACCCGTTGCAGACTCAGTGCCGGTGCTCAACACCCGTGTTGCAAAAGTGCCCGACATCGAGGCGTGGCCGCGTGTGCAGCAACGAAGTCGGTCTGCAGTCGCGATCGTTTTGACCGGCAGCTTACCCTACTGCTTGAACTCGATCTCGACCGCGCCAAGTGTGCCGAAGTCGGCGCGGGCGACATCTCCGGGATGCACCGAATCCAAACCGGTGCATGTGCCGGTAGAGACGATATCGCCGGCTCTAAGACCCATGCTTCGGGCCAACAGATGATTGACGAGCCAAAGTAAGACGTTGAGTGGATCGCCAAGGGCACGGCTGCCCGTCCCGGCGCCCTTCTCGACGCCGTTGATCGTCATGTTGACGGGCCATTGCACAATGTCACTTGCTGGGGGTAGGGCTGCCGGTCGGGGGAAAGGTTGCACCTCACGCACGTGACCCATAGCACCACAGGCGCCCACTGACGATCTCATAAAGTTCTCCGTCCGCTCCCAATGATCGCGACCGCGGCTCGCGCCGAAGCCGATTTCGTTGAAGCGGCAATCGATGACACAGCCGAGTCCCGCCCCGCAATGCGCTCATCTCGAGCGTGTGCACGCAGTAGGCCATTGCGTATGCCATGGCTGAACTGTTGCGGAACACCGGGCGGAAATCGAATAGACCACCACTGTCCTTGGGTTTGGCGGTGCGCGTCTCCTGGCGCGGCTGTGAGTGCGCGCGGCGTCCGACTCACTGGGGGCTGACATCGTCGCATCCTACTGCGGCTGGCCCGGCGCGCGCTCGACACCGCCCGGGCGGCGTTCGTCGGCGCCACCGCCGATGCCCTTCGAAGCCGGCGTAGCAGCGCCGTAGCCATTCTTCGACGACTTTTTCTTTTTCGACTTTCCCTTGGCGTCCTTCGGCGGCGTGGCCGGCGCGGCCTTTTCCGAAGGTGCTACCTTTGCCGCCGGTACTGCCCCAGGGGCAGGTCCGGGTGCGGCAACTGGTGGCGTAGCCATGACCGGCGCACGCGGTGGCATGATCGGTGCGGCGGCGGGCGCCCGCTCCATCTGCGGCATCGATGGTTTCGCCTCGACGCCGCCGGGCACGCTTTCCTTGCCCTTGACCTGCGCCTCGGCCAGCTCCGGCCAACCGGCGCCGAACAGCGCGACCACCACCATAAAGCCTCGAGTGCTCTTGCGGATCATGCGATCTACCTCCGATTGGCTTTCAGGGATTCGATGACGAAGTGTAACGATCGGCCGGCGGTCAGGCCAGCGACCCAGGCGACCAGCGCCAGCGTGAATGGCAACAGCAGCCCGAGACCGACAAAACAGAACGCGTCGATGCCGACCATAACGACGCTGGCAAAGCTCCAGCCGAGGAAATTCACCACACTGGTGCTCCACAGGCTCCAACCGAGCAGCGATCCGAGCACCGCCACCAGCGCCAGCACGATCTGCACGGCGTGTGGCGACAGCTCCGAAATCTGCTTCGACGGCTCGAGCAGCCCTGCGAGAATGTGAGCATGGATCGTCACGCCGGCCATGGTGTCGCCGCCACGAACAGTGAGCGGCACGCGATGACGATCGCGCAATGGGAAATCGCCGCCGAGCAGCACCAGCCGATCCTTCAGGCGCTCCAAGCTGGCCGGCGCCGCCAGCAGATCCTGCGCCGGGATCTTGAGGAACGTCTCGGCCCCGTCGGCGGGCTGCAGCCGCCAGGGTATGGGCTTGCCGGCATCGTCGATGGAAACGGCGCCGTCAGCCTCCATAAGCAGTCGCGCGAAACTCTTTGCAAAGGCCGAGTTCGGCGCCGGACTGGCCGTGAAGCGCACCACGTCGTCGCTCTCGTGGCGCAGGTTGAGATAGCCGGCCGGGCGGCCGGCCTCGGTCAGGAATGACGTCTGGAACTGGCGCTGAAACGGCTCCAATGCGCCGCGCTCGTCGATTGCACCAAGGATGATGCTGGCCGTGGCACCCCGGATCGCGGCCAGCAGCGCCGCATCCTTGTCGGGCTCAGTCTTCTTCAGGAAGAAGACATCGACGGCGATCGCCTTGGCGCCAGCGGCATCGATCGCGGTGATGATGCGCGTGAGCAAGCCGCGATCAATCGGCGATGAGGCGTAGTCCTTCAGGGTGCTATCGTTGATGGCGACGATGGCGATGCGCGGATGCTGCGCCGGCGCGCGATAGGACAAGAATGCGGTCCGCCAGTCGGCCGTCCAGTATTCGGCGCGCGACAGCCAAGGCGCGAAACTCGGCAACGTCAACAGGGCACCGATACACAACACACTACCCGCTCCGAGCAGCAGTCGCAGCTTCGGCACGCCGCGCCACAGCCTTTTGGTCGATGCCTGTCCTGCAGCCATGGCCGGCACTCTTGTCCCGTGATCCCCCGGACGACCTTGTCGATCGCCCGGCGCAAACTCTAGCACCAATGTCAGGTGAGCGGCAGTCGCAGAACCGAACAGGCGATTGCGGCCTTTCAGGCCTATCACGACCGAAATCTCGGTTTTGGCCTTACCGATATAGTGTCATCTACCAGCTGGCGGATCAACCAGAGAAGGCCAGACGAACCGCAGAACAACTCTTCGTAACCCGCCCGAATTTCACCATTGCCGAATGGCTCAAGACCCAGTTCAGTCGCCGTGATGTGGCGCAAGTTGAAGCCGATGCCGTGGCTCTTCGCGCCGCCGGGCTCTCGCTAGGTTGACAGAAGAATCGACGAAATGACGCACGCCACTTCCGATGTTGGCCCATCGCGTCACCCACCCCACTGACGGTATCGGTTCACTAAGACCGTTGGCATCTGATAGCGCGGCGCACTTAGCGCTTGATCCCAAAAGCCGCCCTTGGCCGGACTCCTCACGACGTGAGCTAATAACCGGCAGAGCATGCCCGCTACGCGAGGCGTCGCGTCGGCGTCCGCCGTTCGGGCATTGATCGGAAGTGCCGGGCGACGATGTGCCTGGAGAATTCGTCGAGGATGGTTGAGAGTGGCTGTAGTGTTCAAATTCGGAGGTTCATCGATGGTGGTTTGGTCTCCTCTCAGGTTCAAGTGCGGGCTCGAATTAGCAAACCGGTTTGTAATCGCTCCCCTCACGACCAACTCGTCACATGAGGATGGCACGGCCACCGACAGTGAACTCGCGTTTGTCCGGCGGCGGGCCGCCAGCGGGTTCGGCGCAATCATTTCATCCGCCGCTTATGTCGAAGAGGATGGGCGATCCTGGCGCGGCATCGGCGCCACGCATGACGGCCACCTGCCGCGGCTGCGCGCTCTGGCTGAGGCCATGCGTGCTGCGGGTGGCCTCGCGGTCCTGCAGATCTATGACGGGGGCCGCATTGCCATTCCAGAGATCATAGGTGAGAACCGCATGCGCGCCGCCTCGGCGATCCCGTCGCTGCGACCCGGTTCGAACACTCCGCGGGTCATGACCAGCGACGAGGTCGAAGGCCTGGTGGCTAGTTTTGGGCGCGCGGCCACTCTCGCGAGGCAAGCTGGGTTCGATGGCGTTGAAATCCACGGGGCCAATCACTACGCCGTTCACCAGTTCTTCTCTCCGCGCGCCAATCAGCGCACCGACAGTTGGGGCGGCACCCTCTCCAAGCGCATGAGTTTCCCGATCGCCGTTGCGCGGGCCGTTCGAGACGCCCTGGGCCCCACGCTGATTGCGGGCTTCCGTGTCACACCCTTCGAGTCCGAACAAGAAGGCTACAAGCTGGACGATGCCAAACTGCTCTGCGATGAACTTGCAGGCCTGGGGCTCGATTACATCTCCTTATCGCTCGACAACTACCGTTTGAGCCGACCTATGGGCGAGGCGCGCGTGTACAATGTCCCCTTCGAGCAGACCCACACCGCGTCTGAGAGCCCCATTACGGCGCTCTCGCGCGTCATAGGCGGGCGCTGCGCAGTTATGGCAAGCGGCGGCATCAAGACCGCCGCTGATGCGGAAGGCGCAATCGAATTGGGCGCCGATGTCGTCGCGATTGGGCGCGCTGTGGTGGTTGATCCCGAGTGGCTCACAAAGGTTGGCGGAAAGGCTGAAGCGTCAATAATTATGGGTCTGCCCAGGGTTGAATCGACGATTGCAGATGCCCTGAATATTCCTCCCCCAATGGTCAAATATCTTCTGAGCCGCCCTGGTTGGATCCCGCGCATCTAGGCGGATTACAGATCTAAATGTGCTGACTTTCAAAGCCGCCTTCCCGACTCTTGATCTCCACCACTGAACAGCCCAATCCCAAAGCGGACGTCAGCCGCTCAAATACTGCGAAGTGTTTCCCACCGCGATTAATGTCCGTTGTCGGATGGGTGTGTAGAACGTGTTTTTGCTGCCGTAGTTGTGTTCTGCGACAGGCTGCTGGTCCTAGCGGCGCTTACACTCCTGTGAGATCCCAACGCAAGCCTTCACTAGAGCGCAAGTAGACTGCAAGTCGGAGCCCGTCTGAGAAACGATAACTTAAAGAGGACCCGGGTATGCGGCAGCGATGCTGCAGGTTCGTGCAGAGACGGTGGTTTGCTGCAGCGTGCACTGCGTTATGTCCTGGACCGAGCTGTGAGGCAACACCAGTGTCGCGCACTGGCACGAGGGCCGCTTGGGGTAAGCTCGACCGGAAACGTTCCAACTTCAATAAAGGCGGCGGCGCTCGATGATCACCCAAGACCACTCGTCCGCACTTTGAATTCGCGCCAATCGGTTTGCGCTGCACCAAAAACTAAGCTGCGATCCTGCGGATGGCAGACACAAAAAGCACACGCCGTCTGATTATCCGCGACTGACTAGCGGCGCTATTGGCCCATCACGTCAGCCGGATAATGGAAGGTATCGGATCATCGCGAACGTTGGAAACAGAATTGAGGCTCCGCGACGGTCGATCCCATAAGCAGAAGTCGACTGACGAGTGAGAGGCAGCGTCGACGCAAATGTCGCCCGTATCCGCTGAGCAGGGTCTCGCGTCATCTTGGAGGCCATCGCATCCATACAGAAGCGCACATTGTCTCACACGAATGATGGTCTAGCTGCCTCCAAGAGCTACAGCGTCCTGCTCCAATTTGGCGATGGTGGCGTCCATCCCTTCAACAGCGGGCCTTCTGGTCAGCCACGTCGGGAATGTCGAACGGGACGTAGTGCACCGTCCGCATCAGCTGGATACCAGACCGTGCGAACCCTGCCATCGGGCGTGGTAAGTTCCCGCCGGTCCAATGTGCGACCTCGCACCCATGGCCCTCCAGCCAGCACTTGGCGCTGAGGAAATTTAGCAGCAGCACTTGAGCAGCTTCAAACGTTGGCAGCCCGGGACCCCGCATGACGGCGACACTGGGGTAGTAATCATCGAATTGCGGTATGATGAACAACTGGTGTCCGCGGTAAGATACCTTTTCGACGGACATCGGCCAGCAGTTGCTAGGGTCCACGCAGGCCACCACCCACTCGCCTCGTGCAAAAAGTTCGCCTTTGAAAACATCGGCTGATGTAAGCTTCTGATCCAAGATCAAATTCACACTGCCAGCTCAAGAAGCGTCCTGCTGTAAGCTCTACCACAGTTGACGCGAACGACTGTATTTGGGAAACCGTGCCATGCCCGCTCGGACCTCTCAACGACCGCGCCCTAGACCGTCGTTTCGGTGGCTCAACAGTAGTTCATGAATTGCAGCACCCTATTGCGGTCCAGGTGTTCGAAATGCAGGCCACGTCAATCCCATCGGCGACTGTCTGATTGCTGAGGTCCAACGGACATGCACTTTCGCTGATTACGCCACTGATCTCTAGATGGGCCGACTTCCGCAAACTCTGCATAATCATCGTCAACTCACTGAAGATGGACGCATTGAGCCAGTGTCGCATGGTAGCCGCTCAGCGCTCGCACTTGCGCAAAGAATTAAACTGACTTTGCCGCGGCTAGCTGTTGGCCGTCACGGCATCGGTCCGACTTGAAGGGCATGATCGAAGAAGAACCGGGCCATTTCGCGAGATGCGTCCGGCCCTTGCGGATCGGTGTACGACCCGGACAGATTGCCGCCAGACCATGCATGGCCGGCATTATGGACGATCCACATCTCCATCACCGCTTGATCCTGTTCGTCGAGATAGCAAGTGCGGCTGTAAGTGTGACCGTTGGGTGCTTGGCCGCGATGGGCCACCGTTCGCAATCAAGGTGAGTCTCACCTTGATTGTCGCGCGGCAGACCGAACCCCAACGCCAACAACAGAGGACCATCGACGCTGCTGCGCACACTGCCCGACCGGAATCCAAGTTCTGGCTATGCTGTCACGGTTTGAGCGTAGGCCTCGGCCACGCTGCGGTTCGTGACGTAAAATGCACGCATATTTGCTGCATAGCAAACATCGAATTGGTACAAAACTTCCAGTGAGCAAGGGCGATTTCCATCGGAAGAGGCATCCCACTCAAGGCCGACGGCTGCAAATCTGTTTCACTTGAAGGGGTATGGTCGCCGGACCGTGGTAGTATCTCTGATTTGACGGCGGCGGCTCGATTGTCGCTTTCGGTAAGTCCGGCCGGCTCGATTGAAGGCGCTAGTGAAGGCGCTAGCTTTAGTTCTGCTGCCCATGCCTGGTCATCAACGAGTTGAACCGTCGGCTTCTCATCGCCCCTAGTCGACGCTGAATTTCTCACACGGCCCTTCTTCTTAGCTAAGGTAACGGAGGTCTTTTTAGCTAAGGTCACGGAGGTCGTCCTCGCAGGCGACAGCGGCTTGGAAGACTTTCTAACTTGTTTGGTTGTGACTTCTCTTATCCGAGCATCTTGAGTCGCTTTCAGAGCCTTAGCTTTTCGCTTTGATTCTGGCCTTCCTGCCTTCGCCGGGTGTTTGGCTGACGATTTTTTGCGGCCGGGGGGAGTTACTGATTTTTTCATTTGCTCACTTTTAAGTTACAGTTCTTGCGATGAGAACCGGGAAGATGACGCTGGAAGCATCACCAAAAGCGACGACCGTAGGAATAGGAGTACCCCGGCTGCGGGCGCCGCGGACGCCAATCCTCATCGTCCTCGTCCCTCGCCACCCAAGTGCGACGCTGCTCCATACGCTGCGTCGCCGACGGCCGCCCAGTCGGCGCTTGCACGAGTTCTTTACTACCGAATGAGTGGACGACGCTGACTGCAGTACCGACATCCGCTCGAGTCGAGAGATGCAGTACGTTGGCATTTAGCATGCGGAAGCAGCCCGACGACTGAGCAAGGCCGAGCGAGCTCGAGTCGTTCGTACCGTGTATGCGATAGAGAGTGTTGCCCAGATAGAGCGCCATAGCGCCGAGCGGGTTCTTGAGCCCGCCCGTCATCTTCACCGGCAGACTCTTATCGCGCTCCCGCATCTCAGACGGCGGATGCCATTCGGGCCATGCCTGCTTGCGGCTGATCTTTTCGGTACCAGTCCAGCTAAAGCCTTCCCGCCCGACCGAGATAGTGTACGCGTAAGCTCGCTTGCCTTCGAGCACATAGTAGAGGCGCCGCGCGCCCGTATCAATTAGTATCGAGCCGACGGGATTGTCGTGATTAAAAGAGACGATGGCCGGAGCCACGGGTGTGATCTCGGGCCGTGCACCGCCCTCCCTCACGTCGCCGCCGGTTGGTTGTTCGCGCTTTTCTTGAAGACATGGGCCTCGCATCTGGTCTGAGTCAGGCACCCGCCAGCTCTGCGTCGGACTATTCGCGTCGTCGTAGCTCCAAGAGCGATAACTACGCCTGCCGTAACCCTCGTCGGCCCACGGCTGCCATCCCTGGGCAAGCGTGGGACCATAGCTTGCGAGAAGGATGCAGGCTGCCCAAATATGACGCACGGACTACTCCATTTGATGGAAGACTACAATTTGATCATCGCCGCTGACGAATAGGGCCGGACTGTTTCACCGATTGTGGAGCGCCCGTGCCAAGACTCACATGACCGCGCCATAATTAGGCTGCAGCTGAGATGTTGACCTTGACGCTCGCAAGCTTGGTAAGCTGGCGGTCGGTTTCTTGCTCCTCGGCAAGTGTCGCCTGCAGCAATTTCGCAGGCTCAGCTAGTCCGAGTTCTTCGGCCCATGTGCGGAGCGCGCCGTAGCGTGCCATTTCATAATGCTCGACAGCCTGTGCTGCAGCCAGAAGGCCAGCGTCGAGCGCTCGGCTGCCCTTGAAGTCTTCGGCAATCTTGTCGCCTTCCTTCAAGATCCCCTTGATTGCTTCACATGGGACTGCTTCGGCCTTCTGATTGATCAGCTTGAACACTTTGTCCAGGCGCTCGATTTGCCCTTCTGTTTGTTTCAGGTGCACTTCAAACGCCTTTTTCAGTCCAGCATCTTTGGCAGCTGACATCATTTTGGGCAGGGCTTTGGAAATGGCGTGCTCCGCGAAATACACATCCTTGAGTGTATGCACGAACAGCGCATGAAGGTCTTTGTTAGGCATGGCGATGACTCCGTTGTAATCCGTATTCACAACCCTTCTGGGCCTATTCAGTTCCCATGAGCTGGCGCGGTGAAACGCTGACGGGAGAAGCGGCGGTATCGATCCGGCCTTTTGATTTTAAACCCAGAAACCATTGTCTCGAACGAACAATCGGTCTTCATGTGCCGAGCGTGGCGATTCCGGCGCGCATGCGCCTCTCTCACCTCTACCCATCGCAAAGGCAGCTGGAAGTTTGAGGGTCGCCAGCTCAACTAACCCAGCCACGAGCACAACACCTCCGGCTCATAACACGAATGCCACTCAACGTCGGAAGTTGGCATTTGTGAAACGTGAGTGGTACCCAACAAGGCAACGTGGCAGTTGAAGGCGTTCGACGTCGCGCGCTAACCTCATTTATTCGTCGAGGTGCTGAGGGTTTGGCTGATCTTCTGCTGACGTGCGGCAGCGGCCGGGTTGACGGCGGGCGGTTCCAAGGACGCTGGTGTGACGCGCTGAGGGTTGTCGGGTGAGGGCTCGTGCGGCGCATCCGTCCGCGTCGTTCACGGCGCCTGCGGGCAGAGTCGGCCGGCGATAAGGGTGAGCGCATCGGCATGGGGCAGGTGACGCGGGAACGACAGCTTGATCTTCGTCCGCAGTTCCGCGACGCGCACCGCATTCGTGGGCGCAACACCTCGGAAATCAAGAGCTCTGAGCGGTGGTTCACGTCCGCTGATTCCGTTAGGACTTGCCGCCAGCTCGTCCGCTTTAATTGTGAACCGGCGTACAATTTTGACCCCCGTATTGCCTCACTAAGAATGTTACCGGAGAACTGACCGCCAGGACTGGGCGGCGCTGCACCGAAGCCCCCCTGACCTGGGCAAGGCGACACACCGTCTGCGGACGTTCCGGCTGCTGAATGTCGTCGATGACTTCAACCGCGAAGGGCTTGGCATTGAAGTAGACTTCGCTACCAGCTGAGCGTGACGCGGACGCTCGACCAAACGCCACCAGCACAGCATTGGCAAAGGTCGATGCGGCGTCTGCCTGACCACTTGGATGATCCTTGGTATAATGCCGATCACGAGGTGCGCCGGGTGCGGCCCACGGGTGAGATCAAGTGGCGTGGTGAACTGGTCTTCATTGGCACGAGCCTCAGCGGCCAACTGGTCGGGCTTGCCGAACACGAAAGCGGTGGCACCCTCGTGCGCTTTTGCCACCGCGATGTCGGCGTGATTGATCGCGCCCGCCGTTTCCTGCGTTTTGCGCCGCCGCACTCCGGAAACGGCGGATGACACTGAGGGTGACGCCAGGCCGCTATGCGAATAGTGTCAGGTATCAGCCCGGTCTGAAATGTCAGGCATCAAACCGGTCGGACAGCCCGACCACGCCAATCAGTAATATTCCACCCAAGTATCGTCAACTATGATGACGTCAACCGTGAACCAATAATACCATTCATTGATGCCATCATCGAACCAGTAGCCGTAGTAGTAATCTGAATACTGAGCCAGCTGCATCTGTGCGAGGATTACACCGGGCGCCATCTCCGCTAGCTTCTTTTTAGATTTGACCTTTCGCACCGGCAAATTACCTTTCCCCGGATCGGTCGCGGTGAGGCTGGCAACCTTACCATTGCTCACGTCGGCCGAGACTTCTATTCTACCGGCCTTGTCAATCTTGTGCTTCCCGTTTTTCTTGAGCTTGTCACCGAGAAGGCCACGCGCTTCCTTGTGATTTTTTTTCTTTTCCTTCTTCTGGGCAAGGGCGTTTGCCGATCCAGCGACAACGCCTACTGTTGCCAGCAAGCTCACGACTGCACGACGGTTCCACATAGTAATTACTCCTTTGTTATCCCAACAGCTCAACGCCCCGGGGCGGAGCAAGTTCCCAAGGGACGATGGTGCAGACCCCGGTGCTCAATTGAGAACAAGCCGCACAGGCTCCCGGACGGTACACGCTTAACTACCAACGCAAGCCGCGGTACTCGTCTTCGAGCCAGCGCGCATGGCACTCGCTGCCTCCTGGCTGATCCCGATGGTGGTCGTTCCGACAGTCTCGACAGATCAGCCGGAGAAATACGCACTGGTGCCAAGCCTTAAGGCAACGGCGAATGACCGCTGCCGCCCTTATCGTTACGACGACGTATACGCTCTGGCCGCGGCGATTCAAAAAGAATTGGACGGCTGATCGCCAGCGTTGCTCTATTCTTCATCCTCGTTGCGCTGCGTCGGATCGTTCTTCGCCTCGAACAACGCGCGCCATGACTCCATCGTGAGCCGGCCTGGCACAACCAATAGACCCGGCGCCTTCGTCTGCGGCTGCGGATCGTACTTTGCAGAAAGCTTCTCCATATCCTTGAAGGCACGGTTGCTGCCCTTGAATGACTTATTGCGCAAGGTGAGCAGGATGAGCTCGAGCGTCGTTCGCTGAACTTTGCGATCGCCTTCGACGACTTCGTATTTTTCAAGGAGCACCTTTTCGGCGATCTGCCTCTTGCCCTTCGCGCCCTTGGGCCGACCACGCGGATTACCCGACCTGCCCTTCTTGAACTGATGCGCTTCAGGCGGTGCCTTGTATCCCATGCGCGGCTTCGGCGGACC